>CADAOZ010000001.1:0-206340 GCA_902789735.1 uncultured Lachnospiraceae bacterium
AACTTTCGAGGCATGGGAGATTTGGAACGAATTAGCCGACTATGTCAACAGTGAGATCGCTTTTGCGCAGACGAGCTCCATTTCCCCGATCAACGTGACCTATGAATATGTTCCTTGCACAGGCATGGACAACTTGCGAGAAAGCCTTACTTCCCTACGGAAGCGCTTTGAAATTTATATGGAATGGCAGCAGAGGATGAGTCAGGCTTCTAGCTATTCTGTTGATTTGCAGGATGGCAGGAACGTGATCACCTGTGACATTACACATGACGGCTATCTTGATAGCATTACCGTGGATTATGCAGCCATTGAGGAGGATCATCAGGCGTTTCTTACCATAGATGCCAGAGATAATTTCGGCTTATTCCTCTGGGAGGATTTTCTGGCGTTGCCTCATCAGGGATGGGGAAAGTATTATATTATCAAGCAGCAGGGTCTCGTTTATCTTATGAGATATTGCCCGATCGAGAATTCGCAGGGAACCATGTATGGATATTATAAGGTCTTTTGGCTGAACCAGAAGGGAGAAGAGCAAATCTTAGAGGAAAGAACCATAAATTCTGAGACGGCGAAGGACTATGAGAAGGAAGCGGCAGAGTTTCAGGAAGCAATCAATTCCTACCTGGGGACGCGGTCAGAGCTCTTGGCAAGCACCTGGGATGGAGAGCTGACCCTTCGAAAGAAACCCGCGAATTGGTAAGGGACGAATAAGAAATTAAAAAATTTGTTTCAAGGTATTGACATTTGGACTGAAGCAAGGTAAAATACCCTTGTTGTGACACAGAAAACCGTATCTACAGTGTCATGCGAGCTTCAAGTCCGATTGCCCAGATAGCTCAGTTGGTAGAGCAGAGGACTGAAAATCCTCGTGTCACTGGTTCGATTCCGGTTCTGGGCACTTAAATGCCTTATTTGTTTTTCCTATAATAAACGGACAGTTTTCCTGAAAGAATGCACTTAGAAGCAGCTTTCAGGTTTTTTTACGCCCTTTTTCTGTCACTGACCACCGCCGACAGCCGCGATGAATCACAAGTCAGGTGAACCAGAAGTCTCAGGTGAACCAGAAGTCTGACGCCCGGTTCATGTGACGCCCGGTTCACATGACGCTGGTTCACGAAAAAACAGCCCCGGATTGTATAATCCGGGGCTGTTGAATAATATCATTATTATTGCTGCAGGTTGTCGATGGTCCAGTTATTGATCTTGTTATCTTCTCCGAAATAGATGGTAAAAATCAAATCCATGCCGTTTATGGAATAGCTGTAGACGGCTGCATTGACAGGCTCCGAAGGATCGATTTCAGAAGCTTCGGGAGTCCAGCCCTGAGCTTCCAGGAAGGTACCCAGGCTGTTGTAATCTTCTCCCAGAAGAGAACTGCCTGCAGTCACATTGACGATGTTGGGAAGTATATTACCGTCATTGGAGATGTAAATGCGTGATCCGCTGTAGGAGAATTCAATGTGCAGGGAATCCTTTTCAAAAGCTTTTACGTCTTCATATTCTCCCAGCATCCGCGGCTCTGCTTCATACATATCCAGAAGGCCGACCAGACTCTCAACAGACTCTATAGAGCTGATATAGGATAGTATATCGTAAACAGGCTCTTCCGGAGTGTCTTCCGGCATGACCTGTACTTCGCCCAGGGAAGCATCCTCCGTGGCAGCTTCTTTTACAGGTTCTTTTTCGGCGTCCGCTATTTCTTCCGGATCTGCTGCTTCAGTGCCGTCTTCCGCTATATCATCTGTTATTTCTCCGGCGGAATCCTCTCCGGTATAGTCCTCCTCGATGTAATCCTCTTCATCGGCAGTCTCATATTCAGCAGAAGAGTCAGAATCGTAATATTCCCGGCCTTCTATGTCCTCCTCTGTATCATCATACTCTTCGTCTTCCTGCCAGTCTGTATCGTCCGGATCGTTGTATGCCTCATCCGAATCGTCTGTATCCGGATCGGTTATATCTGCATCGTCTTTTTCTTTTTTATCTTTATCAGAGGGGTCTGGTCTTGCAGCTTCAATCTTTTCTCCGGAAGAGGGCCTTTTCTTATTTTCTGTCTTATTATCTTCTTTATTATCTGTCTTCGTTTTTTCATCACCGGAAGATGTATCGGAGTCATCTTTTTCCTGACCGGTTTTGTCTTTTGTAGAAGCAGCCGCTGCTTTTTCTTCCTCCGGGGCCTTTTTCTTACCGGCTCCGGCCTCCGAATTGGATTCTGCCGGCGCGGGACCGCCACCATCCACATCATTATCCTCATAAGAATAAGAGGGAGTCTGCTCCTCCCCCGTCTCATGGGTGTTCTGATTATTGGGCTGATCACTCACATGCGGAGATGCGCAGCCCTGTGTCATGCCGGCTGCCAGAATAAGTGATAAGACTCCGCATACCAGTTTGTCCCGGTTTATATTTCTTTTCATTGTTTCACCTCATTCGTGAAGTAATCAACAGGCTCCTGATTGAAACGACAGAAAAAAATATATACATCTATGATAACATAAGAGTGAATTTTTACATATATAGAAACGCTGTATTTGACCTGTCAAAAACTGAAAAATGTGCAAAAACATACGTAAAATATATGTGCATTATGACTTATACAAATGATTAGTGCGTCAAAACTTCTGACCGGAAAATGCAGGTTCGGTATTTTTTGATAGGGATAATTAGAGTAAAATAGGGATAGGATGAAATACAGCCTGTTTTTTGCTGCATATAAAATCCGGATCCATGGCGGTCCGGAGTTGATCGATAAAACGGGAGAGAGAAAATGGATCAGAAAAGGGAACAGGGACGCAAACTTTCGCTGAAAGAAATGGTAGGAACAGGGGGAAGAGAACCCCTGAGAAAACTTGTCAATGATAAGATGAAATCAAAAACACAGATGGAACCGTCGGTCCGGTTTCTGACACATGACGATGGTTTTTACGGCGCTTTTTATGAACCTGAAACATCTGCTTTTCCCGGCAAAGCCATGGTCATTTGCTCAGGTAATGAAGGGAGTTTTTCTCATGCTCAGGCCGTAGCAGAGAAATTCTGTATGGAAGGTATGCCGGCGCTTGCTCTCGGTTATTGGAATACAGAGGGAACGCCTGATGATGCCTGTATGATTCCCGTGGAATATATGCAGAGTGCCTGCAGATGGCTGATCCGTCAGAAAGGTCTGCAGCCAGGTGTCTGGGGCATGTCTCTGGGAGCGGAATATGCCCTGCTCTGTGCCAGCCTGCTGCCGGAGATCGGCTGTGTCATTGCTGCCAGTCCTGTCCATATCCTGGCCAATTCCCTCAGCTTCAAGAGAGCTGTGCATTTGACGGACAGAGCTCCTTTCACGTATAAGGGAATTGCGGTACCTTATCTTGCAATCAATAAAAAAGAGGCCGGCAAGTATTCATCAAGAATGCTGCGCAGCCTGCTTCTGAAACGGGAGCCGGACACAACGTTTTATTATAAGGAAATCTTCAAAAATCCCGGTCATCCGGAAGCGGAGATTATGGTAGAAAATATTCAGGGCCCCATCCTGCTGCTGTCGGGCGGCCGGGATGTCATCGCGCCCTCCAAATGGATCTGCAGGCAGATCATGAATCGTCTTCATAAGAACAACTTCGCATATGCCTACAGCCACCATAATTATGAAATCCTCAGCAACTATGTAACGCCGGCGAGGCCGGTATCAGCTTCCATGTTCCGAATCGAAAGGACCAACCGTGCGGACTGTGACGCCAGCCGGGAGAACTGCTGGAAAGATATCATGGCTTTTGTGCGAAACCGCTGGACAGACCAGCCGGCTGAAGAGGGGACCGGTCCGGCGGAGGATACGGGCACTGACGAAGAATGATTGATATTTTGAAATATTGAAATATTGAAATTTTGATATTTTGAAACGCCGACAGACTGCTCACGCAGCCTGTCGGCGTTATTTTTTTTTATTTCCTCTGTAATAATGCAACTATTTTACTTTGCCGGATAAGCGAAGCTTTCTCCGTCCGTCAGGATTGTGATGGTATCTCCTTCGCTGACCAGCATCATTTCAATAACATTCTCATATCTGGCTGAGTAAATCGTGTTGTTCTCATCGGAAATATACAGATAGGTATTTCCGTTTTTGACAATCTCAACCATGCGTTTCACAGGGATGGTCTTTTTCTCCCAGCCTTCGGTATTAACAGGGTCTGTTCCGGTGACAGTGCTCTGATCGGAGTTGGCTTCTTCGCCGGAGATATCTCCCTTCATCAGGGCTTTGTAGCGGGCGATACAGTCTGCCTGCTTGGGCGCAGTGGCTACAATATTATATTGTTCAACATTGACGCAGGCATACATTTTGACCAGGCCTGCGTTATCTTTGAGGACCATGATGTAGGTCGGCGTTCCGTCGATCAGAATCAGGGACGGGAAGCTGGCGCTGTAGCGTTTTTCCTGGACTTCACCCTGTGCCGCGCTCATGGCGGAAAACTCGTCCGCACCGGAGCAGCTGATGTAACGGGTCTCTCCGGTCCGTTCATTGCTCATGATAAAGCCAATATTGGAGCTGTCTCCATTGACAGACGTGACGCCGGTATAAATCCAGATATCGGTGCCTTTGGCGATATAGCCGAAATCTGCGGTTCCTACCGAATCATCATCCCCGCTCATGGTAGTGACCCTGCGGCAGTCCTTCTGGCCGATGATCGAGTTGAAATAGCCCTGTCCAAGCTGGGCATGATTGTTATATTGTTCGCAGATCAGATCGCCGGGGAAGATGACATCTGCCCAGTCAGGGATTTCCGAAATACTGCATTTCTGCATTTCTCCGGTCACGGGATCGACCAGAATGGCGCCGATAACTCTGGTACCGCCGAAAAGGAAAATGGAATGCTCATAGACGGAGGCGATATACCAGGGCTTTCCTTCATCGTCTATCTCAAAATGGGGCATGTCGAACATGGCGGTTCTGTAGCGCATATGGATCCGACGGTTAAGGTTGTCATTGAAATAAGCGCCCGGCACATAGGTCATGCCGTTTTCCAGTTTCACATAGCTGGCGGACATGGAGACAGGGTCGACTTTGACATAACCAGGGATACCATGGTCCCGGTTCGCGTACCACTTAAAGAATCCGGCATAGCTCAGAGGAGCGACTTTAAGAGGCTTTCCCCTGTCGTTGACCTGGACATAATCTCCGGAATAGATGTCATACTGGGATACAACATCGCTCAGGGAGCCGATTTCTCTGTCGCCCAGGCGGGAAGCGGAGGCAGTGTCCATCAGGGCTATCGATCCGGTATTTTCCACAGAGGGGATATCTTCCGTGCTGCCTTCTTCTACGGTCAGGATGCTGCTGTAGGCTCTGGCATGGAAGAACTTGCCCGACAGGAAATTACAAAGGAACATCAGTACCACAATGACTCCGATGGCCCGGAGCAGGTATCGATGCATACGGCTGCCGGGGTCTTTCTGCCGGTCATTCCGTTTTACGGGGGGCTGTTCCTGTTTTATGAATACAATCCGGCCGTTTACGATTTGAAAAGGGATATTACGGGGACCGCTGCCCGCTCCCCTGGAAACCTGTAAGGGGATGCCGGCCAGATAACCGGCCAGCAGGATCACAATAATGTAGGTCCAGAAGGATCCCGACTGCAGATTCCAGGCAGGCAGCAGCAGATAGTCCAGAACGGCTGCTGCCACGACCATGACCAGAATGGGGATATATATACTTTTATACTTCTTCATTGTTTAGATTCCTCCATATAAACGGGATAGCGAATTATATTGTAACAATGTTCTGTCTTTGTTCCTTTCATTAGGATAACAACAGACAGAACTTTTTTCAATGGCGCCGGCACCCCATGGCGTCCGGCACCCCATGGCGTCCGGCACCCCAGAGGTACCGGCACCCCAGAGGTACCGGGCGCCTGATTAACAAGCCGGCACCCCAGAGGTACCGGCACCCCAGAGGTACCGGACACTCCCCTGATTAACAAGCAAGGCAGAGCAAAAAGCATCGGACCCGCTATACTGATAGCGGGAAGGTTATAACTGTTTCTGCCGGGATACCGGCCTTAATTCGCGGAGGGTCAAATGAAAAAGAAGGCAATGATTTTCCGGGGAAGGCTCCTTGGAGATCTGAAGGGATTTGAAGATAATACTGTATTTACCCTGGAGGATGGTTCCTGGTGGCTGCAGGTCGACGGGTTCAGCCGGCAGGCAGAGGCTGCGGCACCGGAAGCGGAGCTGTGGCAGGACAGCTCCGGTTATTTCCTGCGGATCCTGGACAGCCAGGTCAGGGTAAGGCCCCTGACGAACGCGTTCCGGGACCGTATTGAGGGAGACTTTACCGGCTGGGAGGACAACAGGCAGTATAAGCTTGCCTGCGGCAGAACGTTCCGGCAGGCCTGCTTTGGCTTTGAGTATGCTTATGCGGAATCCCCGGAAGCGGTGGTGGCGGATCTGGACGGAGTGACCATGATGTTCGTCTGCGGGACCGCTATGGAGGTAAAGGAATGCGGTCTGACCGGAGATCATCTGTGTCCGGCAGACGGAACGGATTCTAAAAGCATGACCCGGCCGGAATCTCGGGAAAGCACGAAGAACTGGCTGCGCCCTGCGGAGATGGATGGCGCCCGTAAAGAGAGGTATTTGAAAGAGCCGGAAAATTCTGTAAGCAGGCTCCAGCCCGCGGGAAGCAATTTTCCGAATGATGTACCTGCCCCCCGGACGGAGAGCGCAGACGGACCGATGGCTGGCCTCAGACCGGTTCGGACGGATGAATTTGGGTTTCCGCTGGAACCCGTTCAGGAGGATCCCTCAGGGCAGGCTTCGGATGCTCCTGCAGTCAGTCCGGTCAGTGACTGGCTTATAGCCGGCAGGGACCTTTCTGCAAAGGAAGACGAGGCAGCAGTACCTGCCGTCAAAAGAAAAAGATTCCGCAGTCCTGCCCGCTATGAGAAGCTGGAAAGGGATTTGGCGTCGGATTTGAAAAGTGAAAAGACTGCTTCCGGAGATGACATGCAAGATCCTGATGCGACGGATCATAACCGCAAAGGAGCGGGCGTATTAAGTATTATGCTGGTCCTGCTGCTGATTCTGGCGGTAGGAGTTCCCGTCGCGGTCTTTGGCGGCGTCGGCGCTTACAAATATGCCAAAGACGCGGATCAGATCACACTGGGGCTTTCGCAGGAAGCTGTATACGATATGAAATATACGGAGGTAGAGGAGGCCCTGCGTAAAGCCGGTTTCTCCAATATCGAGACTAACAATATTCCGGATCTGGACATCTCTCAGGCAGACCGGGAGAACAAGGTAGGCAGCCTGGTGATCAATAACTCGGAGGAGTATTCGGAGGATTCACGATTCCCCTCTTACGTCGCCATCGTAATCAATTATCATACTCTGCGGCAGATCAGTCCTTCCATGTCAGCTAAAGACGCCAAAGGTGGCAACTATGAGGAAATCGCCCGGCAGCTGGAATCCGATGGTTTTGTCAATATCCGGTATGAAGTCATCGAAGACCTGGTCACAGGATGGCTGGTCAAAGACGGTCAGGTCGAGGAAGTGATCATCAACGACGAAAAGGACTTCAAAGCGGATTCTGCATACCGCCAGGATGTGGATGTAGTGATCCGCTATCATACATTCGGTAATTTCTTCTGATAATGAACCGGGCGTCAGACTCCTGGTCCACATGCATGAACCGGGCGTCAGACTACCTGGTTCACCCTGATTGTCGGTCCCTCTTTCACTAAATCTCTGTCTGTGTTACTATGGAAGTACAAAAAACAGCAAAAAAAACTCTTCTGCGCATGGTATATGATGAATGCAACAAATAAAACAACTAAAAAAACGTTTAAGTAAATCGGAATAGATCAGAATACCTGAGGAGGAGAATTATGAAACGCAGATTATTGACTTCCATTTTAATAATGACTATAACCCTTGCGGGGACCGGCGGTGTAATTGTATCGGCAGCGGAAGTACCGGATACGGCTGCTGTTTTCGCAACAGAAGCAGAGACCACAGAAGAAGTAAAAGAAGCGGAGGATAAGGAAAAAGTGAAAGAGGATAAAGCAGCGGAAGAGAAGAAGGAAGCCGTTGAGGATGGCATGACATCCGCCGAAGAAAAAGCGGACGAAACACAGCAGACGCCCAAAGTCAAAGTGGCAGAAAATGGACAGGTAAAATACGAGAATCTCTACTCGCTTGGTACGGAAGGCGTAGTACTGCAGGAACTGCCTCCCCTGTATTGATTTAAAATATGGAACCAGAACACAGCAGCGGAAGCTCCGAAAGGGCTTCCGCTCTTCTTTTTTGGAAAAGGAATCCGGCCTGCGTGTTCCGGAAAGCCGGAAAGCATCATCCGGATCCATGCCGAGGACGGTATGTAAAACAGGTCTGAAATCTAAAAATGTTTATAAAGTATATAATGCAGCTGATGCAGGCATTTCAGTCTGTGCTTCCGGTTCCGGTGACCGGGAGCGCAGGCTGTTTTTTTGTCATTTTTTGCTGTAACAGGCCTGAAATCCGGATGATTTTTGGTTAATTAAAACTAACAAAAGTTATTGAAAACTAACACCGGTTATATTATACTAACAACAGTTAAAATAAACTAACGCTGTTGAGAAAGCATTCTTTTACGGCGGAGAGGCTGGTCCTGTCTCCGGCATCATGAAAACAATACAAACAATTAGAAGGACAGGATGAAAGGCAAAACAGATTATGTATCCCTTATCTATGGCGAATGAAGGAGAGACCGTGGTCATTCAGAGGATCACGGGCAGAAGTGATGTGTGTCAGCGTCTGGCCTCTATGGGATTTGTGATCGGAAGTGAGATCACGGTAGTGTCCAGAAACGGGGACGATATGATCCTTCAGGTCAAGGGCAGCAGAGTAGCTCTGGGCTCCGGCATGACAAAGAGGATCATGGTCTGACAGGAGGAAAAAGATGAAAACTCTCAAGGATGTAAAAGTCGGTGAGACCTGTACGGTCAAAAGGTTGCATGGTGACGGACCTGTCAAGCGCAGGATCATGGATATGGGCATTACCAAAGGCGTCGATATCCTGGTCCGCAAAGTAGCGCCGCTTGGCGATCCCATGGAACTGAATGTACGCGGTTATGAATTATCAGTCCGCAAAGCTGATGCGGAAATGATTGAAGTGACAGAATAATAATACAGGAGAGAACGATAATGAGCATTAAGATCGCACTTGCCGGCAACCCCAACAGCGGCAAGACTACCCTGTTCAATGCCCTGACAGGTTCCAACCAGTATGTCGGCAACTGGCCCGGCGTTACTGTAGAGAAGAAAGAGGGTAAATTAAAAGGAAACAAGGATGTCATCATCCAGGACCTTCCCGGTATTTATTCCCTGTCCCCCTATACCCTGGAGGAAGTGGTCGCCAGAAATTATCTGGTCACCGAGAAGCCAGATGCCATCCTCAATATTATTGACGGCACCAACATTGAACGTAACCTGTATCTGACCACACAGCTGCTCGAACTGGGCATGCCTGTCGTCATAGCCGTCAATATGATGGATCTGGTCCGTAAGAACGGCGACCGGATCGACATTGACGCTCTGAGCCGGGAACTGCATTGTAAAGTCATTGAAGTCAGCGCGCTCAAAAATGAGAACAGCCTGAAGGCGGCGGAAGTGGCAGTTGAGGCCGCTAAGTCCGGAAAAGCTGCGGTCATACCGGAAATCATGACCGGAGAAGTCGGAAAGGCAGTAGGTCAGATCGAAGATTTTCTTGACAGCAGTGTCAATCCCGAACTCTGTCACTGGTATGCGGTCAAGCTCTTTGAAAGAGATGAAAAGGTCCTGGAGACCATGCCTCTTACCAAAGAGATGGAAGCGGTCATCACGGCTGTGGAAGAGGCGCTGGATGATGATTCCGAAAGCATCATTACCAATGAAAGATACAACTTCATCGCCGGCGTAGTCGCCGGATCCGTACAGAAGAAAGCGGAAAAACACGCCCTGACCCCTTCTGATAAGGTCGACCAGATCGTGACCAACAGGATCCTGGGCATCCCGATCTTCCTGGCTGTCATGTTTTTCATTTACGCCATTGCCATGGGCAACTGGCCCATCTCCATTGGTACAATGGCCACCGGCTGGACCAACGATGTCCTGTTCGGTGAGATCGTACCCGGCGCGGTCGATGCCCTGCTGGCTGCTCTCAATATCGGAGAGGGCACAGTCCTGTACGGACTGATCCAGGATGGTATTATCGCCGGCGTAGGCGCGGTCATCGGTTTCGTGCCCCAGATGCTGGTCCTGTTCCTGATGCTCTCCATCCTGGAAGATATCGGCTACATGGCCCGTGTCGCTTTCGTCATGGACCGCCTGTTCCGCCAGTTCGGCCTGTCCGGCAAGTCCTTTATTCCTGTCGTCGTTGCTTCCGGCTGCGGCGTTCCCGGAATCATGGCTTCCCGTACCATTGAACAGGACCGTGACCGTAAGATGACCATTATGACCACGACCTTCATCCCCTGCGGCGCCAAGCTCCCGATCATCGGTCTGATTGCCGGCGCTGTGTTCGGCAGTTCCCCCTATGTAGCGGTATCCTGCTATTTCCTGGGGATTGCCTCCATTATCCTGTCCGGTATCATGCTGAAGAAATTCAAGGCATTTGCCGGCGAACCCGCTCCCTTCGTTATGGAGCTTCCTCCCTATCATGTACCTTCCGTGGTCGGCGTGCTCCGTACGACCTGGGAAAGAGGCTGGTCCTTCATCAAGCGTGCCGGATCCGTCATCGTGATCTCCTCCATTATCCTGTGGTTCCTGCAGGCATTCGGATTTGAGAACGGCTTCGGTCTGGTAGAAGATCAGGATCATTCCCTGCTGGCCGCCATCGGCAATTCTGTCGCATGGATTTTCGCGCCTCTGGGCTTCGGCAACTGGAAAGCCACTGTCGCGACGGTCACCGGCCTGATCGCCAAAGAGAACGTTGTCGGTACGTTTGCGGTCCTCTATCACTATGCCGGTGAGATCAGTGAGAACGGTGAGGAGATCTGGGCCAACGTTGCGGCGGATTACAGCCAGATCGCTGCCTACAGCTTTATGGCCTTCAACCTGCTCTGCGCTCCCTGCTTCGCGGCTATGGGCGCCATCAAGCGTGAAATGAACAATCCCAAATGGACTCTGGCAGCCATCGGCTACATGTGCCTGTGGGCTTATGTTGTCGCCATGATCATCTACAACATCGGCGGGCTGCTGATCGGCGAAGTCGGCTTCGGGATCTGGACGGTCGTATCCATCGCACTGCTGGCCGGTATCATCTACCTGCTTTTCCGTAAGGGCTACGTACCTGAGAATGGTGTGAAAGCGGCCCGTTCCGTTGACGCCAAAGTACAGTAAACAGACAGATTACCGGCCGTGCGCGGTAAAGACGGCTGTGTGCCGGGGATACAGCACAACAGTTATTACAGACATCATCGGGACATCGTGCGGTATCAAAAAAACAAGTGCCGGACGGCCGGTTTCTGTGATAAAATACACTTCATAAACAGGAAACAGCAATGTCTGCCGCTGCCTTACCGGGAGCGGCAGACGTTTCCCTTTTTTACAAACAGTATTATGAAGTTCCTGTAATGCGGAAGCGGTCTCACGGGCCGTTTTCAGCTTTTGGGAAATATATTTTTCTGAAAGGAGTTGCCCTATGCCCCCTGTGGTCGGCCACATGATCGCCATCTTACTGATCCTGACCCTGGTATATTACTGTATCAAAAATATCCGGAACAGCAGCTGCTCCGGTGACTGCAGCAGCTGTTCCGACGCTTCTGCCAGCTGTCAGAAGACTCTGCCTCCGGAAGAGGTCCATCGGCGGATCCAGGAAAGTATGGACCGCAGACGGGAGGAGGCACGCAGGAAAAAGGAAGAGGAGCTTTCGGACAGGATACAGGAATGACTGTGACAACCATTCTGCGTAAAAGACGGCAAATAAATAAAGACCGGTTTCCGCGACATGTAACATAAATGCCGCGGAAGCCGGTCTGTTTATTTTTTTGTATTCAATCAAAGAGGATCGAGGGGCGTTCTGCCGCTGCTTGTTCTCCCTGCCCGGAACAGGGCTTTAGTCTTCTTCGCAAAGACGCAGGCGGTAGCGGTAGGAATAATACTCCCTGTACTCGACCGGGATGGGCATGCCGGTATCCATCAGGGCGTCGGAAGCGTAGCGGTCGCCGGTCACGATGTTCTCATAGATGGCGCCGGGCCTCAGGCCCTGCAGGCGGACGTAAGTCACAGGCATGTTGCCGTGGATCTCCAGCTGGACCGCGTTGAGCAGGACTTCCTTCTGATCTTCAGATACAGAAGCCCAGGCAGCAACGGGGCTGTCAAAAGGACTGGTCAGGCGGTAGTAGAGACCGTCGTGGATCAGGGGCGCGATTTCCTTGAATTCGCGGACCTGCTGGCGGATCTCTTCTCTTTCCGCGTCTGTCAGGCGGGCAGGATCCAGTTCATAGCCGAAGGAACCGTACATAGCAACGATTCCGCGGGTCTTGAAGGGGGTGATCCGGCCGTTCTGCTCATTGGGACAGATGGATACATGGGACCCGACAGCGGAAATGGGATATCCGAAAGAGGTCCCGTACTGGATCCG
Source organism: uncultured Lachnospiraceae bacterium (assembly GCA_902789735.1). Taxonomy (GTDB): domain Bacteria; phylum Bacillota; class Clostridia; order Lachnospirales; family Lachnospiraceae; genus CAG-791. Next base: position 12,569 of record CADAOZ010000001.1, read on the forward strand.
CAGGCGGTCAATGGCGTCTGAGTTATCACTGCACCAGATCTGGGGCGTGTAATAGAGCATGCCCGCGTCAAAACGGCCGCCGCCGCCGCTGCAGCCCTCGATCATGACATGGGGATAGCGCTGATGCAGTCTTTCCAGGAAATCATACAGTCCCAGGATGTAATCGTAGAGGACGGTTCCCTGGTCATCGGTCGCGGCCGAGTAAACGTCCGCGATACAGCGGTTATAGTCCCATTTGACATATTCAATATTGGCCTGGTCCAGTACATTGCAGATCTGTTCAAAAATACCGTCCACTACTTCTTTTCTGGCAAAGTCCAGGACCAGCTGGCTTCTGCCGATCAGCGGCTTGCGGCCGGGGATGACCATGGCCCAGTCAGGATGCTCTCTGTACAGATGACTGTCTTCGCTGATCATTTCCGGTTCGACCCAGATGCCGAACTTCATGCCGAGATCGTTGATCCGGCTGACCAGAGAGCCCAGGCTCTCGCCCAGCTTCTCTTCATTCACGGTCCAGTCGCCCAGGCCGGAGGAATCGGTATCCCGCTTGCCGAACCAGCCGTCGTCCATAACGACCATCTCGATGCCCAGGTCATGGGCTTCTTTGGCCAGATTGTAAATGGTGCTGCCGGTGAAATCAAAATAGGCGGCTTCCCAGCTGTTGATCAGGACGGGGCGGGTCTGTGTCTTCATCGGTCCTCTGCATACATGATGGCGGATGCAGGCGTGCAGGTTCTGGGAAAGTCTGGCAAGGCCGCAGCTGCTGTAGGACATAATGACTTCCGGTGCCGTGAAGGTCTGCCCCGGTTTAACGGGATAGTGGAAGCGTTCTTCGCTCAGGCCCATCTGCAGCCTTGTACCGCCGAACTGATCCTTGCCGGCTTCCGCCCGGAAACCGCCGCTGTAGACGAACTGCATGGACCAGCATCTGCCGGCTGTTTCGGTGGTATCCCGGTCCGCCAGGATGACCAGAGGGTTGAACTGGTGGGAGGACATACCGCGCCTGCTGCCGACGGCCTGCATGTTATGGCCGACAGGAGTCCTTTCCAGATTCCGCTCCATACAGTGGCGTCCGTGGAAGGTAAGCAGGTCGAAATCACCATGTACCATATCCAGGCACGCGCTCTGGACCTTATACAGGTAGACGGGCTCCTCTCCCCGGTTCTCGATCCGGACACTGCGGGTAATGATATCATATTTGGGCAGAACGCCGTACAGCAGGTGCAGCTGTACATCGGAGACAGCGTCCCGCAGAATGATCTCAAGTGTCTGGGCCTCTTCCTCGTTCGCGTAGACTGCAGGCAGGCCCTGCAGGGCATACTTGCCGGAAGAGATTGTATGTGTAACATATCGGAAATCACAGCACACAGAAGAATCCGGATTCTGGATGATGACTGCGGGGGAACGGTAATCTCCGTTGCCTGCGCAGGGAATCTCCTGGGGCAGTGTGTCCAGGGAATAAAGCCGTTCAGACTGTACTTCATAAGGATTGGGGGAGAAACCCCGGTCAGCGTAAGTCAGCAGATAGTCCATGCGGCCCTCGGTCTTTTTGCCATAGTAAAGATGCAGCAGATAGCCTAGGCTGTCCACTTTCATCTGATAAGTCGTGTTGTCCGTATGGATGGTAAAGATTCCTGTTGACGCTGCGTATGTAACAGACATCGTTCTATGCCTCCTGCATTCATTTGTTTTTGGAACTAAATTATTGGAACTATGTTTTTTGAACTTTGTTTTTGGAACTATGTTTTTTGAATCGGGTCCGGATAAACCACGGGTCCCGGACTGATTCATGACGATTAAAAAATAGCAAAATAAGATATATATAACAAGTTGTTTTTGCTATATGAATTTGTCAAAATGTTATATTAACAGCAGAGCGGTCACTCAGGCCGGGACTAATATAAGGACGAAAGTCAGCAGGAATAAAAAGCATGTAACGAAATGACAATTTTATGTGACAATTCTTTCTTATTGAACATATTCTCGGAGCATATACTTATCAGAAAGAAAGATTTGGAAGTAATGCCATATAAAGCTTTGACCGTATCGGGAAAGACCTGCTTTCTTAAGAAAGGCCGGCCGGCTCCCGGTATGAACATATGCGGGAACCGCGGCAGCTGTCACAGTTACATTATGACATATCAAATCCAAAATGACATAAAAGCAATAACGCCCGGGAGAACTACAGGCGATTATGTCAATTCCGGAGCGTCTGCCACCGGCGGAATAATAGTTTTTTTGTATGGGAAGCTCATTATGATACAGTGTTCCTGCAGATGACCCGGGGGACGGGGAAGAGCCTGCCGGACACGATTCAAATATCTATGTATGGTGATTTCTGAAGGTAGAGGTAAACATGGATCAGTATATTTTTCTTCAGGCCAAACCCAGTAAATTCACAGATTTGCATTTCTGCTACTGCGGCTATGAAAAATGCGTCAAGCTGCACAGCTGGGGACCGGCAGTCAGGCCCAATTATCTGCTGCATTATATTGTATCCGGCAAAGGGAGCTATCAGGTCGGAGAACGGAGCTATGAGCTGACAGGAGGAGACGGCTTCCTGATCGAGCCCGGCCGGCAGTGCTTCTATCAGGCCGACGCCGCAGATCCCTGGACCTATCTGTGGATGGGGTTTGACGGCAGGCTGGCTGCGGAATGCGTGGAACATATGGGGCTGGGCGGCGATAAGCTGACCTTCAAGTGCGCCCATGGCAGGGAACTGCGGGACATTATTTTTGAAATACTGCGCAATAATCATTCCACAGAAGCCAATGACCTGCTGATCCAGGGCCTGATGTATCAGTTCCTGTCCATTATGCTGCGGGATTCGGAAATCATTACCCACGAGACTTTCAAAGACAATTCCTACGTCAGGAAAGCCATTGAGTATATCCAGAATAATTACTCTTCCCCGATTCATGTAACGGACATAGCGGAATATGTAAATCTGAACCGCGGGTATCTGTACACCCTGTTCAAGAGCGAAGTCAATATGTCCCCCCAGCAGTATCTGATGACTTTCCGCCTGACCAGGGCGGCGGAACTGCTCAATACGACGGAATATTCGGTAGAGAGTATCGCAATTTCCTGCGGATACAGGGATCCGGCCGTTTTTACCAAGGCTTTCAAGCGGATGCACGGCATGTCGCCTCTGAAATACAGGCAGAATACCAGTATGAAATCCAGGCTTTCCCTGAATATGGGACTGGATATGCTCGGTTCTCCCGATGGCGGGGAATGATATGGATTTTCCTGTCGCTGCGGGTATCAAAATATATGACCGTATTTTATAATCATGATAAATAACGGAGCCGGCTAATAACGCAAAAGACAGGTATGGAAAACAGCAAAGAAAGTGATCGGGCAGATCCTTCATGCAGGAAAAAGACAAATTTATTTTACAACAGGGAGGTATACGCAATGAACATAGCAGTCCATGAGACTAAAGGGATCTTTCATTTATATAATGATAAGATTTCCTATCTGATCGGGATCCTGCCTGATGGACAGGCCGGCAATCTCTATTATGGAAAGAGGATCCATGACCGGGAGGAATATGATTATCTTCTGGAGCCGGCCCGCCGGTCCCACAGTGTGTATATGTCAGACGAATCCGGAAATGAGCTGGAGAGCCGGGGATTTTCCGCGGAAAACCTGCGGATGGAATACGGCGTCTTCGGAAACGGAGATTTCCGGGAGCCGGCTGTCATGGTCCGGCATGAAGACGGCAGCAGAGTCAGCTGTTTCCGTTACAGGTCCTATAAGATCATGGACGGCAAGCCGGAGCTGGAAGGACTTCCTTCCACTTATACAGAAGATGAAGGAGAAGCGATGACCCTGCAGCTGTTCCTGGAGGACGCTGTGGCCGGTCTGGAGCTGGTCCTGAATTATACCATCTTCGCGGCGGAAGGTATTATTGCCAGGAGCGCCTTCTTCCGCAACAAAGGAACAGAAACGCTGGTCCTGGAGCGGGCCATGAGTATGTGCCTGGATCTGCCGGATCCGGAATATGAATGGATCCAGCTGTCCGGTTCCTGGGCCAGGGAACGTCATCCCGTGACCAGGCCGCTGGCACCCGGCGCTGTCTCCATCGAGAGCCTGCGGGGCCATTCCTCTCACCAGCAGAATCCTTTTATTGTACTGAAGCGTCCTACAGCCGATGAAAAGCAGGGAGAGGTCATGGGATTCTCCCTGGTCTACAGCGGCAACTTCCTGGCACGGGCGGAAGAGGACTGCTATGAAGCGGTCCGCGTCATGATGGGCATCCATCCGGATGGCTTCTCCTGGAAACTGGAGGCTGGGGAATCTTTCCAGACTCCCGAAGCGGTCATGGTCTGGACAGACCGGGGCCTGGGCGGCATGAGCCGGATCTATCATGACCTGTACAGGAGCAGACTGGCCAGGGGCTATTGGAGAGACAGGCCCAGACCGATCCTGTGCAACAACTGGGAAGCTACGTATTTTGATTTTAATGAGGAAAAGCTGCTGCAGATTGCTGCCAAAGCCAGGGACTGCGGCGTGGAGTTGTTCGTCCTGGATGACGGCTGGTTCGGCGCAAGGCGAAGCGACCACGCGGGCCTGGGCGACTGGTACGCCAACCGCGACATTCTGCCCGGCGGTATCAAAGGGCTGTCTGAAAAGGTCGAAGCACTGGGCATGAAGTTCGGTCTCTGGTTCGAGCCGGAGATGGTCAATCCCGATTCCGACCTCTACAGGGCCCATCCCGACTGGGTTCTGTCAGTTCCCGGCCGTCCCCGCAGTCTCAGCAGGCATCAGTGCATACTGGACTTTTCCAGACCGGAAGTGGTGGATCATATCCATGATATGATGTACAAGATCCTGAAGGAATCGAAGATTTCCTATATTAAGTGGGATATGAACCGGAGCATGTCCGAATGCTGGTCGGCGGCGCTGCCGGCGGACCGCCAGGGAGAGACCGCCCATCGTTATATTCTGGGCGTTTATGACCTCTACAGGCGGCTGACCGCGGAATTCCCCATGGTACTGTTCGAATCCTGTGCCGGCGGCGGCGCAAGGTTTGACCCCGGCATGCTGGCCTATGCCCCTCAGGCCTGGTGCAGCGACGATACGGACGCCATGGAGCGGGTGAAGATCCAGTACGGAACTTCCTATTGCTATCCGATCAGCTCCATCGGGTCCCATGTATCCGCGGTACCCAACCATCAGACCGGCAGGATCACTCCTCTGGCCACCCGGGCGGCGGCCGCTTTCTTCGGCACCTACGGCTATGAGCTGGATCTGAACCGTCTTTCTCCGGAAGAGCAGGAGCAGGTCAGCGCTTTTACCGCTTTTATGAAACAGCACCGGGAAATGATCCAGTTTGGTGACTTTTACCGGCTGCGCAGCCCCTTCGAGTATAATGAAAGCGGCTGGATGACGGTCAGCAAAGATAAAAAGACAGCGCTCGTGGCCGGATTCCGGGAGTTGGGAAGACCCAACCAGGGATTCCGCAGGCTTAAACTGGACGGGCTGGATCCGGACCGTACCTACAGGGTCACGGTGCCTGCCTGCTTCGGCGGAGATGAGAGTCAGTATGTGGTCCGCACCGGTGATGAGCTGATGCAGATCGGCCTGATCACAAGTGATGTTTTGTCAGGCAGAATAGACATGTGGGAACAAATGGGACAGCCTGCTGATTTCAACGCCCGGATCTTCGTTCTGGAAGAGATGGCGTAATTACAAGGGATTATCATATCTATCGAAATTAATACCGCCGGCATGCGTATAGTTTCAGGCATGCCGGCGGTACTGTTATGTTCAGATCCTGGCCAGAGGCGCTTTCCCCTGCAGGTTTTTCCACGGAGTGGTTCCTGATTCCGGAGTGGGGCCGTTCACGTTTCCCGGCTGCCGGAGACCGGATGGAGCAGGTGCAAAGTGACGCGCAATGTTTTACAATGTATAAGGTCCTCGTAAACGTAAAGGAGAGGGAGTGTCCGGATGAAAGCGGCAGAGCATGATAAAAACAGCATATATGAACACAGGATATGGATCCTGGCGGAGGATCCTGCCTGCCGGGACAGGGCAGAAGCACTTGCAGGCAGGCTGGGCCTGCCCTTTGCGGCAGACCGGGCAGAGGCGGAAGCCGAAGGCGGGGAACTGTTCCTGACCGCGGATCCGCAGGGCCTGGCCCTCTGTGACCGGAGCGGGCTGTCTGTCCGGGGCGATTTCACAAGAATGCTGCCAAGGCTGCGGCAGGCCAACCTGCAGAATGAATTTCTGGTAAAGGCTTCCAGACTGAAAGGCCTGGAAGGAATCCCGGCCGCGGTCGACGCCACAGCCGGTCTGGGAGAGGATTCCCTGATCCTGGCCGCAGCCGGATTTCAGGTCGACCTGTATGAACATAACCCGATCATCGCCGAGCTGCTGGCGGATGCCCTGGAACGGGCATCCACTCTTCCGGAGCTGGCGGAAACTGTCGCCAGAATGCGGCTGCACATAGGCAGCAGTGTGGAAGGACTGGCGCAGATGGACCAGGCGCCGGACCTGGTCCTGCTCGATCCCATGTTCCCGGCCAGGCAGAAGAGCGGCCTGATCAAAAAGAAGCTGCAGCTGCTGCAGAAACTGGAGATCCCCTGCCCGGAGGAAGCCCTGCTCCTGCAGGCGGCCATAGACAGCCATCCGAGAAAGATTCTGATCAAGCGGCCCCTGAAAGGACCGTTCCTGGCTGGCGTCAAACCGCACTATTCCCTGAAAGGCAAAGCCATCCGCTATGACTGCCTGGTATTTGCCAGGCCGTAAAGTTTTCTATTCGTATCTGTTTTTCGTTTGCATAGTCATTTACACAGAATTCGTTACATAACAGGCATCCCGGCGGGGATGAGGACAGGCTTCCGTTTTTTTTGCGGAAGCCTGTTGACATGCCGGGAAAGGCATGCTAATATTCTTATAACCTATTAAGTAGATAGGAATACTAATAATAAAGGAGCGGGCCCCATGCTTTTCATTTTTGAAGAACTTCTCCGCAATAATTTCAGATATGGCCGAATGCCGGGCTCCCGGTGAGCGCAGAGAGGCATTGTCAGAAAAACTGTCAGTTTTACACAGACGTGCCGTCGGCGCGCAGAGCGGAGCTGTCAGGAAACAGGAGCCGGACCGGTCCGGAAACGGGCAGGGCGGCAGGAACCGGATATGGTCGTATCAGATGAATTGTATTTAAAAGAGGAGGATCAGAAACATGGCAGAGCATACATATAAATTTGAAACATTACAGCTGCACGTAGGACAGGAACAGGCAGACCCCGCGACAGATTCCAGGGCGGTGCCGATCTACCAGACAACTTCCTATGTCTTCCACAGCGCACAGCACGCGGCAGACCGCTTCAATCTGCGGGACGCCGGCAATATTTACGGGCGTCTGACCAACTCCACCCAGGGAGTCCTGGAGGAGAGAGTGGCCGCGCTGGAAGGCGGCGTGGCAGGCCTGGCTGTTGCTGCCGGCGCGGCGGCGGTCACCTATTCCATTCTGGCTCTTGCCCATGCAGGCGAGAACATCGTAGCTCAGAAGACCATCTACGGCGGCTCCTATAACCTGCTGGACCAGACCCTGCCTTCCTATGGCATCCGGACAAAATTTGTCGATGCCCATAACCTGGCGGAAGTGGAAGCGGCCATCGACGACAAGACCAGGGCAGTCTTCATCGAGACACTTGGAAATCCCAATTCCGATATCCCGGATATCGACGCTTTAGCGGAAATCGCTCATAAAAACGGCCTCCCTCTGGTCATTGACAATACCTTTGGCACTCCTTTCATGATCCGCCCGATCGAGCATGGAGCAGATGTGGTCATCCATTCGGCGACCAAGTTCATTGGCGGCCACGGCTCCACGCTGGGCGGTATCATCGTAGACGGCGGTAAGTTCGACTGGGCGGCCAGCGGCAAATTCCCCCAGTTTACGGAACCCAACGCCAGCTACCATGGAGTTTCCTTTGTACAGGCGGCCGGACCCGCGGCTTTCGTGACTTATGTCCGGGCCATCCTGCTCCGTGATACCGGCGCGTGTATCGCCCCGATCAGTGCCTGGATCCTGCTGCAGGGCCTGGAGACGCTGTCCCTGCGTCTGGAAAGGCACGCTGAGAATACAGCCAAAGTCGTGGAATATCTGGCTTCCAACCCTCATGTGGAAAAGGTCAATCATCCTTCCCTGCCGGATCATCCCGATCACGCCCTGTATGAGAAGTATTTCCCCAACGGCGGCGGCTCCATCTTTACCTTTGATATCAAGGGCGGAAAGGACGAAGCATATAAGTTCATCGATAATCTCAAGATCTTCTCCCTGCTGGCCAATGTGGCGGATGTCAAGAGCCTTGTCATCCATCCTTATGACACGACCCACGCGGAGATGACGCCTGAGCAGCTGGCGGACGCCGGCATCAAGCAGAGCACCATCCGTCTGTCCATCGGCATCGAGCATATCGATGATATCATCTGGGATCTGGACCAGGCTTTCGCGGCGCTGGATGATTAATCCCGGAGGTTCTGAAAGGCTTTACGAATACTAAATACCGGCCCTGCAATACAGAACAGCAGTCATGTACTGTATGGCAGGCCGGTATTGCAGTCAATAAGTAAAAAATGGTCAACATAATACAAACCGCTTTGACAAACATCCACAGCCTGTCAAAGCGGTTTGCTGTTTTTATAAATTGATTTTTTTCACATCTGGAGCCTTTGCAGGTCCGTAAAGAAGGCGGGATAGCTGACAGCCGCGCATTCCGCGTTGTCCAGCAGCGTTTCCCCTTCCGCGATCATGCCGGCGACCGCGAAGCTCATGGCCAGGCGGTGATCCCCATAGGTATGGATCAGGGCGCCGTGCAGGGGCCGGCCGCCCCGGATGATCATGCCGTCGTCCGTGGGCGTAATATCGGCGCCCATGGCCCGCAGGCCTTCCGTTACGGTGGCGATGCGGTCAGATTCCTTGACCTTCAGCTCGGCAGCGTCTCGAATGACAGTCTCGCCTTCAGCTGCAGCGGCCATGACAGCAAGGACCGGCAGTTCATCGATCAGGGCCGGGATCAGGCTGCCTTCAATGACCGTCCCTTTCAGGGAAGCGGTACGGACCAGGAGGTCTGCTGCGGGCTCTCCCTGCATTGTCTCGCTGACCGGGCGGATGTCGGCCCCCATGGCTCTGGCTGCCTGCAGGATCCCGGCCCGGGTCGGATTGGTCCCGGTATTGCGGATCAGCAGTTCCGACCCGGGGACCAGACTGGCGGCCGCGATGAAATAGGCTGCCGAAGAAATGTCACCGGGGACCGTAATATCCCTGGCATACAGCTCCTCACAGGGCTTGACGGAAGCATGCCATCCGTCTTCCTTCTGTTCCGAAGTGATGTCAGCCCCAAAGCTGGCCAGCATGCGTTCTGTATGGTCCCTGGACAGGGAAGGCTCGATCAGGACGGTGGGACTGTCCGCGTAAAGGCCTGCGCACAGAACAGCGGATTTGACCTGGGCGGAAGCGACCGGGGACCGCCAGACCGTGCCGTGGAGGGGCCTGCCGTTTATTTCCAGGGGCGCGCAGCCGTTATCGGAAAGGCTGCGGATGTCGGCACCCATCCGGCCAAGGGGGCTGATGATCCGTCCCATAGGGCGGCGGTTGACCGAGCTGTCTCCTGACAGGATCGAAGTAAAGGGCTGAGGGGCCAGGATCCCGGAGATGATCCGGGTGGTGGTGCCGCTGTTGCCAGTATAGAGGCGGATCCTTCCGTCCGGTGCGGTCAGGCCCCGCATGCCTTTGCCGGCCACAGTCACGGAATGACCGTCCGGGGACAGGTCGATCCGGATTCCCATCCTGCGGAAGCAGTCAACGGTGGACAGGCAGTCCTGTCCGTTGAGAAATCCGCTGATCCGGGTGGTGCCTCTGGCCAGAGCGCCGAACATGACGCTCCTGTGGGAGATGGATTTATCTCCCGGTATGGTCACTTCTCCCCGCAGCGGGGAGGCTTTATGGATACTGTACATATCTATTTCCTGTTCACTTCAATGATTTTTTATGGATCATTCGGGAAAGTGGACCACAAAACGTCTGTCCTGCAGCAGTCTGGCGGCGGTCGCCAGTTCCTCGTGGCTGTTGAACTCGACCCGGAGGACACCTTCCTGGAACTCCCGGTTATGGTTGATGCCTATATTCTTGATATTGATATTGTTGATCGCCAGGATGGTGGAGACCTCCGCGATCAGACCCGGCCGGTCGGCGATATCCACATGGATAAAGTAGACCTTATGGGCGGACCGGCTGTGGATGGTATCAAAGCTGTCCCGGTAGGAACGGGCAGAGTCAAAATAGTTATAGATACCGTCCGCGTTCCCCGCGGCAATGGCCTCCCGGATCCTGCCCAGCTCTGCCGTATAGGAATCGACCAGTTTGAGGATGTTGTCTCTGTTGTTCAGCAGGATGTGCTGCCACATGACCGGGGAAGAAGAGGCGATCCGGGTGATGTCCTTGAAACCGCCGGCGGCGATGGTATGCATGATTTCGTCCGGACTGTCACTGTCCCTGACCAGGTTGACCAGGGAAGCGGCGATGACGTGGGGCACATGGCTGATGGCGGCGGTGGCGAAGTCATGCTCCTCACAGCTGACTGTCAGGGGCAGGGCCCCCAGGGACCGGATGAAGTCATTCATCCAGACGATAGCTTCTTCAGGGAATTCCGGTTCCGGTGCCAGCAGATAGTAGGCGTTTTCCAGCAGAGCGGGATCGGAATTGCGGTAGCCGGTCCTTTCACTGCCGGTCATGGGATGCCCGCCGATGAAATGGCCGGACAGGCCCAGTCCGCGGACTGCTTTATGGATGCTGCCCTTTACGCTGCTTACATCTGTCAGGATCATTTCTTCCTTTACAAAAGGCGCCAGGGCGGCCATGTTCTCACAATTGAGGGCGACCGGCGCGCAGAAAAAGATCAGATCACAGGAGGCCAGTTCTTCGATGGATCCCAGTGCTCTGTCGATCACGCCGTCGAAGCGGGCTTCCCGCAGGGCGGCCAGATCCGGATCATAGGCACAGATCAGGTCGTCCGGATAAACATTCCGGATCGCCCTGGCGATTGTACCGCCGATCAGACCAAGTCCCGCAAAGCCGATGTTCTCAATTTTCCGCATTTTCCTTTCCTCCAGACGCTAGTGTTCCATATGAATTACCATATGCCTGCTTACTATAGCACTTTAACGCGGCGAAGTCAATTCGGATGAACGGAGAAAGCAGAGGCCGGATGTTCCGCGGAAGAGCCTCATGGGCACATTTACACGATTTCTAAAGGATTACCGCTTGTAAATGGTCAGGGAATTTAGTAGAATGTATAAGGTGTTCTGCCTTGAAGACGAGCCAAGACAGCAGAATACATAAAAATAATTGGAGGTCACAGCATGAAAGTTTATACAACCGACAAAATCAGAAACGTTGTTTTACTTGGACATGGCGGATCAGGTAAGACTACGCTTGCTGAGGCAATGTGCTATCTGTCCGGTGTCACATCCAGAATGGGCAAAGTAGAAGATGGCAACACGGTTAGCGATTTTACCAAAGAAGAGCAGAAGAGGGGCATTTCCATCAAGACTGCTGTAATGCCGATCGAATGGCAGGATATTAAGATCAACGTACTCGACACACCCGGCTACTTTGACTTCGTTGGTGAAGTAGAAGAAGCCATGAGCGTTGCCGACGCGGCGATCATCGTTATTTCCGGCAAGTCCGGTATCGAAGCCGGTACTGAGAGAGCATGGGATCTTTGCGAAAAATTCAATCTTCCCAGAATGTTCTATGTTTCCGATATGGATGTTGACAATGTATCCTATCGTGAGATCGTTGAGAACCTGACCAACGAGTTCGGCAAGAAGATCGCTCCCTTCAATTTCCCGATCCGTGAGGACGGAAATTATGTAGGTTATGTCAACGTTGTTTCCGAGAAGGCTTTCCGCTGGAAAGACAAGGATGCCGTGGAAGCGGATATCCCGGATTACAGCGAAGAGTATCTGGAGCAGTATCGTGACACTCTGATGGAAACCGTTGCTGAGACCAGCGAGGAGTTCATGGACCGTTATTTCAGCGGCGACACTTTCTCCGAGGCCGAGATCCGCAGCGCTGTCCGCGTCAACATCCAGGACGGCTCCATCGTTCCCGTAGAGTGCGGCGCCAGCAACATCTGCCGCGGCGTCTACACACTGCTTGACGATATCGTGAAGTATATGCCCAGCGCTGATAACCGCAGCGTCAACGGCATCAACATGAAGACCAACGAGATCTTCGAAGCCAACTTCGATTTCTCCAAGCCCAAGAGCGGCTTCATCTTCAAGACCATCGTAGATCCTTTCATCGGCCGTTACTCCCTGATCAAGGTCCGTTCCGGCGTCTTCAAGACAGATGACATGGTCTATGATTCTGAGCTTGAGACCGAGATCAAGCTGGGCAAGATCTACATCATGCAGGGCAACAAGACTTATGAAGTTCCCGAGCTGCACGCAGGCGATGTAGGCGCTGTTGCCAAGCTGGGCGAAGCCAGGACCGGTGACACCCTGTCCACCAAGGCAACTCCCATCCAGTATCCCAAGATGGACATCTCCAAGCCTTATACCTATCTGCGTTACAAGGCCAAGAATAAGAACGATATCGACAAGATCGCCCAGGCTATGGCCAAGATCGCGTCCGAGGATCCTACATTCAAGCCTGTTACAGACGCGCAGAACAGCCAGTCCCTGATGTATGGTATCGGCGACATGCAGCTTGAAGTCATCAAGAGCATGCTCAAGAATGAGTACAAGGTCGAGATCGATACCGAGAAGCCCAAGGTGGCTTATCGTGAGACCATCCGCAAGACCTCTGATGTAGAGTACAAGTATAAGAAGCAGTCCGGCGGCCACGGCCAGTACGGTCATGTCAAGATGAAATTCAGCCCCTCCGGCAACCTGGATGAAGCTTATGAGTTCGATCAGGAAGTCGTCGGCGGAACTGTTCCCAAGAACTACTTCCCCGCTGTTGAGAAGGGTATCATCGAATCCGTACAGAGAGGCCCTCTTGCTGCTTACCCTGTAGTAGGCGTCAGAGCAGTCCTTTACGATGGATCCTATCATCCTGTAGACTCTTCGGAAATGGCCTTCAAGACCGCTTCCGTACAGGCCTTCAAGAAGGGCTTCATTGAGGCAGGTCCTGTCCTTCTCGAGCCCATCGTTTCCCTTAAGGTCACCATCCCGGATGCTTATACCGGTGATGTTATGGGCGACCTGAACAAGAGGCGCGGCAGAGTCCTTGGCATGAACCCCATCCAGGGCGGCAAGCAGGTCATTGAGGCAGAAGTTCCTCAGTCCGAACTGTTTGATTACTGCACAGTCCTTCGTTCCATCTCCGGCGGACGCGGCGATTACAGCTATGAGTTCGCAAGATATGAGCAGGCTCCTCAGGATATCCAGAGTAAGGAAGTCGAAGCCAGAGCAGCTGCAGTAGCAGACGGTACTGCCGACTGATCCTGATTTTCGGTCGGTTTCTGCCGGCTTCTGATCCGGAACCGTCAGGTTTCCTGTCAGTTATAAGGAAAATGAATCAAATGAATCTCCGCAGACTTGTTCTGCGGAGATTTTTTTAGTTTTTCCGGATTGATGGGAATGAGTATATGGCGCCGCGGAATTTCTGCTATACTGTTTCATATAGAGGCACTGTTTCTGTAATGGACCTGACAGTATAGTGAATCGGGAGGGAGTTATGATTGTAAAAGGTAAATACGGGAAGCGCCTGGCGGCACTTCTGCTGGGCTTCATGCTGGGGGCAGCCGCTCTGGCAGGATGTTCCGGAAACGCGGCCGGGGACGCGGAACAGGAGACCGAGACGCAGACGACAGTGGAAGACTCAGCAACGGAGTCAACGACAGAATCAACGATAGGATCCGGATCGGAAGAGGCAGCGGCCGCAATGGAGAATTCCGCGGAAGCACAGACCGCGGCAGCGGCAGGAACGGCAGCCGCTGCCGTGGAACGGGACAGCACGATCACCCCGGAAGAAGCCGCAAGCCTGGAAGAAGGGGCTGCCTACGCCAAAGAGCAGGCGGGCCTGGAAAGCAGCGCCATTTCTTCCACCGGTACTGCTGCTGTGGAAACGCTGACGGAAGAGGAACTGAATGACGCTTTTGATAACGCGAAGCCCTTTGAGGGCAAGGTCACTGCCGTTGTCAATACATCCGAAGGCAAGCAGATCGTTCTGGAAAGCGAGGATGGCGCCACATGGAATGGCGTGGTGGCGCCGCCCCTGAACGGCAGCGGCTATTACTGGACCAGGATCACGGGCGCGGCGGCATCCTCCACCCTTTATGTGGAAGGATACAATTACAGCGTCTGGAATATGCTGGACTGGGATACAAGGACCTGCTGGGCAGAAGGAAATCCTTACTCGGAAGGAACCCTGCAGGGATTTGCTTACGCGACGGAGTATGGGGAAAAGATCGACGGATGCCGGATCTATCCCGGTTATCAGAAAAGCAGCAGGGTCTACAGGAACAACATCGCCCCTCTGGCCCTGGATATTGAGATCGGCGGCTGTGAGATCTGGTGCGATCTGGATGAGTGGATCCAGCCCAGTATCGGGGATGGCCAGTATTACTGGATCGATCTGTTCTTCAGCAGACCTGTCTATTCGACCGGTACGATCTATGTGACCATCGGGGCCGTGAAGGCATTTTCAGCCAATCCTGATTATGACTGCTGCATTACGGAATTCCACCCGTTCAGTTTCTGAGACGAATGCAGCCGGTCCACGGCTGTCATGGACAGGAAACAAATCTGATACAGATCATGAGGACTCCGCAGTTCCGGCTGCGGAGTTTTTATATTAAAGGTTTATTTACAGCCGCAGGGGATTTGCTATAATACATAAACAGCTTTATTCACATTTGCTTTTGTGATATACTGTTATGCGGCTGTTTACAGCCATGGGCAGCGGCCCGGATACAGATCCCAAGATCGGAGGAAACATTTTTTATGAACTATGATTTTAAGAAGATAGAACCCAAGTGGCAGAAGAAATGGGAAGATGCCCAGCTGTTCAAGGCAGAGGATTTCAGTAAGAAGCCTAAGTTCTACGGACTGGTGGAATTCCCTTATCCCAGCGGCGCGGGCATGCACGTCGGCCACATCAAAGCCTATACCAGTATCGAAGTCATCTCCAGAAAGAGAAGGATGCAGGGGTATAATGTCCTGTTTCCCATCGGCTTCGACGCTTTCGGTCTGCCCACTGAGAATTACGCGGTCAAGACCAATACACATCCCCGTATCATCACGGATGTCAATATTAAGAAATTCTCTGACCAGCTCAGAAAAGTAGGGTTTTCCTTTGACTGGGACAGGACCATTGATACAACGGATGAGAATTATTATCACTGGACCCAGTGGATCTTCCTCAAGCTCTATGAGCACGGTCTGGTATTCCGTGACAAGACGCTGGTCAATTACTGCCCTCACTGCAAGGTCGTTCTGGCCAATGAGGACAGCCAGGGCGGTAAGTGCGATATCTGCCACAGCGATGTCATCCAGCTGCCCAAGGTGGTCTGGTATCTGCGGATCACCGATTATGCCGAAAAGCTGCTGCAGGGCCTGAATGATGTGGATTATCCCGAGAACATCAAGCTGCAGGAGGTCAACTGGATCGGCAAGTCCACCGGCGCTTTTGTAGACTTCTCCTTCAACGGCGTAGATGAGAAGATCGAAATCTATACCACAAGGCCTGACACACTCTTTGGCGTTACTTTTATGGTCATGGCGCCCGAGCATCCTCTGATCGACAAATACGCGGACCGCATCACCAACATGGACGCCATCCAGGCTTACCGCGAGGAGTGCGCCAGGAAGACCGAGTTCGAGCGTACCCAGCTGGTCAAGGATAAGACCGGTCTCAAGATCGAGGGACTGGAAGCGGTCAACCCCGTGAACGGCAAGGTGGTCCCGATCTTTATCTCCGACTATGTCATGATGGGATACGGCACCGGCGCGATCATGGCAGTGCCTGCCCATGACCAGCGTGACTGGGAATTTGCCCACAAATTCGGTATCGATATCATCGAAGTCATCAAAGGCGGCGATATTGAGAAAGAGGCCTATACCGGCGACGGCGAGATGGTCAACTCCGGCTTCCTCAACGGCCTGACCAATAAGAAGGATTCCATCGCCAAAATGACCGAATACCTGGTAGAAAAGGGCATCGGCCACGCCGGCATCCAGTACAAGATGAAAGACTGGGCCTTCAACAGACAGCGTTACTGGGGCGAGCCTATTCCGCTGATCCACTGCCCCAACTGCGGCGTCGTGCCGGTTCCTTATGAGGAACTGCCTCTGCGCCTGCCGGAGATCCAGGACTTTGAGCCCGGTGAGGACGGCAAGTCCCCTCTGGCCAGGATCCCTGAATTTGTCAACTGCACCTGCCCCAAGTGCGGCGGCCCTGCCGAGAGAGAGACCGATACAATGCCCCAGTGGGCAGGATCCTCCTGGTATTTCCTTCGTTATGTGGATCCCCACAACAACAAGGCATTCGCGGATCCTGAAAAGATCAAATACTGGATGCCCGTTGACTGGTATAACGGCGGTATGGAGCATGTGACCAGACATCTGCTGTACTCCAGATTCTGGCATCATTTCCTCTATGATATCGGGGAAGTCAGCACTCCCGAGCCCTATGCCAAGCGGTCTGCGCAGGGTATGATCCTGGGCGCGGATGGTGAGAAGATGTCCAAGTCCAGGGGCAATGTCGTCGATCCTCTGGATATCGTCAAGGAGTACGGCGCGGATACACTGCGTGTGTATGTCATGTTCATGGGTGATTACGGTTCAGCCGCTCCCTGGAATGACAAGTCCGTCAAGGGCTGCCGCAGGTTCCTGGACCGTGTCGGCGGTATGATCGATCTGGTACAGGACGGGGATGTGGAAGAACTGGAGACAGCGGTCCACAAGGCCATCAAGAAGGTCTCCTCCGATATAGAGGACCAGAAGTTCAACACCGCGATCGCCTGTCTGATGGGCCTGATCAATGATATCTACAAGGCCGGCAAGATCGGCCGGAACCAGCTGATCAGCTTTATCAAGCTACTGTCCCCCTTCGCGCCTCATATCACAGAGGAAATCTACGCGGAGCTGGGCGGCGAAGGCTTCCTGACGGTCGCTCCCTGGCCGGAATATGATGAAGCCAAGACCGTTGACGCCATGATCGAGATCGGCGTCCAGGTCAACGGCAAATTCCGCGGCAAGGTCAGCATTCCCAAGGACTGCAGCAAGGAAGAAGCCCTTGCGGCAGGCAAGGCCGCTCCTTCTGTTGCCAGATTTATGGAAGGCAAAAAGCTGGTCAAGGAGATCTATGTCCCCGGCAAGATCCTGAACTTTGTTGTGAAGTAAAACAGGTAAAAAGTGATTTTGAGAAATCCGGTTGTACGGATCGATCCCATATAATATGCAGAAACAGCGGAGGCCGCCTTCTTTCGGGAGGGCGGTCTCTTTGCGTCTGTGTATAGATTTGTTTGTGTGCCGGAGTGTTTGCAGTTTTCTATTTGCGGCAGGAAACATGGACCATCGTAGACGATTATACATACGACAGTCTACGAATCATTCGTCCATGTCAGGGCGGTATTTTTACGAGAAATGTGTTAAACTATAAGTAGTTCCTTATTAGCTATTCAGAAAGGAGAAGGTTATGGCATTAGTTACAACAACTGAAATGTTCAAGAAGGCTTATGACGGCGGATATGCCATCGGCGCTTTCAACGTGAACAACATGGAGATCGTTCAGGGTATTACTGAGGCAGCCGGCGAGCTGAACAGCCCTGTTATCCTGCAGGTTTCCAAAGGCGCTCGTGCTTACGCAAACCATACTTACCTGGTAAAGCTGGTTGAAGCGGCAGTCATCGAGAATCCCGATATCCCGATCGCGCTTCATCTGGACCATGGTGACAGCTTCGAGCTTTGCAAGAGCTGCATTGACGGCGGATTTACATCTGTTATGATCGATGCTTCCTCCAAATCTTTCGAGGACAACATCGCTCTGACAAAGCAGGTCGTTGAGTACGCGCACGCCCACGGCGTAGTCGTAGAGGCTGAGCTGGGTACGCTTGAAGGCGTAGAAGACGAAGTCGTAGTAGAAGCCGGAAAGGCCAGCTACACACGTCCTGAAGAAGTAGAAGAGTTCGTTTCCAGAACAGGCTGCGACTCTCTGGCCATCGCCATCGGTACTTCCCACGGCGCTTACAAGTTCAGACCTGAGCAGTGCACACGCAACGCGGACGGCATCCTTGTTCCTCCGCCCCTGCGCTTCGACGTTCTGGAAGAAGTCTCCAAGAGACTGCCCGGATTCCCGATCGTTCTGCACGGTTCTTCTTCCGTTCCCCAGGAATTCGTAAAGATGGTCAACACCTATGGCGGCAACATGCCCGACGCGATCGGCATTCCGGAGAATGAGCTGCGCCACGCTGCAGAGCTCTCTGTCTGCAAGATCAATATCGACTCCGATATCCGTCTGGCTATGACCGGCAACATCCGTAAGTACTTCGCGGAGCATCCGGATCACTTCGATCCCAGACAGTATCTGAAACCCGCCAGACAGGCCGTCAAGGACATGGTCGCCCACAAGATCGTCAACGTCCTTGGATCCAACGGCAAAGCCTGAGTCTGACAGACAGACGCGGTACCTGTTTGAGAAGTGACCCGCGTTTGATTTCAGAATGATTCATTAAATAAAAAGATGCCTTACCTGCGTGTTCTCATCGCCGGTAAGGCATCTTTTTTACTTCACCTGCAGAGACATGGCCTGCAGCTCTCCGTGGCTGCAGCTGTCAATATCGAACAGGGAGCCCAGCTCGTGATGCATCAGCTCCCGAAGAGGCCGGCCGCTGTCTGACTGCACCCAGTCGTACGCGATGCGGCAGGTCTCGTTGATGTTTGTTCTGTATGCTTTGAAGGAGGGACTGAGTTCTTCCATTGTTTTGGCAATCTCGGAATCGTAGAGTCTTGCCTGCGGAGCGGTGAAACAGAGATATTTGGACTTCCAGCCGAGAACCAGCTTTGGAGCATGCAGAAATGACCGGATGTTCGCAATCATTTGCCGGGCATAGTCCTCATAATCCCCCCGGGACAGGAAAATGACCTCATTATAGATTTCCCTGTTCCCGGCGAAGACCTGGTCGATCTGTTCGGGACTGAAGCGATGCAGCGACTGGCTGAGTAGCTGGTAATCGCGGGAATAGGACCCGTTTGAGAAGCGGACCACCTTGCTCCATAGATATTCTTGGTAATCTGTCATAGGAGCGTCTGGCAGGAAGTTTTCCCACAGGAACCTGTTGATCAGGTCATTGTCATAGGTTTCAAAATCCTGCGCGATGGAATCTCTGAGATCGGAAGAGGGAATGCCCGCCTCTCTGACCAGTTCCTGCAGCTTCTGGTAACGGATATGCAGGGGAAGCCGCTCCTGAATATAGGACAGCGCTCTGATCGTGCTGTTTGCCTGTTCAATTTCCGACTTCAGTTCTTTGAGGCGGAGGTTTATATAATATCCGGAAGTAGACGGCTTTTTCAAAACAGAACGGATCTGAAGAATCGAGAAACCCGCGTTCCTCAGGGAACGGATCATGAGGAGACGGTCACAGTCATCATCCGAAAACTCATAATAGCCATTTCCCAGTTCCTTGCGGGGGACGAGGAGCCCTTCTTTGATATAATAATGGACATTTCTCTTTGCAATACCGGTTTTCTCACATACTTCTTTCAGTTTCATGACCATTTCCCCGTTTCTGTCTGCTGCCCTGGAATAACTACTTTGCTAAAAGTATACAGTTGACTGTACGGTTTTACAACCGGCACACGGATCAGAAGAACAGAAAGCAGACCGGAAAACGGCTCAGAAAGCGGTCCGAAGCGGCTGGTCCACGCAGTATGCACAAAAATAAAACACCATAATTGGCCTAAATTCCGATATGGTCTGTGACAGAACTGTACGTGCTATCCTTTGCATAACAGAGCGGGGAGGCAGGGCTGTCTCCCCGGCAGAAAACCCGTTCAGAAAACCCTGTTTATGAAGGAAAAGGAGATGCCGTATGTTTGATAAACTGTTTTCCCCTGTCAGGATCAGAGACCTGCAACTGCCCCACCGCATCATACTGCCGGCTATGGGAACAAAGTTTTCCGGAAACGACAGCTATGTGACAGACAAGCTGATCGACTATCATGTCGCGCGCGTAAAGGGCGGCAGCGGCCTGAACATCGTCGAAGTTGCCAGCGTTCACACGCCCAGTGCGCCCCGCCATTTTCTTTCCATCAGTGATGATAAATACATTCCCGGCCTGAAGAAGCTCACCGACGCGATCCACAAGGCAGGCGGAAATGCCGGAATCCAGCTGTGGCAGGGTTCCCTTGCCGTCGGTATGGACCAGACTGCCCAGATCCTGGTCGCGTCCGACATGCCGGTCTCCCCGGAGATCACACTTCCCGGAATCTCGAAAGCGCAGATTGAAGAGGTCGTTGCCTGCTACGGCGCAGCTGCGGCCAGGGCAGTCGAGGCAGGATTTGACTGCATAGAATTCCACTGCGCCCACAACTATCTGCCCCATTCCTTCCTGTCAGGCGGGATCAACCACAGGACGGACGAATACGGCGGAAGCCTTGAAAACAGGGCTAAATTCCCGCTTGCATGCATCCGCGCAATCCGGGAGAACATTCCGGAAGGCATGCCGCTGTTTATGAGAATCGACGCGCACGACGATTACCTCGAAGGCGGACTGACCATTGAAGAGGTCATCTCTTTCTGCGCGATGGCAGGGGCTGCCGGCGTGGATGTCCTGGATGTGTCCAGAGGCAACATTATCTCTGCCGGCCTGAAATTTGAAGTTCCGCCTGTGGACATTCCCAGAGCTTTCAACATCGATAACGCTGCCCGGATCCGCAGAGAGACCGGAATGCTGACGATCGGCGTGGGCAGGATCAACACGGCGCAGCTGGCGGAAGAGATTCTCGAAGATGATAAAGTGGACATGGTTGTCATGGGACGCGCGCAGCTGGCCGATCCTGACTTCGTGAACAAGATCCGGGAAGGCCGTACGGAAGATGTTTTCTACTGCGTCGGATGCAACCAGGGATGTTATGACTGTTTTGCCGATGTAAATGCAGAGCACATCACCTGTCTGAGAAACCCCGCGGTCGGACGCGAGGCGGAGTGCGCCATTGTCAAAGCAGAGAAGCCCGAGACCGTTTTGGTCGCAGGCGGAGGAATCGGAGGCCTGGAAGCAGCAATTGTCCTCAAGCAGCGCGGACACAATCCGGTCCTGTGCGAGGCTTCCGGAAAGCTGGGAGGTCAGTTCGTGACAGCCGGAGAAGCACCCAGAAAGGGTGAGATGAAAGACGCCGTATTGCTGATGGCCAAACAGGCTGAAAAGATGGGCGTTGACATCCGTCTGAACACGCCGGTGACTCCCGCATTGATCGCGGAGCTCAGGCCCCATACACTCATTAACGCGATCGGCGCGGAGCCGGTTGTCGTTAAAGTGCCCGGATTCGACAGGAATTTTGTTGTCAATTCACACGACGTGCTGAACGGTAAAGCGGCTGTGACCGGCAATGCTGTTGTGATCGGCGGCGGAATGGTCGGCGTGGAGACCGCCGAGTACCTGGCGGAGAAAGGGGTATCCGTCACGGTTCTGGAGATGCTTCCCGAGATCTGCGCGGATCTGGGCGCACCCAGAAAGATCTGCGTGAATGAGAGCGTTTACGCCGCGGGTATCGTTCCTGTGACCGGCGTAACTGTTAAGGAAATCCGCGACGGAGAAGTTGTCGGTGAGAAGGATGGCGCGGAGATAAGCTTCCCCTGCGATTATGCCGTCATGGCAGTAGGTGCGAAAAAGAGAGACGGCAGCGCTCTGGCAGCTGCCTGCTATGAAAACGGGACTGCATATTTTGAAATCGGTGACGCGGCAGGTGCCCGCAGAGCTCTCAACGCCACAAGAGAAGGCTTTGACGCTGCCATGAAGTTTGATGACCCTCAGGAACACGCGTATGCGCTGCGTCCCAAAAAGGTCGTTTTCGTGACCGGCGCGACCGGGACCATGGGACAGGAGACTATGAAACAGCTGCTCGCCAGAAGCAACCGATTTGTCACCAGGATTCTGGCCCGTCCTTCCGCAAAGAACAAGGAACTCCTTAAAAAGTATCGCTGCCCGGCGCTGGAGATCGTCTGGGGCGACATGACGGATTACGACACGATTAAGAAGTGTGTTGACGGGGCGGATTATGTGCTGCACATCGGCGCGATGGTATCGCCTGCGGCAGACGCGTATCCGGAAAAGACCCTGTATACCAACATCGGGTCGACCCTGAACATCATCAAAGCGATCAAAGAGCAGCCCGATCCGGATAAAGTACATTTTGCTTACGTAGGTACGGTGGCCATGACCGGAAGCCGTCTTGAGCCGGTGCATTTCGGCAGGGTAGGCGACCCCATGTTCCCGTCCATCCACGATTATTACGCGCTTTCCAAAGTGTTCTCCGAAGCGGAAGTATTTGCAAGCGGCCTTAAGTATTGGGTATCGATCCGTCAGACAGGACAGCATCCCAGCGCGGAAGGCGCGGGCGAGGAGCCGATCATCTTCCATCAGCCTGTCAACAACGTGCTGGAGTGGAGCACTTCCATCGAATCCGGCATCTGCATGGCCAATCTGTGCGAGGACTGGGTGGATGAGAGCTTCTGGAGAAAGGCTTATAACCTGAGCAGCGGGAAAGGATACCGTCTTGCCACATGGGAACTCTCGGATATTATGTTAAAGCCCATGGGACTGTCTTTTGCCGAAACAACAGATCCTCAGATGCAGGCGCGTTTCAACTTCCATGGCCAGTATTATACCGACTCGGATCTGCTCGACCAGTACCTGCATTTCCGCTGCATCCCTGCACAGCATTATTGGGCGGGTGTATCCGGTGAGATTGAAAGGATGATGAAGAACCCGATGATCGCCGCCATGATGCCTACTGCAGAAGGAATGCGCGCGCACAACCTCGAAATCGCCAGGAAGCGGATGGGCTACCTGTGGATGAAAGAAAACCATGAAATGGATTGGATCAACGCTTTCTTCGGTTCCGAGGAGGAAATGCTGAAGGAAAGACCGCTGGAGATGCATCATCCCAGTGAGGAAGAATCCTTCCTGAACCACGGATACAATGAGGAAAAGGGTCTGACAGACCTTGATGTGGATGATCTGCAGGGAGCAGCCGAATATCGCGGCGGATCCTTCAAAGACGAGGCTCCGGGAGCTGATATCGACAAGCCGGTCACCTGGGAATGCGCTTTCGGACATGTCTTCAAGGCTTCCGTGAATTCTGTTCTGCACGGTGGACACTGGTGCCCGCAGTGTCTCAGAGAAGCCTGGAAGTATCCTGCGATCGCCCGCAGGAACCCTTACTTCGCGCAGGTCTGGGATGCCCAGCACAGCAGAGAAGAGACTTACGAGATCCCGATCCTCTACAGCGCGTATGACATCACAAGAGAGCTTAAGGAGAAGCTTGGACTGTAAGGATTGAACTGACCCGCGTTTGATTTATTGAAGTGAATTGAGAAGAAGCCTTACCGGTGCTGCACGCTCCGATAAGGCTTTTTTTGCCTGACGCAGCATCTGCTGCAGCAATCAGGCAAAGCCCTCCATTTATGTCGTTATGTTGCGGGCGTAAGTTGTTATTGGTATTATTAAAAAGACTTAACTTTAAGCGCGGACAAGGGGATTGCCTGCGTCAGAAGCGGCAGAAAGCACCTGCCAGGCATCCCGTGACGGCGGAGATGGCAAGGGAGGTGTTTTCTGGCATACCCAGGGATCCGGCAAATCGCTTTCAATGGTTTTCTATGCGCATTTGCTTCAGCAGGTGCTGGACAGTCCCACGATTGTTGTCATTACAGACCGGAATGATCTGGATGATCAGCTTTTCGCCCAGTTTGCCCGCTGTAAAGATTGATATTATTTATCGCTGATCGTTAGAAATCGTATGTACGCAGAGGGACTTGCTTAAATATAGGCAGGTCTCTTTGCTTAATGCGGATTATTTTCATCTGACCAGGATATGAAACTGACCGTGATAGTAATAATATCCGCAGGTGTGAGATACTGTTTATATTCGAGGATGAAGGTATAATGAATCATAGAAGAATCTGCCGGCTGAGCGGGATCACCTGAAGCAGTATTTGCGTTTCGTTAAGAAAGGGATAAGCATACTATGGAAAACACTTACAATATTCAAATGAGAATTAAGGAAATTCAGAATGAGAAGAAGCGGACTGACAAATTATACAAATTAAGCTTAATTATGTTCATTCCCATAATCCCCTTGTTCTTTATTGGTGTTTCCCTTGAAGAGCCATTCCTTATGAAAATTGTCTGTGCCTTGTTTGTTATCGATCCTGTTTTTTTGATATGTATATGTTTTAGGATAGGAAAACTGGACGAAGAACTTGCTTCCCTGTTTGTCAAAAATGAAGGTATTGAAAGTGTTTTGAACAGGTATTGTCTGGTTGAGAGATTTGATCCCAACGATAGTCTGGATAATGGAGACAGGAAACTGCTGAAATCCTTTGGCTTTTTCGCTGCCCCTGTCGGACGCAATTATCTGAAAGGAATGATGAATGATATTCCGATTGAAACATCGTATATACGACTACATGTGGATGATCTTGATAATAGCGCAGGAAGCTATTATGAGTTTAACGGCCAAATTGCATATTTGAGAAATTCAAAAAGTTTCCCGGGAAAGCTGCTGATTATCAGAGATAATACTCCTGGAAGCGGGTTCGACTTTAAGGACTTCGCATATGAAGCTGTGATTAAAAGAATTCTTGGAACTTCAAAATCAGATCGTAAAATACCCGATATCAGGAATCCTATAAATATTTCCAGGGAATTTGATACACAATGGAGAGTATATGCATCTAATCCGGATGCTGCCATGCCTATGCTATATAAAAATACCGACTTGTATAAAAGGTTATTGGAAGCCAGGAATTTGTCTTTTGTGTTATATCGTGAGGATGAGATTCTTCTTGGGGGGCAATACAGCTTTGACCTGCTGAAGGGCACTTCAGAGGAAAGACGTGCCAGTTGTGAACAGGCAATGGATGGGCTTTTTAACGAAGCTATTGCGGCAGCTTTGTCAGCGGAGTACCCGGCGGTGAAATGAATGGAAGTATATAATCATCTGGAATGTGAATATATATACAGGACGGCTGTAAAGGAAACAGGAGAGGGATTGAATATTGATCCCGATACTTCGTCCCGGACATGCGGACAGGTGCTGGAAGCCCTGACGGAAGCCGTCGGGGAGGCGATTCCGCTGGCGCCGGAGGACCTGCGCCGGGAATACGGCAGCGACTGTCTGCGGCTGTACCTTTTGTTCATGGGACCCGGCAGAGAGTATGGGCCGGAGGAAGCCTGGGATGAGGACACCATGGCCGGGCTTTTTCGCTATCTTGGCAGGGTATGGAGAAAGTGGAGTTTGGTCGCTCAACCGAAAGAAGAAAATGTTGACAAATATGTGGATGGGAACGGGGCAACAGTATGTTCTGCGGAAGACCTGTTCACTGCTTCCTGCCGGCAGATCATAGACCAGACCCGGCAGGGACGGTATCACGCGGGACTGACCATGCTGATGGCGCTGCTGAAAAGGAAGGACCCGGCCGGAGAAATGGTGGATCGGCAGACCTATCTGCGTCTGCTGCTGCCCTACGCCCCCTGTATTTCGACGGCCCTGCTTTTACAGGAAAACGGCAGCGGGCTGCGGGAACTGCTGGAGGAGCCTTATGGCGGACCTTCGGTTTCGGAAGACGCTGCGGTCCGGATCGAGATCCCCATGCAGTATAATGGAAGATTGTATACACATATCCGCATCCCGGAAAATGCGGCAGAGGAGGAAGCAGCAGCGGCAGCGGTACGCACTCTGACGGAAGGGGGCCGGGACTCTGCAGGCGCCATGTCAGGCGGCGCAAATCCGGCTGTGAAGACCGGCCGGGACGTCTCTCCCGGAGCGGAGATGGAGGGGATCACCCTGTTCAAAAAAGGGCAGGGAATTTATGGTGTCGGTCGGAAATGGTACAGGATTTACTATATTCCCGGCAGAATCATCAACATATGTGACAAATAAGGGAAAGCGGGCGGCACAAAGACTCCCCGTATATCCTGATGTGTATGGAGCCGGTCATTACGACCGGCTCTTTTCAGGAACAGCAGTTTCTGTGAAAAGAATTCGTAAATACCGGGTCTTCCCGGGAATTCGGGGAATTCCCGACCGGCTTTGGCTGATTTCCTTGACAGGGTTCAGATGGGTGTATACAATTATACATGCGTGACTTAACATAGATACGTCACAGACACAGGTGATACAGGGAGAGTGCAAAAAATGAAGGATTATGATTTAACGCGGGAGGTCTCGGATAAGTATTCCCTCCGCGGAAGGGTGTTCACCAAGATTCGTGATGATATCCTGAACGGCGTATATAAAGAGCATGAGGAACTGAAGGAAGCAAGGATCGGCAAGGAGCTGGGCGTATCCAGGACGCCTGTCCGGGAAGCCCTGCGGCAGCTGGAACTGGAAGGACTGGTCCAGATCATTCCCAACCGAGGCGCCTTTGTGACCGGTATTTCCGCCAAGGATGTCAGGGATATTTATATGATCCGTTCCAGGCTGGAAGGTCTGTGCGCCAGATGGGCCTGCGAGCACATCACCAGGGAACAGCTGGAATCTATGGAAGAAAATGTATATCTGGCTGAGTTCCATGCCGGCAAAGGCCATATGGAACAGATGGCAGAGCTGGATAATCAGTTCCACCACACCCTGTACAGGGCCTGTGATTCCAAGATGCTTGAGCACCTGCTCAATGATTACCATGAGTACCTGCTCCGGGTCCGGAAGAAAGCCCTTTCCTCCATTGACAGAGGGACCGCTTCCAATAAAGAGCACCGTTCCATTATGGAAGCCATCCGGGCCGGCAACGCGGATCTGGCGGAACGCCTGGCCAGTGAGCATATGAAGAACGCCTACGCCAATATGGTCAGCAACGGACTGTATGACCTGTACGGAAAATAAAAATGGAAGACCACGGGACGCCATTATGCGCGTCCCGTATCTATGAACCGCGGCATACGCGGAAAATCAAATATAAAGGAGAGATGACGTGAGCAAAATCGAGATGAAGACGCCCCTTGTGGAGATGGACGGAGATGAGATGACAAGGATCATCTGGAAGCTGATCAAGGATGAGCTCCTGCTGCCTTATATCGATCTCAAGACCGAGTATTATGATCTGGGCCTCCCCCACAGAGATGAGACAGATGACCAGGTTACCTTTGACGCTGCCGAAGCGACAAAGAAATACGGCGTTGCCGTCAAGTGCGCCACCATCACCCCCAACCAGGCCAGGATCAAAGAGTATAACCTCAAGCGTATGTACAAGAGCCCCAACGGCACCATCCGCGCCATTCTGGACGGCACTGTTTTCCGTGCCCCGATCCTTGTAAAAGGCATCGATCCCTATGTGCGTACCTGGAAGAAGCCCATCACCATGGCCCGTCACGCCTATGGTGATGTCTACAAAAACACCGAGATCCGGGTTCCCGGACCGGGCCAGGGAGAACTGGTCTTTACTTCCGACAACGGTACGGTCATCCGCGAGACCATTCATGAATTTGACGGTCCCGGCATCCTGCAGGGCATCCATAATACAGACCATTCCATCGAGAGCTTTGCCAGATCCTGTTTCCAGTTCGCCCTGAACCGGAAGGAAGATCTGTGGTTCTCCTGTAAGGACACAATTTCCAAGACCTATGACGAGAACTTCAAGAGCATCTTCCAGAGGCTCTATGATGAAGAGTATAAAGAAGCCTTTGACAAAGCCGGCATCACCTATTTCTACACCCTGATCGATGACGCGGTCGCCCGCGTGATCCGCTCCGAAGGCGGCTTTATCTGGGCCCTCAAGAACTATGACGGCGATGTCATGAGCGACATGATGGCCACGGCGTTCGGCTCCCTTGCCATGATGACCTCCATTCTGGTCTCCCCGGACGGCAACTACGAATATGAAGCCGCCCACGGCACTGTGCAGAGGCACTATTACAAGCATCTGAAGGGAGAAGAGACTTCGACCAATTCCGTAGCGACCATCTTTGCCTGGACCGGCGCCCTGCGCAAGAGGGGAGAACTGGATGAAATCCCCGCTCTGGTCCGCTTCGCGGACGCTCTGGACCGCGCGGTCATTGAGACCATCGAATCCGGCAAGATGACCGGTGACCTGGCCATGATCACCACCCTGCAGGGCGTGGAGAAACTCAGTACCCAGGACTTCATCAAGGCCATCCGTCAGAGACTGGACCAGATCCTGAACGCCTGAGATACAGACTGCATGATCAAATGCCATTGCGCAGCCTTTGTTTATGGCAGGGAATGAAAACAGAACATACAGAGCATTAAGAAACAGCCGTCAGAGGCCCGGAAGTAAAGGGCCGGATCTGACGGCTGTTCTGATATTCGATGGCTGGTGTTCAATGACATATATTCAATGACTTATGTTCAATGATTGACAGACATTGATTGATATTCAAAAGTCTGTAAGCAGCGGTTTTCGTTCATTTCCGGCAGCGGGCCGCCGTAAGTGTCTGTATTCCGTGTATTCACTCCTGATTCTCGGACAGTTCCTCCCAGGTCTCATACAGGGCCTCCAGCTCGGCCTCATTCGCTTCCTTGCGGGCGGTCAGTTCCCGCAGTTTGTCCGGGCTGGTAAAGACCTCCGGCTTGCCCATATCTTCATCGATGGCCAGATTGTCCGCTTCCAGGGCGGCGATCCGTTCCTCACACTTCCTGAGGTCATTGGCGGCTTTGCGTTTCCTGGCCTGTTCTTCTTTCTGCCGTTTCCAGTCCTGGCCGGCTTCCGTGACTTTGGCAGTCTTCTGGGCGGCCCGGGCAGTCTGGCCCCGGGTCTCCTCATAGGTCAGGCCGTGGATATCGGCGTAGGCGTTGTCCAGTAGGGTCTCCTGTACCTGGGCGGATTTTTCCAGATAAAAGTCGTAGTTGCCGATGAAACGGTCCGGGACTTCCGTGCTGTTGTTGCCGGGATAGTTGAGCAGGACCTGATCGGTCAGGGACAGGATTCGGCTGGCGGTCCGGTTGATGAAGTAACGGTCATGGGACACGTAGAGGATGGTGCCGGTATAGGAGTTCAGGGCGTTTTCCAGGACTTCCTTGGAGACCAGATCCAGATGGTTGGTGGGCTCGTCCAGGATCAGGAAATTGCACTGGGACAGCATGAGCTTGGCCAGGGAGACGCGTCCCTTTTCCCCGCCGCTCAGGTCGCTGATCTGCTTGAAGACATCCTCACCGGTGAACAGGAAGGAGGCCAGCAGGTTGCGGATCTCCGTATTGGTCATGGACGGATAGGCGTCGGAGATCTCTTCAAAGACGGTATTGGAATCGGTCAGCACATGGTGCTCCTGGTCATAGTAGCCGATATGGACATTGGTGCCCAGACGGATATGGCCGCCGTCGGGAGGCAGCAGCTCATTGATGATCTTGAGGATGGTGGTCTTGCCGGTCCCGTTGTCACCGATCAGGGCCACATGTTCGCCCCGCCGGATCTGGAAGGAGAGATCGGTAAAGAGGATCTTGTCGTCGAAGGACTTGGCCAGGTTCTCCACATGCATGACCTCACGGCCGCTTTTTATGCAGGGGGTCAGGACCAGGCGCATGTCATCCCGCAGTTCCACAGGCTTTTCCACCACCTGGGTCTTCTGCAGCAACTTTTCCCGGCTCTCGGCCCGGCGGATGGATTTCTCCCGGTTGAACCGGCGCAGTTTCGCGATGACCTCCTCCTGATGACGGATCTCAGCCTGGTTGTTGAGCCAGGCCTTGCGCTGCTGCTCGCGCAGGGCTTTTTTCTGTTCCGCGTAGAAGGAATAGTTCCCGTTGAAGACTGTGCTCTTTGTATTTTCCAGCTCGATGATGCGGGTCACGGTCCTGTCCAGGAAGTAGCGGTCATGGGATACGATCAGAACTGTCCCCCGGTAATTGGACAGGTAGGTCTCCAGCCAGCGGATACTGTTCATATCCAGATGGTTGGTGGGCTCATCCAGCAGAATGATGGGCGGCTTCTGCAGCAGGAGCTTGCCCAGAGCGACCCGGGTCTTCTGGCCGCCGGACAGGGTGGAAACAGGCTGTTCAAAATCCTGGTCCGAGAATCCCAGGCCCCGCAGGATGCCCACGATCTCGCCCTTATAGCTGTAGCCGCTCTCCATGTCATAGCGTTCCAGCAGACTGGTATAGCGGGCCATGAGGGCGTTAAGTGCTTCCCCTTTGACTTTGTTCATCTGCCGTTCGCTCTCGGCAATCTCTTTTTCCATATCGAGGACATCCTGCCGGACGGACAGCATCTCCTGATAGATGGAATTGGAAGAGGTCAGATTCTGGTTCTGGGCCAGGTAGCCGATCTTCTGATCCCGGGCAATGGATACAGTACCGCTGTCTGCCTGCATCTCACCGGTGATGATTTTGAGCAGGGTGGATTTGCCGGCGCCGTTAATACCGATTACAGCAGCTTTTTCCCCTTTTTCCAGATGGAAGCTCACATCGGACAGGACTGTGTTTTCCACAAACGCTTTTGTAATATGATGACAGGATAAAATCATGGATACTCCTACGAATCTCTTTGCTTCTTTTTCAGTGATCATGGATCACCCTATGGAAGTTTACAGAAAGCGCAGGCTGTTGTCAAATACCGGCAGGCAGAGGCAGCGGACAAGCCAATACCGGCAGGCTGAGGCAGCGGACAAGCCCAATACCGGCTGACCAAATACGGTCCGGAGCCTCCCGGCGGAGATCCATGCGGCTTTCCCGGGCTGCGCATATGATCGCGGCAGACATTCTTGCGGAAATGAAAGAATCGAGCATATATCAAAAAACGGCGCAAAGGATTAGTGGTACATTTTGTACAAGAAGTTTCTTAAATTATCCGGTTGCTTGACACAAATTTAACAAGAACATATAATATAAACATCAATATTTAGAAATTTATAGAAATCCACTATCAATTATAAGATTTGCTTACATTAGGTGACAAATGGCTAATAAAGGTATTTCGCAGGCGGTGATCGGCAGGCTGCCCAGGTATTACAGATATCTCGGAGATCTGCAGAAACAGGGCGTAGAGAGGATTTCCTCCCAGGAGCTGAGCTGGCTCATGAATGTGACCGCCTCCCAGATCCGTCAGGACTTCAATAATTTCGGCGGTTTCGGCCAGCAGGGTTATGGATATAACATAGCCTATCTGCGGGACGAGATCGGTAAGATTCTGGGGCTCAATCATCAACACAATATGATCCTGATCGGTTCCGGACATCTGGGTTCCGCTCTGATCAACTATATGAAGTTCCGAACCCGGG
This sequence comes from uncultured Lachnospiraceae bacterium, assembly GCA_902789735.1. Lineage (GTDB taxonomy): Bacteria > Bacillota > Clostridia > Lachnospirales > Lachnospiraceae > CAG-791. The sequence goes on from CADAOZ010000001.1 coordinate 43,984, forward strand.
GCTTCCTGTTCAAGGCGGCCTTTGACAGCAACCCGGACCTGATCGGCACGACGATCGGCGGTATTGAGATTCATGCCGTAACGGAGCTGGAATCCTACCTGCAGGAGAACAGCATTGATATAGCGGTGCTGACACTCCCCAGGGAAGCGGCCCTGAAGGTTACAGAGATACTGGCCCGCAGCAATATCCGGGCGATCTGGAACTTCGCGCATCTGGATCTGAATGTACCGGACACGATCACGGTGGAAAATGTCCACCTGTCAGACAGTCTGATGAAGCTGTCCTACAATATTCACAGGGGGGAACTGGAATAGAAATGACCTGGCGGCACGGAATGATCCGTGCCGCTTTTGTTATGTGCAGACATATTCTGAAAATTTTTTTTGAATTTTCAAAATGTTTTTCAGATGCGTTTTCACAAATGTTATACAATACACTTTGAGAGATGTTCTGTTGTGTTGTACGGACAGACATTTCTGAGAGATATTTCGCTGTTATTAATATGAATATGTATTGAGAGAAATAACGCCGTATTGTATGGATTATTCTTTTTGAGAGGGAGAAGATGGAATATTTACTGACAGGAAAAGAAATGACAGAATGTGACCGCTATACCTGGGAGACCATCGGAATCCCGGCCCTGGTCCTGATGGAACGGGCGGCTCTGGGACTCGTGGAAGAGATCCGCAAAGACTGCCCGGTCTCTATGCCTGTACTGGCCATCTGCGGCAGAGGCAATAACGGAGCGGATGCCCTGGCAGCTGGAAGACTGCTGACGGACGCGGGCTATCAGGTACGTTTTCTCCGTCTGCCGGGAAAGGTTCCGGAAGGCTCCTCCCTGCAGACACAGCTTCGGATCCTGGACGCTTACGGCCTGCCGGTGGAAGAATACAATCCCGGCTGCAGTATGCTGAATGACTTTGCCCCTGCGGTCCTGATCGACGGTATTTTCGGGACCGGGCTCAGCCGGGAGGTAACAGGCGCGGCGGCGGACCTGATCCATGAGATCAACGAATACAGGGACAGGACGGGGAAATACCGCAGGTCCCTGGTCTATGCTGTGGATATTCCTTCCGGTATTTCCGCGGAGAACGGACAGGTAATGGGATGCGCGGTGCGCTGTGATAAGACCGTTACGTTTGCCTATTACAAGAGAGGACATTATTATTACCCCGGCGCCCTTTACTGCGGACAGACGATCCGTAAGGAAATCGGAATCACGGACAGATCCCTGGCAGCGAAGCCGGGCATGTTCACCCTTTCCGCCGACGAGCTGCGGGCCATGATCCCGCCCCGGGATTCCGGCGGCAACAAGGGGACTTTCGGCAAAGTTCTGGTCATTGCGGGAACGGCCGGCATGTGCGGGGCGGCTGTTCTGTGCGCGCGGGCCTGCCTGCGCAGCGGAGCCGGCATGGTCAAAGTATTCACCAGGGAAGAGAATCGGATCATCCTGCAGACCGCCCTGCCTGAAGCCATGATATCTACTTACAGTGCAGGAGAGCGGGAAATACTCAGAGAGAAGATGACAGATGATCTGGCATGGGCGGATGTGGCCGTATGCGGCCCCGGCCTTGGCAGGGATAGAGACGCTTCCTTTATCGTCCGGGCCCTGCTGGATGCGGCAGCCGCCGAGGAGACGCCGGTCAGAGGCCTGGTCCTGGATGCGGACGCGCTCTGGCTGGTGGGGCGCCACAGCGGTCTGTCCCGTCTTCTGCAGAAGCGGAATCCCGCCTGTTCTTGCATCATGACGCCGCATCCGGGAGAACTGGCGGCCCTGATGGACTGCTCCGTCGGAGAACTGGATCAGGACAGGAGCGTTCCCGGAAGAGAAACCGCGGCGCTTTACAGGGCCGTGGTCTGCTGCAAAGACGCCAGGACCGCGGTCGTCGTTCCCGGCCGGGACGAGGTCTTCCTCAATGTGTCCGGCAACAGCGGCATGGCTACAGCCGGATCCGGCGATGTGCTGGCCGGTATGGCGGGGGCTTTCCTTGCACTTGGCTGTGATGCTGACAAGGCAGCCGTGGCCGCAGTGGGCCTGCACGGCGCAGCCGGCGACCTGTGTGCCAGGGAAATCGGGGAGAGCGGCATGATCGCAGGCGATATAGCCGACCGGATTCCCCGGACATTGCAGGGGGACCGCAGCTGAAGCGAGACCAAATATTTTCTTACTGGATTATTCAGTTGTCGGCAGACAAAAACAGGAAAATCCGAAAAATGTCTGCCTGACCAGTAAAGCAAAGGCAGACAAAAACAGGAAAATCACCAGAATGTCTGCTCTATCAATAATGCAATGGCGGACAGATTGCAGATTTATTAGAAAATGTCCGCCGCATCAACATAAGACAGACCACGCAGGAGGCTTGTATGAGGAAGGGATATGAGAGAGTCAGGGCTGACATCAGTCTGGATGCCATTCTTGCCAACATGGAAAGCATGAAAAGAAATTTGAAGGAAGGGGTTCAGATTACGGCGGTTCTCAAGACCAACGCTTATGGGCACGGAGCCGTTGAAATTGCCAAAGTCCTGGAACCTCTGGACTATGTCTGGGGTTATGCCGTAGCGGCTTTTGAAGAGGCTGTGGAATTGCGGGAAGCAGGGCTTCGCAAGCCGATCCTTTTGCTGGGCTATGTATTCCCCTACTGCTATCAGGAACTGGCGAAGATGAATATCCGTCCTGCCGTATTTCGGGAAGACATGCTGGAACAGCTGTCCGCGGCGGCAAAAGCTGCCGGAAAGAAGATTAAAATACATATTGCTGTGGATACTGGCATGAGCCGGATCGGGATCTTCCCGGATGAGACAGGGCTGGATTTTGTTAAAAAAGCGCTGGAAACAGAAGGACTGCAGGTGGAAGGCATGTTCACCCATTTTGCCAGGGCGGATGAAGCGGACAGATCCTTTACGGAGGAACAGCTGGAGAAATTTGTCTGGCTGACAGAAGCGGTCAAAGAGCGTCTGGGCTATGAGATTCCGATTCGCCACTGCTCCAACAGCGCCGGCATCATCGAATATCCCCACGCCAATATGACCATGGTCCGGGCCGGAATAACCCTCTATGGTCTGTGGCCTTCCGATGAGGTCCGGAAGGATATCGTGCCCCTGGAGCCGGTCATGTCCCTGCGGTCCCATATCGTTTATATTAAGGAGATCTCCGCAGGTACGCCGGTCAGTTACGGCGGCACCTGGGCGCCGGATCACACGGTCCGCCTGGCGACAGTCCCGGTCGGCTACGGAGACGGCTGGCCCAGGAGCCTGAGCAATAAGGGATATGTCCTGATCCGCGGGCAGAAAGCGCCCATCCGGGGCAGGGTCTGCATGGACCAGTTCATGGTCGAGGTCACGGATATTCCGGACGCGGCGGAAGGGGATGAAGTCACCCTGATCGGCCGGGACGGAGATGCATATATCAGTATGGAGGAAGTGGGAGACCTGTCCGGCCGCTTTAATTATGAACTGGCCTGTGATATTAACCCCCGCGTTCCCCGGCTGTTCAGTATCACCCGGTAAAAACTCCGGCACGAAGCTTAACCAGGCCATGGGGCACAGCCTGTCTGTTCCGCATCACCCGGTGAATGCTCCGCCTGTGTAAATCTGAATTCAGCAGCAGAGCTTTAAATATGGCCGGGCAGATCCGTCAGACGCCGGAGAACAAAGGCCTTCAGGTTTGACGTACATGCGTTCATTTGTTATAATGGTGTGCTGATAACGATGCAGACAGATAACCGTGCCGGTCTCCGGCCCGGATCGATCAATAGGAACAGTAAAAGGAGTAGGAAGTATGTCAGGACATTCTAAATTTGCCAACATTAAGCACAAAAAGGAAAAAAACGATGCCGCTAAGGGTAAGATCTTTACCGTCATCGGCCGTGAGATCGCGGTAGCCGTTAAGGAAGGCGGCCCGGATCCCGCCAATAACTTTAAGCTTGCCCAGGTCATCCAGAAGGCCAAGGCCAACAACATGCCCAACGATACCATCGAGAGAGGTATCAAGAAGGCAGCGGGCGATGTAGGCAATGTCAACTATCAGGTCAATACCTATGAAGGCTATGGTCCTTCCGGTATCGCCGTGATCGTAGATACACTGACAGACAACCTTAACCGTACAGCAGCCAATGTCAGGTCCGCCTTCTCCAAGGGCGCCGGCAACATCGGTACCCCTGGCTGTGTTTCTTTCATGTTCGACAAAAAGGGACAGATCATTATTGATAAGGAGGAATGCGACCTGACAGCGGATGACCTGATGATGATCGTCATTGACGCCGGCGCCGAGGATATCATTGAGGAAGAGGACAGCTTCGAAATCCGAACCGCTGAGGAGGACTTTGAAGCGGTTGTTGAAGCCCTGAAGGCAGAAGGCATCGAGACGGCCTCCGCGGAAGTCACCATGATCCCGCAGAACTATGTTTCTGTTACAGATCCCAATGCTGTCAAACAGATCCGCAGAATCCTGGACATCCTGGATGAGGATGACGACGTACAGGCTGTCTACACCAACTGGGCGGAAGCGGACGACTGATCCTTTCCGGTGACCAGGGCGTCAGTCAGATGACTGCCGGGTATTTTCCGGCCGGCCGGGATCTTTTCCCTGTGCCCGCCGCGCCGGGCTGAAATGAATTACACGGGTATTTTCCGGCTGGGAAAGTACGTAAATCCAAGGAGACTTTCGAGAAAAGGGGAAGTCTCCTTATGTTCTTTAAATGTTTTTTACAGAAGGAGGGAATTCCCGCTGAACTCATGACAGCCAGGCATTCGGAACAGATGAGGCGGGAACCTGGAGCAGATAAGATGAGCGCAATGGGAGAAAGCCTCCCGATTAACAGCGCACGGAAAAATCGATGCTGACGGATATTATATAATAGCTGTGTATATGTTTATAGCTGTGTATATGATTATAGACTTGTATCTGTATATAGCTGTGTATTTGTGTAACAAGGAAGGGAGCAGGGATGGATCAGGAAAAAAGACAGTACGGCCCCGCGGAGGGAGAAGAGATCAAATACCTGCGTAATCCCCTGCCTGTACCGGCCCGCCGGGCCCACAGCGTCATGGAGTTTGACCTGCAGGAGGAGGACCTGGCCCCCGGTGATGAAGACGATTTTGATTTTGACATTGATGATGACGATGACTTTGATCTTTAGGAAGGAGCCCCTGCCGGCAGCCGCCGGCCCGCTCCGGAAAGGGATTTTTCTATATGGCGCGTAAAGCAGCAAAGACCGCCGTCAAGGCTTCCGGTACTAAGAAAAAGACCGGGGTCGCCGGCGGGAAAAAGACCGGCAGCGGCGGAAGCCGCAAAACCGGTAATAAGACCGCTTCTTCCGCAGGCAGGAAGAAGAGCACCGGCACGTCCGCATCGGGACGCCGGACTGCTTCCGGAGCAGCGGCGCAGCGCATGGAACTGGAAGAGGAAATGCGGCGGCAGGAGACTGTCCGGGACGTCTGTCTGGTCATTCTTTTTTGTGCCACGGTCTTCCTGATGCTGTCCATGTTCGGGGTGACAGGCCCGGCCGGTGATATTTTTTCCGAGATCATGTTCGGGCTTTTCGGCCTGACTTCCTATATTCTGCCCCTGTTCGTGTTCTTCACGGCAGCGGCCGCGGTGATCCGGGGGAAGGATCGCTTCGGCGCGCCTGAAGTGCTGTCTCTCTGCGGCATTATGCTGGCTGTTACCATGATCTGCGGCCTGCTGGAGCAGGACCTGTATACATCCAAAAACTATTCCGCGGAGGAAATCTTCAAATTCTGCAGGGATATGAAACGGGGCGGCGGCGTGATCGGCAGCAGTCTGGACTGGCTGCTTTATCACGCGGTCAGAGTACCGGGGACGGTCATTGCGGTCATTATGATGATCGCTGTCTGCCTGGTCGTCCTGACAGACCATTCTTATGTCAACGCTCTGCGCCGTTACGGCAGCCGGCGTAAAGAACGGGCCGGACAGAAAAAGCTTGTCCGGAAGGCCGCCCGGGAAGAGCGGGAACGGCGCAGGATGGAAAGTCTGGAGCAGGAAGAAACGGCGGAGGAAGAGGACGACGGTTTTGTATTCCTGGAGCCCGGGGAAGAAGACAACCCGGCAGATCCCGGCCGTCTCGACCGGATGGTCATAGGACCGGAGAAGACCGGTAACGGCCGCGGAAAAAAGGCAGGCGGCAGGAAAAAGGCCGATCCTGTCTATACCCAGCGTGATGACCGGCACGGGATCGTAATCGAAGACTTTGACGAGATCCCCTTTGATGAGGAGGAGCCTTCCAAAGGCAGACCGGAAGAGACTTCCGAACGCAAGGGCTTCCGCAAAGGAGAGACGTTTGAAAGCTACCGGCGCCGTAATGCCGGCCAGACGCCGGCCGGTGCGGAGCAGCCACAGGATTTTTCCGGTGTAAAAGCGGCAGAAAAAGATACGGATCTGTTCGGAGAATCATTGGTCAGATCTTTTGAAGACCACGAAACGTTTACCGGGAAGAACGGGATGTCTCCCGTATCTGATGAGGAACGGATGGAACCGCCTGCCGGTGTTGACAGCATGGGCGAAGAAGTCCGCAGGCTGCCGGAACCTGGCGGCTTCGAGAAGGTCACAGACAGACGGACCCGGCAGGCCGTTACGGTATCGGAAGACAATCCGGAAGACGGTCCGGCAGAAGTATGGGACGCCGCCGCGGACGGGACGGAGACCGTGGAGAAACGGGCTGCCTATGTCAGGACCGTCCTGCCTTCTGCCAGCAAAGAGGACCTGGACGGGATCGAGGTCCACAGGGCCGGGACAGGGAAGAACACCGGTGTCAGAACGAAAAAGCCCGCCAGGAGCGGCAGTTATATCCTGCCGCCCATGGATATTCTCAATCAGCCTGACAGGAGCCGGAATCCGGAATCCGACAGGACGCTGCAGGAGACTGCCTACCGGCTGCAGGAGAGCCTGCGCAGTTTCAATGTCGGCGTGACTATTACCGACATTGACAGAGGACCGGTCGTCACCCGCTATGAGCTGCAGCCGGATGTGGGCGTCAAGGTCTCCAGTATCGTCAGCCGTGAAAATGATATCAAGCTGGCCCTGGCGGCCACCAATATCCGGATCGAGGCCCCGATCCCCGGCAAGAGCGCCGTCGGTATCGAGGTCCCCAACCGGCACAAAGAGACCGTTACCATCCGCGAGCTGCTGGAATCCAGGGAATTTGCCGGGTCCAAGAGCCGCCTGACCCTGGCTCTGGGCAAAGACCTGGGCGGTCAGAATGTCATTTCGGATCTGTCCAAAATGCCCCACCTGCTGATCGCGGGCACAACGGGCTCGGGCAAATCCGTCTGCATCAATACGATCATTATCAGTATTCTTTATAAAGCGGGACCGGAAGAAGTGCAGTTCCTGATGATCGATCCCAAACAGGTCGAGCTGTCCGTTTATAACGGCATTCCCCACCTGCTGCATCCGGTGGTGACGGATCCCAGAAAGGCGGCGGTGACTTTGAACTGGGCCATCCAGCAAATGAATGAGCGCTATAAGAAATTCAGCGACGCCAATGTCCGGGATATCCGGGGCTACAATCAGCTGGCCCTTCAGTACGCGAAAGAAGGGGAAGAGACAGATATCACCTACATGCCCCGGCTTGTCATTGTGGTCGACGAGCTGGCAGACCTGATGATGGTCGCCAAAAATGATGTGGAAGCGGCGATCATCCGTCTGGCCCAGCTGGCCAGAGCGGCCGGCATCCATCTGATCCTGGCCACCCAGCGGCCTTCGGTCAACGTCATCACCGGCCTGATCAAGGCCAACATGCCCAACCGGATCGCGTTCGCCGTATCCTCACAGGTCGATTCCAGGACCATCATTGACGGCGCGGGCGCTGAAAAGCTGCTGGGAGAGGGCGACATGCTCTTTTATCCGCAGAATTATCAGAAGCCGGTCCGCGTGCAGGGTGCTTTTGTTTCCGACGACGAGGTCTCCAGAGTCGTGGAAGCGGTGAAATCCCGGAATGCCGCGGCGGCTTCTACAGCCGGCGTGGAGGAACAGATCGATCAGATGGCGGTCACCGGCCTGTCCCAGGCGGCCGGCGGCGCGGAAAACGGAGCCGCCGACGGAAGAGATGAATATTTCCCGGAAGCGGGACGCTTCATCATTGAGAAGAAACGGGCGGCCATCGGTATGCTGCAGCGGCGTTTCCGGATCGGTTTCAACCGGGCGGCCCGGATCATGGACCAGCTCTGTGAAGCCGGCGTCGTAGGCCCCGAGAGCGGCACCAAGCCCCGGGAGATCCTGATGACCCAGGCGGAGTTTGAGAATATGCTGGCCAACGGCGGCTGACAGGGGCTGTCCGGCATGTGAATTCAGCACCCGGGTATCGGGCAGGCAGTCTTTTTTGTATGATATTAAATACTGCCGGACAGGCAAATTTAGCAGTTGGGTATTGCCTTTTGGAAAGCAACTGCTGTATATTTGTATACAAATGCATGAATCTGCTTATATTTCCGGTATCCGGCAGGGTTCCGGCCCGGCAGCCTGCCGGCACCTGATTAACTGGAGAGCCTATCGGCACCGGATTCACCGGGGAGTCTGATGGCACCGGATTTGATTCGTCATCAAAAGGGAAAGACAAAACAGTAACAGGATATGACGTAAAGGGCATATCATGATCCGCAGGGCCGCACTGCGCCGCGGATCATAGTAAAGGCAGTGCAGAAATGAGTAAAAGTTATGTTCAGGATTGAGAAAAAGGAATATCTTGCACCCAATATTGTCCTGATGGACGTGGACGCGCCCCGTATTGCCAAAAACGCGCTGCCCGGCCAGTTCCTTATTGTCAGGGTAGACGAGGAAGGCGAAAGGGTTCCCCTTACCATCTGTGATTATGACGCGGAAGCCGGTACGGTCCAGATCGTATTCCAGGTCGTCGGCGCTGAGTCCTATCGTATGGCAGCCCTGGAAGAGGGCGACTGCTTTGCCGATTTCGTAGGCCCCCTGGGAAGACCATCCGATCTGTGCGAACTTCCCCTCGAGGAACTGCGCGCCATGAAGCTCTGCTTCATCGCCGGCGGTGTCGGTACAGCCCCTGTCTATGCCCAGCTGAAATGGCTGAAGTCCCAGGGCGTTACCGCGGACTGCATCCAGGGCGCAAGGACCAAGGATATCCTGATCATGGAGAAGGAAATGTCAGAGGTTTCCAATCTGTATATCTGTACAGATGACGGAAGCTATGGAATCAACGGCAATGTCTGCGTAGCCCTGCAGAAGCTTTACGATGAGGGCAAACGTTATGACCGTGTCATTGCCATTGGTCCCATGATCATGATGAAATTCGCCTGCCAGCTGACCAAAAAGCTGGAGATTCCTACCATCGTCAGCATGAACCCGATCATGGTCGACGGCACCGGCATGTGCGGCGCCTGCAGACTGGTCGTCGGTGACGAGGTCAAATTCGCCTGCGTAGACGGTCCTGAATTCGACGGCCACCTGGTCGATTTCGAACAGGCCATGCAGCGTATGACACTGTATAAGACGGAAGAGGGCAGACTGTATCTGGAAGCCAAGGAAGGCGACAGCCACCACGGCGGCTGCGGCCATTGCGGCTGATCGTATTATCCAGGCAGGATCTGACTGACGGTTTGCGCAGCCCCATGCGCAGGAAAGGAATTTTGAAATGGCAATGAATATGATGGAAAAGGTCCCTGTCAGGGAGCAGGACCCCAAGGTGCGCGCCACCAATTTTGAAGAAGTATGTCTGGGATATAATAAAGAAGAGGCGGAAAAAGAGGCCCTTCGCTGCCTGAACTGCAAGAACCCCCGCTGTGTGGAGGGATGCCCCGTATCGATCAATATCCCCGGCTTTATCACGAAGGTAAAAGAAGGCGACGTGAAGGCCGCTTACGATGTCATCAGCGAATCCTCCGCCCTGCCGGCCATCTGTGGACGTGTCTGTCCCCAGGAGTCCCAGTGCGAAGGCAGGTGCGTCAGAGGCATCAAGGGCGAGCCGGTCTCCATCGGCAAGCTGGAGCGTTATGTGGCCGATACCGCCAGGGAAATGGGCATCAAGCCCCAGGGCGCGACAGAGAAGAAGGGCAAAAAGGTCGCCGTTATCGGTTCCGGTCCTTCCGGCCTGACCTGCGCCGGCGATCTGGCCAAGATGGGCTATGATGTCAAGATCTTTGAAGCCCTGCATAAGGCAGGCGGCGTTCTGGTCTATGGTATTCCCGAATTCCGTCTTCCCAAAGAGCGTGTCGTTCAGGAAGAGATCGAGAACGTCAAGTCTCTGGGTGTGGAGATCGAGACCGACTGTGTCATCGGCAAGTCCACCACCATTGACGCCCTGATGACCGAAGAAGGCTATGACGCCGTATTCGTAGGCTCCGGCGCGGGACTGCCCAGATTCATGCATATCCCGGGCGAGCAGGCCATGGGCGTTTTCTCCGCCAATGAGTATCTGACCAGAAGCAACCTGATGGGCGCTTTCAGCAGCAAGTCCAGGACCCCGATCATGCACGCCAAAAAGGCGGTCATCGTCGGCGGCGGCAATGTTGCCATGGACGCGGCCAGGACGGCCCTGCGTCTGGGCGCGGAGACCCATATCGTATACAGGAGAAGCGAGAAGGAGCTGCCTGCCAGGGCGGAGGAAGTCGAGCACGCCAAACAGGAAGGCATCATCTTCAACCTGCTGACCAATCCTGTTGAGATCCACGCCGATGAGAAGGGCTGGGTCAAGAGCATTACCTGCATCCGTATGGGCCTGGGCGAGCCTGATGAGTCCGGCAGACGCAGACCGGTCGAGATTCCCGGTTCTGAGTTTGAAATCGAGTGCGACTGTGTTATCATGTCACTTGGAACCTCTCCCAACCCGCTGATCTCCTCCACGACCAAAGGCCTGGAGATCAACAGAAGGAAGTGCATCGTCGCCAATGAGGAGAACGGCCAGACATCCAAGGAAGGCGTATTTGCGGGCGGTGACGCCGTGACCGGCGCCGCTACCGTAATCCTGGCCATGGGTGCCGGCAAGGCAGCCGCCAAAGGTATCGACGAGTATCTTTCCAATAAATAAGGGACGGACCGCGGCCCTGCAGGCCGTCTGATTCCGAACAACTTCCGGGACAGGGACATCAGGTCTCTGTCCCGTTTTTTAGCGATTCTGTTACAGGAGCTTTCCTGTATGCCTGGAGTGTAAATGACTGAAGAACTGAATTTTTCTGCGGAAGTGCAGAGGGATATTTTCGGCCGTCATGACCGTTATATCCGCAAGATCGAAAAGAACCTTGGGATCTCGGTGGTCGCAAGGGACGGCGTAGTCCGTGTTTCCGGTGAGGAGCACCACGTTAACGCGGCTGTCAGCATCCTCAATCAGCTGGCGGGCCTGTCCGGCAAGGGCAGTCCTATTGAGGACCAGAAAGTGGATTATGCCCTGGAGATGAAAGAAGAAGCGCCGCCCAACATGCTGCTGGCCATGGATGAGGATACCATCTGCCATACCATCAACGGCAGACCGGTCAAGCCCAAGACCATAGGTCAGAAGAAGTATATCGACGCCATCCGCCATAACCTGATCGTTTTCGCCAACGGGCCTGCCGGCACCGGCAAGACCTTCCTGGCCATGGCCATGGCGATCACGGCCTTCCAGAATAAAGAGGTGGAACGGATCATCATGACCCGGCCCGCCATCGAGGCAGGTGAAAAACTGGGCTTTCTGCCCGGTGACCTGCAGAGCAAAGTAGACCCTTATCTGCGGCCTTTGTATGACGCCCTGTATCTGATCATGGGCGCGGAGAATTTCAAGGCAAATATGGAAAAGGGCCTGATCGAGGTAGCGCCGCTGGCTTACATGCGGGGACGTACCCTGGACAACGCCTATATCATTCTGGACGAAGCCCAGAATACGACGCCGGAGCAGATGAAGATGTTCCTGACCAGGTTCGGTTTCGGCTCCCACGCTATCATTACCGGCGACGCCACGCAGAAGGATCTGGACCCCGGCAAACGGTCCGGCCTGGATGTGGCCATGAAAGTCCTGCGGGGCGTGGAAGGGATCAGCTTCTGTCAGCTGACCTCCCATGACGTGGTCCGCCATCCACTGGTACAGAGAATCGTCAAAGCATATGAGGACTATGAACGTGGTAATACTGAACACAGAAGTGGAAACCGAAAAAAAGCCTGACTATCCCTGGGAGAAGGCCGCCTACTGCGTCTGCAGCCGGGTCCTGGAGCAGGAGGGCTTTCCCTATGACGGGGAAGTGGAGCTGCTGCTCACGACACCGGAAGAGATCCGGGCCATGAACCGGGAGCACAGGGATACAGACAGAGTGACAGATGTCCTGTCCTTCCCCATGCTGGACTACGAGGAAGGGCCGGCGGACTTTTCCGTGGTCGAGGGCATGGAGCTTATGTACGAGGATCCCGAGACAGGCGCCATCATGCTGGGCGATATTGTCATCAACCTGGACCGGGTCCGGGAACAGGCGGAGAGCTACGGCCATTCGGAGCTGCGGGAATTCGCTTTTCTGGTGGCCCACAGCATGCTGCATCTGTGCGGCTATGACCACATGACCCCGGAGGAAGCCGCGGTCATGGAAGAAAAGCAGGACCAGGCCCTCCGGGCCATCGGCATCACCCGGGAAGCATCGACCGAGGAACAGATCCGCAGCCTTCACCAGTACAGACAGCAGCTGAACCGGGAAGTCTGACGCCCGGTCCACTTTTTGAACCGGGAAGTCTGACGCCTGGTTCACCCCCTGACAGGGAACAGATATGACAGATTACAGGAACGCAACCCTGAACCAGAAGTCTGACGCCTGGTTCACCCCTGAGAACGGGGAGACAATCAGAACAGAGATCGCTGTCATAGGAGGCGGAGCCTCCGGCTGTATGGCAGCCATCGGCGCGGCGGAGAGCGGCGCCTCTGTTGTCGTGTTCGATAAAAATGACAGACCGGCCAGGAAGATCTGCGCCACCGGCAACGGCAGGTGCAACCTGGTCAATTTATATCAGAATGAAAAATGCTGGTATACCTCTTCCGGGGTATCCGTACGGGAACGGCTGGCTTCCTTCAGTGAGCGGGACCTGCTTGCCTTTTTTGAAGAACGGGGCATCTGGTTCCATGACCGGCAGGGATATGTGTATCCCGGGACCGATCAGGCTTCCGTGATCGCGGATCTTCTGATCCGGGAAATGAACCGGCTGCAGGTCGGCGTTTTCTCCGGGACCCGGGTCACCGGCATAGAAAAGGACCCTTCCGGTGCCTTCCGGATCACTGTGGAATCCGTCGGAGGATCAGATCCGGGAAAAGAGAAAAATAACAGGAACCGCCGGAAAAAAGAGGATCCGCACAAGTTTGACAGGAACAGGTATGACAGGAACAGGTATGCCAGAAACAGGTATGACAGGGACAGAAATCTGAAGACAGAATCCGTTCAGGAAATTCCCGAACACAGGATCTGTATTGCGGACCGGGTCATCCTCTGTACCGGAGGACTGGCCGGACCGGTCTTTGGCTGCGGCGGAGACGGATACGCCCTGGCGGAAAGCCTTGGACACAGTCTTGTCCCGACTGTCCCTGCCCTGACGCCCCTGATCTGCCCGGAAAAGGCCCTGAAGATGGCGGCAGGCGTACGCTGCCCGGCAGCCATCACCCTGATCTGTGACGGAGAGGAGACCGGGGCCGAACAGGGAGAACTGCAGATCACGGAAACAGCCGTCTCCGGGATCCCGGTCTTTCAGCTGTCCAGACTGGCAGGCTATGCCCTCCGGGAAGGCAGAGAGGTACGGGTCCGGGCAGATTTTCTTCCGGGCATGCCGGAAGAGGAATGGCAGAAACATGTGGACCTGCGCCTGCGGGATGACAGAAACCAGACCCTGGAACAGCTCTTTATGGGCCTCGTACACCCCAAACTGCTGCGTTTCATTCTGAACCGCCTGGAACTGGTTTCAGAACAGAAACGGGCCGGTGTAAAAACAGAGCAGATCAGACAGGTCCTGCAGCTGATGCGGGGACTGGATTTTGAAATAACAGACCTGGCTGGCTATGAAAAGGCCCAGGTGACGGCCGGCGGTATCCCGCTGACGGAAACGGATCCGGATACCATGGAATCTCTGGCCTGTCCCGGCCTCTATCTGGCCGGTGAGCTGCTGGACGCGGACGGAATCTGCGGCGGCTACAACCTGCAGTGGGCCATGACCGGCGGACTGCTGGCCGGCCGGGCAGCAGCCGGAAAATGAACCACGAAGTCTGACGCCCGGTTCACGAAAATGAACCACGAAGTCTGACGCCCGGTTCACAATTAGGAATAAGATAAACTATGATCAGAATGAACCAGCTGAAGCTCCCCTGCGGACACGGAGAGGGAGATCTGGAGATCCGGATATTAAAGACCCTGAAAATGAAGAGGACCGCGGAATCCCTGACCTACAGGATCGTCAGGCATTCTGTGGACGCCAGGAAGAAGCCGCTCCTGTATGATGTATATACAGTGGATGTCAGCCTGGGCGGCGGTCCCGCCAGGGAGAAAAGCCTGGTCTCCAAACTGAAGAATAACAACATACAGTACTGCCGTCCGGTCATATACCGCTTCCCCAAAGCGGGAGAAACGCCCATGGCAGAAAGGCCTGTGGTCATTGGAGCCGGCCCTGCCGGACTCTTCTGTACCCTGCTGCTGGCCAGGCACGGCTACAGGCCCCTGCTGATTGAGCGGGGGCGCCCGGTGGAGCAGCGGCAGGAAGACATCCGGCGCTTCTGGGAAAGCGGCAGGCTGGATCCCTCCTCCAATGTCCAGTTCGGAGAGGGCGGCGCCGGAACCTTCTCGGACGGCAAGCTCAATACCCTGGTCAATGACAAGGAAGGCAGAGCCGCCTTCGTTCTGGAGACCTTTGTAAAGGCAGGCGGTCCTCCGGAGATCATGTATGAGGCAAAGCCTCATGTGGGATCGGACAGGCTGCTGCAGATCCTGCCCCGTCTGCGGGCGGAGATCCAGGCGGCCGGCGGCGAGATCCGTTTCGAGACCTGCTGCCTGGGCTTCCGGACAGAGCAGGGCGTCCTGACGGGCGTGGAAACGGACAAGGGACTGATCCGGACACATACAGCCGTTCTGGCGCCCGGACACAGCGCCCGGGATACCTTTGAAAGGCTGTTCGCCCAGGGCGTTCCCATGATCCAGAAGAATTTCGCGGTGGGCATGCGGGTCTCGCATCCCCAGTCCATGATCGACCGCAGCCAGTACGGGATTGACGATCCGGCACAGATGCGGGCGATGGGCCTGACAGCCGCCCCCTATAAGCTGACCGGAAAAGGCAGATCCGGCAGAGGCGTTTATTCCTTCTGCATGTGTCCCGGCGGTCAGGTAGTCAACGCTTCTTCCGAGCCGGGAAAACTGGCGGTCAACGGCATGAGCCTCTACGCCAGAGACAGCGGACGGGCCAACAGCGCCATTGTCATGACTGTCGGGACGGAAGAGTTCGGCAGCGATCATCCCCTGGCAGGAATGGAATTCCAGAGAAGACTGGAGACAAGAGCCTGGCAGCTGGGACAGGGAAGAATCCCTGTGGAGGCTTATACAGAACTGAAAGAAAAGTTCGAACAGGCAGAAAGACAGGATCTTCCCGTCTGTTCCGCGGACCCGCAGGCGGCCCCGCCCCGGAACGATGCGGAGCTGACTGCCCGGCCGCAGAATCATGCGGCGCAGGCAGCTGCGGACGCCGCGATTGCGGAACGTTTTGCGCCGGTCTGTATCGAGGGCGGCTGGACGTCCGCGCCCCTGCATACCCTGCTGCCCGCGGACATGACCCGGGATTTTATCGACGGCATGGAGGACTTCGGACGCAGGATCAAAGGCTTTAACGGAGAGGAAGCCCTGGTCATCGGCCTGGAGAGCAGAACCTCATCACCGGTCCGAATCCCCAGAGGTGAAGATATGCAGTCCCGGATCAAAGGACTGTATCCCTGCGGGGAAGGCGCCGGCTACGCGGGCGGAATCATGTCAGCCGCCATGGATGGTATGAAGACCGCCGAAGCCATTCGAAAAAAATACAGTCCCATGGCACAGCAGGCCGGGACAGATGATAAATAAAAGGAGGCTCTGATGGATACTCAATTTCTGACCAGGAGCGAAAAGAACAGGATTTACAGAAAGACCCTGAAGGACAGGAAACGGATCGTCGTCAAAGTAGGCTCGTCCTCTTTGCTGCATCCCGAAACCGGAAGGATGGATTACCATAAGATCGATATACTTGTCCGGGAGCTGAGCGACCTGAAGAATCAGGGCAAGGAAGTCATCCTGGTCTCTTCCGGCGCTACCGCTGTCGGACGTGAGGCCCTGCTGTCCGGTTCCAATTTCAGGGAGATCCAGGAGGACAGCCCCATCACCATCAAGCAGGCCTGTGCTTCCGTGGGACAGGCAAGGCTGATGATGATCTACCAGAAATTCTTTGAAGACTACAACCAGATCGCGGGCCAGGTCCTGATGACCAAGAACACGGTCACCAACAACCTGAGCAAATATAATCTCCACAATACCTTTTCGGAGCTGCTGAAACTGGGCGTGATCCCGATCGTTAATGAGAACGATTCGGTCGCTACTTATGAATATATGGTAGGCGACAATGACAACCTTTCCGCCATCGTTGCGTCCCTGATGGAGGCGGATCTGCTGATCCTGCTTTCAGATGTGGAGGGTCTCTTTACCGATGACCCGCGTAAGAACCCTAACGCCGGTTTCATCGAATATGTCGAGAAACTGGATGCGTCCATGATGGGCATGGGCAAGGAGTCCTCCGGGTCCAGTTACGGTACCGGCGGTATGAGCACCAAGCTGCAGGCGGCCTGGACCGCGACCAAATCCGGCTGCGATATGGTCATTGTCAATGCTTCGGATATGAAAGTCATCCATGATATCGTGCAGGGAGAGAACAGGGGCACCGTCTTCTGCGCCGATCCCGATCCCGATTTCGACCTGGTGGAATATATTGAAGAAAATGTTTGATACGGCGGATGGCAGAACAGGAGCGGCAGATCCCTCTGCCGGGGCATTGAAACGGGAACTGCGCAAACAGGCCAGGAGAACAAGGGACGCCATAGACCCGGCGGTCCGCGCGGCCTGGTCTGCCCGGATCGCGGAGAAGATCCTGCAGACCTCTGCTATGGAGAAGGCAGAGCATGTCCTGTGCTATGTAAGCTTCGGCAGTGAAGTCATGACCGACGGGATCATAAACCACATCCTGGAACATACAGACAAAAAAGTCTATATTCCGAAGATCATCCATCCGGAAAAAACGCAGGTCTTTAAGGGCGGCCGGATTCCGCCGGAAAAAGAACGCACCCTGCCGGAAGAAGGAGAGACGGTTCTGCGAAAGCAGCAGATCCCGCCGGAAAAAGAGCGGAACCGGCCCGGCAGAAAGCCCCGCCCCGAGATGGAATTCTACAGGATCACCACCCTGCAGGACCTGCAGGCTTCAGACTGGGGCATCCGGGAGCCGGAGGGGGATCCGTCGCTGAGATTCCCGTGGGAGACATACAGCAGCGGCCCGCGGCAGAACGATTCACGCAAGGAAGCCTGGGGCGGTCCGGCCGGAAAAGCGGATACACTGCTGGTCCTGATGCCCGGGGTCGCCTTTGACAGGCGGCGGGGACGGATCGGATACGGGGGCGGCTTCTATGACCGTTACCTGGCAGCCCTGGGCGGCTGCAGGACCATAGCCCTTGCCTATTCCGTCCAGATCCTGGACAGGGTTCCGGTCCGGCCTTTTGATATCCGTCCGGACCGGATCATTACAGAGACGGAAGAGATTTGCTGATACGCGCAGAGCGAAGGAGACGAGAGAGCATGGAAACGAATGGATCTTCCAAAGTATATGCCGGTGATTACGCGGTCGAATGCTTCCTGACGCCGGTCATGGAAAATTATATGTACGGTAAGATGACAGAAGAGGAATTCTGTACGGCAGTGAAACAGTACTATGATACCCATATTATTTCTGTCTCTTATAATGATGAACTGAAGATGGTGACAGAAAAACTGCTTCCGGAACTCATTGAAAAAATGGAGGCGCTGGCTGTCTCATCCGGTTCTGCGGAGGAAGATCAGAAGAAAAAGATCGAAGCCTGGATTTTATTCAAAGACTGTCTGAATCTTCTGGAAGAGCGTACTCCTTTCTCGGAAGAGCGGGAAGAATATCTGACGACCGGATTGGCCAGGGCAGATGAAGTCGAGTATTCGGACCCTTATCTGCTGATCGAGCGGGAGTTGGAAACACTCGTCCGTGAAGAGACCGGCGAAGGCGGCTATCTGGGGTACTGCCATCTCTACTGGAGCGTCAAGAAGAAAGTGCTGAAGGAGAAATTCGGCATAGACTGGCGCAGCCCTTCAGAGCGTTATCCCGGAATTATTTTCGACTGAATTCAAGCCATGGAAAACAATAAGTCCTGCCCAAAATCCAAAGGTCTTTCTTAACAAAAATGGAATGGTATGGTAAAATTTTACTAAGAATGGTAACAGGTCCCGTGCCTTTGGGGAGGCCCGGACCATACGAGGAACCCGGCCGTCCGGTCTAAGTAACAACAGTTCCGTTCGGTATTATTTGATCTTTTTATGGGAGAACAGCTTATGGATGCAAATAAGGAAAAGAAACTGGGGTACGAATATGAAGAAGGCGCCAGGTATGTGGCCTATGTATCTTCATATACCAAATCAAGAGAGCACAAATACGGCATCAGGATCTACGATGTTGATATGGAAAATGGCTATCTGAAAGAGAAGAAGCAGGTTGAGATTACCAACTCTTCCTATGTTTCCATTTCCCATAACCGTAAATTCCTGTATTCCATTACAGATGAAGGCGTGGAGTCCTACAAGATTCTGAAGGGCGGCGATCTTGAGAAACTGAACCGCGCCTCCATCAACGGCATGAGAGGTTCCCACCTGTCTTCCGATTATGAAGATAAGTTCCTCTTCGTCAGCGGCTACCATGACGGCAAGATCACAGTCCTGCGTCTGAATGAAGACGGTTCCATCGGCGAGATCTGCGATGAGCTGTTCCTGAAGGGCCTCGGTTCCATTGCGGAACGTAACTTCCGCCCCCATGTCCAGTGCGTCAAGATGACCAGAGACAACAAGTATCTCTGCGCCGCTGACCTTGGTATGGATCATGTCAATGTTTATCGTCTGAACCACAAGACAGGCAAGATCAAACAGTGCGCGATCCTTCATTCTGAGCTGGAATCCGCGCCCAGGCATATGAAATTCTCCAAGGACGGTCATTATCTCTATGTAGTCCATGAGCTGAAGAATATCATCGATGTCTATTTCTATTATGAAGTCGATGGCAATCCGGATTTCGAGAAGATTCAGACCATCTCCACCCTGAATGATTACCATTCCAAAGGCTCCGCAGCCTCGGCCCTGAACTTCTCCTCCGACCATAAATATCTGGTCAGCTCCAATGCGGGTGATAATTCGGTTGTTGTATACGGCATCGATCCCGACAACGGCTATCTGAGCAAGATCTTCTGCCTGCCGATCAGCGGTGAGTATCCCAAGGATGCGGCCCTCTTCCCTGATAACAGGCATCTGGTATCCCTCAACCACGAATCGGATACCATGACCTTCTTTACCGTGGATCTGGAGAAGGGCCTGATGATCATGCATGGGCAGGAGATCCATATTGAGAAGCCTAACTGCATCATCTTCCACAAGCTTTCAGATGACCAGCTTTGATGCATGCTTATGATCAGAACCTGAATATACAGACTGAAGATGCGGACAGCCATTGTCCGCATCTTTTTTGAGTGCATTTTCAGGAATCACTTACCAGAGGCATTTTTTTGAGATCATTTTTAGAAAGTAATTTTTATATTTATTGGAATCATTTTTTGAGACCTGTTGTGAAATCATATATCAGAATCTTTTTTCGAAACCGGATTGGATACAATCTCCGGTTTCTTTTTATTTTTCTTATGTTATACTGGAAAACAGATTTTACGGCCCGGAGCCGGGAAAGACGAGGTGAGGAGATGGCAGGCTCTACAATCGGCAGAATTCTGCAGCTGACGACATGGGGAGAATCCCACGGACCCGCCCTGGGGGCGGTCCTGGATGGTTTTCCGGCAGGTATGGAGATCCGTGAAGAGATGATCCAGGCTTATCTGGACAGAAGAAAGCCGGGACAGTCGGCCATTACCACAGCCCGCAGGGAGGCGGACCGGGTACAGATCCTGTCCGGCGTTTTCGAAGGCAGAACGACCGGTACGCCCATCTCCATGGTCATCCATAACGGGGATCAGAGATCCAAAGATTATGGTGACCTCAAAGACTGCTTCCGGCCCGGCCACGCAGATTATACCTATTTCCGCAAATACGGCCTGCGGGATTACAGGGGCGGCGGACGATCTTCCGCCAGGGAGACGGCAGCCAGAGTGGCGGCCGGCGCCATCGCGGTCGGATTTTTGTCACAGATGGGGATTCAGGTCCAGGCCTTTACCCGGGCGATCGGCCCGGTGGAGATCAATGAGGAGCATTTTGATCCGGCACTGATCCTGACACTTCCGACTGCCATGCCGGACGCGGAGGCAAATGAAAAGGCCCTTGCCTATATGAAAGAATGCATGGCAGCCGGGGATTCTTCCGGCGGCGTCATTGAATGCAGGATCACGGGACTGCCGGCCGGCATCGGGGATCCTGTCTTCTACAAGCTGGACGCCGCGCTGGCGTCCGCGGTCATGTCGATCGGTGCGGTCAAGGCGGTTGAAATCGGGGACGGCACCGCTGCCGCCCTGGCCAGGGGCTCGGAGAATAATGATGCTTTCTGTCTGGATGAAAAGGGCAGGACTGTAAAAAAGACCAACCATGCGGGCGGTATCCTGGGCGGGATCTCTGACGGTTCCGACCTGATCCTGCGGGCTTATATCAAACCCACACCTTCCATCAGCCGGGAACAGGAAACGGTGGATGAGGACGGAAGGCCCAGAAAGCTGTTCATCAAAGGACGCCATGATCCGGTGGTTGTTCCCAGAGCCGTCGTTGTCGTGGAATGTATGGCCGCACTGACGATCCTGGACGCCATGCTGGTCAACATGACGGCCAGGGCGGAAAATGTACTGGCTTTTTACAGCTGACAGCAAAGTCTTCATATCGACTTCTATATCAATACGGTCTCAGGCTGTAGATAGATAAAATATAAATCATCAGGATAATAATCAATAAAGATAAAATTTAATAAAAATAAAAATTAATAGAGATAAAAATCGATAAAGATAAAAATCGACAAAGATAAAAATCGATAAAGATATTAAGCAATAAAGATATAAACAATTAAAGATATACCAATAAAGACATAAAACAATAAAGGAAAGAATTGTATGTACACATTACTGAAACAGGAAGGGATGGCCAAGCGGGCCAGGATGGAAACGGTCCACGGTACCATCGAGACGCCGGTCTTTATGAATGTGGCCACTGCGGCCGCCATCAAGGGAGGCCTGTCTGCCGGTGACCTCAGGTCCATCGATACCCAGGTCGCTCTCTGCAACACCTACCACCTGCATGTCAGAACGGGAGACAAGACCATTCATCAGCTGGGCGGACTGCATCATTTCATGAGATGGGACAGGCCCATCCTGACGGATTCGGGCGGCTTCCAGGTCTTTTCCCTGGCGGAGCTCCGCAAAATCAAAGAGGAGGGCGTCTGGTTCCGTTCCCATATCGACGGGGCCAAGATCTTCATGGGACCGGAAGAGAGTATGCAGATCCAGTCCAACCTGGGCTCAACCATTGCCATGGCCTTTGACGAATGCCCGCCGGCTCTGGCGGACCGGGATTATGTAACGAATTCCGTGGACCGCACGACAAGGTGGCTGGAGCGCTGCCGGAAAGAACTGGCCCGGCTGAACGCCATGGAAGATACCGTCAACCGGCATCAGCTCCTGTTCGGCATCAACCAGGGAGCCATTTATCATGATATCCGGATCCGCCACGCACGGGAGATCAGCGATATGGATCTGGACGGCTACGCCATCGGCGGCCTGGCGGTGGGTGAATCCCATGAACAGATGTATTCGGTCATCGAGGCAGTTACGCCCCACCTGCCCAAAGACAGGCCCACCTATCTGATGGGCGTCGGTACGCCCCAGAATATCCTGGAGGCCGTGGACAGAGGCGTGGATTTCTTTGACTGTGTATATCCCAGCCGGAACGGACGCCACGGCAACCTGTACACCCACAAGGGTACGGTCCATATCCGCAACGCCCGTTATCAGCTGGACCAGCGGCCCATTGAAGAAGGATGCAGCTGTCCGGTCTGCAGGGCCGGCTACAGCCGGGCCTATCTGCGTCACCTGGTCAAGGCCCAGGAAGCGCTGGGACTGCGCATGTGCGTCATGCATAACCTCTATTTCTATAACCATCTGATGCAGGAGATTCGGGACGCGCTTGATCAGGGACGCTACGCGGCCTTCAAGAAGGAGACACTGGAACAGATGGAAACCGGTGAGAATGATTAAGGACCATGGCCGTTGGCTGTGCCGCGGAAGAAAGCCCTGGAGAAAATGCGGAGAAAGCTTCTGGGGAAACATAATCGTCCGCAGGCGGCGGACGATTGTATAAAACAGTTGCACAAATCCGATTAATTGTTGTAATATATGATTTGTCCGATTTGCAGGCCCTGTCCTGCGCGGATCCAAAATGAGTATACCCACGGGGTCAAGGAGGAATTTTTCAATGAACGGAGCAATGTTGCTTGCAGAAGGGGGCGGAATGAGCCCTATTATCCTTATTTTGTATGTAGCGGTTTTCGGCGGAATCCTTTATTTCATGATGTACCGTCCTTCCAAGAAGGAAAGAGAAGCCAAGGAAGCCATGATGGCGGCCCTGGAAGTTGGAGATACAGTCAAGACCACGGCCGGCTTTTACGGTACTGTGATCAACATGGATGAAGACGTCGTAGTCGTTGAGTTCGGAAACAATAAGAACTGCCGCATTCCCATGGATAAGGCTGCAATCATCGAAATCGAAAAGCCCGCCGACGCAGAGGCTTCCGAATAAAGCGCTGGTCCTGAGACGGAGACGGGAGAGGCAGTCAGTGCCTGCCCGGAATGCCCGGAGGACCGGTAAAATGAGTTCTGCTGACAGGTGATTTTCACAGGTCAGCAGTTTCATTTAGTCAGGAAAATTAAGTGCAGATCTGAATTCTTATAAAAATTCATATAAAAATTCATTTAAAGGGGAAAATCATGAAGAGTGATTCTGTAAAAAACGGTATCGCGCAGGCGCCGGCAAGAAGCCTGTTCAACGCGCTTGGTTACACCGAAGAGGAGAGGAAACGGCCTCTGATCGGTATCGTATGTTCCTATAATGAGATCGTTCCCGGCCACATGAACCTGGACAAGATCGCCGAAGCGGTCAAGCTGGGCGTTGCCATGGCCGGCGGCACACCTGTTATGTTCCCTGCCATTGCTGTATGTGACGGCATTGCCATGGGACACATCGGCATGAAGTATTCTCTGGTCACCAGGGACCTGATCGCCGATTCCACCGAGTGCATGGCCAAAGCCCACGGTTTTGACGGCCTGGTCATGATCCCCAACTGTGACAAGAACGTGCCCGGTCTGCTGATGGCGGCAGCCCGTGTCAACGTCCCCACCGTATTTGTATCCGGCGGCCCCATGCTGGCCGGCCACATCCACGGCAAGAAGCGCAGCCTGTCTTCCATGTTCGAGGCGGTCGGAGCCTATTCCGCCGGCACCATGAGCCTGGAAGAGCTGACCGAGTTCGAAGAGAAGGTCTGCCCGACCTGCGGTTCCTGTTCCGGCATGTATACAGCCAATTCCATGAACTGCCTGACCGAGGCCATCGGCATGGGCCTGGAAGGCAACGGCACCATTCCCGCCGTTTATTCTGCCAGGATCCGTCTGGCCAAGCACGCCGGCATGAAGGTCATGGAGCTGATCGAAAAGGATATCCGTCCCAGGGACATCATGACAAAAGAAGCCTTCATGAACGCCATGACCATGGATATGGCCCTGGGCTGCTCCACCAATACCATGCTGCATCTGCCCGCCATTGCCCATGAGGCCGGCGTTGAGATCAACATGGAGATCGCCAACGAAGTATCCGCCAGGACCCCCAACCTCTGCCACCTGGCACCGGCGGGCCCTACTTATATGGAAGACCTGTACGAGGCAGGCGGTATCTACGCCGTTATGAACGAAGTGGCCAAGAAGGGCCTGCTTAATCTTGACTGCATCACTGCCACCGGCAAGACCGTCGGCGAGAACATCAAGGGCCATGTCAACCGCAATCCGGAAGTCATCCGCCCCATCGATAATCCCTACATGCCCTATGGCGGCATCGCGGTCCTCAAGGGCAACATCGCTCCGGACACAGGCATTGTAAAGCAGTCCGCAGTCGTTCCGGAAATGATGGTCCATGAAGGTCCCGCCAGAGTCTTTGACTGTGAAGAGGACGCCATCGAAGCTATCCGCGGCGGCAGGATCGTGGCCGGTGATGTCGTAGTCATCCGCTATGAAGGCCCCAAGGGCGGCCCCGGCATGCGTGAGATGCTCAACCCCACTTCCGCCATCGCGGGCATGGGCCTGGGCTCCACAGTTGCCCTGATCACAGACGGCCGTTTCTCCGGCGCTTCCAGAGGCGCTTCCATCGGACATGTTTCCCCCGAAGCGGCGGTCGGCGGCCCTATTGCCCTGATTGAAGAGGGTGATATCATTTCCATCGATATTCCCAACAACAAGCTGAACGTTCTGGTCTCCGACGAAGTTCTGGCAGAAAGAAAGAAGAACTGGAAGCCCAGAAAGCCCAGCACCTATGACGGTTATCTGAAGAGATACTGCTCCATGGTCACCAGCGGCAACAGAGGCGCCGTTCTGGTGACGCCCGAGATCGAATTCTGACCCGGATCCAGAAACAACGGAGGACAGAAAATTGAAATTATCAGGTTCTGAAATAGTAGTACAGTGTCTGAAGGAACAGGGCGTGGATACCGTATTCGGCTATCCGGGAGGCGCGATCCTCAATGTATATGACGCTCTGTATAAACATAGAGACGAAATCACCCATATCCTGACATCTCATGAGCAGGGCGCGTCCCATGCGGCCGACGGCTACGCCAGGGCCACCGGCAAGGTCGGCGTCTGTTTCGCCACCAGCGGCCCCGGCGCCACCAACCTGGTCACAGGCATCTCCACCGCCTATATGGATTCCGTTCCCATGGTGGCCATCACCTGCAACGTGACCAACAACCTGCTGGGCAAGGACTCCTTCCAGGAGGTCGACATCAACGGCATCTGCATGCCCATCACCAAATACAGCTCCATCGTCAAGGATGTCAACAAGCTGGCGGATACCATCCGCAGGGCTTTCCAGATCGCCAGATCCGGCAGGCCGGGCCCTGTCCTGGTGGATATCACCAAGGACGTGACGGCGGCCATTGCCGATTATGAGCCCTGCACGCCCGAGCGCTTCATGACCCGGACCAAGACCTATAAAAAGGCGGATATCCGGGAGGCAGTGGAAATGATCCGTGCTTCCAGAAAGCCCTTTGTCCTGATCGGCGGCGGCGCCATCATTTCCGAGGCGTCTGATGTGATCCGCAGATTTATTGACAAGATCGACGCGCCTTTCAGCGAGACCCTGATGGCCCAGGGCGCGGTCGACCAGCATGATCCCCGCTATACCGGCATGCCCGGCATGCACGGTACCAAGACCTCCAATCTGGCCATCGGCCGCTGTGACCTGCTGATCGCCCTGGGAACCCGTTTTTCGGACAGGGTCTACGGTAACGCCACCAGTTTCGCCCACCGGGCAAAGATACTGCAGATCGATGTGGACGCAGCCGAGATCAACAAGAATATCAAGGTCGACCATGCCATCATAGGCGACCTGCGCGAGGTCCTGGACAAGATCAACGACCAGCTGGACGGCGTAAAGCACACGGAATGGCTGCAGGAGATCAAAGGACTCAAGGAGAAATATCCCCTGAATTATGACCACAGCGTCCTGACAGGCCCTATGGTCATCGAAGCCCTGGACCGTCTGACAGACGGCAGGGCCATCATCACCACCGATGTAGGTCAGCACCAGATGTGGGCGGCCCAGTATTATACCTATTCCAACCCCAGGACCTTTATCTCGTCCGGCGGCGCCGGCACCATGGGATACGGTCTGGGCGCGGCCATCGGCGCCAAGACAGCCTGCCCCGACAGGACTGTCATCAATATCGCGGGCGACGGCTGTTTCCGTATGAATATGAATGAGCTGGCCACGGCCAGCCGCTACAATATCCCTGTGGTCGAGATCGTCCTGGACAACCACGTCCTGGGCATGGTCCGTCAGTGGCAGACCCTCTTCTACGGCGCCCGCTATTCCGCCACCGTGCTCCATGACAAGGTGGATTTCTGCAAGGTCGCGGAAGGCCTGGGCTGCAAAGCCCTGCGGATCGAAAGCCCCGACCAGGTAGAGCCGGTGCTCAAAGAGGCACTGGCCTGTGAAGGA
This sequence comes from uncultured Lachnospiraceae bacterium, assembly GCA_902789735.1. Classification (GTDB taxonomy): domain Bacteria; phylum Bacillota; class Clostridia; order Lachnospirales; family Lachnospiraceae; genus CAG-791. Next base: position 70,429 of record CADAOZ010000001.1, read on the forward strand.
CCGGTCATGGTCGATGTCATCATTGATGACGATGACAAGGTATTCCCCATGGTATCGCCCGGCGCCTCCATCGAGGACGCTTTTGACGCCAGGGATATGGAACAGAGCAGCAAATAATACGGTTCTTCAGCAAGAGTAAGGAACCAAGGAGGAATTTAAGAAATGGCAAGAGTCTATAATTTTTCAGCCGGCCCCGCAGTACTGCCGGTCGAAGTCTTACAGGAAGCGGCGGATGAAATGCTGGATTACCGCGGAAGCGGCATGTCCGTCATGGAAATGAGCCACCGCGGCAAGATCTTTGACGGTATCATCAAGGAGGCGGAGGCTGATCTTCGTGAACTGATGCAGATCCCCGACAACTACAAGGTACTGTTCCTGCAGGGCGGCGCCTGGACCCAGTTCGCGGCTGTCCCCATGAATCTGATGAAGAACAGAAAAGCGGCTTATATCGTGACCGGCCAGTGGGCCAAAAAGGCCTGGCAGGAAGCCGGCAAATACGGCGAGGCGGTCAAGGTGGCTTCTTCCGAGGACAAGACTTTTTCCTATATCCCCGACTGTTCTGATCTGGACATTCCCGAAGACGCGGATTATGTCTACATCTGCGAGAACAATACCATCTACGGGACCAAGTTCCATACACTGCCCAATACCAAAGGCAAGGACCTGGTGGCGGACGTTTCCTCCTGCTTCCTGTCCGAGCCTGTGGATGTCAGCAAATACGCGGTCATCTACGGCGGCGTGCAGAAGAATATCGGTCCTGCCGGCGTCGTGATCGCCATCATCCGTGAGGACCTGATCACAGACGACGTGCTTGAAGGCACCCCTACCATGCTCAAGTGGAAGACACAGGCGGACAATGATTCCCTGTTCAATACCCCTCCCGCTTACGGCATCTATATCTGCGGCAAGGTCTTCAAATGGCTCAGGAAGCAGGGCGGCCTGGAAGCGATTAAGGCCAACAATGAGAAAAAAGCGAAGATCCTTTATGATTACCTGGATTCCTCTAAGCTTTTCAGGGGCACTGTCCGCAAAGAGGACCGTTCCCTGATGAACGTGCCTTTCGTGATCGGCGACAAGGAAATGGAAGCCCGGTTCGTGAAGGAAGCGGAAGCCAACGGCCTGGTCAGCCTCAAGGGCCACAGGACCGTCGGCGGCATGCGGGCCAGCATCTACAACGCCATGCCTATTGAAGGTGTTGAAAAGCTGGTTGCCTTTATGAAGGAATTCGAAGCGGCCAACACGGCTGAATAATAACCGGATCCGGAACGGAACGGACCGGCAAAAGCAGGCATCATGGACGGCCGGGGCAGGGCTCCCGGCCCCATGGTGCATTGTTATTGTCTGCCGCCATGGCGGCATCTTTACGGAATGAGAAAAGGAAGGGCGCCCCGGCGCCCGGAGAAGGAGATAGGAATTCATGTTTAAATATTACTGCCTGAACAACATAGCCACGGAAGGCCTGCGCAAGTTCTCCGCCCTGTATGAGCGAACAGAGGATATGGACCAGGCGGACGGCATCCTGGTCAGAAGCGCCAAAATGCATGACATGGAGTTTTCAGACAATCTGCTGGCCATTGCCCGGGCGGGCGCGGGCGTCAATAACATCCCCCTGGACAGATGCGCCGAGAAAGGTATTGTCGTCTTCAATACGCCCGGCGCCAACGCCAACGGCGTCAAGGAGCTGGTCTTCGCGGGCATGCTGCTGGCTTCCCGTGACATTGTGGAAGGCGTGGACTGGGTCCGGGCCAACTGGAAAAATCCCGATATCGCCAAAGTGGCGGAAAAGGAGAAGAAACAGTTCGCGGGTACCGAGATCCGGGGCAAGAAGCTGGGCATCATCGGCCTGGGCGCCATCGGCGTCCGTGTGGCCAACGCGGCCATCGACCTGGGCATGGAGATCTACGGCTATGACCCCTACGTTTCCGTGGACGCTGCCTGGAACCTGAACCGCAGCGTCAAACATGTGACGGACGTGAAAGAGATCTATGAGCTTTGTGATTTCATCACCATCCATGTACCGGCCCTGCCCTCCACCAAAAACATGATCAACAAGGATGCCATCGACATGATGAAGGACGGCGTGATCCTGATCAATATGGCCAGGGATTCCCTGGTCGATGAGAAAGAGGTCATCCGGGCCATCGAGGCCGGCAAGATCCGCCGCTACGTCTCTGACTTCCCCAACCCCACGGTGGCCGGCAAGCCCGGATGTGTCACGACCCCCCATCTGGGGGCTTCCACCCAGGAGTCCGAGGTCAAGTGCGCCAAGATGGCTGTCGAGGAGATGCAGAACTACATCGAGAACGGCAATATCATCAACAGTGTCAACTATCCCAGATGCGATATGGGCATCTGTACCGTCCAGGGCCGGATCGCCATCCATCACAAGAACCAGGCCAACATGATCACCCAGTTCTCGACCATTATCGGCGCTTCCGATGTCAACATCGCGGAAATGGCCAACAAGTCCAAGGACACCGTTGCCTATACCCTGATCGACATTGACGGTCCTGCCGATGAGGAGCTGATCACCATGCTCCGGTCCGTGGAAGGCGTATACCGGGTACGTGTCATCAAATAAAAGACCGGCGGCAGGATACAGGTTCAGACAGACAAAAGGAGATCATTTATGGCAAATATTCGTCCCTTTCAGGCCTACCGGCCCAGAAAAGGCATGGAATCCCTGATGGCGGCCCTCCCTTATGACGTGTTCAGCAGGGAGGAGGCAAAGGAGGAGGTCAAGGGCAATCCCTTCTCCTTCCTCAGGATCGACCGGGCCGAGACCCAGTTCGATGACAGCGTCAGCACGTATGACGACCGGGTCTACGCCAAAGCGGCAGAGCTGCTGCAGAGCCAGATTGAGACGGGCCTGTTCGTACAGGACGACCGTCCCTGCTTCTATCTTTATGAGCAGATCATGGCCGGCCGGGCCCAGACAGGCCTGGTCGCCTGCGCTTCGATCGATGATTACCTGAATAATGTGATCAAAAAGCACGAAAATACCCGGGCTGATAAGGAAATTGACAGGATCCGTCACGTGGACGCCTGCAACGCCCAGACGGGCCCCATCTTCCTCTGCTACCGCAACCATGCCGTGATCGATGAGATCGCCGCCAGGACCATGCAGTCGGAACCCGTATGCGATTTTATATCGGGGGACCGGATCCGCAATCAGGTCTGGGTCATTTCCGACCCGGAGGATGTTGCGGCCATCCGGAAGGCCTTTGAAGAGATCGACAGCATTTATATTGCCGACGGCCACCACAGGAGCGCGTCCGCGGTCCGGGTGGGCCTGAAGAGAAGGCAGGAGCATCCCGGCTATACGGGCGAGGAGGAATTCAATTACTTCCTGTCAGTCCTTTTCCCGCAGAACCAGCTGATGATCATGGACTACAACCGGGTCGTCAAGACCCTGGGATCCTACACGGCGGAGACTTTCCTGCAGGCCCTGTCCCGGGTCTATGAGATCGGTCCCGCGCAGAAAGAACAGGTCAGGCCGGCCGCCAAAGGAGAGGTGGGCCTTTATCTGGAAGGCAGCTGGTATCTGATGAAGATCCGGGAGGAATATAAGAGCAGCGATCCCGTGGAGGGCCTGGACGTGGCCCTGCTGCAGAAATATGTCCTGCTGGACCTGCTGGGCATCGAGGATCCCAAGACAGACCAGCGGATCGCCTTTGTAGGCGGGATCCGGGGACTGGAGGAACTGGAGAGAAGAGTGGACCGGGGCAAAGCCAAAGCGGCTTTCGCCATGTATCCTACCTCCATCCAGGAACTGTTCGACGTGGCGGACGCAGGGCGCCTGATGCCGCCCAAATCCACCTGGTTCGAGCCCAAGCTCCTGAGCGGGCTTTTCATCCATACGCTGTCCTGATGACAGACTGGACCCTTCCGGCCGGACCGGCCGGAGGGGCCTTTACCGGCACTGCCTGGAAAAATCCGTAAAAAACCGAAAAAATCTGCGCAAAGACAGATTCATAAGATTCCCCGCAGGAAAAACACTTGCCAAAAACGGATTTAGTTTATATAATATACAGGTCTGCAGATATTGATGCGGATAAAACCGAACAGACGGGATATGCTGGAATGGCGCAGTCGGTAGCGCAACTGATTCGTAATCAGTAGGTCGAGGGTTCAAGTCCCTTTTCCAGCTCTGGGTTACGCGAATGTGCCGGTGCCTTTCAGGGGGACGTGTCATTCGCGTTTTCTTTTTTTTCACGGAAAAGTTTTTGTAAATAACTTTTTTATTGAATAGCATCGGCCGTATTCCGCGGCATCATACAGAATACAGCAGGGCGTACTGTACCTACGGGTGCCGGGACGCCGGACAGGAGAGATATATGGCACAGCTCTGGGGCGGCAGATTTACCAAGGAGACCAACGCGGCTGTCAAGTCTTTTAATGACTCACTGGCTTTTGACAGCAGGCTTTATTATGAGGATATCACCGGCAGCATGGCCCACGCCGCCATGCTGGGACGGCAGGGGATCATCAGCCAGGAGGAAGCGGATAGGATCCGCAGCGGCCTGCGCGGGATCCTGATGGACATTGAAAAAGGAGAACTGGTCTTTGAAGACGGCTATGAGGATATCCACAGCTTTGTGGAGGCCCATCTGATCGAACGGATCGGAGATGCCGGCAAAAAGCTGCACACCGGCAGGAGCCGCAATGACCAGGTGGCACTGGATATGCGCATGTATGTCCGCAAGCAGACGGAAGCGGTCCGCAATGAACTGATTTCCCTGCTCCGGACCATCCTGCGGCTGATGGAAGAAAACACGGACACCTTTATGCCCGGTTTTACCCACATGCAGAAGGCCCAGCCGGTCACCCTGGCCCACCATCTGGGCGCCTATTTTGAAATGTTCAAACGGGACGTACAGCGGATCGGCGACTGCAGGGAACGGCTCAACCTGTGCCCGCTGGGCGCGGGCGCCCTGGCCGGCACCACCTATCCCCTGGACAGGAATTTCACCGCCCTGGAACTGGGATTCCGGGGACCGACCCTTAACAGCATGGACTCTGTTTCCGACCGGGACTATGTAATTGAATTCCTGTCGGACCTGTCCCTGGTCATGATGCATCTGTCCCGATTCTCCGAGGAGATGATCCTGTGGAATTCCAATGAATACAGGTTCGTGGAGATGGATGACGCCTATTCGACGGGCTCCAGCATCATGCCCCAGAAGAAGAACCCCGACATCTGCGAGCTGGTCCGCGGCAAGACCGGCCGGGTCTACGGGGCTCTGATGAGCCTTCTGACCACCATGAAGGGCATTCCCCTCGCCTATAACAAGGACATGCAGGAAGACAAGGAACCGGCTTTTGACGCCATCGACAATACACTGGCCTGCATCTCCCTGTTCAACGGCATGCTGGGCACCCTGACTTTCCATAAGGACGTCATGGAAAAGAGCGCCGTCCGTGGTTTCACCAACGCGACCGACGCGGCGGACTACCTGGTCCTCAAGGGAATCCCCTTCCGGGACGCCCATGGCATCATCGGCCGTCTGGTCCTGTACTGTATTGAACAGGGCAAAGGCATTGAGGAACTGGGGCTGGAGGAACTGCGGCAGTTCTCGGAAGCTTTTGACAGCGACATTTATGACGCTGTCTCCCTGAAGACCTGCGTGGACAAACGGCTGACCATCGGCGGCCCGGCGGCCGCGGCCATGGAGGATGTGATCCGGCAGGAAAAGGAATGGCTGGCTTCCGTCGGGTCCATATAAGTGCCGGATCATAAAGGCAGAGAAATCAGATAAAACGTGTCCCTTCTCCGGAAGGCGCGGCAGAACCAATATATTCCGGAAGAAATACCCGGAGGAATGGAGTAGCATATGAGTAAGAAACTGAGAGTAGGTATCCTGGGCGGTACCGGCATGGTCGGACAGAGATTCATTTCCCTGCTGGACAATCACCCCTGGTTCGAGGTGACCACCATCGCGGCAAGTCCCCGCAGCGCGGGCCAGACCTATGCCCGGGCGGTCGAAGGCAGATGGAAACTGGATGAGCCGATCCCTGAGGCGGTCCAGAACATCGTTGTCAAAAATGTGCAGGATGTGGACGCGGTCGCGTCGGAAGTGGATTTCTGCTTCAGCGCCGTTGACATGTCCAAGGATGAGATCCGTGCCATCGAGGAAGCGTACGCGAAGACGGAGACTCCCGTTGTTTCCAACAACAGCGCCCACCGCTGGACCCCCGATGTCCCCATGGTCATCCCGGAGATCAACCCGGAGCATACCGAAGTCATCAAATACCAGAAGGAGAGACTGGGCACAAAGAGAGGCTTTATCGCCGTCAAGCCCAACTGCTCCATCCAGAGTTATACACCCGCGCTGGCGGCCTGGAAGGAATTCGAGCCCTATGAGGTCATCGTATCCACCTATCAGGCGATCTCCGGCGCCGGCAAGAATTTTGCCTCCTGGCCGGAAATGGTCGGCAACGTGATCCCCTACATCGGCGGCGAAGAGGAAAAGAGCGAGAAGGAGCCCCTGCGCGTCTTCGGCCATATTGAGAACGGACAGATCGTTCCCGCCGAAGGTCCTGTCATCACCAGCCAGTGCATCCGGATCCCTGTCCTGTACGGCCATACCGCGACGGTATTTGTCAAGTTCCGGAAAAAAGCCACAAAGGAACAGCTGATTGAAAAGCTGGTCAGCTTTAAGGGCCTGCCCCAGGAGCTGCAGCTGCCCAGCGCCCCGAAGCAGTTCATCCAGTACATGGAAGAGGACAACCGTCCCCAGGTCCTTGCGGATGTCAACTATGAGCACGGCATGGGCGTCTCCATCGGCCGTCTCCGTGAGGATACCGTTTATGACTGGAAGTTCGTGGGCCTCTCCCACAATACCATCCGCGGCGCCGCGGGCGGCGGCGTGCTCTGCGCCGAACTGCTCAAGGCCCAGGGGTATATCCAGGCAAAGTGACCTGCCCGGCCCCGCGGCCGGCAGAATAGCTGATCCATCCGATGCCGGCGGCCCGCAGCGTTCGCCGGCATCTGTTATCTCCGGCAGATCCGGCCCGCAGTCCGGACCTGTCCTTCCCCCGTATTTCCGGGGGCGTCAGGAGCCCTGATCACCGGAATGGAGTGTACATGCCCAAACGTGTTTTTATTGCAGAAAAGCCCAGCGTCGCCCGCCAGTTCGCCGACGCCCTGGGAATTCAGTTCCGGTCCCGGGACGGCTATATGGAGGGACCGGATACCATCGTGACCTGGTGCGTCGGCCACCTGGTGACCATGTGTTATCCCGACGCCTATGATGAGAAATACAAGCGGTGGTCCCTTTCGACCATTCCCTTTATCCCGGAACAGTACAGATACCAGGTCATCGACAGCGTCAAAAAGCAGTTCAATATCGTCAAAAAGATCCTGACCGATCCGGACGTGGAGACCATTTATGTCTGCACCGACTCCGGAAGGGAGGGGGAGTATATCTACCGCCTGGTCGCCCAGGAGGCCGGGGTCACCGGCCGGGACCAGAAGAGGGTGTGGATCGATTCCCAGACCCGGGAGGAGATCCTGCGCGGCATCCGGGAGGCGAAGCCCGAATCCGAATACGACAATCTGGGCGCTGCCGCCTATCTGCGGGCCAAAGAAGACTACCTGATGGGCATCAACTTTTCCCGGGCACTTACCCTCAAATACGGGAACGGGATCCGGGATTTCCTGGGACAGGACCGCTGCGTGATTGCCGTGGGCCGGGTCATGACCTGTGTCCTGGGCATGGTGGTCCGGCGGGAACGGGAGATCCGGGACTTCGTCAAGACCCCTTTCTACCGTGTCATCGGCACTTTCCGTCCCCTGGACGGACAGGCGGATCCGCAGGCGCCGGAAACGGAAAGCTTCCAGGCGGAATGGAAATCCATGGAAGGGAGCATTTATTTTAATTCTCCCCGCCTTTATAAGGACAGCGGTTTCCTGAAGGAAGAGGACGCCAAAGCCCTGATCGCGTACCTGCGGGAAGGGCCGGCGGAAGAGCGGATCCCGGTGGTGGAATCCGTTTCCCGCAAGAAGGAGACCCGGCGGCCGCCCCTGCTCTACAACCTGGCCGAGCTGCAGAATGACTGTTCCCGCTTCTTCAAGATCAGTCCTGACCAGACCCTGCAGGCAGCCCAGGAGCTGTATGAGAAGAAACTGACGACTTATCCCAGGACAGACGCCAGAGTCCTGTCCTCCGCGGTGGCCAAAGAAATCGGGAAAAATCTGAAGGGCCTGTCCCGCCTGCCCATGTACCTGCCTTATCTGCGCAGGATCCTGGAAAGCGGCAGCTATCAGAAGATCGGCGCCACCCGCTATACCAATGACAAAGCCATTACCGACCACTATGCCATCATACCGACCGGAGACGGCCTGCAGGCCCTGTCCTCCTGCTCCCCGACGGTGCAGAAGGTCTATGAGCTGATCGTCCGCCGCTTCCTGGCCATCTTTTATCCGCCGGCCGTCTTTGACAGGATCACTCTGACCGTACGGGTCCGGACCGAGCGCTTTATCGCCCAGGTGAAGACCTGCCGGGAAAAAGGCTATCTGGAAGTCATGGAATATTCCTTCTTTGACAAAAAGAAGCAGGAGGACGGCAGCGGCGCGGAAGGGACGGACAGCGGGGAAAAGCCGGAGGATACCGGTATTTCCGCCGCCATGGCGGCCCGCCTGCGTAAGAACATGCATCTGACGGCGGAGGATTATACCATCAAAAAAGGCGAGACCAGCCCGCCCAAGCGCTACAATTCGGGCAGCATCATCCTGGCCATGGAGAACGCCGGCCAGCTGATCGAGGAAGAGGAGCTGCGGGAGCAGATCCGGGGCAGCGGCATCGGCACCAGCGCCACCCGGGCCGAGATCCTCAAAAAGCTGGTGGCCAACCGGTATCTGGCCCTTAACAAAAAGACCCAGATCATTACGCCGACCCAGCTGGGCGAAATGATCTATGATACCGTGGACTGCTCCATCCGGTCCCTCCTGGATCCCAAGCTGACGGCCAGCTGGGAGATGGGCCTGACCCGGGTCGCCGAGGGAACGGTCACGGAAGCGGAGTATCTGGAAAAGCTCAACGGCTTTGTGGCCCGCAGGACCAACTATGTCAAGGAATCGGACTTCGGCATGGCCCTGCAGCAGCAGTACCGCAAAAACGCGGTATACTATAAGCAGGTCCGCAAAAGTACCGCCCCGGCAGAGAAGAAGACCGGGACGGCCGACGGGACCGGCAGCCGGAAACGGAGGAAGAAAAAGACCGGCGGGATATAAAGCATAAAACTGCCCGGAAAGGCAGCAGAAAAAGAGATCAAAAACGGATCCCGGACAGGGTACAGCGCCGCCCCGGGAATCCAGTACACAAGGAGGGCCCCGCGGGGCGGAAAGGAAAGAATATGGCCATTCAAGATTATACCGTTGCCGGGTTATATGACCTGAGCCAGACCATTGCAGCAGATTTGTTCAAAGACGTGACCTATCCCTGGGAGGCCCTGGCCGGCATCAGCGATTTTATCATTGAGCTGGGCAGGACCCTGCCCGAAGACAGATTTGAGAAGCGTGGGGAGAATATCTGGGTGGCAAAGAGCGCCAAAGTGTTTGATTCGGCTTACATCGGCGGCCCCTGCATCATTGATGAGGAAGCCGAGATCCGTCAGTGCGCCTTTATCCGCGGTTCTGCCATTGTGGGCAAAAAAGCGGTCGTAGGCAACTCCACCGAGCTCAAGAACGTGGTCCTTTTCGACCTGGTCCAGGTGCCCCATTACAATTATGTGGGCGACAGTATCCTGGGCGTCCATGCGCATATGGGAGCCGGTTCCATTACCTCCAATGTCAAGGCCGACAATAAGGCGGTCGTGATCCATGACGGCGATGAGCAGATGGAGACCGGCAGGCGCAAGATCGGCGCCATGCTGGGCGACTATGCCGATATCGGCTGCAACACGGTCCTGAATCCGGGCACTGTGGTAGGCCGCCATACCAATATCTATCCGGTTTCCATGGTCAGAGGCTGTGTGCCGGCCCATTCCATTTATAAGGACAGGGACCATATCGTGCCCAAGAGAGACGAGTAACAAGGAGAAGCAATCTTGACTGTTTATTTGATCATCGGTACCGTGATCCTCCTCAGCCTGGCCCTTTCCCTGGGGGAAAAGAAGCAGGCGGAGGCGGATGTCTATGAGGATCTGAAGGAGAATTACGGCAAAAAGGCCCGCCGCAAGGAAATGACGGACGAGCGCTACGCCCAGGTCCCCGGTTATTATAAGCGTCACCTGCAGGCATGCCAGATCGACGATATCACCTGGAACGACCTGGATATGGACCGCCTTTTCCGGGCCATGGATTCGACTATGAGCGGCTGCGGCGAGGAATATCTCTATTACCTGCTGCGGACCCCGGCCGGAAAGCCGGAGGATCTGGCCTTTACGGAGGAACAGCTCAGTTTCGCGGACCGGGACGAGGAAGCCAGGCTGGATCTGCAGATGACCCTGTACAGGCTGGGCCATACCGGGAAGTATTCCATCTATGATTATATTGAATCTCTGGATAATGTAAAAATCGTGCCCGTATGGCGCCAGTGGATGTCCCTGCTCCTGCCTTTCGCGGCCTTCGGTTCCATGTTCCTGAGCACCCGTTTCGGGGTCCTGGCCCTGATCGCCGTCCTGGCTTATAACATCATCACCTATTTCCGTCAGAAAGCAGGCATCGATCCCTACATCGTGACCATGCGCTATCTGCTGCGGATCCTGATGGTGGCGGATGACCTGGGCCGCCAGGAGATCCCTGCTTTCCGGGAGGAAATGGGGGAAATGCGGGAAATTATCAAAGACTTCGGCGGCTTCCGCCGGGGCGCCTCTCTGCTGTTCTATAACAGCGATACCGGCAGCAACAATATCATTGACCTGCTGCTGGACTATATCCGCTTTACCCTGCATCTGGACCTGCTCAAATTCACCTATATGCTGCGGGATGTCCGGGGCCGGCAGGCTCAGGTGGACCGTCTGATCACCATCCTGGGGCGCCTGGACGCGGCGGTCTCCATTGCCTCCTGGCGCAGGAGCCTGCCTTATTACTGCAGGCCCGTCTTTGAAGCAGGGGCCGCGGGACCGGAAGCGGAAAAAATTTATCATCCCCTGCTGGCAGAGCCGGTGGCCAACAGCCTGCGGACCGACAGGCCCGTCCTGCTGACCGGGTCCAACGCTTCCGGCAAGTCCACCTTCCTCAAGGCCATGGCCCTGGGAGCCCTGCTGGGACAGACCCTGCGGACGGTGCCGGCCGCTGCCTACAGAGCGGACATGTATCAGATCTATTCCTCCATGGCGCTGCGGGATGACCTGCAGGGCGGGGAGAGTTATTTCATCGTGGAGATCCGCTCCCTGAAACGGATCCTGGACGCGTCCGGAGCCGGCGGGGGCCGTCCGGTCCTCTGCTTTATCGACGAGGTCCTGCGGGGCACCAACACAGTGGAAAGGATCGCGGCTTCCGCGGAGATCCTGGGCTGCTTCGCCGACCGGGGCGTGACCTGCTTCGCGGCCACCCACGATATAGAGCTGACCGGACTTTTACAGGACCGGTTTGAAAATTATCATTTCCAGGAGGACATTGAGGACGGCAGGGTCGTATTCCATTACCGCCTGCTGCCGGGTCCTTCCGATACCAGGAACGCCATCCGCCTGCTGGAGACCCTGGGCTATGACGCCGCCCTGACGGAGTCGGCGGAAGCCAGGGCACAGCGTTTCCTGCGGACCGGCACCTGGACCTGAAGAAAGTGAACGGATCATGCAGAAAGTGATTTTATATTCCGACGGTTCCGCCAGAGGCAACCCGGACGGTCCCGGCGGTTACGGGACCATTCTCCAGTATGTGGATTCCAAAGGGCAGCTCCATGAGAAGGAACTGTCCCGGGGGTATCCGAAGACCACCAACAACCGGATGGAACTGATGGGCGTCATTGCCGGCCTGGAATGCCTGCGCCGCCCCTGTCAGGTGGAGGTCTATTCGGATTCCCAGTATGTGGTCAACGCCTTTAATAAGAACTGGATCGACGCCTGGCAGAAGAACGGCTGGAAGACAGCCGGCAAAGCACCGGTCAAGAACCAGGAGCTCTGGCTGCGCCTGCTGGAGGCGGCAAAGCCCCATGAGATTACCTTCCACTGGGTCAAAGGCCACGCCGGCCATCCCGAGAATGAGCGCTGCGACCATCTGGCCACAGCGGCCGCCGACGCCTGCAAAGGCTGAAAACAGCTCTTATAACAATACAGAAGGAAACAGAACCTATGTCAGAGACCATCAGGATCCGCTATCTCAGCGACAAAATTGAAAAGCTCCGGGCCATCGACGGCAAGTCCGACTGGATCGACCTGCGGGCGGCCGAGGATGTGGTCATGAAAAAGGGGGATTTTTATCTGATCCCGCTGGGCGTGGCCATGCAGCTGCCCGAAGGCTATGAGGCCCATATTGTGCCCCGCAGCTCTACCTTTAAGAATTTCGGGATCATCCAGACCAATCACCAGGGGGTCATTGACAATTCCTACAGCGGAGACAATGACGAATGGAAAATGGCGGCCCTGGCCATGCGGGACACCGAGATCCATGTCAATGACAGGATCTGCCAGTTCCGGATCATGAAGCAGCAGCCGCCCATCGTCTTCGAGGAGACGGACAGCCTGGGCGGGCCCGACCGGGGCGGCTTCGGCAGCACCGGCAGGGCCTGATTCCCTGCTTCGCGGTGGCATTTCCCCGTTTCCGGTGCTATAATGAGCCACGGTAAGAATGACTGTCCGGGAGACCGGACAGAGGAATGGAGTAAAATATATGAAAATCAGAACCAGATATGCCCCCAGCCCCACAGGGCGTATGCATGTAGGCAACCTTCGTACAGCCCTGTACGCCTATCTGATCGCCAAACATGAAGGCGGCGATTATATCCTCCGCATCGAGGATACGGACCAGGTCCGTGAGATGGAGGGCGCCGTCGATATCATCAACCGTACCCTGGCCGATACAGGCCTGATCCCGGACGAAAGCCCCGAAAAGGACGGCGGCGTGGGTCCCTATGTCCAGAGCGAGCGCGTCAAAGCCGGTATTTATGACAAATACGCCAAAGAGCTGATCGACCGGGGCGAAGCCTATTACTGCTTCTGCACGCCTGAGCGCCTGGCCACCCTGACGCAGAATGTGGGCGGCAAGGAGATCAACGTTTATGACAAGCACTGCCTGCATCTGTCCAAAGAGGAAGTGGAAGAGAAGCTGGCCGCGGGCCTGCCCCATGTCGTCCGCCAGAACACCCCTTCCGAAGGCACGACCTCCTTCCACGACGAGCTCTACGGCGATATCAGCGTGGACAACGCCGAGCTGGATGATATGATCCTGATCAAATCCGACGGCTATCCCACCTATAACTTTGCCAACGTGGTCGACGATCACCTGATGGGCATTACCCATGTAGTGCGCGGCAATGAATATATTTCCTCCACGCCCAAGTACAACCGCCTCTATGAGGCTTTCGGCTGGGAGATCCCCAAATATATCCACTGCCCTCTGATCACCGACGAAGACCATAAGAAGCTGTCCAAGAGAAGCGGCCATTCCTCCTATGAGGACCTGATCGAGCAGGGCTTCCTGTCCGAAGCCGTGGTCAACTTCATCGCCCTGCTGGGCTGGTCGCCCGACAGCAACGAGGAGTTCTTCAGCCTGGAAGAGCTGGTCCGGGAATTTGATTATAAGCGGATCGGCACCTCCCCCGCCGTGTTCGACTTTACCAAGCTGCGCTGGATGAACGGGGAATATCTCAAGAAGATGGATCCCGACAGATTCTATCAGGAGGCCCTGCCTTATCTGCGCGAGGCCATTACGAAGGATCTGGACCTGCGCCATATCGCGGAGCTGGTCCGGACCAGGATCGAAGTCTACCCGGACATCCCCGACATGGTCAGCTTCTTTGAAGCGGTCCCGGCGTATGACACTGCCATGTATACCAACAAAAAGAGCAAGACCAATCCCGAGGTCGCGCTGAAGATCCTGGAGGAAGTGCTGGACATCCTGTCGGCACAGGACGATTTCTCCAACGACGCCCTCTTTGAGACCCTGAAAGCCTACGGCAAGGACAAAGGCTATAAGGTCGGCACCGTCATGTGGCCCATCCGCACTGCCGTTTCCGGCAGGCAGACGACCCCTGCGGGCGCTACCGAGATCATGGAGATCCTGGGCAAAGAGGAATCCCTGGCCAGGATCCGGGCCGGGATCGAAAAGCTCGCCAATGCCTGAGCGCAGTCAAATGACACAGATGGCCTCCCGTTCCCAGCGGGAGGCCATTACGCATACCCGCGGCCCCTGTCTGGTCATCGCGGGACCCGGCAGCGGCAAGACCTTCGTCCTGGTCGAACATATCGTTTTTCTGATCGAATCCCTTCATATCCCCCCTTCCAAAATCCTTGTCCTGACCTTTTCCAGGGCCGCTGCCGGCCAGATGCGGGACAGGTTCCTGCGGCGGATCCGCGCCGCCTCCACTTCCGTTACCTTCGGAACACTCCACTCTGTTTTCTATCATATCCTGCGGGAGACTTCCGGCAGGCCCTGGCCTGTCATGGAGGAAGCGCAGCGGCGGCGTTTTGCGGCCATGCTGACCGTAAATCTCTGGCCCGAAAAAAACCTCCGTCCCTCGCCCGACCAGCTCCTGTCTGATATTTCCCGTTACAAATCCTGCGGCGGCAGGGATTTTGCCCCGTCCGCGGCCGTGGGAGATCCCCGTCTCTTCGCCCGTGCCCTGGCTTCCTATGGGGCCTTTCTGAAAGAATCCTCCTGTATTGATATGGATGATATGATCACGGAATGCCGCCTGCTTCTGCAGCGGGACCGGAAAGCCCGCGCCTGTTGGATGTCCCGCTTCCCTTTTCTACTGGTGGACGAATACCAGGACATCAACCGGGACCAGTATGCACTGCTGCGTCTTCTGGCCGGAGACCGGGCCAATCTCTTTGCCGTGGGGGATGACGACCAGTCCATCTATGGTTTCCGGGGATCCGATCCGCGGATCATGACCGGCTTTGAAAGGGATTTTCCGGACTGCCGCCGGATCTTTCTGGAGACCAATTACCGCTGCGGCAGGCCCATCGTCAGGAAAGCCGCTCTGGTCATCGGGGAGAACCGGGACCGGATCCCCAAGAAGATCCGGGCCGCTTCCCCGGCAGGGGATCCGGTGGTCCTGCGGGGCTGGGCGGATGAACGGGAGGAATTCAGCCGCCTGGCCGATGAACTCCAGGCCCTGGACAGGAGAGAGCTGGACGGGACCGCGGTCATCTTCCGCAGTCACGCCGGCGAAGCCCTCCTGGCCGGGATCCTGGACCGGCGGCAGATTCCTTTCCGTTGTCAGACCGGCAGCGTCGACCATCTGCGTCTGGAAATCCTCCGGGACCTGCTGGCTTTTTACCGGTGCGCGGCGGGGCTTGCGGCAGGACAGGCGGACAGAGCGGACTTTTTCCGGATCATGAACCGGCCGGACCGGGGCCTGGACCGGGAACAGTTCGGTACCGGCCGGATCGACAGCCGCCAGCTGGTCCGGATGGCCCGGGGCGGGGACCGTGCGGCGGCCGGCCTGGCAGATCTTCTGGACCTGCTGCGTTTTCTGGCATCGGCAGCCCCCGCAGCTTCCATGGACCGCATCTGCCGGGACGGCGGCTGTAGGGAAGCTGTCACGGAGGGCTGTTCTGCCGGAGCGGCCGTCCGGGCCGCTGCGGTCCTGGCGGAAATGGCCGGAAAAGCCGCTGCCTGTGCCGGCATGGAAGACTGGATCCGCCTGCTGGAGGACGAGTGCCGGCAGGCGGAGCAGCCCAGGCAGGTTCAGGAGCAGCCGGGAGCAGGGGCCGGGGTCCGCCTGATGACCATGCATGGGGCCAAGGGACTGGAGTTCGACCGGGTCTACCTGCCCGAACTCAATGAGGATGTGATCCCCGGCAGACGGGCGGTGACCCGGCAGCAGGTCGAAGAGGAGCGCAGGCTCCTCTATGTGGGCATGACCCGTGCCAGAAAGCATCTGGAACTCTGGTACCTGAGCGGGACCCGGCAGAGCCCCCGCAGGCCTTCCCGCTTTCTGAGGGTCCTGGGCGTCCGTTCCCCGTTCCCGGGACGCAATCTGTCATAAACTGCCGGGTCTGTATTGTCTTTTCCTCCATTTCTGGTTTATTATATAAAAGGAAAATAATGGGTACGTGTTCCTACGGACCAGTCAACAGGACAGAACAATATGAAGGCATTTATCAGCTACAATACCAGGGACTATGGAATGGCTTCCCTGCTGCGGGATGAACTGAATAAAAAATCGGTCGAGTGCTGGATGGCACCGGAATCAATCCCCGGAGGAGATAACTATGCCCAGAGGATCCCCTGGGCCATTCGGAATTCCGATGTATTTATCGTATTAGTGTCAGCCTATTCCATGGAGTCCTACTGGGTCCAGAACGAGATCGGCTACGCGGTCAAATGCAGAAAGACTCTGGTCCCGATCCATCTGGACAAATCAACGCTGACAGACGCGTTTACATTCATGCTGCTTTCCTGCCAGCTTATAGAGACAGAGGGCAGGATCACGGAAGCGCTGCCGGAAATTCTGAAGGCGCTGACCGCTGCCGTAAATGAGAATCAGACAAAGGTCCTTAGCGGGGGCGGTACCCGGAGGATCCGCCCTGTTGACAAACCCGGTAAAAAGGAAAAGGGCGTAAATGAGGATCAGCAGAAGCGGGCGGAGGAGATGGTCCTGGAAGCCGAGCGCTGCTATGACCGGAGGCTGTATGAGCAGGCCTTTTCCCTGTTCAGCCAGGCGGCCCGGGACGGCAATGCCGAAGCCCAGCTCCATCTGGGCAAATGCCTGCAGCGGGGCCGGGGGACCGCGCCCGATCTGTCCCAGGGCGCTTCCTGGATTCTGAAAGCGGCGGAGCAGGGCCTGCAGCAGGCCCAGATGTACGCCGGATTCCTGTATCTGAAGGGTCTGGGCGTGCCGGTGGATCCGGTCCTGGCGGACAGGTTCTTTGAGGAGGCGGACAGAGCCGGGTCTGCGGAAACAGAACTGCAGATCGGACACTTATGCCATTCCGCGGGCCACTATCAGCGGGAAAAGCACTGGTATGAAAAGGCGGCTGAGCGGGACAGCGCAGACGCTTATTATTTCCTGGGCATCCTGTACCAGAACGGGCAGGGCGTGGAAAGAGATATGAAAAAAGCCCTGGATCAGTTCCTGCGGGCTTCGGAACGGGGATCTACGGGCGCCGATGAAAGAATCGGCTGGTTCTTCCATAAAGGTTATGTCGTGGCCCAGTCCAACGCGGACGCCCTGATCTGGTTCCGGCGGGCCGCCAACCGCAATCATAAACTGGGTGAATATGATATGGGCCTGTGCTATGAATACGGCTGGGGCGTGGAACGGGATCTGCGGGAAGCGGCCAACTGGTATGAAAGGTCCTTCCATCACGGCTACCGGAAAGCCGGGGAAGCCCTGCGGCGTGTCAGCAGGCGCTGACATGGCCGGAACGGGGACCCTGTTTCCGGCAGTCTCAAAAAACAGCAATATACCGGTTTCAAAAGATCTGATCCCGGTCTCCGCCGCCGCAGGGCCGCGGATGCCGGGATTTTAAAGAGCAGGCAGCACAGTCTGGCAGGCAGAGAGGAGAGGTATGAGCGGAACTGCATTGAAACTGACACCGGCCCATGGCGTGCGGCCGGATCTGACAACAGGTAAAGATCACGCTGTCTGCAGCGCGGCCTTCCCCGGCTGTACGGACTGCGGTCTGATTCTGTATCATCTTCCCGACGGAACAAAAACAGTCCTTCCCTTTACGGAGGACTTCCGCCGCGGCAGTCTTTATACCGCGAAAATATCTCCTCTGGATCCCGCAGAATGGGCCTATCTCTATTACAGGGACGGACGGACCATGATCGACCCCTGTGCCCGGGAGCTGGCGCTTCTGGAAACGGCAGAGGGTCCGGTCACTGTCTGTAAATTTGTACCGGAAGATGACAGGATCGCGGCACTGAACAGGCCGGAAGGGGATCTGCCATGGGCAGACCGTCTCATTTACTGCCTCCATGTAAAGGGGTTTACGGCCGGAAAAGAAGCCGGCACAGAGCATCCCGGCACCTTCCAGGGACTGACCGGTCAGATTCCCTACCTGAAATCCCTGGGCGTGACAGATGTAGAGCTGCTGCCGGTCTATGAGCTGTATCCGCCGGAATCCCGGGCTTCCGCTGTTTCGGCCATGCAGGAGCGCCATCCGTCCGACCGCAGGTCCAGACCCGGACGGACGATCGCGGAAGCCGCTGCCGCCTATCCGACGGACGCCTTCGGCATGCCCCTGCGCAGGAATCCCGACAGCGCGGACTCCAATTACTGGGGCTACGGCAGGGGACGGTATATGGCGCCCCGGCGGGAGCTGGCCGCTTCCGACAGTCCGGCCCGGGAATTTGCCCGGCTGGTCGACGCCCTGCATCAGGCGGGGATCGGCGTCATCCTGCAGCTCTGCTTCACGGAGACGGTCTCCGTCCAGACCCAGCTGCAGGCCGCCCGCTTCTATGTGACCCGCTATCATGTGGACGGGCTCCGGCTTAAGGGACACATTCCCTCCGTCGCGGCCTTTGCCGCCGATCCGGTCCTGTCCGGAACGGCCATCCTTTACCACGGCTTCCCTTATTATGAGATCAGCCGCACCGACGCGGATGAAGACGGGACCGGCGGTCCCGGTACCGCAGGCCTGGCCGAATACAATGACGATTACCGGAATCTGCTCCGCCGCTTTGTCAAGAGCGATGACCATGTGATGCGGGATTTCATCAACGCTTTCCTGCATGTGGAACCGGAACACGGGCAGATCCGTTATGTGACCGGCTATGAGGGCTTCACCCTGGCCGACCTGGTCACCTATAACGAAAAACACAACGACGACAACGGAGAGGGCGGCCGCGACGGGGCCGCGGAGAACTTCAGCTGGAACTGCGGCTATGAGGGCCATACGACCCGGCGGGATGTCCGCATGCTGCGCCTGCAGCAGATCCGTAATTTCCTGACCCTGCTCTTCCTGTCCCAGGGCACGCCCCTTCTGTGTGAAGGCGACGAGGTCCTCAACTCCAGGGACGGCAACAACAATCCCTGGTGCCAGGACAATCCCATGGGCTGGGTCACCTGGAATACCGACGATGACGCGCAGGCCATTCTGGCCTTTGCCAGAGCCATCTCCCGCTTCCGCAGGGAGCATCCGGTCTTCCGCATGCGGACGCCTTTCCGCTTCCAGGATTATAAGGGACTGGGCTTCCCGGATATTTCCTTCCACGGGACAGAAGCCTGGAAACCGGATCTCGGCGGCTACTCCCATTCCCTGGGCATCATGTTCTGCGAGAACTATGCCCGGCCTTCGGACCGTCTGGAGCTTCTGTATCTGGCCGTCAATACTTACTGGGAGAAGGTTTCCCTGGGCCTGCCCAGGCTCCCGGCCGGCTATCAGTGGGGGCGGGTGACCGATACCTCCCTGGCCAGCGCTTTTCCGGACTTCCGGCAGCTCCTGGGGGATCAGCGCAGCGTGGCGGTCCGTCCCAGATCGATCCAGATTCTGCAGGCTGTCTGGGTCGGGATTCCCGGCCAGGTGCCGGAGCGTGTCCCTCTGCGGGGCCTGAAGCTCCCCTGGGGCGGAAAGCAGCTCTATACGAAGACATCCGCGGACGCCGGGACCAGAAGAAGGTACCTGAGCCCGTCCAACAAAAACAGGATCTTCCGGTACGCGGCACGGCGCTGACAGACTGGGGACACAGGATACAGAAATGAAAGTAAAAAGAAAGAAACAGCCGGCCCCCACCCTGACCAACGCGGCCGGTCATCTCAAAACGGTGGTCACCCATAAGTATCTGGTGGCCAGAGGGTGCTTCGCGGTAGGTCTCTACCGTCAGGGGATCCTGCATGATCTGTCCAAGTTCTCGCCGACGGAGTTCATGGTCGGCGCCAGATACTGGCAGGGCAACCGCAGCCCCAATAACGCGGAGCGGGAGATCATCGGCTATTCCAGCTCCTGGCTCCACCATAAGGGCCGCAACCGCCACCATTATGAGTACTGGGTGGACTACAACCTGCGGGGCGAGATCGACGGACAGGTCCTGATTCCGGTCAAGATGCCCGGCCGCTATGTGGTCGAGATGCTGATGGACAGGATCGCCGCCAGTAAGGTCTATAAGGGAGACGCCTATACGGACGCCTCCGCCCTGGAGTATTACCGGGGCGGCAGGCCGGAACTGCTGATGCACCCGGAGACCGCCGCCCTGCTGGAAAGGCTGCTGACCATGCTGGCGGAGAAGGGCGAGAAGGAGACCTTTGCCTACGTCCGGGCCCATCTGCGTAAGGGCGGCCTGTTCGACCGGTAAAGGCGGAGGAGACCGCGGGGGAAGACTGCCTGAAAGCCTCCCCCGCGGAAATGCGTTTGATCAGTGTTTGATTTATGACAAAAAGGAAAAAAAGAAGAGAATTCCCGCCCCTGACAGATCCGGACAAGCTGGAGCGCTTTGCCCGGGCCAGGGACAGGATCATTGTATTTGAAGAACGGGAACGGCACGGAATCGGCATGCAGATGGAAAAGACTCTGCATGCCGTTTTGAAGTGCTATAAAGATCCCGATCCGGACCATCATGAGATCCCGGTGGAGGGCTATATCGCCGATATTTATTCGGAGCAGGGCATCATCGAGATCCAGACCGCCCACCTGGGAAACCTGCGGGCCAAGCTGGATACCTTCCTGCCCCTGTTCCCGGTGCGGGTCGTCTATCCCATTGCCCACCGCAAAAGGGTCATCTGGATCGATCCCGATACCGGGGAACAGGCGGAGAACAACCTGTCCACCCATATAGGTACCTACTATACCGCCTTCCGGGAGCTTTACCGGATCCGGCCGTATCTGACAAGGCCGGGCCTGACCCTGGAGCTTCTGCTGATCGATCTGGAGGAGTACCGGATCAAAGACGGCTGGAGCCGGGACCGTAAGCGGGGTTCACACCGTTTCGATACCATCCCCGTACAGCTGCGGGGGGAACTGGTCCTGGAGCGGCCCGAGGATTATATGCAGCTGGTCCCGGAGGACCTGCCGGAGCCCTTTACGGCGGCAGACTTTGCCGCCGCGGCCGGCATCCCGCGGGCGCTGGCCTCCACGGTCATGCTGCTGCTGACGGAAACAGGGACCGTCCTGCGGGTCGGGAAACAGGGCCGCGCCTGGCTCTACCGCCTGGCGGAGTTCTGATGAACCGGGCGTGATGAACCGGGCGTCAGACTTCCCGGTTCACAACACGGCCCGAATCTGTTATAATGAAAGACTGATTTTTAAGACAAGACGAATTCCAGATTTTGAAGGAGAAAGAATTTGACTGAAATTCCGGTAAAAAAGAAGCTGCTCTCATTTGAGGAGATCCTGGAGGACAGGATCTCGTCCGCGGATCTGACCATGGACCCGCCGGAAAATGAGGAGGCGAGACAATATTATTTCATTAAAAAGGCAAGGCTGCTGGCAGACCAGCTGCAGGCGGAGCTGGGCCGTCCCCTGACCTTCCATATCAATACCTTCGGCTGTCAGATGAACGCCAGGGATTCGGAAAAGCTGGCGGGCATCCTGCGGGCGGCCGGCTATCAGGAGATTGAAAGCGAGGACGCGGATTTTGTCCTCTTCAACACCTGTACGGTCCGGGACAACGCGGACCAGCGGGTCTTCGGCCGCCTGGGCCGGATCTCCCATTATAAAAAGCTAAATCCCATGATGAAGATCGGCATCTGCGGCTGTATGATGCAGGAGGCTTCCAATGTGGAGAAGATCAACCGGTCCTATCCTTTCGTGGACCTGATCTTCGGCACCCACAATCTGTTCCGATTCCCGGAATATCTCTGTAATACCCTGGAGAGCGACCGCCGCTATGTGGATGTCTGGGATAAGACGGAAAGCATCGTGGAAGACCTGCCTAATGACCGCAAATATCCCTATAAGGCCGGCGTCAATATCATGTACGGCTGCAATAAGTTCTGCACTTACTGTATCGTGCCCTATGTCCGGGGACGGGAGCGGAGCCGGCAGAAGGAAGAGATCCTGGACGAATGCCGCAGGCTGGTCCGGGACGGCGTAAAGGAGATCATGCTGCTGGGCCAGAATGTCAATTCCTATGGCAGGGACCTGAAGGACGGCTCCAATTTCGCGGACCTGCTGGAAGCAGCCGCGGAGATCGAAGGGCTGCGCCGTCTGCGCTTCATGACCCCTTATCCCAGTGATTTTTCCGAGGACGTCATCCAGGTCATCAAACGCCATCCCAATATTTCCCGCCACCTGCATATGCCCCTGCAGTCCGGGTCTACCGCGGTCCTGAAAAAGATGAACCGCCGCTATACCAAAGAGGAATTCCTGACTTTGGCGGAGCATATCCGTGCGGAGATCCCCGACGCGGCCCTGACCACGGATATCATTGTGGGATTCCCTTACGAGACTCCGGCGGATGTGGATGATACCATCGACGTGATCCGCAGGGTGGGATTTGAGAACGCCTTTACCTTTATTTATTCCATCCGCAGGGGAACGCCTGCCGCCAAATGGGAGCAGGTGCCCGAAGAGGAGAAAAAGGTCCAGTTCGCCCGTGTCCTGTCTGTGGTCCAGGAGACTGCCAGGCAGCAGGCGGCCAAACTGCAGGGCCGGGTCATGGAAGGCCTGATCGAGGAGATCAACGCCAAAGATCCCGGCAAAGTGACCGCCCGCCTGTCCAACAACATGCTGGTCCATGTACCCGGCGACGCGTCCATGATCGGGCGGTTCTATCAGATCCGCCTGGACGAATGCTGCGGTTTCTATTATTTCGGAGAGGCCCTGGAAGAGTGCTGATCCAGCAGACTGCATTTGACGTATTGAATGACTTACATAAAGCAGCTTATATAAAGTTATAAAGTGACTTACGAAACGCGACTTACAGAATAGGAGAGGTATGGCTGAATTATCTCCCATGATGCAGCATTATCTGCAGACCAAAGAAGAATATCCGGACTGTATTCTGTTCTACAGGCTGGGAGACTTTTATGAGATGTTCTTTGAGGACGCCAAACTGGTCTCCCGGGAGCTGGAACTGACCCTGACCGGCAAGCAGTGCGGCCTGCCGGAACGGGCGCCCATGTGCGGCGTGCCCTATCACGCGGTGGATTCCTACCTGACCCGGCTGGTGGCCAACGGCCATAAAGTGGCCATCTGCGAGCAGATCGAGGATCCGAAGACTGCAAGGGGCATGGTCAAACGGGCCGTTGTCCGGGTGGTCACCCCCGGTACCAACCTGGATATGGAATCCCTGGAAGAGGGCAGGAATAATTATATTTTCTGCATCCATTACGACGGCGGCAGTGCCGGCATCGCGGCGGCGGATATCAGTACCGGCGAGTTCCTGACCACGGAGCTGTCCTCAGACCAGAAGATCTGGGACGAGATCATCCGCTATGCCCCTTCCGAGATCATCTGCAATGAGGCCTTTCTGATGAGCGGCCTGGATCTGGCGGAGCTGCGGAACCGTCAGCATATCGCCATTAATCCGCTGGACGCCCATTATTTTGACGACGCTTCGGCCGCGAAGCTCCTGCTGCGGCATTTCAGGGTATCCTCCCTGATCGCCCTGGGCATTGATGACAGGAAGAAGGCGGCCCTGGCCTCCGGCGCCCTGCTGCAGTATCTCTACGATACCCAGAAGAATTCCCTTTCCAATGTGACCGGCCTGACCGTTTATTCGGCCGGCCGCTATATGCTGCTGGATTCGGCAACCCGCCGCAACCTGGAGCTGACCGAGACCCTGCGGGAGAAGCAAAAGCGCGGTTCCCTTCTCTGGGTCCTGGACCGGACCCGGACGGCCATGGGAGCCAGGCTCCTTCACCGCTTCCTGGAACAGCCCCTGATCGAGCGGGCGGCCATCGAGCGCCGCTTTGACGCGGTCCAGGAGCTGTGTGAGAACAGCGTGGACCGGGATGAAATGCGGGAATACATGGGCCCTGTTTATGACCTGGAACGGCTGATGACCCGGATCTCCTACCTGTCCGCCAATCCCAGAGACCTGATCGCCATGCGCAATTCCCTGCGCATGCTGGGCCCCATCCGCCAGACCCTGGCCATGTGGGAGCAGGGAGACCTGCGGGACATCCATGAGGATCTGGATGAATTCAAGGACCTGCTGGATCTGCTGGACCGGTCCATCGAGGAGGAACCGCCCATCACGGTCCGGGAGGGCGGTATCATTAAAACAGGCTTCGATGAAAATATAGACCATCTGCGGGAAGCCCGGACCAAGGGAAAGCAGTGGCTGATGGACCTGGAGGCGGAGGACCGGGAACGGACCGGAATCAAGAACCTCAGGATCAAATACAACAAGGTCTTCGGCTATTATTTTGAAGTCACCAATTCTTTTAAGGACCTGGTGCCCGAAGACTATATGCGCAAGCAGACCCTGGTCGGGTCCGAGCGTTATACCACAGTCCGGCTGAAAGAGCTGGAGGATACCATCCTCAACGCTGAGGACAAGCTCAATACCCTGGAATATGACCGTTTCTGCGAGGTCCGGGACCGGATCGGCGCCCAGATCGAGCGGATCCAGAAGGCGGCCAGGGCCATTGCCCTGCTGGACGTCTATTGTTCCCTGTCCCTGGTGGCCGAGCGTTACCGCTATGTGAGGCCCCGCCTGAACGAGAAGGGCGTCATTAAGATCAAGGACGGCCGGCATCCGGTCGTGGAACGTATGCTGTCCGGGGATTTTATTTCCAACGACACCCTGCTGGACAATAAGAAGAACTGCATCGCGGTCATCACCGGTCCCAATATGGCCGGCAAATCCACCTATATGCGGCAGGTGGCCCTGATCTGCCTGATGAGCCAGATCGGTTCCTTTGTGCCGGCGGCTTCGGCCGATCTGTGTGTGGTAGACCGGATCTTTACCAGAGTCGGCGCCTCCGATGATCTGGGCAGCGGCCAGTCCACCTTCATGGTGGAGATGAATGAGGTCGCCAATATCCTGCGTAACGCCACCTCCAGAAGCCTGCTGATCCTGGACGAGATCGGCCGGGGGACTTCCACCTTTGATGGACTGTCCATTGCGTGGGCGGTGATCGAACATATCAGCAACCGGAAATTTCTGGGCGCCAAGACCCTGTTCGCCACCCATTATCACGAGCTGACCGAGCTGGAGGGCAAGATCAGCAATGTGACCAACTACTGCGTGGCGGTGAAGGAAAAGGGAGAGGACATCGTTTTCCTGCGCAAGATCGTCCGGGGCGGGGCCGACAAGAGCTACGGCATCCAGGTGGCCAGACTGGCCGGCCTGCCGGAAATGGTCATTGACCGGGCCATGGAGCTGGTCAATCAGCTTTCAGATAATGATATTACGGAGAAAATCGCCGGTATCGAAGCCAAAGCCAGCGGCGGTTCCCGGAAAAAGGTGCCCCACTATGATGAGGTCGATCTGGCCCAGATTTCCCTCTTCGAAACGACGAAAGATGAAGATGTGATCAAAGAACTGGAGAGCGTGGATATTTCCAATATGACCCCTCTGGACGCGCTCAATACCCTCTACCGGCTGCAGAGCATGCTGAAGAACCGGTGGACGGGAGAATGAAGGAACGAACATGCCCATTCAAGTATTAAGTGAAGAGACCATCAACAGGATCGCGGCGGGCGAAGTCGTGGAGAGACCCCTCAACGTGGCCAAGGAACTGATCGAGAACGCCATTGACGCCGGCGCCACGGCCATCAGTATCGAGATCCGGGACGGGGGCATCTCCCTGATCCGGGTCACGGACAACGGGTCGGGGATCCCGGCGGACCAGATCCCGGCGGCCTTTACCCGGCACGCCACCAGCAAGATCCGGACGGAAAGCGACCTGCACAGCCTGACGACACTGGGCTTCCGGGGCGAGGCCCTGTCCTCGATCGCGGCTGTCTCTCAGGTGGAGATGATCACCAAGACCCGGGACAGCCTGACAGGCGTCCGGGCCGCCACGCTGCCGGGCACGGAGACCGGCGGGGAGGACAGGATCCCTCTGGATCTGGAGGAGATCGGCGCTCCGGACGGTACGACCGTGATCGTCCGCAATCTCTTCTATAACGTGCCGGTCCGCAGGAAGTTCCTGCGCCAGCCCCAGACCGAGGCAGGCTATATCACCGACCTGGTCGAGCGGCAGGCCCTGTCCCATCCCCGTATTTCCTTTCATTATAAGATCGGCGGCCAGGAAAAGCTGCATACCACCGGCAACGGGAAACTGAAGGAACTGATCTACCGGATCTACGGACGGGAGATCGCCGCCCGCCTGATCCCCATCAGCACGGATCTGGAGGAGTACCATCTGGAAGGGTTCCTGGGCAGGCCGGAGGTCAGCCGGGCCAGCCGCAATTTCGAGATCTGTTTTGTCAACGGCCGGATGCTGCGGTCTGATCTGCTGTCCAGGGCCCTGGAAGAGGGCTACCGGACCGACCTGATGCAGCACCGTTTTCCCTTTGCCGTCCTGCACCTGGAACTGCCGCCGGAGCAGATCGATGTCAATGTGCACCCGGGCAAGATGGAGATCCATTTTTCCGACCGCCAGCGGGTCTTTGATTTCATCAACGAAGCGGTCCACAGCTGCCTGCATAAAGTGGAGCTGATGCCGGACGCCACGGTCATGACGGCCCGGGAGCAGCAGGCGGAGCGGAAACGCCTGCAGGAGGAAGAGCAGAAACGGGAACAGGCAGCCCCCCATCCGGAACCCTTTGAAGCCAGACGTCTGGACCGGGTCAACCGGGACAGGAGCCTGGAAGCGGACCGCCTGGCCGGGCTGACGCTGCGGGAAGAGACTGCCGCTTATGCCCCCGCAGATTCTCCTTCCCCGGACGACGGGGAGACCCTGCCCCGCGGCGGGCAGCAGAATCAGCAGAATCAGCAGGGCCGGCAGGAGGCCCCGGCAGGTCCCGGCCGGCAGGAAGCGGTCTTTACGCCGGCTGCCGGCGAAGCCCTGATCGAGGAAGAGGATTTTGTTTTTGAGGACAGGAGGATCGGAGCGGCCGGCGCCGGCTCCCGCCGGGCAGACAGCCCGGCCCTGCCGGAAGGGCAGAAGGCGGGACAGTATGTCCAGGGCAGCCTGTTCGAGCAGGTGGACCCCTCCATGCCGGAGGATGTCCATATCCTGTCGGAGGAAAACGTCCCCCGTTTCCGGATCATCGGCCAGGTCTTTGAGACCTACTGGCTGATCGAATATGAAGACAAGCTGATGATGATCGACCAGCACGCCGCCCATGAGAAGGTCAACTATGAGCGGCTGATGGGCTATTTTACCGATAACAGTCAGGAGGCGGCACCATCCCAGATGGTCATGCCCCCCATGGTGGTGACCCTGACCGGACGGGAAGAGGCCATGTACCTGCAGTATCAGGACGTGTTCCGCCTGATGGGTTATGAGATCGAAGCCTTTGGCGGCGGCTCCTATACAGTCCGGGCCGTTCCCCTGGCCCTTTACGGCAGCAGGCCGGATGACCTGCTCCACGAGACCCTGGAGGAAATGATGGAGGAGAAGATGAGCGGGACGCCCCGGGCCATCCTGTCCAGGATCGCCACCATGTCCTGCAAGGCTTCCGTCAAGGGCAATACCATCATGAGCCGGACGGAGGCAGAGGTCCTGATCGAACGGCTGCTGCAGCTGGACAATCCCTATCACTGTCCCCACGGCCGTCCCACTATTGTAGCTCTGTCCAAACGGGATATGGACAGAAAATTCAAGCGGATCGTCTGAAACGGCGCCGCGCCAGGAAGAAGGAGACAGAGATTGACGCAGCAGATTCATACAGACAGGCGGCCGCCCCTGGTCATTGTGGCCGGACCGACCGCTTCGGGAAAAAGCGATACTGCCGTGGAACTGGCCCTCCGTCTGGGGGGATCCGTCATATCCGCGGATTCCATGCAGGTCTACCGGGGGATGGACATAGGCTCTGCCAAGATCACGGAAGCGGAAAAGCGGGGCGTGCCCCACTATCTGATCGACTGTATTGACCCCGAAGAGGAATGGAACGTGGTGACCTTCCAGGAACAGGCCCGGCAGGTCATACGGCAGATCCTGGACCAGGGACGCCTGCCCATTCTGTGCGGCGGGACCGGCTTCTATATCCAGTCGGTCCTCTATGATATTGATTTTACTGAAATGGATTCCCAGCCGGATTACCGGCTGGCCCTGGAGCGGGAAGCCGGGGAGAAAGGACCGCAGGTCCTTTACGACAGGCTGGTCCTGGCGGATCCGGAAGCGGCCCGGGCCATCCATCCCAACAATGTAAAACGGGTCATCCGGGCCCTGGAGTTCCACCGTAAGAGCGGCGGACAGAAGATCTCCCGCCATAATGAGGAGCAGCGGGCCAGGCAGGCCGCTTACAACTGTGTCTTTTATGTCCTGACCATGGACCGGGCCCGCCTCTATGAACGGATCGACCGGCGGGTGGACATTATGATGGAGAAGGGACTGGTACAGGAGGTCCTCAGATTACGGGAACGGGGACTGACGCCGGCGGACGTATCCATGCAGGGCATTGGCTATAAACAGATCCTGGAATCCATGGAAGGCCTGTATGATCTGGAGGAAGCTGTCTACCGGATCAAACGGGACAGCCGCCACTTCGCCAAGCGCCAGCTGACCTGGTTCCGGCGGGAACGGGGTGTGACCTGGGTCGATCTGGACAGCTTCCCCGACCGGGAAGCGGCGGTCGGTTTTATGGAGCAGGGAATCCGGCAGCAGCTGGAGATCCGGTAAGAGAATCCGGCAGCAGCCGGACATCCGGTAAGGCGGCCCCGGCACGGAAGGACCGGGACCCGGCGGACCGGCTCCGCAGTATTTTGAGATAAATGAATTTGGAAAGGACAGACAGATATACATGAGCAATGAGGTCAACAGGAAATCATTTACAGAGCTGTACGGGGATTTTGGCATCTCCCCGGAAGTGCTGGATTTCGCGGCGCCCATCCTGGCGGGACTGAAAGAACGTTTCGACCGGATCGACGATACAGCGGAGTATAATCAGCTGCGGGTCATCCGGGCCATGCAGGAAGCCCATATCGGGGAAGCCAATCTGAAAGGGACCACCGGGTACGGGTATGATGATATCGGCAGGGACGGCCTGGAAAAGGTCTACGCCTCCTATTTCCATACAGAGGACGCCCTGGTCCGGCCCCAGATCACCTGCGGGACCCATGCCCTGGCCCTGGCCCTGATGTCCAATCTGCGGCCCGGCGATACCCTGCTGTCCGCGGCCGGCAAGCCTTATGATACCCTGGAGGAGGTCATCGGCATCCGTCCTTCCAGAGGCTCTCTGGCCGAATACGGCATTTCCTACCGGCAGGTGGACCTGCTGTCCGACAGCAGCTTTGACCTGGCGGGCATCGCGGCCGCTCTGGAGGATCCCTCCATCCGGCTGGTCACGATCCAGCGGTCCAAGGGCTATCAGACCCGGAAGACCCTGTCTGTCACGGAGATCGGCCGGGCCATTGCCGCCGTCAAGGCGCAGCGGCCGGACGTGATCTGCATGGTCGACAACTGCTATGGCGAATTTACGGAACGGATCGAACCCTCCGATGTGGGCGCGGATATGATCGTGGGATCCCTGATCAAGAATCCCGGCGGCGGCCTGGCCCCGATCGGCGGTTATATCGCGGGTACGGCCGAATGTGTGGAGAACGCGGCCGTCCGTCTGACCAGTCCCGGACTGGGCAAGGAGGTCGGCGCTTCCCTGGAAGTCCTGCCTTCCTTCTATCAGGGCTTTTTCCTGGCCCCGGTCGTTACGGCCGCGGCCCTGAAGGGAGCCATATTTGCAGCCAGCTGCTATGAAAAGCTGGGATTCGATGTCCTTCCTGACGGCAGTGAGGAACGCCATGATATCATCCAGGCGGTCACCTTCGGCCATCCGGAAGGGGTGATCGCCTTCTGTCAGGGCATCCAGGCAGCGTCCCCGGTGGATTCCTTTGTGACGGCCCAGCCCTCCGATATGCCCGGCTATGACAGCCAGGTCATTATGGCGGCCGGCGCCTTTGTGTCCGGTTCCTCCATTGAGCTGTCCGCGGACGGGCCCATCAAGCCTCCCTACAGTGTCTATTTCCAGGGCGGCATGACATGGCCCCACGCCAAACTGGGCATTCTGCGCACCCTGCAGAATATGCTTGACCGTCATCTGATACAACTGTAAAATTGTTATAAACGGGGCACTGGGCTCTTTTGCCCGATGTCCCGGAATATGTTCGTTTTTACAGCCGTCCGGAGAGAACAGCCGCGGAAAGGATGTAAAATGAACAAACAGGAAATGCCATATGAGCGGTTTATGGCCAGTGGATCGGCAAGCCTGACCAACGCGGAACTGATCGCCGTGATCCTGCGGACCGGAACCAGCGGTGCCAGCGCCGTGGACCTGGCCAGAAAGGTCCTGGAGATCCGCTCGCCCGGCCGGGAAGCCTTATCGGTCCTCTACGACCTGACGCTGGAGGATCTGGTCTCCATCCGGGGGATCGGACAGGTCAAGGCCGTCAAGCTCCTGTGCCTGGCGGAACTGTCCAGGCGCCTGTACAGGGAGGGGGCCCGGCCGTCTCTGGTCTTTACTTCACCGGATACGGTGGCCCGTTACTATATGGAGCAGCTGCGCCATGAGAAACAGGAGACAGCCCTTCTGCTGCTGCTTGACAACGCCATGGCCCTGATCCGGGAGGAGACCCTTTCCATCGGAACTGTCAATGCCGCCCTTGTATCGCCCCGGGAGATTTTTATCCGGGCTGTGCGGGCCGGCGCTGTTCATATTATATTGCTGCACAATCATCCCAGCGGCGATCCGACTCCCAGCCGGGAGGACATCCGGGTCACCAGGAAGATCCTTGAAGCCGGCGAGATGCTGGAGATCCGCCTGGCCGACCATCTGGTGATCGGGGACCGCTGCTATACCAGTATGAAAGAAGCAGGCTATCTGGAAAGCTATGAGCGAGAATAACAGGAAAGAACAGAATTTGAAGGCACGCAGACGCAGGAAAAAACGGGACAGGGACAACAACAGCAAGCCTGCCGTTGCCGCAGCCGTGATCTGCGCCATAGCCGTCCTGCTGATCGGCAGGCTCTTCAGCCTCCAGGTCATCCATGGCCGGGAATATCTGACAGAATTCCAGGACAGCATCCAGCGTAAAATAACGGAACCCGGTATCCGGGGCAATATCTACGACCGCAGCGGCAACCTGCTTGCCCATAATGAGGAGATCCGGAATATTGTCCTGCGGGATGAGACCAGCAAGGACCAGAACAGCAATGAGGTCCTGAACAATACCATCCGCAATGTCATTATCACAGTGGAAAAGCACGGAGGCAGCATGACCTCCGATTTCGGCGTGAGCGTAGGCAGCAGCGGAGAATTTGAGTTCACCGGAGAAGGCGCGGCCAGGACCCGCTTCCTGGCGGATGTCTACGGATACGCGGATCCCGCCAATATGACGGCCGAGGAGGCCGGCAAGTCGGCGGAGGACGTTGTCAATGATCTGGTGGCAGCGTACGGCATTGACGTTTCCAATGAGGATTACTCTTCCAGCGTGGCCGGCAGGAAACGGCTGCTGGAGACCGTGATCTGCCGCTATCAGCTGCACCTGAACAATTATCAGAAATATGTAGGTTCGACCATAGCCTCCGATGTGGATGATAAGACGGTGGAAGAAATCAACCGTATCCAGGAGGAAGATCCGGATGCCATGAGCGGCATCACCATTGAGACGGACTACAAGCGGGTCTATGATTATCCCGAATATTTCGCGGGCATCCTGGGCTATACCGGAGAAATCTCCTCCGACGAACTGGCCGCCAGACAGGAAGAAGACGCTAATACCGACTACAGGTCCGGCGATATCATCGGCAAGCTCGGCATTGAGTCCTCCATGGAGCAGTATCTGCACGGGGCCAGCGGCTACACCCAGATCTATGTAGACAACATGGGCCGCCCCCTGGACGATATGGCTGTGGACCGCAAGGAAGCCACCACCGGTCAGGACGTCTATCTGACCATCGACAAAGACCTGCAGATCGCTGCCTATAAGATCATTGAGAAGGATCTGTCCCTGATCATCCTGGACAGAATGACGGAAGATAAGGGAGAATTTACCATTACAGAGGAGACCTCCAGCTCGGAGATCATTATTCCTTCCAGCGAAGTTTACGCGGCCTGCCTGAATAATGTCCTGGATGTTACCCATTTTGATGACGCCGACGCTACGGAAACGGAGCAGAGGGTCAACGCCCTGTTCGAGCATTATCTGTCCAGCGTCGTTACGGGCCTGCAGAACGAACTGAGCTTCTCCAGGACCCCGTACGCCGACCTGTCCTCTGAATACAGGACTTATGAGACCTGGCTGGTCTCCCGCATGTATACCACCGGAATCCTGACGATCCTGGAAGAGGATCTGAGCGATCCCGTTTATAAGGCCTGGACCGAAGATGAGACGATCTCTCTGGACACTTTCCTGACCCACGCGGTCAGTATGGGCTGGATCAGCACCGAGGCGCTGGATACCGACGCGGATACGGACAGCAGTATCTACACCGCCCTCAAGGCCTGGATGATCGAGCAGGCCAGGACCAGCAGCCAGTTCGCCAGAAGAGTTTATAAATACATGTGCATCAACGAGGCCATCAGCGGTGAGGATGTCTGCCAGCTGCTGCTGGACCAGGGGATCGTGGAAGTCTCGGAGGATGAGCAGGACAGCCTGCAGTCGGGATCGGAATCCCCTTATGAATTTATGCGCAGGCGGATCGCCCGCCTGGAGATCACGCCGGCCATGCTGGCCCTGGATCCCTACTGCGGATCCTGCGTCATCACCGATGTCAATACCGGCGATGTGCTGGCCCTGGTATCCTATCCCGGCTATGACAACAACAAGCTGAGCAACGGCGCGGATGCGGATTATTACGCCAAACTGCAGAATGACGCTTCCAACCCCATGCTCAATTACGCCACCCAGCAGAGGACCGCGCCCGGTTCCACCTTCAAGATGGTCAGTGCCACAGCCTCCCTGCTGGAAGGGGTCGTAACCACAGGGGAGACCTATCGATGCAATGTCATATTTGACAAGATCGATCCTCCCGCCAGCTGCTGGAGCAGCAGCGGCCACGGATCCCTGCGGCTGTCCGGCGCCATAACCCATTCCTGCAACGTCTTCTTCTATGAAATGGGATGGCGTCTGGGACATATGAACAGCGCGGGCGTCTATGATCCTTCTGTCCGCTACAGCAGCGATACGGGCGTTGCCAAGCTGCAGCAGTACGCCTCCCTGTACGGACTGGATGAAAAGTCCGGCGTGGAGATTGACGAGACCGCTCCGCATATAGCCACCGGGGATTCGGTCAGGGCGGCCATCGGCCAGGCGGACAATGCCTATACCACAGCCCAGCTGTCCAGATACGTATCGACCGTGGCCAATTCCGGAATCTGCAATGAACTGACTCTGGTCGATCATATCGAAGGATCCGAAGGCACACAGAAACTGGAAAAGGACAGCGTGCCGGACAGGATCGATATGCAGCAGGAATACTGGGACGCCATCCACAGCGGTATGCGCGGCGTCGTCCAGAGCTATTCCTTCTTCGGCAGGGTCGGCGCTTCTGTGGCCGGCAAGACCGGTACGGCCCAGCAGGCCAAGAACCGTCCCGACCACGCCCTGTTCGTCGGCTACGCTCCGTATGATGATCCGGAGATTTCCATCGTGACGAGGATCCCCTTCGGCTATACATCCTCTTACGCGGTCCAGGTCTCTGCCCATATTCTGGGGCGCTATGACTTTGAGAACGGCGGTTCTGTGGATTCTGATCTGCAGGATACGCTGGACAACCTTTCCATCTCCAGCAACGTATCGACAGGTGACTGATGCGTTACCGGGCGGAGAAACGGAAACGACTGCCTCTGAAAGGAGTTAGGGATCTTTATGTTCCAGGGTTTTTCAATCAGAAAATATGACTTTTTACTGGTAATACTGGTCACCAGCCTGTCCATCTTCGGCGTCGTCGCGGTCACCAGTGCCGATCCGGGACTGACAGCCCGTCAGATCTATGGCCTGGCCATCGGCCTGGTCGTGATGCTGGTCGTGTCGGTGGTGGATTACCGCAAGGTCCTCAGACTGTACTGGGCGGCCTACGCGGCCTGTATCTTCCTGCTGGTCCTGGTCTGGCGTTTCGGCGTGTCGGGAGGCGGCGCCCGCCGCTGGATCAATATCGCGGGGCTGACTTTCCAGCCTTCGGAAGCCGGTAAAATATTATTGATTTTATTTTTTGCCAAGTTCATAATGGAATACAGGGACAGATGGAGTTCTGCGTTCCTGTTCCCGATCTGCTGTGTTCTGGTCCTTCTGCCGGTGGGACTGATCGTTGTTGAGCCCGATTTGTCCACCAGCCTGATGGTCATGATCATCTTCTGTGTGCTGATGTTCGTCGGCGTTCTGAGCTATCAGTTCGTGGCCGGCGTTCTGGCAGTCCTGATTCCCGTGACAGGCCTGTTCTTCTTTATGGTCCTCAACGGTATGGTCCTGAGCGGCTACCAGCAGCAGAGAATCCTGGCATGGCTGCATCCGGAGAACTACGCGACGACGACGGCTTATCAGACCATGCAGTCCATCACTGCCATCGGTTCAGGCGGACTTCTGGGCAAAGGGAGCCTGGAATCCTCTGTATCGCTGCTGGAGACGGGCTTCATCTCTGAATCACAGACGGACTTTATCTTTACTGTCATCGGTGAGGAATTCGGTTTTGTCGGAACCTGTACCATTGTCCTTCTGGTCGCAGCCATCGCGGTACGCTGTTTTCAGATCGCGCAGAAAGCGGACGACCTGGCAGGCAGGCTGATCGCTTCCGGCATGGGGGCATGGATCGGTTTCCAGGGATTTATGAATATTGGCGTTGCGACAGGACTCCTGCCCAACACAGGTATACCGCTTCCCTTTGTCAGCTATGGCCTGACCAGTCTGGTCTCACTGTTCGCGGGAATCGGGTTTACCATTAATGTAAGGATGCAGAGCCGCTCCGCCGGCATCATGCTGCCGATTGGGGGATCGGCCGATGAAAAGGAAGCGGAAGCGGATGAATAAATAAGATGACAGCAGGTTTAGTCAGAATAACGGGGTATAGAAATGAACATAGCATTAATCGCGCATGACGCCAAAAAGAAACTGATGCAGAACTTCTGCATCGCCTACAGGGGGATACTCAGCAAACACAATCTGTACGCGACCGGAACCACCGGCAGGCTGATCGAAGAGGTGACCAACCTTAATGTACATAAGCTGCTGGCGGGCCACCTGGGCGGTATGCAGCAGATCGGGGCTTCCATTGAGCAGGACGAGATCGATCTGGTCATTTTCCTGCGTGATCCCTTAAATCCCAAGGTCCATGAACCGGATGTCAACAAGGTCATCCGGCTCTGCGACATGCATAATATCCCGCTGGCCTCCAATCTGGCCACCGCGGAACTCCTGATCAAGTCCCTGGACCGGGGAGATTTTGAATGGAGAGAGATGTATAAATAAGAAAGCAAAGGGCCGGTACCGCGCCTGTTGAACGTATGTTCCGGGAACCCGGGGAAACGGGATTGATGTTGTATTTTGGCCCTGAATCATCTATAATGAGTAAAAGTACCGCGACTGCGGTTCAAATAACAAATACCAGTAAGGTAGGAGGGTACGTCCAATGGTTCAGTTGATCATAGGCAACAAAGGTAAAGGAAAAACCAAATGCTTATTGGATAAAGTCAATGCTGAAGTCAAAACAGCGATGGGCAGCATCTGTTATGTAGACAGAAGCACCCAGCACATGTATGAGCTCAACAACCGGATCAGGCTGATCAATATCAGTGACTATATGATTGAGAATACAGACCAGTTCCTTGGCTTTATCAGTGGTATGGTTGCGCAGGATCATGATCTGGAGCAGGTCTATTTCGACGGTTTCCTGGATATGGCATGTCTGCAGGGCCAGGATATCACTCCCGCGATCCGCAAGATCCAGAAAATCAGTGATGCGTTTGATGTCAACTTTATCGTATCTGCTTCTCTTGACGAGCACGAGGTGCCCGAGGAGCTTAAAGAGCTGATCGCCGTTGCTTTATAATTACTAAATACTGAATATTGTCAGGGCCCCGGGAATCCTTGATTCCCGGGGTTCCTGTATCACCTGCGGCATCTGCCGCCTGCACAATGGTTTAGACAGAGGTATCTGAGTTGCCTTCTACAAATAATCAAATACAGGGTTCCCGGAGGGAACGCTTTTCCAATTTGAATATTGGCCTGGTCATTTTTTTTGTGATCCTGATCTATCTGGTGACGACCATCATTCTTTTTCTGACTTCCCGGAAAACGGATGTTTACGAGGTGCGGATGGGAGCCCTTTCCGACCGCACCATTTACCGGGGGATCGCCCTGCGTCAGGAAAAAGTGGAGACCAGCAGCTATACGGGATATATCAATTTCTATAATAAAGAGACAGACAGGATCGGTGCCCAGACACTGGCCTATACCATCGATGAGGACGGCCGGCTGGCAGATGATCTGGACGCGGACAAGCAGGCGGACCAGCGTTTTACCGCCAGTGACTATGCCGCCTTCCGGCGGGAGGTCATTTCCTTTACCGGAGATTTTCGTAAAGAGAATTTCCAGACTTTATATGATTTCCGGAATTCCATCATGAGCGCTTCCCAGAAGGTCTCCAACCGCAGTATCCTGGGCAGTATTAAGGATCTTGAATCCAATTCCATCCACATGTGCTACGCCCACGGCAGCGGCGATGTGGTCTATTCGGTGGACGGACTGGAGAAGATGACCTTTGACAAGCTGACGCCGGATACATTCAACGAGAACAAATATAAGCGCACCGTCATTACCAACAACCAGCAGGTCAAAGAAGGAGATCCGGTCTTCAAGCTGATCTCCAGCGAGCGCTGGTCCGTTGCGATCCAGGTTCCTTCGGAGGAAACGGCACAAAAGCTGGTCAGCCAGAAATATGTCAGAGTCCGCTTTCTGCAGAACTCCCTGGAGTCCTGGGCCCATGTGACGGACCGGGAGGGAGAGGATGGCAGCTGGTATGTCAATCTGGAATTCACCAATTCCATGGTCACCTTCTGTACGGAACGGTTTTTGGATCTGGAAATATATACCAGTCAGGAGACCGGACTCAAGGTGCCGGTCACTTCGATCACCAAGGGGGAATTCTACCTGGTTCCCAAGGAGTTCCTGACCACCGGCGCCGGCGGTGAAAGGGGTGTCCTGCTGGAAGTCTATTCCGAGGACGGCGGCAAATCCACCCAGTTCGTGGCGTCTACTCCCTACAGTGAAACAGAGGATTACTATTATCTGGACAGTTCGGGCCTGAGCAGCGGTGAGATCATTGATATGCCGGATTCGACCAGACAGTATACGATCGGAGAAAGTGACGAACTGGTCGGCGTTTATTATATCAATAAGGGATATGCGGATTTCCGTCAGATCCGTATCATTTATCAGAATGAGGACTACGCCATCGTTGAACCGAACTCGGCTTATGGACTGATGGAATATGATTATATTGTCCTGCACGCGGATACGATCAATCCGGATGAATTCGTGACGGATACCCATTGACCGGGACGCGGCGGAAAACCGGGACGTGCCGGAAAACGGACTGCTCCGGCTGGATGCGGACCCGGAAGATAACAAGGAAAGGAAGGAGCACTTTTGGTCAGAGAAAACCTTATAGCAGTAGAAGAAAAGATCCGGGAGGCCTGCGCCCGCGCGGGCAGGAACCGGGAGGATGTGACCCTGATCTGCGTGACCAAGACCAAGCCGGTGGAAATGCTGGAAGAGGCTTACGCGGCAGGACAGAGGAATTTCGGTGAGAACAAGGTCCAGGAAATCTGTCTGAAAGCGCCGCAGCTGCCGGAGGATATCCGCTGGCATATGATCGGTCATCTGCAGCGCAACAAGGTAAAACAGGTCATGGATAAAGCGGTCATGATCCACAGTGTGGACAATCTGCGGCTGGCGGAAACGATCAGCCGGGAGGCTGTCAAACGGAACATGGTCATGCCCATCCTGATCGAAGTCAACGCGGCCGGAGAAGAGAGCAAGTTCGGCATTGCCTTGGAGGAAACGGAGCAGCTGGTCAGACAGGCGGCAGCCCTGCCGGGACTTCAGATCGCGGGCCTGATGACCATCGCCCCCTATACAGAAGATCCCGAAAGCAACCGCCTTTATTTCAGACAGCTCAGGGAATTATCTGTTGACATCAAAAGTAAATGCATTGATAATGTGACTATGGACCATCTTTCCATGGGGATGACCGGAGATTATCAGGTCGCCATTGAAGAGGGTGCCACGCTGATCCGGGTCGGTACCGGTATATTCGGCGAGAGAAATTATGTCTGATCAATGATTTAAAAGGGCGGGAGGATCACTTCCACAGCCCGGCCTGATACAGACACCTTGAAAGGATCTTTGTAAAAGATATCTTTGGAAAGGCCGTCCTATCAGGGATATATAAGTAAAAGGAGTAGCCGGCATGAGTGTAATGGATAAGCTGATCAACGCGATGAAAATCAATGATGATCCCTACGATGATGAGCCTGATGATGATTACTACGAAGACGAAGAAGAGGATATAGAAGAAGAAGACAGCCGTGAAGAGGAGGCAGAGGAAGCGCCTGCTCCCCGTCAGGTACGGAGGAGAGCGCCTGCGATCGAGAAAGAACCGGCTCCCGCCAGGACTGTCCGCAGATCCATGGGGGATTCCGGAATGGAAGTATGTGTACTGAAACCGCAGAATGTCAATGACGCCAGAGATATTACAGATACACTGCTGATGGGCAGCACGGTCGTACTGAACCTGGAAGGCCTGGATGTGGAGATTGCCCAGAGAATCATTGACTTTACGTCCGGCTCCTGCTACGCGATCAAGGGAAATGTCATGAAGATTTCCCATTATATTTTTGTGATCACGCCTGCCAATGTAGATATTTCAGGTGATATCAGCGCAGCTTCCTCCATGAAGGACGCTTCGATGAACCTGACATCCCCGTTCGCAGCCAAGACAAACCCCTTCGGCCCGGGTACCCAGGGCTGAGCGCAGGAAACAGTTTGACCAGCCTCTCCTCTGGGCTTGCCCGGCGGAGAGGCTTTTCCGGTTATAAAGAAGTTTGGATTCAGAGGAGATTCGATTCATATGGAAACAGCGAACAATGAAGGCAGGAGACTGACCGTGCATCAGGACGGCGTCCCCTGCTATGATATCGTTTACAGGTCTTCCTTTGAGGATCTGGGCAGGGAGCTGACGGCCCTGGGATATGCGGGGCGGCAGTTCTGTATCGTTACAGACAATCATGCAGGCCCCCTTTACGCGGAACAGGTCTGCAAAGCCCTTGCGGAGATCTGCCCGGAAGTCCCGGTCTGCACCATAGAGGCCGGCCGGGACCGGAAAGACACGGATCCCGTGGAAACTATCATCAGGTTCCTTACAGAGGAACAGATTGACCGGAATGGTCTGCTGATTGCCCTGGGCGGCACCCGTGTGGCGGACGCGGCAGAATCTGCCGCTGCCGGTTTTCAGGGGGGCACCGGATATATCCGGATTCCCACCAGTCTGACTGCACAGACGGAATTGTCTTTCGGAGACAGGGCCGGCGGGGATGCCGGCGCCGGGAATAATATGTCTGTGCCGGCCTGTATGCCCCTCCTGGTCTACATCAATGTCTCTGTTCTGGAGACGCTGGATGACAGCTGCTATTGCAGCGGCTTTGCCGGGGTCATGCAGCTTGGCCTGATCCGGGATGAGGCTTTTTACGTATGGCTGCTGGAGAATATGTATGAAATCCTGAGCAGAGAAGCGGAAACCATGCAGATTATGCTGCGGCGCAGCAATGAGATCAGAAATGAGATCCTGAACCGGGGCGCCGGGGTAGAAGAAGGCCGGATGCTGCTCCGGTTAGGCCATACCATCGGCCGCGCGGTCGGAAAATACAGCGGTTCCCGCCGTACCAGCGGGGAATGTCTGGCCCTGGGCTGTGTGGCGGCCGCTTATATTTCCTGGAAAAAGGAAATGATTTCAATGGATGAATATTATGAGATCCGGGACATGTTTGTTCCTTTCGGGCTGCCGATCAGTGAGGACCGGCTGGACGAAAAGGAGATTCTGAAATTGACCGGGACAGACAACGAAGACGAGAGCGGCAGGCCCTGCTTTGTGCTCCTGCGGGGAATCGGGCAGGCAGTTCCGGATGAGACGGTAACGAAGGAGGAGATCCTGGCTGCCATTCATGAGATTCATTATGTGGAGGATGGAGAATGAGCCGGGAAACAGCTGACAATCATAAAAAAAGCGCGGAGCAGGGGCGTGGAGACCGGGTGCGGGACGCTTTCCGTCTGACGCTGATCGCGGAGACGGTCCTGACGTTCCTGCTGGTCCTTCTGGACCAGGTCACCAAAGTGGCGGCGGTCTCGGCCCTGAAAGACCGGGATCCCTTTATCCTGATCCCCGGGGTCTTCCAGCTGCAGTATCTGGAGAACCGGGGCGCAGCCTTCGGCCTGCTGCAGAACGCCAGGATTTTCTTTCTGGCCGTCACCCTGGCCGCCCTGGCGGCGGTCCTGTATGTCCTGCTGCGGCTGCCATTAAGACGTAAATACATTGTTATGCGCTTTCTGATGGTATTTATAGCGGCGGGAGCAGTCGGCAATATGATCGACAGGGTCTTTCTGGGCTGTGTCAGGGATTTTCTCTATTTCTCCCTGATCGATTTCCCGATTTTCAACGTGGCGGATATCTATGTGACCTGCGCGACCATCCTGCTGATCCTGCTCCTTCTGTTCTATTATAAGGAGGAAGAGGATTTCGCGTTCCTGTCCCCCGGCGGGAAGAAGGGAAAGTCAGATGACTGAGAACCGTTTCTGTCTGACAGAAGAATATGAAGGGGAAAGGATCGACAAGGTCCTGGTCCGCCTGCTGGAGGATACTTCCAGGAACTACCTGAAAAAACTGTTTGCCGACGGCAGTGTGCAGCTCAACGGAAAGGCCGTCAAGCCTTCCGCCCGGGTCAAAGAGGGAGACGAGGTATGGATCGCCATCCCGGACCGTGTCGTACCGGATATTCTGGCGGAAGATATCCCTCTGGAGGTCCTCTATGAAGATGAGGATGTCCTGGTGGTCAACAAGCCCAAGGATATGGTGGTCCATCCGGCCGCCGGCCATTACAGCGGAACCCTGGTCAATGCGGTCATGTACCGCTGCCGGGACCAGCTGTCCGGGATCAACGGGGTCCTGCGGCCCGGTATCGTTCACCGGATCGATAAAGATACGACCGGGTCCATCATTGTCTGTAAGAATGACGCATCTCATAACAGCATCGCGGCCCAGCTCAAGGACCATACCATTGTCAGGAAATATTACGCCATTGTGTACGGCTGTCTGAAAGAGGATGAGATGGTCATCGACCGGCCCATCGGCAGAGATCCCAAAGACAGGAAGAAGATGGCGGTCCGGCCGGACGGCAAACGGGCCGTGACCCATGTCCGGGTCCTGGAACGGTTCCGGAATTATACCTATGTGGAATGCCGTCTGGAGACAGGAAGAACCCATCAGATCCGGGTCCATATGGCCTTTGCCGGACATCCCCTTCTGGGAGATACCGTTTATCAGGGCAGTCGTAAGTGCCCTTTCCAGACCCGGGGACAGTGTCTGCATGCCGGGATCCTTGGCTTTGTCCATCCCAGGACCGGGGCTTATATAGAGACCAGCGCCCCCCTGCCGGATTATTTCACGGCGATTCTGGATACGCTGCGGTCCCGGGAAGGGAACGGCGGCTGATATGGCCGGAAGCGTCCGCCCGGAATCAGTACCTGTAAGATGACTGTACAAGCTGCACAATCTGACGGGAAACAGATTGATAGTTTCGGACAACTTTGCTATAATAAGGACATATAAAGCAGGGCGCATTGCATAGATTGTACAGGCAGACCGGCATTGCTTTTTTTACGGCCCCTTGTGTCCGGGCAGCCTGGCACCGGCTGAAATGCCTTTGTTAACAGGAAGGTCCACTATGAATACGATCATTACAATCGGCAGACAGTATGGTTCCGGCGGCAGATTCGTCGGGAAACTGATCGCGGAGCATTACGGAATCAAGTTCTGGGATAATGAACTGCTGGACCGGGTAGCGGCGGAGAGCGGCTACGCCAGGGAGATCCTGGAGAAGCAGGATGAGAAGCCCACCAATTCCTTCCTCTTCAGTCTGGCCATGGATTCCTATTCCTTTGGCTATTATACGCCCGGGCTGCTGGAAATGCCTCTGTCCCAGAAGATCTTTCTGGCCCAGTATAATGTCATCCGGGATATTGCCAAAGAAGGACCGGCCGTCTTTGTAGGACGCTGCACGGACGTGGCGCTGGAGGATTTCCCCAATGTCCTCAATATCTTTATCCATGCCAGTGATGATTTCAAATACCAGAGGATTTCCACGCTGGACGCCTATCCGGATATCAAAAACCGGGACAAGGCCCTGGAACTGTGTATGAAAAAGGATAAGCAGCGGCAGAGCTACTATAATTACTATTCCTCCAAAAAGTGGGGACGGGCGGACAGCTATCATCTGACAGTGGACACCTCCGTGCTCGGGATTGAAGGAACGGCCAGTATGCTGATCGCTGCGATCGACGCCTTTGAAGCTGTCAGGGACGGCGGAACGGAATGAGCTGACGCGGACAGGACGGCCCGAAAGGGAGGTCCGAAGGAAGAGAAATGTATCAAGACCTTGGGGGAGGTTCACATATTATCCACGAACGGCCGTCCGGCGGGAGCCGGCAGGCGGCCATTTCTTCCGGTCCGTTTTCATTATCAGTTGGGAGACCTGTACAGTTCATCGTACAGGTCTCTTTTTGTTTTCTGTTTGCCGGTTTTGCTTTATAATGAGAATGAACAGCAGTTTGAAAACCCTTTGGATGAGATTGAGGAAGGATACAGAGCGAAGATGAAAGAAGCAACACAAAAAATAAAAGACGCGTCTGTACAGACGGAAACGAAGACTGCGGCAGGGAAAGATGGAGCCGCCGGTCACATCCGAAAAGCAATGCCTGCAAAGAAAAATCCCAGGCCGGTCTTTGTCATCGGCCATAAG
Source organism: uncultured Lachnospiraceae bacterium (assembly GCA_902789735.1). GTDB lineage: Bacteria > Bacillota > Clostridia > Lachnospirales > Lachnospiraceae > CAG-791. The sequence goes on from CADAOZ010000001.1 coordinate 113,542, forward strand.
AATCCGGATACGGATTCAATCTGCTCCGCTATTTCCTACGCCTGGCTGAAGAACCAGATCACCGATACAGAGCACCTGCCGAAAAGAGCCGGTAATATCAGCCGGGAGACGCAGTTCGTCCTGGATCATTTCGGCGTGGAGGCACCGGAGCTGCTGACGGACGTCAGGCCCCAGATCCGGGATATAGATATCCGGAAAGCGCCCGGTTTCGACGGGCATATGAGCATGCGGGAAGCATGGGAATATATGAGGGATAATGTCCTGGATACCCTCTGCGTAACGAAGGAAGACGGCAGTCTGGAAGGTCTGATCGCGGTCAAGGATATAGCGGACGCCTATCTGGACCTGTTCGATACGGCCATTCTGGGTAAAGCCCATACCAGCTATCAGAACCTGCTTAATACGCTGGAAGGCAAAATGCTGGTCGGCGATCCCATGGGCCATATCCAACGGGGACGGGTCCATGTCGGAACGAGTCCCGAGACCATGATCAGCCTGATCAGCGAAGGGGATATCGTCCTGGTCACCAACCGCTACGAGGCCCAGATGATCGCCATCGACCTGGGCGCCTCCTGTATGATCGTCTGTGTCGACTCCGAGGTCCGGGAGAGGATTCTGGAAAAGGCCAGGCAGAGTAACTGTGCGGTCATTACCACCCCTTATGATACTTTCGCGGCCTCCCGTATCGTCAGTATGGCCGCGCCGGTCAAGCACTTTATGAAGAAGGACAGGCTGCTGACCTTTGATCTGGATCTGCCCCTGGACGAAGCCATGAAAGTCATGGCCTCTGTCAGACACCGCTATTTCCCTGTTCTGGATGAAAACGGCCAGTATGTGGGCGTCATCAGCCGAAGGAATCTGCTGGGCATGCACCGCAAGAAGCTGATCCTGGTGGACCATAATGAGAAATCCCAGGCGGTCGACGGCTTCCAGGAAGCCAGGATCCTGGAGATCATCGATCACCACCGTGTCGGTTCCCTGGAGACTTCAGGTCCTGTCTATTTCAGGAATGAGCCCCTGGGGTGCACAGCCTCCATTCTTTACAAGATGTATAAGGAAAATGATGTGGAGATCCCCAGGCATATCGCCGGCCTGCTGATGTCGGCCATCCTGTCGGATACCCTTCTGTTCCGCTCCCCCACCTGTACCCCTTTTGATACGAAGGCCTGCAAAGAGCTGGCCGGGATCGCCGGGGAGGATGTCAATGAGTACGCGGAGAAAATGTTCTCTGCCAGCGATGACCTGACGGGACGGACCGCGGATGACCTGCTCTTTACGGATTTCAAGATCTTTGAGTTCGGTGATAAGCGTCTGGGCGCTGCCCAGGGCCTGTTCATGTCCAGAGCCTCCTGCAGACAGGTGGAGGAGATGGTCAGCGGGTGTCTGGATGAAGCCCGGGAAAAGAAGGGCCTGAACATGTTCATCTACATGCTGACCAATATGCGGGACCAGTCCACAAGACTGCTTTATGCCGGCGACGGTCTGGATGAAGTGATCGGGGAAGCCTATCACGTGGAAGCGAAAGACGGGAAAGCGGATGTTTCCGGCATGGTCAGCCGTAAGAAACAGCTGATCCCGCCCCTGCAGCAGCTGATCGGATAAGGAACCTGGCGCCGGCGGAAAAGAACAGCCGGACTTTGTAAAAGGGACCGGTACCTGCGGAATTACTGTTATAACATGAGTCAGTATTTCCGCGGGTGCCGGTCTTTTTGCGGACTGACAGACCCTTTTTTACGGGCTGACAGACCAGGCGCTTTGCTGTCATGCATTTTGGTTACAAAATTATTACATTTTTGTTCAGATTTCATTACATCTGTATTATAATGAATCTAACTGTTGTCTCACAGGGGATAGGAGATGAAAGATGAAACGATGGAAGAGATTTTCCGCGCTCCTGCTTTGTATCCTGCTGGTCCTGGGACTGGCGGCCGGATGCGGCGGGACCGGCAGCGCGACGGAAACGGCCGGGGAAGAGATTTCATTGACCGTACAGGATAATAACCCCGGCGGCGGGGAGGCCGCAGAAGCGGAGGATCCGCCGGAAGAGGAGGAAGAGAAGGCGCTGCTCCCGGACGGACAGGCGCAGGACGGACCGGAAGAAGCGGCTCCGGAAACGCCGGACACAGTCATTGACCGGAATGGTTCATATACGTCGAAAGAGGATGTCGCCCTGTATCTGCATACCTACGGGGAACTGCCCTCCAATTTTATCACCAAAAAGGAGGCCAGGAAACTGGGCTGGGACGGTGGTTCGCTGGAGCCCTACGCGCCCGGCATGTGCATTGGCGGGGATCATTTCGGCAACTACGAGGGCGTCCTGCCGGACGGGGATTACCGCGAATGTGATATCGATACCCTGGGGGCTTCCAGAAGGGGCGCCAAACGGATCATATACGCGGAGGACGGCCGGATCTACTATACCGGCGATCATTATAAGAGCTTTGAGCTTCTGTATGGAGAGGAATAACTATGGATTACAGAATCGATCTGACAGGGATCGGGAGCCGGTCCGAGCTGCATGACAGGCTGCAGGAGGCGCTGCCGCTTCCCGCCTGGTATGGCAGGAATCTGGATGCTTTCTATGACTGTCTGACGGAACAGACAGAAGAATGGAACCTGATTTTCTGCGGGACTCCGGACGCGGATGCAGTTCCGCCTGCCTATATGGATGCCCTGCGCAGGCTCTGCAGGGCCGCGCAGGCCGAAAACGACCGCCTGCATATTTTCTTTGAAGAATAAGGATCTATAACATTTGCTTGGAATTCAAGCGGAGGTATTTGCGTGAGTGAACGAATCGTAATCATTACAGATCTTCACGGATGCTATGATGAATGCGTCAGCCTCCTGGAAAAACTGCGTTTTGATAAAGCCCGTGACACGCTGGTCAATCTGGGGGATACCATTGACCGGGGACCGAAGATCTATGAGGTCTTTGAGTTCCTGCGGGGACTCAAGGAGGAAATGGGAGACAGATGTATCCTGCTGCGGGGCAACCATGAACAGATGATGCTGGATGCCACGGGTCCGGAAAGGACTTCCAGGGAAAAGAAACACTGGTATATCAACAGCGGGGAAAAGACAGTATATGCCTTTATCAATCATAAGCACAGGATCCAGGAGTTCCGGGAATGGTATCTGGATATGCCTTTTTACTGGGAGGATCCCCGTTTTACCTGTGTCCACGCCAGTCTGACCGACGAGGACCCGGCAAAAAATACCATTGAGACCATGATCTGGGGCAGGACCACCGAATATCAGGGAAAGCTGATCATGACAGGCCACACGCCTTATAAAACGGCCCTGTATATCAAGGGGGACGGGTCTTTCGGCTATCTGGAGGACGACCACCGTTATAATCTTGAGCCGACAGGTATGATGGCCCTGGATACCGGATGTGTATTCGGCAACCGGCTGACAGGCATCGTGGTCGAAGAGGATACTTTTTATGTAGCAAGCGTTCCGTCGACGGTCGTCCGGTCCTGAGGACAGCCGGCGGGGGAAACAGGATAGAAATAACAAAAGACGCGGCAGTTCATGCTGTACATACGGGAGGGTGAATGAGAAAACAACTGTTAATCGTGTTACTTGGTGTTGTGATGACCGTCAGCGGTGTACTGTCCGGTCCGGCTTACACGGCGCTTGCCGCGGAAGAGAGCGGGACCGGAGAACAGACAGAAGCGGCAGTGGAACCGGCGGCAGAAGCGGAAACGCCTGCGGAGGACCCGCAGGGAACGGCGCCCGCGGAGAATGCTGAGCCTGTGGAAACAGCCGCCCCTGCGGAGGCAGAAGAGACCGGAGCAGAAAGCAGCGGGGACGCAGTCACCATGGAACCGGCCCTGCAGGTGGCGGAAGCGGATCCTGCGGCAGAAGCGGTGCCGGCAGCAGACGGGAATGCGGAACTGACCGCGGACGCACTGCAGACTTATGAGTCGGCAGCGGACATGATCGCGGAGGAGGAGCTGGCCGAGGACGGTACAGAACAGCTGATGGCTGCGAAACAGGGACTGGTAACGACCGGCAGCAGGACAGTCTATTATAAGGCCGGCGGAAAAATGGCGGCCAGCGAGTTCATCACTGTCAGCGGGAAACTCTATTATTTCGACAAGTCAGGCGCCAGCGTCAAGGGGAAATGGATCACGGTCAAAGGCAAGTGGTATCATTTCGACAAAAACGGGGCCGCCCTGAAAGGATGGACGACCAATAAGAACGGTACCTATTATTTCGCGGATAATTATGCGATGGTGACCGGCTTCCGCTATATCGGCAGCAAGCAGTATTATTTCGGCAGCAACGGCAAGATGACTGTCGGCTGGCAGACCATCAACGGGTTCCGCTACTACATGGACAGTAAGGGCGTCATTGCCAAAGGCTTCAGGACGATCAAAGGCAGGACGTATTATTTTTATCCTAAGACCAGCGGCAAAAAATATGCCGGCACCATGGCAAAGGGCTGGCTGAATCTGAACGGCAAGACCTACTACATGGACAATGACGGCAGTCAGACCACCGGCTGGAAAACGGTCAGCGGCAAAAAGTATTATTTCAATAAAAAGGGAGAGATGGTCAGGGGCTGGCAGACGATCGGCGGCAAGACCTGTTATTTCAATAAACAGGGCCGTTTTGTCGTATCCTGCAAAAAGACAGCGGCTTCCGTGGCCAGAATCAACTTCATCGAGTCCGTAGCCCAGTACTGCTCGAAATACGGCCCGAAATACGGTATCAAGTGTTATTCGGCCGTGATCGCCCAGGCCATTCTGGAATCCGGCTGGGGCAAGTCCAGACTGTCGGCCAAATACCACAATTATTTCGGTCTCAAATGCGGCTCCAAATGGAAAGGCAAAGCAGTCAGTATGCGGACCGGTGAGGAGTATGACGGCAGGAGAGTAACGGTTTCCGCTTATTTCCGCGTTTTCCCCAACCGGGAGCAGGGAATCAAGGGATATTTTGATTTTATCAATACCGCCCGCTATTCCAACCTCAAGGGCGTGACCTCCCCCAAGACCTATCTGAGCAGGATCAAGGCGGACGGTTATGCTACCAGCAGTGATTATGTGTCCTCAAATATGAGCCTTGTTAATTCTTACGGTCTGAAGGCGTATGATCCCTATTGAAATTGTCGTAAAAAAAGTGTATCTTTATATGAATGCAATTATATGACTGCAAAATAGGAATCCGATAATTGGAATCCCATAACAGGATTCCGGTTTTCGGCTATCAATACAGACAAAATACGGATGGTATTCTATGGCTAGTAAGAAAAAGAAACTTAAGAAAAGCACAAAGATCCTGCTGATCAAGAATATATTATTTATATTTCAGATCGTGATCTCGATCCTGCTGGTGGGCGCGGTCCTTCTGAGCGGTATGGTACCGGCCAGATATGTCGTTGCCCTGGCGGTCTTCCTGATCCTTCTGATTCTTGTTACCTATACACTTTTGAACCGGAAAAAGAAGATCTGGATGGCAGGAGCGGCCTTCGCCGCACTGGTCAGCATGATCTGCTGTGTAGCCTTCGGGTATCTGAACCAGATGACGGGCCTGCTCAACGGCTCCAGAGAAAAGTACAAGGTCGATGAGATGGTCGTTGTTGTCCGGGCGGATGACCCGGCCCAAACGCTGGCAGACGCAGCGGATTATGTGTTCGGCATCCAGACAGGCGTAGACCAGGTCAATACCCAGTCCATGATCCAGGACGTCCAGAAGAATCTGGGAAAGGATATCGAGCTCCGGGAGTATGAGACCCCCCGGGATGAGGCCTCGGCCCTGCTCGACGGCGAGATCGGCGCGGCGATCTATAATAATTCCTATTCCTCCATGCTGGATGATCTGATCGAGGGGTATACGGATCAGGTCCGGATCATTTACAACTACGGGATCGAACAGGATCTGGAGGCGGAGAGTGTTGAGGCAGGCGAACCCTTCAACGTACTGATCAGCGGTATCGATGTCAGGGAAAATGTCCTGGAGAACAGCCGGAGCGATGTCAATATTATCGTCACCGTCAATCCCAAGACCAAGAAGATCATCCTGACATCCACCCCCAGAGACTTCTACGTGCCGATTTCCGGCGTTTCAGGCCAGCAGAGGGATAAACTGACCCATGCCGGCATTTACGGCGTAGACGCCTCCATGAGGACGCTGGAGGATCTTTACGGCATAGATATCACCTATTATGTACGAGTCAACTTCAATACGCTGGTCCAGGTCGTCAATGCCCTGGACGGTGTGGATGTCTATATCGAAGAGGGCTTCCAGCCCTTTACGGACAGTGAGATCTACATTGAGAGCGGCTGGCAGACCCTGGACGGCCGTGAAGCCCTGGCCTACTGCCGGGAACGATACAGCTTTGCGGATGGCGACAACCAGCGTGGACGGAACCAGGAAACGGTTCTGCAGGCCATTATCGCCAAGATCTGCTCACCGTCGATCCTGCTCAACGCGGGTGATTTCATGAGCAGCCTGGAAGGCGCTTTCCAGACGGATATCCCCAACGCGAAGATCCAGGAGCTGATCAATCAGCAGCTTTCCGATTCCACCCCCTGGCAGGTCTACAAACAGGCGCCTACTTCTGAGAATTACCAGATGCAGCCCACTTACTCCGGCGGCAGCACGCCTCTGTCGGTCGTCTATCCCGACTATTACATCGTCAAGCAGTGTTCGGCCAGGATCAATATCATCATGGAAGGCAGATAAGTGTCCGGAAGATATTCCTGAAAATCAAATCATAAAAAAGAGATCAAAACGCCGGCTTCGTAAGGAGCCGGCGTTTCTGATCTCTTTATATAATTCTTTGTATTCTGATCTGTATTTTCTGATCTGTGTTTTCTGATCTGTATTTTATATGCGTAAACGCGGTCAGCTGTTAAATACGGAGCGGAACGCCCTCTTTTTGCTGCGGCGTCTGTAAAAGGTAAAACCAAAACGGTAAACTGCCATATAGGCAACTGCCATCAGAGCGAAGGCAACCAGTACATCGGAAACAGAATGCTGTTTGATGAACATGGTGGAAAGGATAATGGAGAATCCCAGGCCGTAGGACAGGATCCTGGCGAACTTCCGGTCGAAAGGACGGATCCTGGTATGCGCCGTACCGATCATGATGGCCAGCGAATTATAAACGTGGATGCTGGGCGTCAGATTGGTGGGCGTATCGCTGCTGTAAATGAACTGGACCAGCCTTGTAAATACGTTATCCCGGGGCATCACTTCCGGTCTGAGGAAGTGGATGTTGGGGAAGACGATCGAAACGGCCAGGAACAGTCCCATGCCAAGCATCAGCAGAGTGGATACTCTCCGGTAACCTTCTTCATCGGCGAACAGTATAAAAATTGTAAATGCCAGTACATACACGAACCAGAGCATATAGGGGATGATGAAAACCTCACAGAAAGGAATGGCGTCATCCAGGGCCATATGAATGACCGTGTAATGCAGGCGGTTCCACTTCTCCACAAGGACGAATATGCCGCCGTAGCCGATCATGAAGAAGATCATGGGGAGCGCTGTCCGCAGCTTCTCAGACAGCAGAAGGGCTGATTCATCCCGGGATGCGAAAGATCCTTTAAGATTCATTGTGTAATCTCCATATTCAGTTGGGGGAGTTGTTTTCTTAATCGTTTTATTCGTTTGAGATATTACACTAAAAAAACGACACTGGCAAGGTCCTTCACATAAATTTCATATTTTGCACATGATTTGGCCGTTTACAGCCGGCTTTTTGGCGGTTTGCAGGCAGCCGGCGGGAAACTTTTGGATTTTAGCTTGCGAAACGGATTGATTATTGCTATACTTTCTAATCGTGACTGCATTAAGTAATTATGCCTGGTGAAATTACGCTGTGATTACATGGTGATCATCCTGTGATTTCACGTGGTGACGTCACAGAATGGTCACCATGGGCGGTTACGCAAAGTGTTTTACACAGACACTGAAGTTATACAGGAGGATAAGAATGTATTCACTGGACGAAGTTAAGAAGATCGATCCCGAAATCGCGAGTGCCATTGAGGATGAAGTACAGCGGCAGAATGATCATATTGAACTGATTGCTTCCGAAAACTGGGTCAGCAAAGCGGTTATGGCAGCTATGGGAAGCCCTCTTACCAACAAGTACGCTGAAGGCTATTCCGGAAAACGCTATTACGGCGGCTGTCAGGTCATTGATGTTGTCGAGACGATCGCGATTGAGCGCGCGAAGCAGCTGTTCGGCTGTGAGTATGCCAATGTGCAGCCCCATTCCGGCGCCAACGCCAATTTAGCGGTAGAATTCGCGGTTCTCAAGCCCGGCGACACACTGATGGGCATGAACCTGAATCAGGGCGGTCATCTGACCCATGGAAGCAGCGCTAATATCTCCGGTACATATTATAATATTGTTCCCTACGGCGTAGATGAGAACGGCTTTATTGATTATGACGAGCTTAAGAGGCTGGCCATCGAGACAAAGCCCAAAATGATCATCGCAGGCGCTTCCGCCTATGCCAGAACCATTGATTTTAAGAAATTCCGTGAAGCGGCGGACGCATGCGGTGCCGTCCTGATGGCGGATATCGCCCATATTGCGGGCCTTGTCGCGACCGGTCTGCATCCCAGCCCCTTCCCTTACGCGGATGTTGTTACCACGACCACGCATAAGACACTGCGCGGACCCAGAGGCGGCATGATCCTGGCCAACGCGGAGGCGGCGAAGAAATATAACTTTAACAAGGCTGTTTTCCCCGGCACCCAGGGCGGTCCTCTGGAGCATGTGATCGCGGCCAAGGCAGTCTGCTTCAAGGAAGCACTGCAGCCCTCCTTTAAGGAATATCAGCAGCGTGTCGTGGACAATGCCCAGGCACTTTGCAAGGGCCTGCAGGCAAGAGGCATTGATATCGTCTCCGGCGGTACCGACAACCACCTGATGCTGATCGATCTGACCAGGCAGGACGTGACCGGCAAGGCCATCGAAAAGCTGCTTGACGAGGCGCATATTACAGCCAACAAGAATACCATCCCCAACGAGAAGAGATCTCCTTTTGTCACCAGCGGTATCCGTCTGGGCACGCCGGCCGCCACTTCCCGTGGTCTGCAGGCTGAGGATTTTGACAAGGTAGCGGAAGCCATCGCCCTTGTGATCAATCAGAGAGAAGCCGGTATCGAGGCCGCCAGGGCCATCATTGCCGGAATTACAGCCAAATACCCTCTGGTGGACTGATCTTTTCTGCCCCTGCACAAAACCGGATCAGACCCTGTATTTTTCCCTGGATCCTGTCCGGTCAACTGTCTTTGCATACAGACTGCGGTTTACCCCGGTCTGTATGCATTTTTTTGTATACAGAGCATAATTCCTGAATGTGATGAGAAAATATACAATTTTCTTATTTGTCTGAAAATTCCGATAAATATATCTGAAATAAATTAATTGATTGACATTTTACTGCTGCATCTATATAATAAAGACAGATAGAAAACAGAGAGAGCTGATGACGAGAAGTACATCAGGGTTTTCTATAAAAATATCCAAGAAAGGAAGGTACGCTCCTGATTACAATTTCACAATCCAGAGTTTCCGATTCGGGATTTGCTGATCATGGTTGATTACACAAGCGCGGTGAGTTCCACTGGGGTTCTGGCAGTCTTATCCAAACATAAAACGGCCCAGGTTCAGAGAATAAAGAATGATAACAGGATCGGTATATGCAGGAAAGGCAGCCCACATAGTGAACGGGATTTCAGGCTGGACATCGCAGTACAATCAGTACAAAGGAAGACGTGGAAAGAGATGAAAGGCTGACATGACCGGAAAGGAAGAAAGGTACGGAGGTATTATAACCATTGGATAATTTAAATCAGGCAGGGCATTGATTCTGTTCGATGATGAAATCATACGATCGGATCGATGCCCTTACCTATGTCCGGAGGAAAGTCTGTACAGGTCTCCGGATCTGTATGTTCATAAAAAGCCGGTATGAGAAAGGACCACGGATCAGGGATCCATTCTCATACCGGCTGTTTTTTGTCCGCCGCAGGGGTATCCTTCTGCCTGCAAAGCTCAGGTCAGCGGTCTTTGTGAAGATTCTTTACAGCCGTTGCCAGCATCAGCTTGATCCGGTTGAGCTGGTTGACTTCACTGGCGCCCGGATCATAGTCGATGGCGGCGATATTGGCCGTGGGATAGAGCCTGCGGATATGCTTGATCACGCCTTTGCCGACTACATGGTTGGGCAGGCAGCCGAAGGGCTGTATGCAGACGATATTGGGCACATTCTCTTTGATCAGCTCGATCATTTCACCGGTCAGGAACCAGCCTTCACCGGTCTCGTTGCCGATCGAAACGATGGGTTTGGCGTATTCCACCAGTTCATAGATGCTGGAGGAGGGTGTAAAATGACGGCTCCGGCTGTACTCTTTGTTGATCGGTTTCAGCAGCTGCTCGATCAGGTGGATCCCGGCCGTACAGAGGAGGGCGGTCCGCTTGCTGGTCCCCAGGTTCTCCGCTTTGTAGACCTGGTTATAGAAGCAGTAGAGCATGAAGCCCATCAGGTCCGGTACGACCGCCTCGGCCCCTTCCTGCTCCAGCAGGTCGACCAGGTGGTTGTTGGCCGCGGGGGCGTATTTGACCAGGATCTCGCCGACAATGCCGACCCGGGGCTTTCTGACTTCGGAAATGGGGATATTGTCGAAATCACGGATCATCCTGCGGCAGATCTTATGGACCATGGGAATGTTGAGGCCTACGGTGGTGGTCAGGAATTTTGTGCAGATGCGCAGCCATTTGGCGTGGACGGCTTCCACGCTGCCTTTTTCCAGTTCATAGGGGCGCATGCGGTAGATGCATTTCATCATGACATCGCCCATGACGACGGCCGCGGCCGCTCTGGACAGGGCTTTGAAGCCGATCTTAAAGCCGGGATTCTCCTCCAGACCGGACAGGTTGGCGGAAATGACCGGAATCTGCTCCATACCGGCCTTTTTCAGAGCCCGGCGGATAAAGCCTACATAGTTGGAAGCCCTGCAGCCTCCGCCTGTCTGGGACATGATCACGGCCGTCTTGTTCAGGTCGTATCTGCCTGAATCCAGGGCCTCCATGATCTGGCCGACGACGAACAGGGAAGGATAGCAGGCGTCATTATTGACATATTTGAGGCCGTAATCGACAGCCTTGCGGTTATCGTTGCCCAGTACTACGACATTGTAGCCCACGCTCTTCAGGGCCGGCGCCAGCAGATCGAAATGGACCGGTGACATCTGGGGGCAGAGGATGGTGTAATCCCTGCGCATGTCCTCGGTGAAAGCCACTTTGTGGATGGCCTCGGAAGTGATCCTCCTGGGTGTTTTCTGCGCGTCGCGGATCCGGATGGCCGCGATCAGGGACCGGACACGGATCCTGGCGGAACCCAGGTTGTTGACTTCGTCGATCTTCAGGCAGGTATAGATCTTGTCGGAGCCCGACAGGATATCGCTGACCTGATCGGTGGTAACGGCGTCCAGGCCGCAGCCGAAGGAATTGAGCTGGATCAGATCCAGGTCATCCCGGGTCTTGACATAACTGGCGGCCGCGTACAGCCTGGAATGATACATCCACTGGTCCAGAACGACGATGGGACGCTCCGGGCTGCCCAGATGGGAGATGGAGTCCTCGGACAGGACGGCGATCCCGTAGGAATTGATCATTTCCGGAATGCCGTGGTTGATCTCGGGGTCAATGTGGTAGGGACGTCCGGCCAGGACGATGCCCTTGACATGGTTTTCCTCCATGAAGCGCAGGATCCGTTCGCCTTCGTCCCGGATATCCTGACGGACCTGGTAAAGCTCCTTCCAGCCTGCCGCTGCCGCTTCCCCGATCTCGCGCTCCGGAATGTCCCTGAATTCCCGGGTCAGGGCCTCTGTGACCGTGTTCAGATTGGTAAAGGCCATAAAAGGGTTGCGGAAACGGACCTGGCCGCTGCTGATCTCCTCCACGTTGTTGCGGATGTTTTCCGAATAGGAGGTGACGATGGGGCAGTTGTAATGGTTGTCCGAACCCCTGACCTCCTTCCTCTCATAGAAGAGGGAAGGATAGAAGATAAAGTCCACGCCCCGGTCGATCAGCCACATGACATGACCATGGGCGATCTTGGCCGGATAGCAGGCGGATTCACTGGGGATGGACTCGATGCCCATCTCATAGATCCTGTGGGTGGACAGGGGGGAGAGGACGACCCGGAATCCCAGCCTGGTAAAAAAGGTATACCAGAAAGGATAGTCTTCATACATGTTCAGGACTCTGGGGATGCCCACGGTACCCCTGTAGGCCTCTTCCCTGCGGAGAGGACGGTAGCCGAAGGTCCTCTGCAGCTTATATTTATAAATGTTGGGAATGCCGTTGCTGGTCAGTTCCCTGCCCAGGCCTCTTTCACAGCGGTTGCCGGAAATATATTCACGGCCGCCGGAAAAGTGGTTGACCGTCAGGCGGCAGTTGTTGGTACAGCGGCCGCAGGTCCGCAGGGTGGTATGGAACTCCAGCTTCTCGATTTCGTCAAAGGACAGCATCGTGGTCCTGACTGCGCTGTCATAGCGTTCCCGGGCAATCAGGGCAGCGCCGAAGGCACCCATGATGCCGGCAATGTCAGGCCGGATCACCCGGCCGTCCGCGATGGTCTCCAGGGCCCGCAGGACCGCGTTATTATAGAAGGTGCCGCCCTGTACGACAATATTTCTGCCCAGCTGGGAAGCGTCCGATACTTTGATGACCTTGAACAGGGCGTTCTTGATAACGGAATAGGCCAGGCCGGCGGAGATGTCCGCCACATCGGCGCCCTCCTTCTGGGCCTGTTTGACGCGGGAATTCATAAAGACAGTACATCTTGTTCCCAGGTCAATGGGATGGGCGGCAAAGAGAGCCGCTTTGGCGAAATCCTGGACGGAATAGTCCAGGGATCTGGCGAAGGTTTCAATGAAAGAGCCGCAGCCGGAGGAGCAGGCCTCGTTGAGCAGGACGTTGTCGACAGCCCCGTTGCGGATCCGGATACATTTCATATCCTGACCGCCGATATCCAGGATACAGTCCACGTCGGGATTAAAGAAAGCGGCCGCGTAATAATGGGCAATGGTCTCGACCTCACCGTCATCCAGCATAAAGGCGGCCTTGAGCAGGGCTTCGCCGTAGCCGGTGGAGCAGGAGCGGACGATCCGGGCGTCGGAAGGGATCAGGTCATGGATCTCGTGGATGGCCCGGATGGCAGTCATGATGGGATTGCCGTTGTTATTGCTGTAGAAAGAATAGAGCAGGGTGCCGTCTTCCCCGACCACGGCCAGCTTGGTCGTGGTAGAGCCGGCGTCGATGCCCAGATAACAATTGCCGTGATAGTTCTCCAGGGAGCCTTTGCGGACGGCCGCCTTATTGTGGCGGGCCAGGAAGCTGTCATACTCCTCTTTTGATTCAAAGAGAGGCTCCATGCGGCCGATCTCAAATTCCATTTTGATCTCGGATGACAGGCGTTCTTCCATTTCCCGCAGGCGCAGGAAGGTCTCCTCCTTCGCGTTCATGGCGGAACCCATGGCCGCGAAAAGGTGGGAATTCTCCACATCGATGGTATGGGCTTCATCCAGCTTGAGGGTGCGGATAAAAGCGGCCTTCAGTTCTGTCAGGAAATGCAGGGGGCCGCCCAGGAAAGCGACATGGCCCCGGATGGGTTTGCCGCAGGCCAGTCCGCTGATGGTCTGGTTGACGACCGCCTGGAAAATGGAGGCGGCCAGATCCTCTCTGGTGGCCCCGTCATTGATCAGGGGCTGGATATCGGATTTGGCAAATACGCCGCAGCGGGCCGCGATCGTATAGAGTGAATGATAGTCTTTGGCATATTCGTTGAGGCCGGCCGCGTCTGTCTGCAGGAGGGAGGCCATCTGGTCGATGAAGGACCCGGTACCGCCCGCGCAGATTCCGTTCATGCGCTGCTCGACATTTCCGTTCTCAAAATAGATGATCTTGGCGTCTTCACCGCCCAGTTCGATGGCCACATCGGTCCGGGGAGCGATCTTTTCCAGTGCTGTGGATACAGAAACGACCTCCTGTACAAAGGGGACCTGCAAATGGCGGGCCAGTGTCAGGCCGCCGGATCCTGTGATGACAGGGTGGACAATTATATCCCCCAGCTTTTCCCGGGCTTCCTCTGTCAGCAGACGCAGGGTCCCGCGGATATCCGCGTGGTGACGGCGGTAATCCGCGAACAGCAGGCGCAGGCCGGGATCCAGGACCGCGATTTTGACGGTCGTAGAGCCAATATCGATGCCAAGAGTATAATCTTTCGAAATCACTTATATCTCCTTATGGTTTCCGGAAGACGGACGGGAACAGGAAAGACCCCCTTCCGGTCCGGAATATATTTCATGTAATGAACTGCAATCAAGCAGAGCCAGTCCCTTCCGGAACATGAGTCTGCTCTTTCATCCCCGCCCCGGGGGATGCAACTGTGCAGCGGCCCCGCTGTCCGCTGTAACGCGAAGTACAGACAGCCGCATTAGAAGAAATTATATGACAGTAATCATAAAAAAGCAATGCCGCATGACAGGAACTCCTGAAATGGGAAAACAGGCAGCCGCGGCCGGGCGGGAGGGACTGCGGATACGTGTCTCTGCAAAGTCCTGATTTACATTCAGTTCGGTCGATGTTACAATGTAAATTCGAGAAAAGAGCGGATATAACCGGTTCACAACGGAGGTCTAAATGAGCAGTTTTGAAAAAAAGTTCGGCAGATACGCCATATCCAATTTGTCTCTGATCCTGGTCGCCCTTTACGCGGTGGGCTATGTGATCGAGATGTTCGCCCCGAACCTCGCCTATTATATGACGCTGAATCCCTGGGCTGTCGTGCACGGACAGGTCTGGCGGCTCTTTACATGGCTGCTGATTCCGCCGCCTTCCTCCAATATGCTCTTTACAGTGATCATGCTCTTCTTTTACTACAGCATCGGTACTTCACTGGAGAGAGTCTGGGGGGATTACAAATATAATGTCTTTATTTTCAGGGGCATCCTGATGACACTGGCTTCCTCCCTGTTGTGGATGGTCTTTGTTCTGGCCGTTTACGGCAGGGGCTTTTCGGGTGAAATGCTGAACGGTTATTTCACCAGCTACGCGTTCGGTTTCAGTACTTACTATATTAATATGTCGATCTTCCTGGCCTACGCGCTGACGTTCCCGGAAGCCCAGGTGCTTCTGTTCTTCCTGATTCCGATCAAAGTCAAATGGCTGGGATTCATTGACGCCGCCTATCTGATTTATGAGATGATCGCCGGCAGCGGCAGCTACCGCTTTGCCATCGCGGCTGCCCTGCTCAATGTAGTCATTCTCTGGCTGACCAGGGGAGGCTGGAGCAGGATCAATCCCAGGGAACAGGCCAGGCGCAGGAATTTCCGAAGACAGACCCGGCCGGCCGGAAAGCGGACGGCGTCCGGATCGGGGACCGCAGGCGCACGCAGGACCATTCACAAATGCGCCATCTGCGGCCGTACCGAACTGGATGCGCCGGATATGGAATTCCGTTACTGCTCCAAATGTGAGGGCAGTTATGAATACTGCTCGGACCATCTGTTCACGCACATCCATGTACAGAAGGGGGAGCACCCCAGGATGCGCTGACCTGAAGGGGTACTGACCGGATGAGTCAAAAAAACAGGCACGGAGCAGAGGATGGTAACCTATGAGTGATATTAAAAAAGAACAATTATTTCTGGCCCGCCTGCAGGAGACCGTAAAAAAGGCCCGCGGGGACGGCGGCAGTATTACGGAACAGGCCCTGCAGGAGCAGTTCCGGGACCTGTCCCTGACAGAAGCCCAGATGGACCAGGTAAGGGCTTATCTGGCCGCCGCTAAGATCGGGGTCGGGCAGGCTCCCGAATCCGGAGATGTCCTGACGGAGGAAGAACATAATTACCTGGAAGATTATCTGGAGATGATCCGGGCCATTCCGGTTCCCTCCGACGGTATGATGGACGCCATCTGTCTTTCGGCCATGGCCGGGGAAAAAGACGCCCAGCGGAATCTGATCGAGGCCATGCTGCCCCGTGTGGTGGACATTGCCAGACTTTACGCAGGCCAGGGCGTCCTGCTGGAGGATCTGATCGGCAGCGGCAACGAAGCCCTGACCATAGGCGTGACCCTGCTGGCCCCGCTGGAAAGCCCCCGGGAGGTATCCGGTTTCCTGGGCAGAAGGATCATGGACGCCATGGAGGATCTGATATCGGCCAACCTGGATGAAAAGGCGGTCGGAAAGGAAATAGAGGACAGGGTCAACAAGGTGGCAGACCTGGCCGCAGAGCTGGCGGAGGCCCTGATGCGCAAGGTGACGCCGGAGGAACTGGCGCAGGAAGGCGAGGTCACCATAGAAGAGATCCGGGAGGCGGTCCGCCTGTCCGGCAACAAGATCGAGGACCTGGACACAAAGGATATGGACTGACAGACCGGTCCTGCCCCCTGTGCCCTGCACGTGAGGAAGAACATGGCAGACAATCAGCAGTATCAGGATTTCAAGTATGTGATCGCGGATCTGAGCAGGATTCATATCGGCAGCAGATATACCTATGAGGAACTGCTCCGGTCGGAGGATATCAGCTTCAAGCTGAGGATGATCATACGTCAGTGGTTCCTCCGGGATGTCACGCCGGAAACGACCCTGGAAAGCCATCTTTATTATATGGAAACAAGCGAGATCTCCTACGAGGTCCTCTGCCAGCTCAAGGCCCGGGTCCGGCTCACCCATCCGGTCCGGAAAGGCGGTTCGGTCCTTTATAAAGAGAAGATCCTCGGGATCCAGGAGCTGGCGTCCCTGTCTCCGGCTGAGAAAAAGCGTCAGGGGCTGCAGCTGGCGGAGCTGCAGCTGTCCAAGCTGGCCCTGATGCAGTTCTCCTCCTGACAGGCGGATCCCCAGATCCACATAACGGAAAATTTTCAGAATACCCTCTGTCAGAACTGACGGAGGGCGTTTTTCTGCACTGGCAAAATGGATAATGGAAAATGAAGAGAGGCGGCAGGAAATACAAAACAGCGGTTTTCGTAATTTCCGCTCCGGATCTGCCGGATCCGCCTATAATAGACAGAGCAGACCCGCGGCCGCTTTACATAAGGCTGTAAAATAAGGCTTGCACGGGACCGGAGAAGATGCTATACTGCATATGAACGGATGTTCTGAAAACACGTTCGGAAAAGGAGAATGAACAATGGCAATGGATCAAGATCAGAAATCAAAAGCGCTTGACGCGGCGATCGCGCATATAGAGAAACAGTACGGCAAGGGTTCTGTCATGAAACTGGGAGATTCCTCTTCCATGATGGAAGTGGAGACAACGCCCACCGGCTCCCTGAGCCTGGATATTGCTCTGGGGCTGGGCGGCATTCCCAAAGGCAGGATCATTGAGATCTACGGACCGGAGTCTTCCGGTAAGACGACCGTGACCCTGCATATGATCGCCGAAGTACAGAAGCGGGGAGGCATTGCCGGATTTATCGATGCGGAACATGCCCTGGATCCGGTCTATGCCAGGAACATCGGCGTGGATATCGACAATCTCTATATTTCCCAGCCGGACAGCGGTGAGCAGGCCCTGGAGATCACGGAGACAATGGTCCGTTCCGGCGCCATTGACATCGTTGTTGTTGACTCGGTGGCGGCCCTGGTCCCCAAGGCGGAGATCGACGGCGATATGGGTGACTCCCACGTGGGCCTGCACGCCCGCCTTATGTCCCAGGCGCTCCGCAAACTGACGGCTGTGATCAGCAAATCCAACTGTTCCGTCATCTTTATCAACCAGCTCCGTGAGAAGGTGGGCGTTATGTTCGGCAATCCCGAGACGACCACCGGCGGCCGCGCGCTGAAGTTCTATTCTTCCGTCCGCATGGATGTGCGCAGAATCGAGTCTCTCAAGCAGAGCGGAGAGGTCATCGGCAACAGGACCCGGATCCGTGTCGTCAAGAACAAGATCGCGCCGCCTTTTAAAGAGGCTGAGTTTGATATTATGTTCGGCAAGGGCATTTCCTACGAAGGGGACGTACTGGACCTGGCGGCCAAAGTGGATATCATCAACAAGAGCGGCGCCTGGTACAACTATAAGGGCAATAAGATCGGTCAGGGACGTGAGAATTCCAAGAGATATCTGACCGAGCATCCTGAGATCCTGGCAGAAGTCGACAGGGCTGTCAGGGAACATTACGGTCTGGACCCGGCCGGCGCTTTTGTGGCGCCCGTACCCGGTGAGGCAGAAGAATGATCATAGAATCGGTCCTCCCGGCCGGCAGGACCCGGCTGCGTTTCTGCACCGATGCGGGACTGGACTTTACGCTTTCCAGAAAGGACGCCTCTCTCTATGGCCTTTCGGAAGGCGATGAGATCGGGCCGGCCCTTCTGGAACGTCTGCTGCAGGATCTGCGAAAGTCCTGCCTGCGCAGGGCCGGCAGCCTGCTGGCCGCCCGGGACTACAGCCGGGCCAGGCTGGCGGAAAAACTGACGGCGGACGGATATCCTGCTCCGGTCCGGGAAGGCGTGCTGCAGGAACTGGAAGAGGCAGGCTATCTGGATGAATACCGGATGGCCTGTGATTATATCCGCCTGCATCTGGAGGACAGAAGCAGGCAGCGGATCCTGCAGGATCTGCGGCGGCAGGGACTGGCGGAGGAGCTGGTTCTGCGGGCTCTTTCGAAAACGGCGGCTGATACGGATCCGGACCGGGCGGAACGGGATCAGATCCGCAGGCTGCTGGCCGCCAGACAATATGATCCGGCCGTCTGTGACTGGAAAACAGAACAGAAACTGATGGCTTTTTTGTACAGAAAAGGATACAGCACGGAGAAGATCCGGGCTGTCATGCAGGAATATGACCGTTGAAAAAGCGGAGTTTTGTCCGGTTCCGGCTGAAACAGAGGCTTTTTCAGCGGTTTCTGTCTTTTTACGGGAGCTGCAGAACGGGGGACGGACTGAGAATCCCCCGCTATGAATTTCTTGACATGTCAGTTAAATGAGATTAATATTAACATGTTGTAGAGTGTTTGTCAGAATGCCCTGTTATGCTGTATGTCTGGACAGCAGTAGGGTTATTCTGTGCGCATATGTACAATAAAACCGAATAAGGAGGTGCTCCTGTATGCTGCATATTGGCATTATTGCAGGAGTGATCGTCCTGGCTGTAGTCGTTGTAATCGTCTCTTATCTGTTCACCCGGGCAGCGGTCCAGAAGCAGAACGAGGCTTATATGAACGACATGCGGTTAAAAGCGCAGGAAATGCTCAATCAGTCGGCGGCCGAAGGCCAGATTCTGATTGACAAGGCGACGGTAGAAGCGGACTCCATCAAACGTGAGGCTCTTCTGGAGGCGAAGGAGGAATCCATCCGCACCAAGAATGAGCTGGACAAGGAAATCCGTGAGCGGCGCAATGAGGTACAGCGGAACGAGCGGAGAGTCCAGCAGAAGGAGGAATCCCTCGACCGCAAGACCGAGCAGATCGAGCGTAAAGAACAGTCTCTGACAGCCAGAGAAGAGTCACTTCGCAAGCAGAAGGAAGAAGTTAGCCAGCTTCAGGAAAAGCGGATACAGGAACTCGAACGGATTTCAGGATTAACCTCCGAACAGGCAAAAGAACACCTTTTAAAAATTGTTGAAGAAGACGTGAAGCACGATTCCGCCGTCATGATCAAAGAGGTCGAGGCGGAAGCAAGAGAGGAAGCGGACAAACGGGCCAAGGAGATTGTGATCGGGGCCATCCAGAGATGCGCGGCAGATCATGTCGCAGAATCTACGATCTCTGTCGTCCAGCTGCCAGGTGATGAGATGAAGGGCCGGATCATCGGCCGTGAAGGCCGTAACATCCGTACGCTGGAGACCATGACAGGCGTTGACCTGATCATTGACGATACGCCTGAGGCGGTCGTTATATCCGGTTTCGATCCCATCAGAAGGGAAATCGCCCGCATCGCTCTTGAGAGACTGATTGTTGACGGACGTATCCATCCGGCAAGAATCGAAGAGATGGTTGAAAAGGCCAAAAAAGAAGTTGACGCGAAGATCAAAGAGGAAGGCGAAGCCGCCACTCTGGAAGTCGGCGTACACGGGATCCATCCCGAACTGGTCAAACTTCTCGGAAAGCTCCGTTTTAGGACCAGCTACGGCCAGAATGCTCTGAAGCATTCCATTGAGGTCGCCCAGCTGTCCGGACTGATCGCCGGAGAATTCGGCCTTGATATCAGGCTTGCCAAACGCGCAGGACTGCTCCATGATATCGGCAAGGCAGTGGACCATGAAATGGAAGGGTCCCATGTCCAGCTGGGCGCGGATCTGTGCCGCAAGTATAAAGAATCTCAGATCGTTATCAATACGGTCGAGTCTCACCACGGGGATGTGGAAGCGACCAGCCTGATCGCGTGTATCGTTCAGGCAGCCGATACGATTTCGGCGGCGCGTCCCGGTGCCAGAAGAGAGACACTGGAAACATATACAACCAGGCTCAAGCAGCTTGAAGAAATTACAAACAGTTTTAAAGGGGTCAGTAATTCTTATGCCATTCAGGCAGGCAGGGAAGTCCGTGTTATGGTAGTTCCTGAGCAGGTCAATGACGCAGAAATGATTCTCCTGGCCAGAGATATTTCCAAGAAGATTGAAAATGAAATGGAATATCCGGGCCAGATCAAGATCAACGTGATCCGGGAATCCCGCGTAACTGACTATGCCAAATAAGTTCTTTCCATCAAAGATCAAAAAATTCAAATCAGACATTTTAGAGGAATGGAGTCCGGCGGACTCCATTCTTTTTTTTTTCGTAAAAACGACAGATTTTCTGCTGAAAACAGGGGCCTTTTGGGTACATGTATACATAAAAGCTGTCTTTTTGCGGTTTCTTATGGTATTATGATTTTATTCGCTGACTGTGGTCGGCGGACAGATGCAAATAGAGGAGAGGAGTTAGAAGCAGATGAAAAGAAAAGGCGTAATGAAATGGCTGTGCGCCGTCATGATCATTGTAATGATGCTCAGTCTCGGCGGATGCGGCGATTCTTCGCACAGGATGATGTTCGGTACCGGCGGAACGGCCGGCACCTATTATTCCTATGGAGGCGTCCTGGCACAATATATGAAATCCTACGCCGGCGTCCGGGTAACGGCCGTATCCACCGGCGGATCCAAGGTCAACATCCAGAGTATCCAGGACGGCGATTTCCAGCTGGGGTTCACCCAGTCGGACGTCATGACCTATGGCTGGGACGGGACCAGAGCCTTTGAAAAGGACGGGCCGACCCACGATTTCCGTGTACTGGGATGTCTGTACGCGGAGACGGTACAGCTGATCACCATGGATGATTCCATTCAGAGCGTGGAGGATCTGCGGGGCAAATCCGTTTCCATCGGTGAAGCGGGATCCGGCGTTTACTTTAACGCCCTGGACGTCCTGAACGGCGCGGGAATCACCCTGGAGGATATTAAGCCCCAGTATCAGTCCTTTGAGGATTCCAAGGAGTCCCTGAAGGACGGCAAGATCAAGGCGGCCTTTATTGTAGCCGGCGCGCCTACGACTGCCATCACGGAACTGGCCACTACCAACGGCGTCCGTCTGATCAATATTTCCGGAGATTTCAGGGACCACATCATTGAAGAGTGTCCTTATTACGCGCCCCTGACCATTCCGGCAGGGACTTATCCCGGCCAGGATGAACCGGTCGAGACCATCACCGTCGAAGCGACCCTGATCGTATCTGCCGCAGTGGATGAGCAGATCGTCTATGATCTGACCGCAGCCATTTTTGACCATGCGGAGGAGATCACACTGGAGAACGCCAAGGGCGCCGAGCTGAATCTGGAGACTGCGTCCAGTGTGACCAATGTCCCCTATCACGAGGGTGCCGCCAGATATTACGCGGAGCACGGAATTACCGTAAATACCAAAGAGTAAGGAGGAGAATAGTTTGAGCGAGAATATTACACCGGAAGTAAGTCAGAACGACTTAGATTCCGTAATGCGGAAATATGACCGCGAGTCCAATACACGTATCTGGACCGGGAAGCCGAAGATTGCCATTACTCTCATTCTGGCTGCCTTCTCCATCTGGTGTATCTATGTGACTCTGTTTGCTACTTTCCTGGAGGAGATCCGGCTGACCTCCTTCATGGCCCTGATCATTCTGATGGGCTTCCTGATCTATCCCGGCAGAAAGGACCAGATCCGGCCCAACTACATTCCTTTTTATGACATTATCTATATGATCGCGGGCTCAGGCGCCTTTTTGTACTATACCTTCAACGCCAACAAGATCATTAATCAGGGTACCCGTTTCGAATGGTATCAGATCATCATCGGTATCATCGGCATCCTGGCCCTGGTGGAGATCACCAGACGCTGTGTCGGTATCCCCATCCTGTGCGTGGCGGGCTTCTTCCTGATTTACGCCCTGTCCTATGGACTGACCAACCCCGCCTTCTTCGGCAGGGTCAAATATCTGGTCCGCAACCTGTTCTATACAAAGGAAGGCATACTGGCCACGCCGGTCAACGTCTGTTCCAAATATATCGTCGTCTTTATCATTTTCGGCGCTTTCCTGGAACGGACCGGTATTTCCAATTTCTTCATTGATATGGCCAACTCCATCGCCGGCCGTTTTGCCGGCGGTCCCGCCAAGGTGGCAGTCATTTCCTCCGCCCTCTGCGGCATGGTCTCCGGTTCCTCGGTCGGCAATACCGTGACCACCGGTTCCGTTACCATTCCCATGATGAAGAAGACCGGTTATCAGAACGAGTTCGCCGGCGCGGTCGAAGCAGCCTCCTCCACAGGCGGCCAGATCATGCCGCCCATCATGGGCGCTGCCGCTTTCCTGATGGCGGACTTTATCGGCGTTCCCTATGCCGATGTCATCAAACGCGCGGTCCTTCCCGCAATCCTCTATTTCTTCGGCATTTTCATTACAGTCCATCTGGAAGCCAAACGTCTGGATCTGCACGGCGTGCCGAAGGAAGAGCTGCCTAAAATGAGCAAACTGATCCGCAAGATCTATCTGCTGATCCCTCTGGTGGCCCTGATCTTCTGGGTATCCACCAACGCCATGACCATGCAGAGGGCCGCTTCTCTGGCCATCGTCCTGTCCATCGTCGTCGGTTTCATTAACAGGGATGCCCATCTGACGCCAGGCAAGATCCTGGACGCCCTGTCAGCGGGCGGCAGATCCGCCATCACAGTAGGCGCGGCCTGCGGCGTGGCCGGCATCATTTCCGGTACCATTACCATGACAGGCCTGGCCAACGAACTGATCAACGCCATTGTCGGCGTAGCCGGCGACAAGCTGATCATCGCCCTGGTGCTGACCATGCTCTGCTGTATCGTCCTGGGCATGGGCGTTCCCACAACTGCCAACTACTGTATTATGGCAGCTACGACCGCTCCGATCCTGATCCGTATGGGCGTTCCGATCATGGCTGCTCACTTTTTCGTATTTTACTTCGGTATCGTCGCGGATATCACGCCGCCGGTCGCCCTGGCCGCCTATGCAGGCTCCGCGATTGCCAAGAGTAATCCCATGAAGACAGCGTTTACAGCCTCACGGCTGGCGATCGCGGCCTTCATTGTTCCTTACATGTTCGCTTTCAACCCGGCCATGCTGCTGATCGACACCACGGTCCTGTCGGTGATCCAGATGACCATTACAGCCGTGATTGGTATCTTCGGCGTAGCGGCCGGTATGGAAGGCCACTGTTTCGCCCGGATGAATATCGTCATCCGTCTGGTCGAGATCTGCGGCGGACTGATGCTGATCCACCCCAGTCTGCTCACCGATATCGCCGGCCTGGCCCTGGTCCTGGGCGGCCTGGCCTTCCAGTACATGCTGGGCAGAAAGAACGCGGCCGCGGCCTGAGACGCAGGATGCCTGCGGGGCATTTGTTACAGGAGAACCATCGACCAAAGTTTAAATAAAATTATCAGGGGGTCTGATATGGCAAGAGAATTAAAATACCAGGTCATTACGATCGGCAGAGAATACGGCGCGTACGGCAAGACACTGGGCGCTGCCCTTTCGGAAGCGCTGGGCATTCCTTATTATGACAAGGATCTGATGCGCAAGGTGGCGGAAGAGAGCGGTTATTCCCTGGAAGAGATCCATAAATCCGGTGAGCAGATGTCAAAGGCCACCAACTTCATGAACAATTTCCTCAATACCATGGATGCGTATGTCAGTTCCATTGACGCCATCCATAATGCGGAGATCCAGGTCATTAAGAAGCTGGCCCAGAAGCCCTGTATTCTGATCGGCCGCTGCGCGGATCAGGTGCTCCGGAAAGAGGGCGCCAACTGCTTTAATATTTTCCTGTACGCGGATCTGGCCTACAGAGTGGCCCATGCCGCGGAACTGAGCGAGAACAAGGGACTTACCGGTCCCGCTCTGGTCAAGGAAGTGGAAAAGAAGTCCGAAGGACGCGCTACCTATTATAAACACTATACCGGCAGGGATATCCATTCCCTGAGCAACTACCATATCTGCCTGGACGTCGGGGAGATTGGCGTAGAAAAGTGCAAGGAGATCATCCTGGATCTGGTGACCAAAGACTGAGACTGACATGAGTGACAGCCTTCGCGGGAAATGGCGGCAGCCGTTCTCCGCGGAGGCTTTTTGGCCCTTCCGGCAGGGAATGTATGGCCGGAAAAAGGGCCGGAACGGGATATCGGAGAACAGAAGCGGAAAGGAGCGGCTATGTCTCTGACGATCATTGACGTTATACGGCCGGAGGTAGAGGATTATCTGGATTTTCTCCGGACCGGAAAGAACATATCGGACAGCACTGCTGTATCCTACGGCCGGACCCTGGCTGATTTTTATGACTATGTCATGGGACCGGAAGGGCCGGGCAGCCTGGAGGAAACGGCCCCCCTGACCCTGCTGGCCTATGAAGAGAGGCTCCGCCGGAATCAGTATGCTTCTGTGTCCCTGGCCGGTGCCATGGGGACAGTCTGCGGTTTTCTGCGCTGGCTGTATGAAGAGGACCGGATCCCGGCAGATCCGGCTGCCTCTTATGAAAGACCCAAAGCCAGTCCTGCTCCGGTCCGGGTACTGACCCTGGAGGAACTGTCCAGACTGTTCGCTGCCCCGGATCCCCGTAAATGGATCGGGATCCGGGACAGGGCCATGCTGGAACTGATGTACGCGGCAGGCCTGCGGGCCGGGGAGATCCCGGACCTGCGGATCAGCCAGGTGGATCTGCAGATTTCCTGCGTCATCCGCCTGTCGGACGAGGGAGAAAGGCTGGTCCCCTTCGGGGAAAGGGCCAGAAAAGCCCTGCTGAATTACAGGAAGGCGTCCCGGAAGATCCTGCAGGACGGACAGGGCTTCCTTTTTGTCAGCCGGGGCGGCAGCTCTCTGACCAGGCAGAGCGTCTGGAAGACGGTACGCAAATACGGCCGTCTGGCCGGGATTGAAGGACCGGTATCTCCCGGAGACCTGCGCAGTTCCCTGGCGGTCCATCTGCTGGAGAACGGGGCGGACCCGGACAGTGTCCGGGAGATCCTGGACTGCAGGACGCCGGAAGCCCTGGCACGCTACCGGTCCCTGGTCCGTCCCGGCGGCCTACGGGAGGTCTATGCCAGAGCCCAGACACTGACCTGAGTCTGCAGGATACGGTCTTCCGGCCGGAAAACAGGGCAGTATCGTAATTTTCTCTAAAATTCAGGTAAAAAACAGGTGAAAAGTTGTTGTTTTTTCAGGGTATCTGCCTATTTTCTGCGAAAATAGTTAACAATTTCTCCTAAGATAGGGTATAATGATAGTGTGTTATGCAACATATTGGACACTAAGGAAACAAAAGAATTAATAAGATACAGGGGGATTCAACAGATGAAGAATATTCTTTTTGTTGCATCAGAAAGCGTACCGTTCATTAAGACCGGGGGTCTTGCAGACGTAGTAGGTTCACTGCCGAAGGATATCGATAAAGAGTATTACGATGTCCGTGTCATCATTCCTAAATATTCCTGCATGAAACAGGAAATGAAGGACAAGATGGAATATGTGACGCACTTCTATATGGATTTCCATTGGAAGAGCGAGTATGTAGGCATCCTGCAGGCCGAGGTTGACGGTGTAAAATTCTACTTTGTAGATAATGAGGGATTCTTCACCAGTGAGAAGCCTTACACGGACGATCCGCTTTTTGAGATTACCAGGTTCTCTTTCTTCTCCAAAGCTGTGCTTTCCGCACTGCCCGTGATCGGCTTCCGTCCCGACCTGATCCACTGCCATGACTGGCAGACCGGCCTTGTACCTGTCTACCTCAAGGAGAGATTCCAGGCCAATGATTTCTTCCACGGAATCAAGACGGTCATGACCATCCACAACCTGAAGTTCCAGGGCAAGTGGAATGTACAGGATGTCGAGGATATTACCGGCCTTTCCGCTTACTATTTCACGCCCGACAAGCTGGAGGCTTATAAGGACGCCAACCTTCTCAAGGGCGGCCTTGTCTATGCCGACGCGCTGACCACCGTCAGCCCTACCTATGCGGAAGAGATCAAGACCCAGTTCTACGGCGAAGGCCTTGACGGACTGCTCAATGCCAGGGCGGGCGACCTCAGAGGTATCATCAACGGTATCGACTATACAGATTTCAGCCCCGATAACGACAAGAAGATCCCGCAGCCTTACAATGTCAAGAACTTCCGTAAAGAGAAGGTCAAAAACAAAGTGGCCCTGCAGAAGGAACTGGGACTTAAGCAGGATGAGAAGTGCTTCATGATCGGTATCGTCTCCAGACTGACCGACCAGAAGGGCTTTGACCTGATCGCTTATGTACTGGAAGAGATGCTGTCCCTGGATGCCATCCAGATGGTCGTTCTGGGTACCGGTGAAGAGCGCTATGAGAACATGTTCCGTTACTTCGACTGGAAGTACAATGACAAGATCTCCGCGAACATCTACTATTCCGATGAGCTGTCCCATAAGATCTACGCGGCGTCTGACGCGTTCCTGATGCCTTCCCTGTTCGAGCCCTGCGGACTCAGCCAGCTGATGTCCCTCAAGTACGGCACACTTCCCATCGTCCGCGAGACCGGCGGCCTCAAGGATACCGTACAGCCTTACAACGAGTTCGAAGGAACCGGCACCGGCTTCACATTCGCCAACTACAACGCGCATGAAATGATGCACGCTGTCCGTTACGCGGAGCAGGTCTATTATGATGACAAGAAAGCCTGGAACAAGATGGTAGAGCGCGCCATGAAGGCAGACTTCTCCTGGAAAGTTTCCGCAGGCAAATATCAGGAGATGTATGACTGGCTGATCGGCTGATCCCGTTCAGATTAAGGAAACGGAACAGACCGGTTAAAACCGAATAAAAACATCCGGACCGGCAGGAACCAGAGGTTTCTGCCGGTCTTTTTACATGCCCGCGTTTTTTGCCCCGGGGCTGTCCCTGCCATGAGCGGTAAAGCCGTTTCAACAGGCGTGCCGGCGGCTTTTTTACGGGACGTCAGCTGTCGGCAGGATTCGGCGAGAATTATTAACAGTTTGGCTATGTATTTTTCCGATGAATATACTATAATGATAAACGTTCAGAAATCTAACCTGCCTGCCGGCAGAGACTGAGAGGCTTCATTGAAAAAGGAAAATAACAATGGCGGCATTATTGTACAGGCCGGTATCCTGGCGGCCGCCAGCATTGTTGTCAGGATCATAGGACTTCTATACCGGTCCCCGCTGACAGCCGTCATCGGCGACGAGGGCAACGGCTATTATGGCTATGCTTTTAATATCTATTCCATCATATTGATGGTATCCTCCTACAGTATTCCTTCGGCGATCTCCAAGCTGATGGCCCAGAAACTGGCCCTTGGTGAATACAGGAATGCCCAGAGGGTCTTTTACTGTACCATGGCTTACGCCCTCACCGTAGGAGCTGCCTTCAGCCTGTTCGTCTGGTTCGGGGCAGGACTTCTGGTGCCGCCAAGGTCTGTGCCTGTTCTGCGGGTCCTGGCCCCCACTATCTTTATCTTCGCCATACTGGGCGTCCTGCGGGGCTATTTCCAGGCCAATCAGACGATGGTACAGACGTCCATCTCCCAGATCCTGGAGCAGATCGTAAATGCTGCCGTCAGTATCGGGGCTGCCTGGTTCTTTATGCATCGTCTGGCCGCCGGCCAGGATGTCCATGAGCAGGCGGTCTACGGGGCTATGGGCAGTGCCCTGGGAACCGGCAGCGGCGTCATGACGGCCCTGATCTTTATGGCCGTCATGTATCTGGTCAACCGCCGCTATTTCATGAAGCGGATCCGCAGGGACAGGACCAGCCGGGATGACCCCTGGACCGGGATCATGCGGGATACCATCCTGGTCATTACTCCTTTTATCCTGAGCGGATTTATCCTGAACCTGACCACCACCGTCAACCAGACGATCTTCTCGAAGATCATGATCGGCGCCAAAGGCCTGGATGAGATCGATATTACGACCGCCTATGGTATTTTTTCCAATAAGGCAGTGGTCATTACCAACATCCCGATTTCCATCGCGACAGCAGTGGCGGCTGCCATCATTCCCAATATTTCTTCGGCCTATGCCAGGAAAGACAAAGAGGAGACCCGCAGAAGGGTCATCGCGGCAGTCCGGATCACCAATATCATCGCGACTCCATGCGCCCTGGGCCTGATCGCCCTGGCCAGGCCGGTCACCATGGTGCTCTTCCCCCAGTGGGAATCCCTTGGTCTGGCATCCGCCCTGCTGGCCCTGCTGGGCGTGACCGTGATCTTTTATTCCATTGCTACGATCATGAACGCGGCTTTGCAGTCGATCGGACGCATGCAGATGCCCCTGGTCAGCGCCGGCATCGCCCTTGTGGTCCAGACGCTTGTCCTGGTGGTCCTCCTGTTCGCCACCAATATGGGCGTGTTCGCCCTGGTCCTGGTCAGTGTTCTGTATTCTCTGATGATCTTCCTGCTGGACAGCTATTTCCTGCAGCGGTATCTGAAGCTGGATATGGATCTGTACAATGTATTCGCCAGGCCCCTGTTCGCCGCTGCGATCATGGGCGTCGCGGCGTATGGCCTTTATACCATGTTCGAAGTCTTTCTGGAACTGATGGGATCCAGGTCCCTTTATCTGAATAACCTGATCGCCATGGTCCCCGCCATCCTGGCGGCGGTCCTGATCTATTTCTTCGCCCTGATCCGTATGGGCACCCTGAGCGAAGAAGATATCCTGGGCCTGCCCAAAGGCAGCATGCTGCTGAAGATCTTCAGAAAGCTGAAATGGATGAAGGGCTGAATGACGCCGGAACTGCCGCGGCTGCGGCAGAAACTGTCCGGAATACAAAACAATCGGAAAGGAAGAGAATGATCCGTAATTTATATGAACGCTACAGAGAACTGATTCATTACCTGATTGTGGGAGGGTTGACCACCGTGGTCAGTCTTGGGACCTACTATGGCTCGGTCCTGACCTTTCTGGATCCGCAGAACCCCATCCAGCTGCAGGCGGCCAATATCCTGTCCTGGGTATGCGCGGTCACCTTTGCCTATTTCGCCAACCGGATCTTTGTATTCCGCAGCGAGAACGCCGACATGATCAGAGAGGCGGGCGGCTTTGTCGCTTCCCGGGTAGGCACCCTGCTCATGGATATGGGCATCATGTTCGTGACGGTGACCCTGCTGCATATGAATGACAAGATCGCCAAGCTGATCGTTCAGGTGGTGGTGACGATCGCCAATTATGTGCTCAGCAAGTTCTTTGTGTTCAACAAAAAGGAACCGGAAGAAAAATGACATAAATCATCCCGGATCGGAGGATCCGGGATGAAAAAGAACCCCTGCAGTTTCGAGGCGCTGCAGGGGTTTTATAATTGTTTTTTAATACTGTGGAAAGGATCTTCTGCTGCGTTTTTTTGCGGCAGATTCCCGGAGAAAAGGGCGGATCAGCGCTCGTCCATGGGGACGAACTTGTAGTGCTCGCCGACATATTTGGTGGCGGGACGCATGATCTTTCCGTCGTAGAGCTTGTTCTCCAGGTTATGGGCGACCCAGCCTGCCACACGGGCAATGGCGAACAGAGGCGTGAACAGATCCTCGGGAATGCCCAGCATGTCATAGGCAAAGCCGGAATAATAGTCCACATTGGCGGGAATGACCTTGCCGCGGCGGGCAAAGACTTCTTCCTTGACGGTCTCTTCAAACAGCTCGTAGAAGCGGAACTTGTAATTGCAGCCCTGTTCATCCGCCAGCTGCTGGCAGAGGTCCCGCAGCAGCTCCGCGCGGGGATCGCTGATGGTGTAGACCGCGTGGCCGAAACCATAGATCAGACCGGACCGGTCATAGTAATCCCGGTTCAGGATCCTGCGGATGACGGAACGGACCTCCTCCTTGTTGGTGGTATAATCCGTATCCGCGATGATCTGCTTCATCATTTTGTTGACGGAGATATTGGCGCCGCCGTGCTTGGGTCCCTTGAGGGAACCGATGGAACCGCAGATGGCCGAGTACAGGTCTGTGCCGGTGGACCCCATGACGACAGTGGTGAAAGTAGAGTTGTTGCCGCCGCCGTGATCCGCGTGGATGACCAGGATGGCGTCCAGGAGGTTGGCTTCCCGTTTGGTGAATTTACCGTCCGCCCGCAGCATGTAGAGGATGTTCTCCGCAATGGAATAATCGGGCCTGGGATAATGAATGACCAGAGAATGACGGTAAAAGTTATGGATCTTGGCCTGGTAGGTATAGCAGGCGATGGAAGGGAATTTGGCCAGCAGGTTCAGTCCCTTGAGCAGGGTCTGGTAGACATCTGTGGTGTCCGGATTCTCATCGTAATTATACAGGGACAGGGTTGAAGCCATCAGTCCATTCATCAGGTTTTTGGTCGGATCCCGCAGCAGTTCATTGACCAGGAACTCATTGGGCAGGTCGTATCTGGCGGACAGGGCCTTTTTGAAATCCATAAAGGAATATTTATCGGGCAGAAAACCGAACAGAAGAAGAAAACAGGTCTCTTCATAACCGAAATTGCCTTTGCGGTTGCGGACCAGATCCTTGATGGAATAGCCGCGGTAGAGCAGTTCGCCTTCCGCGGGCGCGATCGTTCCGTCCGCCTCCTCACGGTAACCGATAACATCGGAAACCCTGGTCAGGCCGATCCGGACGCCGGTACCGTCATCGTTACGCAGGCCTTTTTTTACATTGTATTCATGGAACAGGTTATTGGGGATATCCGTATAATTGGAGGATTTTCCGAAATACCTTGCAAGAATGCTGTCGTCATTAAAGGAAGAACTGTAATTCATAGAGGCAGGTCCTTTCTAAAATCGTATATTTGTATACAACTTTGGTGATTGCGCTATTATAGCATGAAAATCTGTTTTTGGGAACCCATATTTTCGCCTCCGGTCCGGATCGACCGTCTCAATACCGGCAATGCCGGGGGTCCGGATCCCTGTCCGGTACGGACCGGCGGATGAATATTTCCATTTTGCGGCAAGGAATGATATGATAAGAGGTACGAATCCATTAACAGGGAGACCGGACGCAATGAGCCGGCCGCAGTACGCGGGGAACGGAGGAAACGGTATGCCGGATAAAAATACAATTGAAATGCTGATCGATCAGGCCCTTTCGATGATGGACAGGTCCTACATTCCTTATTCGAATTTCGCGGTGGGCGCCGCCCTTTTATGTGAAGACGGCAGTGTCTATACGGGCTGTAATATCGAGAACGCTGCCTTTACGCCTACCATCTGCGCGGAACGGACCGCTTTCTTCAAAGCGGTCAGCGAAGGAAAGACTTCCTTCAAAGCCATTGCCATCGCGGGCGGGGCGGACAGGATCCCGGACGCAATGACCAGTCCCTGCGGCGTCTGCCGTCAGGTCATGATGGAGTTCTGTGATCCGGCGGATTTTTATGTGATCATGGCTGCCGGCAGGAAGTCCTGCCGGGTACTTTCCCTGCAGGAACTGCTGCCCCTGGGCTTTGGCCCCGGTAATATGAAGATCCGGCCGCTTGGACATGAGTCCTGACGTAATTTGTGGAGTACAGGAAGATGAACAGCAAATGTGACAAATATCAGAAAATGATACCGGATTTTTTTGAGGATGAGCTGGAGGAAGGAGACCTTAGTGAGTTTCTGGACCACATCGCCTCCTGCAAGACCTGCCGGGATGAACTGTCTTTCCAGTATCTTTTGTATGACGGCCTGTCCATGCTGGAGAGCGGGGCCTCCTTTGATCTGGAAAAAGAAGTCAATAACGAGACAGGGGCGGCCAGAAAACGTCTGATCAGAAGGCAGAGGGCTGTACTGGTGGCGGCTGCCCTGGAGATCATCACACTGGCGACAGCCCTGGTGACAGGTTATGTCTACATTACCAGGATGCTGCTGTAACGGCGGACGGCCTGGTACATGCGGAGAGGAAAGGATAAAAACGCGCTGCTATGACTGAAAAAAGAAAGAAGCTGGTCCTGATCGACGGACACAGCATTCTCAACCGGGCTTTTTACGGCATGCCCGATCTGACAAATGCCAAAGGA
Source organism: uncultured Lachnospiraceae bacterium (assembly GCA_902789735.1). Lineage (GTDB taxonomy): Bacteria > Bacillota > Clostridia > Lachnospirales > Lachnospiraceae > CAG-791. The sequence goes on from CADAOZ010000001.1 coordinate 146,013, forward strand.
CAGCATACAGGGGCCGTACTGGGCTTTCTCAATATTCTGTTCAAAATTCTGGATGAAGAACAGGCGGATTACCTGACGGTGGCTTTCGACGTACACGCGCCCACCTTCCGTCATGAAGCCTATGAGGCCTATAAAGGGACCCGTAAGTCCATGCCGGAAGAACTGCGGGAGCAGGTCCCCCTGATGAAGGAGGTCCTGGGAGCCATGGGCATCAGCACCTGCGAGAAGGCCGGTCTGGAAGCGGACGATATCCTGGGAACACTGGCAAAGCGGGCGGAAGCGGAAGGCATGGATGTGTCTCTGGTCTCCGGAGACAGGGATCTGCTGCAGATCGCCACAGACCGGATCTGTATCCGGATTCCCAGGACCCGGCAGGGACAGACCACGGTCGATGACTTTTACGCCGGTGATGTCCTCCGGGAATACGGGGTCACGCCCGTCCAGTTCATTGATGTGAAAGCCCTGATGGGCGATACGTCCGATAATATCCCCGGCGTTCCCAAGGTGGGCGAAAAGACAGCTACCCAGCTGATCCGGGAATATGGCTCCGTGGACGGCGTCTATGCCAATCTGGACAAGATCAGAAAACCGGCCCTGAAAAAGAACCTGACAGAGAATGAGGACAAAGCCAGGATGAGCCTGTTCCTGGCCACGATCAAGACAGACTGCGACCTTGATACGGACTGGGCGGAGGCTGCGGTCGGCAATTTCTATACGCCGGAGGCTTTCGATCTCTTCACCGCCCTCAATTTTAAAAAGCTGCTGTCCCGTTTTGATACAGACGCGGCCGGCACGGCCGAAACAGAGCTGAAGATTACGGATCTGACCGGGCAGGAGGCGATCGCCGCCGCCCTGGCAGACGCCGCGGAAGAACTGGCGGGCGCGGGAGGAAGCGGCTGCGCCATCGGCCTGTATCCTGTTTATGACAGGGCCGCCTACGGAAGCGGGGAAGAGAGCAGGATCCTGGCCCTGGCCCTGGCCCGCAAAACCGGCTGCGTCTATCTGCTGCCGGCCGGTGACGATGCTTACGGAGCCCTTCTGGAAGGCCTGAGAAAGATCCGCCTGGCTGCGGCCCGGGTCAACAGGAACAGGGAGACGGAAGGCAGGGAGAAGGTCCTGGGGGCTGTTTTTGACAGCAAGAATCAGTATCCCTTCTGGGGAATCGATCCTGCGGCGGAATGGAAAGAGGGGATCTGCCTGGAGGGCCTGGCGGACCTGCAGGTCATCTGCTACCTGATCAATCCCCTGAAAAATGACTATGAACCCGAGGAAGTCATTTCGGAATACTGCGGAGATACCCCAAAGACCCGCAGGCAGGTCTTTGGAAAAGACAGCTGGCAGAAGTCGGTCCGGCAGGATCCGGCTGCTGTCAGGGAATATGCCTGCCGGATCGCGGACGGCCTTCGCAGGGCGGCCGGACCGGCCGCGGACCGGCTGACGGAAGAGGGCATGTGGCCCCTTTACAGCGGCATGGAGCGGCCCCTGACCTATGTCCTGTATGATATGGAGCGGCTGGGGATCCGGATCGACCCCGAAGCTCTCGCGGCCTACAGCCGGGATCTGGGCGGCAGGATCGCGGAGCTGGAACAGAAGATCTACCGGGAGACCGGACGGGAGTTCAACATCGGTTCGCCCAAACAGCTGGGCCAGATCCTGTTTGAGGAAATGGGCCTGCCCGGGGGCAAGAAGACTAAGACCGGCTTTTCCACGGCAGCCGATGTCCTTGAGAAGCTGGCGCCGGATTATCCGGTCGTTTCCGATATCCTGGAATACAGGGGGCTGACCAAGCTCAAATCCACCTACGCTGACGGACTGGCGGCCTTTATTACGCCGGATCAGAGGATCCATACGACCCTGAAGCAGACCATTACGGCGACCGGCCGGATCAGCTCCACGGACCCCAATCTGCAGAATATCCCCATGAAGACCGAAATGGGCCGGCAGATCCGGAAGGCGTTTATACCGGAAGCCGGATACTGCTTTACGGACGCCGACTATTCCCAGATCGAGCTGCGGATCCTGGCCCATATGTCGGGCGACCCGGAGCTGATCGAGGCTTACAGGGAGAACAGGGACATCCACGCCATTACGGCGTCCAAAGTTTTCCATACCCCTTTCGAGGAGGTCACCCCCCTGCAGAGACGGAACGCCAAGGCGGTCAACTTCGGCATCGTCTACGGGATCAGCTCCTTCGGACTGAGCCAGGGCCTGTCCATTTCGCGTAAAGAGGCCCAGGAATACATCAATGCTTATTTTTCCACCTATCCCGGGATCAAGGCTTTCCTGGACGGCCTGGTCAGCGACGCGAAGGAAAAAGGCTTCGCGGAGACCATGTTCGGCAGAAGGCGGCCGGTCCCGGAACTGAAATCCAGCAATTTCATGCAGAGATCTTTCGGGGAGAGAGTGGCCATGAACAGCCCCATCCAGGGATCCGGCGCGGACATCATGAAGATCGCCATGATCCGGGTATGGGAGGAGCTGCTGCGCAGGGGCATGCAGTCCCGTCTGATTCTGCAGATCCACGATGAGCTGCTGGTCGAGACGGCAGCGGGCGAAGAGGACGAGGTACGCGGCGTCCTGGACGCCATGATGAAGGGAGCGGCCGATATGCAGGTCAGTCTGGAGACGGATATTCACAGCGGATCCGACTGGTATATGGCCAAGTGAAGCGGCAGGGAGCGCAGACAGATGAAGATCATAGGAATTACAGGCGGCGTCGGCGCCGGGAAATCCCGGGTGCTGGCCTACCTGCAGGAACATTATAACTGCAGGATCATGATGACCGATCAGACGGCCAAGGACCTGCAGCTGCCGGGCGGGGCCTGCTATGGGCCCGTCCTGGAGATCCTTTCGGAGGCGGATACAGGCAGGGAACTGCTGGAGCAAGACGGGACCATCAACAAAGAGGAAATGGCGTCCCGGATCTTCGCGGATCCGGATCTGCTGCGGCGGATCAACGCCCTGATCCATCCGGCTGTGACACAGGCCGTCATGGACGCCATCGCCCAGGAAAGAGAAGCCGGAAGAATCGACTATTTCTTTCTGGAAGCGGCCCTGCTGATCGAGACCGGATTTACGGAAGTCGTCGACAGTATGTGGTATATTTACGCGGACGAAGCAGTCCGCAGGCAGCGGCTGCGGGAGACCAGGGGCTATGACGATGCGAAGACAGACCGTATCATGGCTTCCCAGCTCTCCGACGCCCTCTTCCGGGAAAACTGCGATACAGTCATTGACAACAGCGGCAATTTTTCGGATACTGCATGGAGGATCGATCAGGCGATCGCGTCGCTGGGATGATCATGCCGGTCACCCGGCCGCGGTTACAAAAAAATTATAATAAGGTAGGATTTTTCCGTTTATGAGATTTCAGAGTATTGCCAGCGGAAGCAGCGGCAACTGTATATATATGGGGACAGATACGACCCATGTCCTGGTGGATGTGGGCATCAGCCGCAAGAGGACCATGGAGGCCCTGAAGAAGCTGGATCTGGACCTGCGTGATATCGACGGTATTTTCATAACCCATGAACATTCGGATCATATCGCCGGCCTGCCCATGATCTGTAAAAAAACAGAAGCGCCGGTCTATGCCACACAGGGGACGATCCGGGCCCTCCTGCGCAGCGCCAAATGCGCGGAGATAGATCCGGCCCGTTTCATCCCGGTGCAGAGCGACTGCCGCTTTACCGTAGGGGATCTGACGGTCGAGCCCATGCGCATCTCCCACGACGCGGCGGAACCGGTGGGCTACCGGGTCCGTTACGGACGCAAAAAGGCCTGTGTGTGCACAGACCTGGGCCTCTATACGGATTATACGGTGGAGTGCCTGAAGGACTCGGATGTGGTCCTGCTGGAAGCCAACCATGATGTACGGATGCTGGAGGTGGGCCCTTATCCCTGGCCCCTCAAGCAGCGGATCCTGGGCGCCAGAGGCCACCTGTCCAATACCAGCAGCGGAGAGCTCCTGTCCAGGATCCTCAATGATCACATGAAAGCGGTCTTCCTGGGACATCTGAGCAAGGAGAACAATCTGCCGGAGCTGGCCTATGAGACGGTCAGGCTGGAACTGGGCTTTCATCAGGACCGCTACCGGGCTGAGGAGCTGCCGATCCGGGTAGCTGACCGGCAGAAAGCGTCTGCCCTGATCGAGTTCTGACTGCCGGCAGATACCGTGTCTGATCACCAATGAAGTATCCAAAGATCTGGGAATTCAGATCCATGAAATTAAGAAAGCAGGTAAAAAATGGAAAGAGCAATTATCACCGTAGTAGGGAAAGATACGATCGGCATTATCGCGGGCGTATGCAACTATCTGGCGGACAACAGAATCAATATCCTGGACATTTCACAGACCATCGTTTCCGGATATTTCAACATGATGATGATCGTTGATATCACGACCCTGGAAAAGCCTTTCGGCGTTCTTTCCGATGAACTGGCGGCCCTCGGTCAGGAGAAGATCGGCGTGCAGATCAAGATCCAGAAGGAAGAGATCTTCAACCTGATGCACAGGATCTGAACCGGCGGACAGCGTTCTGAACAGAAAGAGGACACGAGGACAGCAACATGATCAATATTTCTGAAGTCAGTGAAACAAATATGATGATCGAGAAGGAAAATCTCGATGTCAGGACCATCACCATGGGCATCAGCCTGCTGGACTGTATCGATACGGATCTGGCCCGGCTGAAAAAGAATATTTACGAGAAGATTTACGAAAGCGCCAAAGACCTTGTAAAGACGGGCAATGACATCTCCGGCGAGTATGGCATTCCGATCGTAAACAAAAGAATATCGGTAACGCCCATCTCCCTGGTCGGGGCCAGCGCCTGCCACTATACCTCTGATTATGTGGAGATCGCCAGGATCCTTGACAAAGCAGCCAGGGACGTGGGCGTCAATTTTCTGGGCGGTTATTCAGCACTGGTCTCCAAGGGCATGACGCCCTCGGACAAGCTGCTGATCGAGTCGATCCCGGACGCCCTTGCCTGTACGGAGCTGGTATGCTCCTCGGTCAATGTGGGCTCCACCCGGACCGGTATTGATATGGACGCGGTCCGCCTGATGGGACGGATCGTCCGCAGGACCGCCGAGAAGACGGCCGACCGGGATTCCCTGGGCTGCGCCAAGCTGGTCGTCTTCTGCAACGCGCCGGATGACAATCCCTTTATGGCAGGCGCCTTCCACGGGGTGACGGAAGCAGACCGGATCCTGAATATCGGCGTCAGCGGCCCCGGCGTTGTCAAGAAAGCCCTTGAGTCTGTCCATGGCAGCAGTTTTGAAGTCCTTTGTGAGACGGTCAAAAAGACGGCCTTCAAAGTGACCAGAGTCGGCCAGCTGGTGGCCAGAGAAGCGTCCGAAAGGCTGCATGTGCCTTTTGGCATCATAGATCTTTCCCTGGCTCCTACGCCGGCCATCGGCGACAGTGTGGCGGATATCCTCTGCGAGATGGGCCTGGAGCATGCCGGTGCCCCCGGCACGACCGCAGCCCTGGCTCTGCTCAATGACCAGGTCAAAAAGGGCGGCGTAATGGCCTCCTCCTATGTGGGCGGCCTGTCCGGTGCCTTCATTCCCGTCAGTGAGGACCAGGGAATGATCGACGCCGTCACAGCCGGTGCCCTGACCCTGGAAAAGCTGGAGGCCATGACCTGTGTATGTTCGGTCGGTCTGGACATGATCGCCGTTCCCGGCAGGACTTCGGCGGCCACCATCTCAGGCATCATCGCCGACGAGATGGCCATCGGTATGATCAACGGCAAAACAACGGCGGTCCGCCTGATTCCCGTCATCGGCAAGGATGTGGGGGATACAGTGGAATTCGGCGGCCTTCTGGGCCATGCCCCGGTCATGCCGGTCAATCCTTTCTCCTGTGAGGAGTTCATCACCCGGAAAGGACGGATCCCGGCCCCGATCCACAGCTTTAAGAACTGATTTGGACGGGATTTGAAAACCAATCTGATATTTTGTTACTTTTTATGGTAAAAGCGGACGAAAAAACCTATAATGTTAATAACTGAAGGTCTGCCGCCGGCGCTTGGGTACTATTTGTTTTCGGCCGGCAGCATACAGCAAAAAGAAAGGTGGGTTTACAACAAATGAGCATTGAGAAAACCATTGATGTTACCGCGCTCGGAGAACTTCTGATCGACTTTACGGATAACGGCCTGAGCGACCAGGGCAATCCTCTTCTGGAGGCAAACCCCGGCGGCGCTCCCTGCAACGTCCTGGCCATGATCGCCAAGAGCGGCAAGAAGGCGGCTTTCATCGGCAAGGTCGGCAATGACATGTTCGGCCGTATGCTGAAGAAGAGGACGGAGGCCCAGAATATTGATATGTCCGGCCTTGAACTGGACAATGAAGTCCATACCACGCTGGCTTTCGTTGAGAAGCTGCCCAACGGCGACAGGGATTTCTCCTTCTATCGTAAGCCCGGCGCGGATATCAATATCAACTGCGATGAGATCGAAGCGCACCGCGATCTGATCGAAAAGGCGAAGATCTTCCATCTGGGCACCCTGTCCATGACAGATGAACCCGCTGATTCCGCGACCCAGCTGGCCCTGAAGATCGCCAAAGAGGCAGGCTGCCTGATTTCCTTCGACCCCAACCTGCGTCCTCCGCTCTGGAGCTCCGAGGAAAAGGCAAAGGAAAAGATCCGTTATGGCCTGGAGAGATGCGACATCCTCAAGATCTCCGATAACGAGATCGAGTTCATGACCGGCGAGACCGATCTGGACAAGGGCATCAAAATGATCATCGACGAGTATAAGATCCCGCTGGTATTCGCTACATTCGGACCGGACGGCAGCAAAGCCTATTTTAACGGCATCGAGGCATATGAGGAAGGCTTCTCCAACCCCAAGACCATCGAGACCACCGGTGCCGGCGATACCTTCTGCGCCAGCGCCCTGATCAAAGTCCTGGACAACGGCGGCATCGAAAGCTTCACGGAGGAATATCTGCATGAGCTGCTGACCTTCGCCAATGCCGGCGCGTCCCTGGTCACCACCAGAAGAGGCGCCCTGGGCGTCATGCCGACCCTGGAGGAAGTGGCGGAATACAGAAAGAGCTACAACCGCTGACCGGAGGCCGCGCCGGAGAGGATTTCCGTTACAGTCCTGTCCGCTGTCGTACCGGCTGCGCGCGGCGTATGATTCCGAAAACAGTGAATGAGCAAAAAACCCCGGAGCGTCTGTTCCGGGGTTTTTGCAGGGGAGAAATGAACCGGGCGTCAGACTTCCCGGTTCAAAAATGGACCGGGCGTCAGACTTCCCGGTTCACAAAAAAAGTGCTGCAAATGGCGGTCTTAAGCCATTCACAGCACTTGATCGAGCAGGTAGCGGGAATCGAACCCGTCTCTCCAGCTTGGGAAGCTGGCATACTACCGATGTACTATACCTGCATCTGCAGGGCTTATTATAGTAGATTCCGAAAAAGATTGCAAGATTTTGTTGCGGAGGAAAAAAGGCCCAAAAAAGGGACTCAGTTATGAAAATTCTATAAAGTACGTTTATGACTGGATTTTTTTCATAAATCTTTCTATAATGCATATGATTCGCACATGACTGTGCGATCGGAGGATGAAAAAGATCAATTTGAAAAGGAAACCTACAATTGAAAAATTCTGAAGCAAGCAGAGAAACACAAAAGACCGCTTCAGCAGAACAAAAAGAGAAGAAGAGCCGGCCTGCGGCCAAAGCCCGCAGGAAGAAAAAGACCCCCCGTATACTTATTTGGATCGGAATGCTGTTTTCGATCCTTCTTGTTGTGTCCGGAGTTCTGCTCGTAGCCCTGGCCAGGTGGGTCTTTGCCACCTGGAACGGTCTGAAGATGGACGAAGTTATCTATCACATAAACGCGCCCATAGAAGGAACCGGCGGTGATATGATCGCCTCCGGTATTGTCAACTGCGTCATACCTGCGGGACTGGCCGGTCTTTTCTATACCGCCGCCCTCCTGATGTACAGAAAGCGCAGACGGGTCCGGAAATACCTGGTCCGGCTGGGCGCGGTCTGCGGCGCCCTGATGATTGTCCTGACCATGATCTTTTCATGGAACCGGCTGGACATGGGAACTTATATTTCCAATGAACTCAACGCTTCCTCCTTTATTGAGGACCACTACGCGGATCCCGCCAAAGTAAGCATTACCTTCCCGGAAAAGAAAAGGAACGTGATCTATATTTATCTGGAGTCCATGGAAATGACCTATTCCGACGCCATGAACGGAGGCGCCTTTAACCGGAATGTGATTCCGGAACTGACCGCCCTGGGCGAGGCCAATGAGGACTTTTCAGGCTCTGATCCCCTTTTGAACGGGGCGGATGTCCTGCCCGGATCCACTTATACCATGGCAGCCATGTTCACCCAGACGACAGGACTGCCCCTGAAGGTGGACCTGTCGGATACTTTTACAGACGCCAGAGGATCCTTTAACAAAATGAATACACAGGATTCCTTCTTTTCCGGCGTGACGTCCCTGGGGGATATCCTGAAAAAGGAAGGCTATAACCAGGTCTTCATGCTGGGTTCCAACGCCACCTTCGGCGGCAGACGGCTGTATTTTAGCCAGCACGGGGACTACGAGATCGATGATTATGAATGGGCCATTGAACAGGGACTGATCCCGGAGAATTATTATGTGTTCTGGGGATATGAGGATGCAAAGCTGTTCTCCTATGCCAAAGACAGGCTGGTGGATCTGGCCGCCCAGGACAAGCCTTTCAATTTTACCATGCTGACGGTCGATACCCATTTTGAAGACGGCTATTACTGCGATCTGTGCACGGACAGCTTCCGGGGCAACCAGTACGCCAATGTCATGGCCTGTTCCAGCAGACAGGTGGCGGATTTCGTCAACTGGGTCAAGGAACAGGATTTCTATGAGGATACCACCATCATTATTGCGGGGGACCACCTGACCATGGATACGGACTTCTGTCAGAATGTCGGTGAGAACTACGACAGAAGGACCTTTAATGTATGGATCAACCCGGCCGCGGAACCGGCGGATCCGGACCGCAAACGCAGCTACAGCACCCTGGACTGCTTCCCGACGACCCTGGCTGCCATGGGATGTCAGATCGAGGGTGACCGTCTGGGACTGGGAACAAACCTCTTTTCAGCGGAAGACACCCTGATGGAGCAGTACGGCTATGAGGAACTGTCGGATGAGATGAGCCGGAAATCGGAGTTCATGGACAAACTGGCGGATCTGGACCTTTACAGTGAGGAACTGGCGGATGCCCAGGGTCTGTCGCCTTCCGCATCTCTGGCCATCGCGGAGATCGATGATGAGGCTGAGTCCTGCGCGGTCGCCGTCAACAATATTGACAATGTGTTTGAGAAGATCAAAAGCGTGGAGATCGACGCCTGGGACTTCCAGCATCCCGACAGGATCACAACGACAGAACTCCATGAAGCGGAAGAAGGCGTTTACAGAGGCTCCATTGATCTGAAAGACCTGAACTTCAAGAACGCCGAGCTGCGGGTGTATATCGTCGGCAAGTCCGGTATCCGCTATGAAGCGGCGGAGATGACCGGCGACCTGACGCTGAAGACCAACAATATTTATAAATATCTGTACAAGCTGTCCCAGAACCGTCAGTATACAATATTTGTCACCATCCGGGATGACGGTACCAGGATGCTGGATGAGAATATCATGACGGGGCTTCATAATCTGGGCCTGAGCCGGAACCTGGAGGGCCATTACAGATGGAGCTACTACGGCATCATTACCCCGCAGGAGATCATTGAGGATCTGAGTATGGAGGAGATCGGTGACAGCGGCACAATGTCGGACGGGGTCTCCTACAGTATCCTTTCCCAGGGCGGTCTGTCCGGCGCGGGCGGCGGAGCCGGCAGATATCTGACCTGTTCCGTCAAGATCGACGGCGTAGAGTATGCGGTCCAGCGGATCGGCCTGAACTTTGTCGTTTATGATACGGATGCCCACAGAGTCGTGGATTCCGTAGAATTTAATACCTATGATGGTCTGGGCGCCCTCCGGATCGATATTTCCAACGAGGCCATGGGCATTGAAGAGGAATAAGAGGCCGGCAGCCATGCTGCGGGCATACCGCTGCGCAGAGATTCCTCAGTGAAAGGGAAAGAAACGTCATGACAGATATTTACGGTACACTGGGGCCTTCCTGCGCCAGTGTGGAGACACTGACGCAGATGTTCGGGGCCGGCATGACCGGTATCCGCATTAATTTATCCCACGCAGGCCTGCGGGCCAGCGGCGACAGAATCTCCATGATCCACGAGGCGGCCCGACGGGCCTGCGTCCGCCCTAAAATCCTGATGGACATGCAGGGACCGGAACTGCGGATCGGAGTTATGGCGCAGCCGGTCGAAATGACCGAAGGAGAAAGGGTGACTTTCGGGAAAGAAGGGACCGGGCTGATCCCGCTGCCTTCCATCGTACTGGAGGCCCTGACGCCCGGCCGGGAAGTCCTGCTGGATGACGGCCGGATCCTTGCGGTCATCGTGTCAGGGGACGGCAGCAGGGCGGAAGCGGAGGTCCTGCGCGGCGGACTGCTGCAGAGCCGCAAGAGCATCGCTGTCCACGGGGCCGGTATCTGTCCCCCTACCATGACAGAGGCGGATCTTAGTAATATACGGGACGCGGCGGAATTCGGTATCACAGGGATCATGCAGCCTTTTGTCAGGAGCCGGCAGGATCTGATTGAAGTACGGCAGGCGCTGCAGGAGAACGGGGCGGCCTGCCTGGAGCTGGTCGCCAAGATCGAGAACCGGCAGGGCCTGGGCCGGCTGCCTGAGCTTCTGAAAGAGGCGGATTCGGTCTGCATCGCCAGAGGCGACCTGGGTAATGATATGGATCTGTGGAAACTGCCTGCCGCCCAGAAGGAAATCAGCCGCCAGTGCCTGGAGGCCGGAATTCCTTTCATGGTGGCGACCCAGATGCTCTTTACCATGACCAGCAGCGCGGTACCGACCAGGGCCGAGGTGTCGGATATCTTCAATACCGTGGCCGACGGCGCTTCCGGCGTCATGGTCACCGGGGAAACCGCGGTGGGTTCCTATCCGGTGGATGTCATCCGCTACCTTGCCAATACGGCGGCGGCCGGGGAGGCCTTCCGGGAAGGCGGCTTTGATGCCATGGGCCTGCTGTAACGGGCGCCTGCCCTGAAAAAAAGCTTTTCCCGGCCTGCCGGTTCGGATACTATGATAATCAGAGGCCGGCTGCGCATGCAGACTGTCCGGATACGCAGCGGACAGGCGTATGGAACGGTACGGATGCATAGGGCCGTGAAATAAAACGGTACAGAATGAGAATGATCCGGCAAGCAGACTGATCTGCGGACGGGAAGAAGAGGAGGCAGACATGAGGTGTCCCTATTGCGGCGGTGAAAATACCAGAGTGATTGATTCACGGCCGGTCGAAGAAGATAATTCCATCCGGAGGCGCAGGGTCTGCGACGGCTGCAGCAGGCGCTTTACCACCTATGAAAAGATTGAGACCATTCCCATGGTCGTCATCAAAAAAGACAATAACCGGGAGACCTATGACCGCAGTAAGATCGAGAGCGGCATTCTGCGGGCCTGCCACAAACGTCCGGTCAGCATGAACCAGATCCGCAGGACCGTGGATGAGATCGAAGCGGAGATCTATGAACGGACCGAAAAAGAGATCCCCAGCAAGGATATCGGGGAAATGGTCATGCGCAAAGTCCATGACCTGGATCCGGTCGCCTATGTGCGCTTTGCGTCCGTCTACCGGGAGTTCAAGGACGTGGAGACCTTTATGGAGGAACTGCGCAAAGTCCTGAGCTGACGGGGCAGACCCTGCTGACCGGAGCGGGCCCTTCTGCGGCCTTTCGTGCAATTCACTGAAAAGGGTTGAAAAATACGGTCAGGCATTGTAAAATTATTAAGTATTTTACGCGATATTATCAGGAGGTATTATGATATGATTTCAGCCAGTGATTTCAGAAATGGCATTACAATCGAAAAGGATGGTTCTGTTCTGGAGATCGTTGAATTCCAGCATGTTAAGCCCGGCAAAGGCGCGGCGTTTGTAAGAACCAAACTTAAAGATATCATCAATGGCGGCGTTACAGAGACCACTTTCCGTCCCACCGAGAAATTCCCGCAGGCCAGGATCGACAGGAAAGAATACTGCTATCTGTACGCGGATGGCGACCTGTATACCTTCATGGATAATGAGACCTATGACCAGATCACGCTGGGCAAGGACATTATCGGTGACGGCATGAAGTTCGTCAAAGAGAACGATATCGTTAAGATCCAGTCCTATAACAACAATCCTTTCGCTATTGAGCCTCCTATGTTCGTAGAACTCGAGGTCACAGAGACCGAGCCCGGCTTCAAGGGCAACACAGCGACCGGCGCGACCAAACCTGCTATTGTTGAGACAGGCGCACAGGTCAATGTTCCTCTGTTTGTCAATATCGGCGACAAGATCAAGATCGATACCAGATCAGGCGAATATCTCTCCAGAGTATAAGCCGGGACGGATACAGACCGGTAATTTCTGAATGAAAGAAAGACAATGGGTTTTGCGGCTCATTGTCTTTTTTTATTTGGATTTTTATTTGGAGGAATTACATTTTGATGAAACAAGAAAATGATCAGTTATCCAGAGAAGCCTTCTATGGAAGCCTGCGGGAGGAGCTCCTGGTCCGGTGTCCTGTCGGGATGGAGATCTCTTTCCAGACGATCACCAAGAATAACGATATCCGCCTGCACGGCTGCCTGCTGCGCAGGAATGAGAGCCATATAGCCCCCACCCTCTATATGGAGAATTTCTATGACCTGTATAAGGACGGCATGTCTGTCGGGGAGACGGCCGATGCCATGCTGAAGATCTGTGTCAACAGTCTCGACGATGTCCGGGAATTTGAATTTGCTCCGGAAGACTGGGAAAGCGTCCGTAAAATGATCGGCATGAAGGTCCTGGGCTATGAAAGAAACCCGGAACTGCTGCAGCGGGTGCCTTATATCCGCTATGAGGATCTGGCGGTCGTATTTATATTTGTCCTGAAAGAAGCCGGTATTACCGGCGGCGTCGCGGTCATCACCAGCGAGCTGAGCGGGCTCTGGGGCATTTCGGCAGAGGAGCTCTTTGCGCAGGCCCGGCAGTCGGCCCCTGTCCTTCTGGAACCGGTGGTCAGCAACATACGCAATATGATCGGGGACTGTCCGGAAGAGGTGGAGGAGATCATTGATGATCCGGAAAACGCCGTGGATATGTATATCCTGACCAACAAAAGCCAGACATACGGAGCTTCGGCTCTTTTTTATCCCGGGCTTCTGGAAAAGATCACCGATTACCTGGGCGGCGGATTTTATATCCTGCCCAGTTCGGTCCATGAAGTCATCCTGATCCCGGAAGCGGCCGGGGAGCCTGACGCCCTGCGCAGGATGGTGCAGGAGGTCAACCGCTGCGAAGTGCCCGAGGATATGATCCTCAGCGATAATGTATATTATTATGATCCGGAGGAAAAGCAGTTCAGGATCGTCTGAAACTGTCAGGCCGGCCCTGCCTGTCGGAAAGCCGTCAGGCAGGGCTCTGTCCAAAATTCCATACTGGACAAGCAGGAGCTCTTGTGGTAATATATTTTTGCTGTTCAGAGACAGCAGATAAGCACCCGTAGTCTAATGGATAGAACGAAGGCCTCCGACGCCTTTAATGCAGGTTCGATTCCTGTCGGGTGTACTACGCAGGCAGTGCTTACAGAGCACTGCCTTATTTGTTTATATGCACGGACATTTCCAGTGCTGTGTTCAAAAAAGAGCCGATCCGCCGGTCTGCGCCCGGAGGACGGCGGGATTCCAGGACCGGAGGATATGATCATGTTGGGATTCGGTAAATTAAATATGGCGGTCGTCGGTACCGGCTATATGGCAGGTAAAATGGCGGAGACCATCCGTTACGTTTCGGAGGTCAGACCTTACGCGGTATGTTCCAGAAGTACGGACAGGGCATATGAATTTGCCCGGAAATACGGCTTTAAGAAGGCCTACGGATCCCTGCAGGAGCTGCTGGAAGACCGTAAGGTGGACCTGGTCTACATCGCGACGCCCCATTCGGAGCATTATGAGCAGGTCAAAATGTGCATCGAATATGGCCGGCCGGTCCTTTGCGAGAAGCCTTTCTGCCTGAACGCGCCCATGGCGGAGGAACTGCTGGCGCTGGCCCATGAAAAGAATGTATTCGCCGCGGAAGCCATGTGGATACGTTTTCTGCCTTTTGCCGGCCAGATCCTGGAGACCCTGCGGTCCGGTATCATCGGCGAACCGGTGATGCTGACGGCAGGCCTCGGCTACAATGTGGGACGGGTCAGAAGAATGCTGGATCCGGATCTGGGCGGAGGCGCCCTGCTGGATATCGGAATCTATCTGCTGAATTTCGCTTCCATGGTCTTTGGCGATGATATCAGCAGAATCAACGCCCACTGTACTTATACTGCGCTGCAGCTGGATGAGCAGGAGAGCATCACCCTGCGCTACAGCAGCGGCAGGATCGCCCAGCTGGCAGTCTCCATGGTGGGCGTTTCTGACAGAAGGGCCGTGATCAGCGGCACCAAAGGCTGCATCGTGATCGAAAATGTCAATAATTTTGAAAGCCTGACGGTCCTGGACAGTGATCATAACAAGATCGCTTCCTATAAAAGGCCAGGGCAGCGGACCGGCTATGAATATGAGGTCCGGGCCTGCGCCAGGGCGATCCGGGACAAGCGGATTGAAGTGGAAGAAATGGATCATGAACAGATCATTTCGATCCTGCATATGACGGACCATATCCGGAGCCAGCTCAAGGTCCGCTTCCCCCAGGAGATGAATGAACAGGAGCTGGAGGCTTACCATAAATTCCGGGCGGAGCATACAGCGTCACGGAATAAAGAGACTGCCGCTCCGGCAGCGGACAGGGCGGAAGAAGCAGGCGCAGCCGGGGAAGGCACCGCGTCCGCCGGTGCAGACCGGCCCGCGGAGAACGGGGAAACGCTCCTTCCGGCAGCGGCCGCCGGCACAGAGAAGGGTTCCGCTTCCGGCGGAGACCTGCCGGAAGAGCCGGCCTGACAATGACGGGACGGACAGATCAGATACAGAAAGGACAGAAGCATGGAATACAGAATTGAGCATGATACTATGGGCGAGGTAAAGGTGCCTGCTGACCATTTCTGGGGCGCCCAGACCCAGCGAAGCCTGGAGAACTTTGCCATCGGGACCGAGACCATACCGGAGGAGGTCATAAGGGCGTTCGCGGTCCTGAAATCCGCCTGCGCCGCCTCCAATATGGAGCTGGGCAGACTGGACCGGGAGACCGGAGAGGCTGTTACAGAAGCCTGCGCCGCTATCCTGGAGGGCTGTTATCCCCATGAATTCCCCCTGAAGGTCTGGCAGACCGGCAGCGGCACCCAGAGCAATATGAATGTGAATGAGGTCATTGCCCATATCGCCGCCCGGAATCATCTGGGGCTGAAGATTCATCCCAATGACCATGTCAATATGTCCCAGAGCTCCAATGACACCTTCCCGACTGCCATGAATGTGGCGGCTGTCCTGGCCATCCGGGAGTATATCTATCCTTCCCTGGACCGCCTGACGGATACCCTGCGGCGTCTGGAACAGGAGAATACGGACATCATCAAGATCGGCCGCACCCACCTGCAGGACGCGGTCCCCCTGCGCTTTTCCCAGGAAATCAGCGGCTGGAGGGCCATGCTGGAGGAGAACCGACGCATGCTGGAGCAGGCCGCGGACCATCTGCGGGACCTGGCCATCGGCGGTACGGCGGTGGGTACAGGCCTGAACTGTCCGGCCGGCTTCGACAGGCTCTGCGCGGAGAAGATCTCGGCCCTGACAGGAGAACGCTTCCGGGCCTCTTCCAATAAGTTCCACGCCCTGACCTCCAAAGACGCCTATGTATTTACCAGCGGCGCCCTGAAGGCCCTGGCGGCCAATCTGATGAAGATCGCCAATGACGTACGCTGGCTGGCTTCCGGACCCCGGTGCGGGATCGGAGAGATCAGCATTCCTGAGAATGAGCCCGGCAGTTCCATCATGCCCGGCAAAGTCAATCCCACCCAGTGCGAAGCGATTACAATGATCGCCGTCCAGGTCATGGGAAATGATGCGGCCATCGGCTTCGGCGCTTCCCAGGGCAATTTCCAGCTCAACGTATTCATGCCGGTCCTGGCCTACAATATGATCCAGTCGGTCCGCCTGCTGGGCGACGGCATGGCCTCCTTTGAGAAGAACTGTATCCGGGGGCTGAAAGCCAATCCGGACCGGATGGCGGAGAATCTGGGCAGGTCCCTGATGCTGGTCACCTGCCTGTCGCCGGAGATCGGCTATGAGAACGCGGCCGCGGCAGCCCATAAGGCTTTTGCGGAGAATACCACCCTGAAAGAGGCGGTTCTGGCCATGGGCTTCATGACCGGAGAGGAATATGACGCCAAAGTAAAGCCGGAATATATGGTCTGACGCCCTGGCGGCCTGCTGAACGCTTTACAGGATCCGGTGAGGGATGGCCTGTCTGTGTTCGAAGGTATAATAGGTATCGAAGCCGGCTTCCGTCAGGATGGCGGCAGCGGTATCGAAGCCGGCGGCGACACCGGCCGGGGCGTGGGCGTCAGCGCCGACGGTGATCTTACGGCCGCCCATCTGCCGGTAGCGGCGGATGATCCCGGTACAGGGATTGCACTGGGACAGGCCTTTGGAAAGTCCTGCCGTGTTGACCTCCAGGGCGATATCGTGCTCCAGCAGCAGCTCCAGGATCGGATCGATCACGTCCTGATAGCGCTCATAGCTGTAGAAGCGGTCCTGATTCGGACCGTAGCGGACCACATAGTCCATATGGCCGTAGCTGTCGATCTGATGGAAAGCCCGCAGGGAGAGGAGAGAATCAATAAAATAAGTCCGGTAAGCCTCCTCCTCGGTCCTGCCTTCAAAGAAAATGGAATAGTAAGGGTCCATCTGCCGGGAAACGTGGGTGGAGCCCAGAATGAAATCGAATTCAGGATGGGCCGCCGCAAAAGCCTTCAGGCGGTCTCCCAGATGAGGCTGCAGGCCCAGTTCGACCCCGTAGAAAATATCCAGGCGGCCCCTGTATTTGCCGCGCAGCCGCAGATATTCCTGCCGGTAGGCAGCCAGATCCAGGTCAAAGGTATCCGGGGCCAGGTCCGGTGTATTCTGATAAGGCCAGTCCATGTCCAGATGTTCCGTAAAACAGACGGAGGACAGGCCCAGGGAAAGAGCGGCCCGGATCTGGTCCTCCATGGGCGTGTCGCTGTCGCCGGAATGATCCGAATGCATGTGAAAATCCGACAGGATCCGCAGAAAACGGGGCTTTTTCACGATATTCTGATCCATAGATGACCTCCCTGAATATTCTGAAAACTGCCGATGAAAGCTGACAAAAGGAAACTTCTATATGTGCATTTCAGCAATAAGTATTTTATACAAATCGGCGGGATGTTACAAATATAAATAAAAGTTTTTACGTAACAGCGCTTTTTTTATTAATAATTTACATTATGCACTTGAATTTTATAGGGCCGTTGCTGTACAATAAACACAATGAACAAGTTACGATAACCAAGTAACGGGGGTTATCGCTTTGTTACATAATAACTCTAACTTATTTAGGAGGAAAAACAAAATGGCAGTAAGAGTAGCAATTAATGGTTTTGGTCGTATCGGTCGTCTTGCATTCAGACAGATGTTCCAGGCAGAAGGTTTTGAAATCGTTGCAATCAACGATCTGACCTCCCCTGATATGCTTGCATATCTTCTGAAGTATGATTCTTCTCAGGGTTCCTATGACAAGAAGGATCTGGTTTCTTCCACAGATCATTCCATCATCGTTGATGGCACTGAGATCGAAATCTACAAAGAAGCAAACGCAGCGAACCTTCCCTGGGGCGAGCTGGACATCGACGTAGTTCTGGAGTGCACAGGCTTCTATACCTCCAAGGCTAAAGCTCAGGCTCATATCGATGCTGGTGCTAAGAAGGTTGTCATTTCTGCTCCTTCAGGAAATGATCTTCCTACCATCGTTTTCAACACCAACCATGAGACCCTGACAGCTGATGACAACATCATCTCTGCAGCATCCTGCACAACCAACTGCCTCGCACCTATGGCTAAGGCTCTGAACGAGCTGGCTCCCATCAAGTCCGGTATCATGTGCACAGTACACGCATTCACCGGCGACCAGATGGTACTTGACGGACCTCAGAGGAAGGGCGACAAGAGAAGAAGCCGTGCAGCTTCCGAGAACATCGTTCCCAACAGCACCGGCGCTGCTAAGGCAATCGGCCTGGTAGTTCCCGAACTGAACGGCAAGCTCATCGGCGCAGCACAGCGTGTTCCCGTATCCACCGGTTCCACAACCATCCTGACCGCTGTTGTTGAAGGCAAGGTTACTGTTGATGAGATCAACGCTAAGATGAAATCCGTAGCAAACGAGTCCTTCGGCTACAACGAAGACCTCATCGTTTCCAAGGATATCGTTGGCATGACCTATGGTTCTCTGTTCGATGCAACCCAGACCATGGTTAACCCTGTTGGCGATGACATGACTGAGGTTCAGGTTGTTTCCTGGTATGACAACGAGAACTCCTTCACATCCAACATGTGCAGAACAATCAAATATTTCGCAAAGTTCCTCAACAAGTAATTCGGAATCAGTGAAATAATAAGATGACCTGAAAAGAGGGTCCGGTCATAAGGACCGGACCCTTTTTATCATGTACGCAAGTATCCTGTTATTAGTATGTTACGGCGCGGCGTTACCGCGCAGAAAAGAGGTCAATTATGGGACTTAATAAAAAATCTGTTGATGATATCAACGTAAAGGGACTTCGCGTTCTCTGCAGATGCGACTTCAACGTTCCGCTGAAGGACGGCAAGATCACAGATGACAACCGTATCAGAGCAGCTCTTCCCACCATCAAGAAGCTGATCGCGGACGGCGGCAAGGTTATCCTTTGCTCCCACCTGGGCAAGCCGAAGGGTGAGCCGAAGCCCGAACTGTCTCTGGCTCCCGTAGCAAAGAGACTGTCCGAGTATCTGGGCCAGGAAGTTGTTTTCGCGGCTGATGACAACGTTGTTGGCGATAATGCCAGGGCGGCTGTTGCTGCCATGAAGGACGGCGATGTTGTTCTCCTTGAAAATACCCGTTACAGAAAAGAAGAGACAAAGAACGGCGAAGCTTTCTCCAAGGATCTTGCTTCCCTTTGCGATGTTTTCGTAAATGACGCTTTCGGTACTGCGCACCGCGCACACTGCTCCAACGTCGGTGTTGCGCAGCTGGTAGATACAGCAGTGGTCGGTTATCTGATGCAGAAGGAAATCGACTTCCTGGGCAATGCGGTTGAGAATCCCGTTCGTCCTTTCGTTGCCATCCTGGGCGGCGCAAAGGTAGCTGACAAGCTGAACGTTATCAACAATCTGCTTGAGAAGTGCGATACCCTGATCATCGGCGGCGGCATGGCTTACACCTTCCTGAAGGCCAAAGGCTATGAGATCGGCAAATCTCTGGTAGATGAGACCAAGATCGATTATTGTGCGGAAATGATCAAGAAGGCTGCAGATAAGGGCAAACAGCTCCTGCTTCCTGTAGATACTGTTGTCACCGCAGAATTCCCGAACCCGATCGATGCTGAGATCGAAGTATGGACGGTGGATTCCGACGCCATCCCCGCTGACAAGATGGGCATGGATATCGGTCCCAAGACCATCGCGCTTTACAGCGACGCGGTCAAGAATGCCAAGACAGTTGTCTGGAACGGACCTATGGGCGTATTTGAGAACCCCATCCTTGCAAAAGGAACCAAGGCCGTAGCGGCAGCTCTGGCTGAGACAGACGCAACCACCATCATCGGCGGCGGCGACTCCGCGGCAGCAGTCAACCAGCTGGGTTATGGCGATAAGATGAGCCACATCTCCACCGGCGGCGGCGCTTCCCTGGAGTTCCTGGAAGGCAAAGAGCTTCCCGGCGTAGCAGCAGCAAACGAGAAATAATTGAGACATCAGCAGATGCAGCAAATGGCTCCCGGTTCCTGCAGGGGGACCGGGAGATTATAAGGAGAAGATAAAAATGGCAAGAAGAAAAATCGTAGCCGGCAACTGGAAAATGAACAAGACTCCCTCTGAGGCAAAGGCCCTCGTTGAGATGCTTGCTCCCCTGGTAAAGAATGATGATGTTGACGTAGTTTACTGCGTACCCGCTGTTGATATCACAACAGTTGTTGAGGCTGTCAAGGGCTCCAACGTTGCAGTAGGCGCAGAGAACATCTCTGACAAGGATAAAGGCGCTTTCACCGGCGAGATCTCCGGCGCTATGCTGGCAGACGCAGGTGTCAAGTATGTCATCATCGGCCACTCCGAAAGAAGAGAGTACTACAAAGAGGATGACGCATTCCTGAACGCCAAAGTCAAAAAGGCATTCGAGTATGGCCTGATCCCGATCCTTTGCTGTGGTGAGTCTCTTGAGCAGAGAGAGCTTGGCCAGACCATCGACTGGGTACGTCTGCAGCTGAAGAGCGACCTCAAGGATATCCCTGCTGAGCAGGCTGCTACCATGGTCATCGCTTATGAGCCCATCTGGGCCATCGGCACCGGCAAGGTTGCTACCACCGAGCAGGCACAGGAAGTCTGCAAGGCCATCCGTGACCTGATCGCTGAGATCTATGATACCGATACTGCTGAGAAGATCCGCATCCAGTACGGCGGCTCCGTCAAGGGCGCTTCCGCTCCTGAGATCTTCGCACAGCCCGACATCGACGGCGGCCTGATCGGCGGCGCGGCTCTGACCGAGGACTTTGGAAAGATCGTTAACTACAACAAGTAATCGATCGAGTAAAGATTTTTCGAATCTGATTTATGAATGCCATCGGGCACGGAAACGTGTCCGGTGGTATTTTTTGGCCGCGGAACTTGACCGGGACGAAAAAGCCGGATACTATAAAGCAGTCCGGCCGCCGCGGCCGGAAAACAAAGGCAGTAAGGAGCAGATCCATGACACAGAATAAACAGGAACAGAAGCATATCGTGGTCATCGGGGCAGGCGCGGCCGGCCTGATGGCAGCCGCGGCGGCGGCCGGACAGGGCTGCCGGGTTACGGTCATGGAGAAAAATGAGAAGGCGGGGAAGAAGATCTATATCACCGGGAAGGGACGCTGCAATCTGACCAATACCTGTGATACGGAAGAATTCTTCCAATATGTGGTCTCTAATCCCAAATTTCTATACAGCAGCATCTATTCCTTTGATTCCTCGGCGGTCATAGACTATTTCGAAAGCCGGGGCTGCAGGATCAAGGTCGAAAGAGGCAAACGGGCTTTCCCGGTTTCAGATCACGCGTCGGATGTGACCAGAACACTGACAGATCATCTGCGGGAGATGGGGGTCCGGATCCTGTATAATACCGAGGTCAGCGGGATCGTGACAGAATCCCTGCCCGGGGATCCGGCGGCGGAGGAAGCCGGTCCCGCCAAAAAGAAAAAGAGACCGGTCCGGCAGACTGCCAGGGTCACAGGCGTCCTGCGGAAAGACGGCCGTACCGTACCGTGCGACAGAGTCATCCTCTGTACCGGCGGCTGTTCCTACCCGGCTACCGGTTCCACCGGCCAGGGCTATGAAATGGCGGCAGCGGCCGGTCACAGCCTGATAAAACCGGCACCTTCCCTGGTACCGCTCACTGTGAAAGAAGAGTGGCCTATCCGTCTGCAGGGCCTGTCCCTGAAAAATGTGGAGGTCACTGTATTTCCCCTGGAAACGGAGAGGGAAGAGGACGGACATACTGCCGGAAAGTCTGCCGGCAAAAGCCGCGGAAAGAAAAAAAGCAGGCCGGTCCATCAGGAATTCGGGGAGATGCTCTTTACCCATTTCGGGATTACGGGCCCCATTATCCTGACCGCTTCCTGCTACATGGATTTCGACAGATATCCCGGGGGATTCCGGGTCCTGCTGGATCTGAAGCCGGCCATCCCCCTGCAGGAGCTGCAGGAGAGGCTGGAGCGGGAATTTGCCGCCGCGCCGGGGAAAAAACTCTCCAACGCCCTGCGGTCCCTGTTCCCCGCCAGACTGGCCCAGGAGGTGGCCCTGCTGTCCGGCCTGGGAGAAGACTGCCCGGTGCAGACGATCGGGAAGAACGCCATCGGGGAACTGGCCGTCCTGATCAAGCGGATTCCCATGACGGCCACCGGGACCAGAGGCTTCCGGGAAGCCATTATCACAAGGGGCGGCGTCAGGACCGCGGAGATCGATCCTTCTACCATGGAATCGAAAATTGTCAAAGGCCTCTATATGGCCGGAGAAGTCCTGGATCTGGACGCCAGGACCGGCGGCTTTAACCTGCAGATCGCCTGGAGCACAGGCCGTCTGGCAGGCCTGAGCGCTGCGGAATAGACCGATACAAAATAATATATACACAGGAAAAGGCTCCCGGCTGCATGTTGCGGCCGGGAGCCTTTTTGCAATGATATTTAATTTTCAGAAAGGAAGCCTGATCCGCCGGACCGCCTGAATGAGTCCAGGGAAAAGAATCGACGGATCGAAGCTGTTTCCGTAAAAATCTGATCAGTCAAAGAAACCGAGTTTGTCAATTGTCAGCAGGATGTTTCTGCCTTCCTCGGTACCTTCAATAATCCTTCTGGCACGCATGGAGTCACCGATGTTGAGGACTTCGGTCTGTGTATCGCCGAACGTGTCTTCCAGAGCCTGGAGCAGAGGTGTCTTTGCTCTCATGCCGAGGCACATGAAGCCGTAATCGAAAGGTACTTCCTCGATCTCGCCTTCGGGATTCTTGACGATGAATTTATCGTTCTGGACTTCCTGCAGAGCGGTCTTTACCATCTGGCGTACATGGTATTTCTCCATCTTGGCAGCGGTATCACACTTGGTTACGGGATCCAGGCCGTTGCCGATGGCGGGCAGCATCTCGATCATGGTGACCGCTGCGCCGTGCTCGGTGAAGTATTCCATGACATCCAGGCCGACAGCGCCGCCGCCGACAACAGCGACCTTCTTGTCGCTCATATCGTCCGCGTAGCCGCCCTTGTTGATCATGTCGATCATGCCCAGAACGGACTTGACATTGGTGCCTTCCTTGTCGACCAGGTCATGCAGGCCTTTGATCGGAGGCAGGGTAGGAGAAGAACCGGTGGCATTGACAACGATGTCGGGGTTGAATGCCTTGACCATATCTACGTTGGCGTCGGTATTGGTCAGGATGAAGAGGTTCTTGAGCTTTCTGGCGCGATGCTCCAGATATCTGGGGAAGTCTTTCATACGATGCTTGTCCGGGATATCGGAAATGATCGCGGACAGACCGCCCAGCTTGCCGGTCTTTTCGATCAGGACGACGGTACAGCCGACTTCCGCAGCGGTGCAGGCAGCTTCCAGACCCGCGGTACCCGCGCCGATGACGACGACGTTGCAGGCCTTTGTGACTTTGCGCTTGTAGTAATCTTCGCCGGAGTTGACGGCAGGGTTGACTGTGCAGCGGATGGGACGGTTGAGGCCGATCCGGTGGCCCGCGCAGCCTACGTTACAGGAGATGCACTTGCGCAGGTCGTCTTCGTGGCCGAAACGTACCTTGTTGACCCATTCGGGATCGGCGATCAGGCCGCGGCCCATACCGATCAGGTCGGCGTCGCCGGATGCCAGGATCTCTTCCGCGCGCTTGGGATCACGGATGTTGCCCATGGTCATGCAGGGTTTGCCATATTTCTCTTTGACAGCTCTTGCCATGTAGGAACGCCAGCCGTCAGGCAGATAGTTGGCGTCGATCTGGAACTGGATGGAAGCGTTCAGGCCGGCGGAAACATCGAATACATCGACTTCTTCCTGGATATACTGCAGATACTCAAGGGTATCTTCCAGAGTATTGCCGCCTTCTACGAACTCATCAGCGCTGATACGGACAAAAATAGGGAAGAAAGGTCCGACCTGTTTACGGACTTCCTCGATGACCAGCTTGGCGAATCTGGCACGGTTCTCGCTGGAGCCGCCGAATTCATCGGTTCTCTTATTGGTGGTGGGAGAAAGGAACTGGCTGATCAGATAGGAATGGCCGCAGTGGATCTCGACCGCGTCAAAACCGCAGGCCTGGGCGCGCTTGGCCGCTTCACCGTATTTCTTGACAATACGATAGATCTCTTCCTTTTCCAGGGGTCTCGGGATCTCGCCGCCTGCCTTGGAAGGAATATTGGAAGCGGAAACGGGCTGCATGCCTGTTCTGGAAGACATGGCGGAAGCGCCGGCATGGTTGATCTGGATCGCGATGCAGGCACCGTGCTTATGGACTTCGTCACAGAGCTTGTAGAGACGGGGCATATAGTTGTCCTTGTCAATACGAAGCTGGGTGGTACCGTTGGAACCTTCGGGTGAATCTACACTCGCGTTTTCGACGATCAGAAGGCCGGTGCCGCCTTTGGCTCTCTGGACATAATAATGGATGTGAAGAAAGCTCATTTCACCGGTCTGCTCACCATAGTTGGTGCCCATAGGTGTCATAACGATGCGGTTGCGCATGGTCATACGGCGAACAGTAAAAGGCTCAAAAATATGAGGATAGTTGCTTTTCATGAAAACCTCCGATAAAAATCTCACAATCGTGATCCGTAAGCCGGATCTACTGCTTATTCAGGGTCAAAAGGCAGTAAAGGTGAATTCATGATTTACAATATAATAATAGTGTAAAAATCTTCTGATGTCTATTGCGTCTTTAAGACAGAATCAATAGATATTGGCTATTGATTCTTTGCGGCCAGCATGGCCGCGGAGTCCTCTCTGATAAAACGGATCAGGCTCTGGACCGCGGGCATCTGGTAGCGTCCGCTCATAAAAGCCATATAAACGGTATGATGTTTCTGGACCCGTTCCGGCAGATGACAGATCCGGATGCTGCCGCGATGGATGGCGTCGCAGTCCGCGACCAGGCCGATCCCCATGTTCTCCGCTACAAAAGAGGTGATCCCGTTTTCGTCGGGGGATTCGCAGATAATGGCGGGGTGCAGATCGTGCTCACGGAAGAATTTCCGGGAAGCCTGCCCGAGGCCGGATGACCGGTCATAGCTGATCAGGGGATATTTTTCAAAATCCTGCAGGTCGATGGTGTCCTTGGCAGCCAGAGGATGATTTTTGGGGACGATCACGACCATTTCCTGGATCAGAACGGGCACAAAGCAGACGGTAGGCTCATTTCCGGAGAAGGAACCAAAGACAAGGTCATATTTTCCAGTTTTCAGTCCCTGCAGATTGCTGTCGGTCAGTCCCTGGTAAAAGTTAAAGGTCACATTCTCATTGCCGGGCAGGCACTGGAACCGACGGATCATCTGGGGAATATAGGAATGGGCAAGGGGGGCTACATAAGCGATATCAATATGGCCGGCGCCGTCGGCCAGTTCCTGCATCCGGGCCTGGGAATTCCTGACCTGCTGCAGGATGGTGCCCGCGTGGGACAGAAAGAGACGGCCGGGCTTGGTCAGAATGACGCCGCGGCCCCTTTTTTCGAACAGGGTCAGTCCGATCTCGGCTTCCAGCTGGTTGATGGCCCGGCTCAGCGAGGGCTCGGAGATGCCCAGTTTTTCAGCCGCCTGGTTGAAGTGTTCCAGCCGCGCGGCTTCATAAAAATATTCAAGCTGTTTGATTGTGATCATATCGGATAAACCTCCTTAATCATCCTTAATAAATCATAACATAAAGCATCTCATTATGGAATTAGTACATAAAAAGTATTAAATTTCGGCAAAGGTGCGATTGATGTTAAATAATTGACAATTTATAATGAAGTAAGGGTTAAAAGCAGTAACAGGTTGTCAGAGCTGTCTGTCGACCGCGTGTACGCGGCAGTGACAGCACCACAGGAATCCGATGATTCCGCTATACACAGAAGGGAGTACACTATGGCAGAAAGATTAACAGGTCACACAGAGCTGGTCGGACTGATGGCATACCCGATCCGTCATTCCAGTTCCCCCGCGATGCACAACGAGGCTTTTGCATATCTCGGAATTGATATGGCATATCTGGCATTTGAAGTCGATAACAGCACCCTGGAGGACGCGATCAAGGGCATGCGCGCTTTAAAGCTGGTCGGTTCCAATGTTTCCATGCCCAACAAGACTGTCGTAGGTCAGTATCTGGACGAGCTTTCACCCGCGGCGAAACTGATCGGCGCTGTCAATACCATCGTAAATGACAACGGACGCCTGATCGGCCACTGCACGGATGGTATCGGTTATATGCAGTCTCTGAAGGATTATGACATCGATGTGATCGGCAAGAAAATGACTGTTGTCGGTGCCGGCGGCGCGGCTACCGCGATCGAGATCCAGGCAGCTCTGGACGGCGTTGCGGAAATTTCCATCTTCAACATCAAGGATAAATTCTATGAGACAGGCGTTGAGACCTGCCGCAAGATCAACGAGAACACCAGCTGCAAGGCGACCATGTATGACCTGGCCGACCATGAAGCGCTGCGCAGAGAGATCGAGTCCTCCTACCTGCTGGCCAACGCGACCGGCATGGGCATGAAGCCCCTGGAAGGCAAGACATGGCTTCCCGACAAGTCCTATCTGCGTCCTGACCTGATCGTCACAGATACGGTCTACGCGCCTGCAGAGACCGAGTTCCTCCGCATTGCCAAGGAAGTCGGCTGCAAGAACATGAACGGTTTCGGCATGATGCTCTTCCAGGGCGCTGCCGGCTTCAAGATGTGGACCGGACAGGATATGCCGATCGAGCATATGAAGGAGGTTCTGGGGATCAAATACGGTGACTGATCCATTTGATCCGGGGATGAGATTCTGAGTTTTGAAACTGACGGCAGACAGCGGATCCTTCCGGGTCCGGTGCCTGTCCGTATAATCTGAACGGGCAGGAAATCCTTTTCCTGACCGAAAAAAAATAATAAGGAAAAATAGAGAATGAAAACAAAATATTTACCTGCGGCACTAATTCTGTATATGAACTATTTCATCCATGGTATCGGCTGTTCCATCCTCGGACAGCAGGTCATCAAGGAGATGCTGGTCTCAAGATGGGGACTGGCTGATGTAGCGATCATCACTGCCGTATCCGCCAACCTGGGCCTGGGCCGTCTGATTTCCCTGCCTTTCGCGGGACCTCTTTCCGATAAGCTGGGCCGCCGTCTTTCCGTTATCATCGGCTGCGCTTCCTATGCCCTGTTCTTCTTCGGCCTGGCATGGGCGCCTTCCTACGGGATCGGCTGTATCGTTGCCATCCTGGGCGGTCTTGCCAACTCTTTCCTGGATACCGCGACCTATCCTGCGGTAGCGGAGATCATCGACAAGTATACCGGTATCGCTACTATGGGCATCAAGTTCTTTATCTCCATCTCTCAGATGCTGATGCCCTTCTTCCTGGGTCTTGCGGTCGGTTCCGCCTTTGGCTATAACGGACTGCTGTATGCCGGCGGTATTGCCATCGCGGTTCTGGGCGTGCTCTGCATTTTCGCGCCCCTGCCCGCAGCATCCGAGAGCGGCAAGAAGGAATCCCTGCTCCAGAACATCAAGAACGCCCACTGGACTGCTGAGTCCATCGCTCTGATCGCCATCGGTTTCACATCCACCGCTACATTCCAGCTGTGGCTGAACTGCGCGCAGACTTTCGCCAAGGAGATCGCGGGCGTTCCCTCTGAAGAAGCGGCCATCATGCAGACCTATTATTCCGTAGGTACTTTCGCGGCTCTGATCATTACCGCTTTCCTGATCACAAAGTTCAAACAGGTCAGGTTCCTGGTCATTTATCCCGGGATCTGCGTCGCTACCCTGATTGCTGTCTATATGATCAGAACACCTGCGATCTGTAAGATCGGCGCGTTCCTGATCGGTTATGCCGGCGCGGGCGGTGTCCTGCAGATGGCGACCGCAACGGTCAACGACCTGTTCCCCAAGATCAAGGGTACTATTACCTCTCTGGTCATGATCGCTTCCTCTATCTGTAACTATACGATCCTGAAGGCAGCTTCTACCATGTCAGCCCCCAGTGTCATCATCATGAACCTGGTCATCACTGCCATCGGTGTTGCCCTGGCCCTGTTCGTAAATCTCAGATACGGTACGCTTTTAGAGAAAGCTGAGCAGTGACGGGTCTGAAACGGCCGGAGTGATTGCTGTAAAAGAATAAAAATTGTCCCGCAGGCAGCCCTTTCAAGGCTGCCTGTACGGTAGTACATGCATCCTTAATAATTGGAGGTGTTACCATGAGCAAAACTGTAGAAGTACGCGGCGTCAAGATCGGTGAAGGCATTCCCAAGATCATCGTTCCCATCGTAGCCAAGACAAAAGAAGAGATCCTCGCGGCAGCGGCTTCCTTCGCAGGTGTCAGATATGATATCGTGGAGTGGCGTGTCGACTGGTTCGACGGCGTTTTTGATTTCGCGCAGGTAGAGGATGTCCTGAAAGATCTCCGCCCGGCCCTTGGCGATAAGCCCATCCTTTTCACATTCCGTACATCCAAGGAAGGCGGAGAGAAGGCCATTGAGGCGGATGCTTACGCGGAGCTGAATAAGAAGGCGGCGGCGACCGGTCTTGTTGACATGGTCGACGTGGAGGCATTTACAGGCGATGAAATCGTTAAAGACATTATCGCGGGCGCCCATGCCGCCGGCGTGAAGGTCGTAGCTTCCAACCATGATTTCTTCAAGACCCCCGACAAGGATGATATCGTCGGCAGACTCTGCAAGATGCAGGAGCTGGGCGCGGATATCCCCAAGATCGCGGTCATGCCGCAGAATAAGAAAGATGTCCTGACACTTCTGGCCGCGACAGAGGAGATGGCAACAAATCACGCGGATCGTCCCATCATCACCATGTCCATGGCTGGTACCGGCCTGATCAGCCGCCTCTGCGGTGAGGTCTTTGGTTCCGCCGCTACCTTCGGCGCTGTCGGCAAGGTCTCCGCACCCGGCCAGATGAACGCCAAAGATCTGGATACGGTTCTGAAGCTGATCGACGCAAGCATGTAATGACGGCGGCATTCCGTGATGCCGGCAGATCATGATGCGCCCTAGGCGGGAGTATCCTATCTCCACATTCTGAAGGATCAGAAACAGATCTGCCTGTTCATGGAAGGGAAGGCAGGCAGATCTGTTTTGATAAAAGGGGCTGCAGGCCCCTTTATCATATGCCTTTAAACTTTAATGCATAAAAGCGTTAATTCGCAAAAGTTTTTCTTGCATTCTGCCATGCCTGCTGTTATTATAAGCCTCAAAGAAAACACAGGGCAGTCAAAGGACTGCAAAAGAGAGAGAACGGGAGAAAAACGATGGAGCAGCTTGAACAGATTCGTGAAAAGATCAGAGCGTGCGATGACATCATTGTAGGTGCGCTCGCGGAACGTATGCAGCACATTCAGGAGATCATCAGCTATAAAAAGGCAACAGGGATTCCGATCCTGCAGCCGGAGCAGGAACAGAAACAGACCCGGGCCCTGCTGAATAAACTGGAAGGATCTGAATTTGCGGAATTTGAGGAGGAAATCCTGGATATTTTCAAGTATATCTGGAAGAACAGCCGCAGGATCCAGGCCAAAGCCCTGTTTAATTATAATATCTTCCTGATCGGCTTTATGGGTGCCGGTAAGACCACCATCGCGGCCTCCCTGCAGGAGAAGCTGGAAATGAACCGGGTGGAAATGGACGATCTGATCGTACAGAAACAGGGCATGTCTGTATCGGAGATCTTTGATGAATACGGTGAGACCTATTTCCGCAATCTGGAGAGCAACTGCCTGATCGAACTGCAGAAACAGAAGCAGACCATCGTTTCCTGCGGCGGCGGGATCATTGTCAGGCCCGATAACAAGGACCAGATGAAGAAGAACGGCCGTGTGGTCCTGCTGACAGCCAAACCGGAGACCGTCCTGGAGCGGGTGCGGGATTCGGATGAGCGTCCCCTGCTCAACAACAATATGAATGTGGATTTCATCAAAAAACTGATGGAGAAGCGGCGGGAGAGATACCAGGAAGCGGCAGATATCACAGTTTCCACCGACGGCAAGACCACGTCCCAGATCTGCGAGGAGATCATCTCCAAGCTGATCGCGCTGGATAACGGTTCCCTGCAGGCGCCCGGGGCCTGAACCACAAGTCTGGCATCCGGATCATCCGGATGTATAACATCCGGTCCATCCGGATGTATGGCATCCGGATCATCCGGATGTATGGCAGCCGGGAAGGGCTGGACTTTCAGGTCCTGACACAATATAATGAGGAAAGCAGATGAACAGGGCATTGGCAAATGCCCTGTTTTTCATCACAGGCAGCGGGAGGCCCAAAGGGTCTGGCCCGCGGCCCGGACTGCTCCTCCTGTCCCGGCCCGGCCGGGTCCCCGGAGGAACCGGATTTTAAAAGAGAGGGGCCGGCAGGACCGGCAGACAAGGTGTTTTTCATGAGAAATAATATTGCGATTGACGGACCGGCGGGCGCCGGCAAGAGTACCATAGCAAAGAAAGTGGCAAAGGCAGTATCCGCCATCTATGTGGATACCGGTGCCATGTACAGGGCCATGGCCCTGCATATGATCCGGAACGGGATCGATCCGGAAGATGCGGCCGCCATCAGCCGTCAGTGCCAAAGCGCCGATATTACCATCGAATATATCGACGGCGAGCAGGCGGTGATCCTGAACGGCGAGAACGTCAACGCCTTTCTGCGCAGGGAGGAGGTTGGGAATATGGCTTCCCGCAGCAGTGTCAATCCCGATGTCAGAACCAAACTGATGGAACTGCAGCGGCAGCTGGCAGCCAGGACGGATGTGGTCATGGACGGACGGGACATCGGCACGGTGGTCCTGCCGGACGCCAGGGTCAAGATCTATCTGACAGCCAGCGCGGAGGTCAGGGCAAAACGCCGTTTTGATGAACTGGCCGCCAAGGGACAGCCGGCAGATTATGATACCATTTTCAATGAGATCCGGGACCGTGACTACAGGGATATGCACAGGGAGATCGCGCCCCTGAAGCAGGCGGAGGACGCCGTACTGGTGGATACTTCCGATATGACCATTGATGAAGTGGCGGACAGGATTCTGGAGATTTACCGGGAGAAGACAGGAAAAGCATGAGGATCGAAGTAGCAGAGCACGCCGGCTTCTGTTTCGGCGTAAAGAGAGCGGTAGACACTGTATATCAGGAGGTAGAGAAGGCGGACGGACAGAAGATCTATACCTACGGGCCGGTCGTTCATAACGAAGAGGTCGTCCGAGACCTGGAGGAAAGGAGCGTGACCGTCCTGCAGCCGGGAGAAACCCTGCCCGCAGGGGACAGCGGTACGATCATAACCCGGGCCCACGGGGTGTCCAAAGAGACGGAAGAGGCGCTTCTGGCCACCGGTCTGCGCAATGTAGATACGACCTGTCCTTTTGTCAAAAGGATCCATAAAATCGTCGCGGAGCAGAGCGCGGCAGGCAAATGGATCATCATTATCGGCGCCGCAGGGCACCCGGAAGTCATCGGAATCCGAGGCTGGGCGGACGGTCCTGTCACCGTGATCGCCTCTGCGGAAGAGGCGGAAGCCTTTTCCGCGCCCGAAGGGACCGAAATCTGCGTTGTTTCCCAGACTACCTTCAACGCAAATAAATTTGAAGATTTGGTTGCTATTTTAAATAAAAAACGATACAATATAACTTGTGTGAATACTATCTGTAATGCTACACACGAGCGGCAGAGGGAAGCTGAGGCCCTGGCGGCCCGTGCGGACAGGATGATAGTAATAGGAAGCAAGACAAGTTCGAATTCTCAGAAGCTCTACGAGATCTGCAAAGCGAAGTGTCCCAATACCTGTTTTATTCAGACACAGGCTGATCTGGATCTGCGGCTCCATGGAAACGAGCAGCTGATTGGGATCACCGCAGGGGCATCTACCCCAAAATACATTATCGAGGAGGTGTTCAAAGAATGTCAGAACAGACTTTTGAACAAATGTTAAACGAATCTTTTAAGACAATCCATACGGGGGAAGCGGTAGAAGGCAGCGTCATTGATGTTAAGCCGGATGAAGCCATTCTGAATATTGGCTGCAAATCCGATGGCGTTCTGAGCAGAAGCGAATATACAAATGACAGCTCCGTCGACCTGACAGAAGTCCTTAAAATCGGCGACAAGCTGGAAGTTAAGGTTCTGAAGACCAACGACGGTGAAGGACAGGTCGTCCTTTCCTACAAGAGACTTGCTGCAGATCGCGGCAACAAGAGAATTGAAGAAGCTTATAACAACAGGGAAGTTCTCAAGGCGAAGGTTACTCAGGTTCTTTCCGGCGGCCTCAGTGTTGTCGTAGAGGAAGTCAGAGTATTTATCCCTGCCAGCCTTGTATCTGATACATACGAGAGAGACCTGAATAAGTACCTTGATCAGGAAATCGAATTCGTTATTACTGAGTACAATCCTCACAGACGCAGATATATCGGCGACCGCAAGCAGCTGCTGCTGGCTAAGCGTGCCGAGATGCAGAAGAAGCTCTTTGAGACCATCAAGCCCGGCGATACTGTAGAAGGTACCGTTAAGAACATCACCGATTTCGGCGCGTTCGTAGATCTGGGCGGCGCGGACGGCCTGCTCCACATCTCCGAAATGAGCTGGGGCCGTGTTGAGAACCCCAAGAAGGTCTTCAAGGTAGGCGAGAAGCTGAAAGTCCTCATTAAGGATATCCAGGGCACCAAGATCGCTCTGTCCCTGAAGTTCCCTGAGCAGAACCCCTGGGCAGGCGCTGCTGAGAAGTACGCAGTCGGTACTGTTGTGACCGGTAAGGTCGCCAGAATGACCGATTTCGGCGCTTTCGTAGAGCTTGAGCCCGGCATCGACGCTCTCCTGCATGTATCCCAGATTGCCAGAGAGCACATCGAGAAGCCTTCAGACGTTCTGAAGACCGGCCAGGAAGTAACTGCCAAGATCGTTGATTTCAACGAAGACAGCAACAAGATCAGCCTGAGCGTTAAGGCCCTTCTGATCGAGCAGGAGAGAGCCAGAAGAGCGGAAGAGAGAGCAAGAGACAACGCGGATGTCGTTTCCGTTGATATCGAAGCTTACGCCGCACAGAATCAGGACGAAGAGTAATCTGAACCTGACCCGCAAATAAAAATGAAAGTGGAGTCCCTGAGGGGACTCCATTTTTATGGTGTGCCGGCCGCGGCAGGCAGGATTTTACTGTTCCGGAAGCGGACTTTATGCTACACTTAAGTCTGAAGTTCCGGGCGCGAGCCCCAAAACAGTTTTTGCATGAAACAGAGTGACGGTAATGCGTATTATTTCAAGACCTCTTACACAGGTGCCCGATGAAGCCTCCCTGGCCCTGATCGGCCCGGCTTCGGACCTGCTCTTTATAGATATAGAGACCACCGGCCTGTCCAGGGAGAACAATCATGTCTATCTGATCGGCTGCGCCTATTATCAGCCCGAAGGATGGCACATGATCCAGTGGTTCGATAATACCGGTATCGATGAGAAACAGATCCTGTCTTCCTTCCGCATCTTCGCGGCGGAGTACCGCTGTCTGGTCCATTACAACGGGAGCCGGTTCGACATTCCTTTTCTGCAGAGGCGGCTGACTCTGAACGGACTGGAGCCGCTGCCGGATCAGATGCGGTCCATGGACCTTTACGGGGTAGTCCGTCCTTACAAACGCCTGCTGGGGCTGCCGGATTACCGCCAGCAGACCCTGGAAGCCTACCTGTCAACGGGCAGGACGGAAGAACAGTCCGGCAAAGACCTGATCCGGACCTATAAACAGTATATTGCCAATCCCTGCCAGGAACTGCTGGATCCCATCCTCCTGCATAACCAGGCGGATCTGGAAGGGCTCGCGGGCATCCTGCCGGTCATGTCCTACCAGTACCTGTCCCGCTCCACGGTCCGTGTCAGAAAAGCTCAGGCCAATTATTACAGGGATACGGAAGGGAAACCGGCGGAAGAGCTGCTCCTTCATTTTTCACTGGACACCCGTGTGCCGGTCCCCCTTTATTCCTCGCTGGATGGCTGCCATGTCAAGATCGAGGGAGACAGGGGCCTTTTGAAAGTGCCGCTTTATAATGAGGTCATGAAGTATTTCTACGCCAACTATAAAGACTATTACTATCTGCCCGAAGAGGATATGGCCATCCATAAATACATCGCCGGCTATGTGGACAGGGACCACCGTGTCCAGGCCCGGGCGGAGACCTGTTATACCAGGAAGCCCGGCGTATTCCTGCCCCAGTGGCAGGACGGAGAGGGCGGACTCTTTGTGACCCCTTTCTTCCGCCGCGGTTACAAAGACCCGGATTATTTCTTTGAATTTACCGAAGCGCATAAAAAGGACAGGCAGTTCCTGTCGGAATACGCCGCTTATGTTTTCGGGCACATTCTGGAAGCCGGATAAGCGGCCCGGATTCCCATACAATACAGAGCACAGAAAGGATTTATTATGCAGGTATTATATAAAAGCACCAGATCTGACCAGGCACCCATCAAAGCCTCCCAGGCCGTACTGAAAGGCCTGTCCGATGACGGCGGACTGTTCGTTCCCGATCATATCCCTGCCTTTGACCATACCATGGGGGAATTTGCCGCCATGGATTACCGGGAGACTGCCTATCAGGTCATGAAACTGCTCCTGTCCGATTATACGGAAGAGGAACTCAGGTATTGTATTGAACATGCCTATGACAGCAAATTCGATATTCCCACGATGACAGCCCTGCATGAGACCTCCCATGCCTATTACATGGAGCTCTTCCATGGTCCCACACTGGCTTTCAAGGATATGGCCCTTTCCATTCTTCCCTATCTGCTGACCACTGCGGCCCGGAAGAACGGTATGGACAAGGAAATCGTTATCCTGACCGCCACCAGCGGAGATACCGGCAAAGCGGCCCTGGCCGGATTCGCCGATGTCCCGGGCACCCGGATCATGGTTTTTTATCCCCGTGAAGGCGTCTCTACCATCCAGGAACGCCAGATGGTCACCCAGAAGGGAGCCAACACCAAAGTCGTCGGCATCTGGGGCAACTTTGACGATGCCCAGACCAGCGTCAAGCAGATTTTTACCGATGAAGGGCTGCGGGCGGAGATGGATAAGAAGGGATTCTGCTTCTCTTCGGCCAACTCCATCAATATCGGGCGCCTGGTCCCCCAGATCGTTTATTATGTGTATGCCTACGCGGAACTGCTCCGGCAGGGTAAGATCAAAGAAGGCGACCCTGTCAATTTCGCGGTCCCGACCGGGAACTTCGGCAATATCCTGGCCGCTTATTACGCGAAGCGGATGGGCCTGCCTGTAGGCCGGCTGGTATGCGCCTCCAATTCCAATAAGGTCCTGTTCGATTTCTTTAAGACCGGCTGTTATGACAGACGCAGGGATTTCGTACTGACTACTTCCCCGTCCATGGACATCCTGATTTCCAGCAACCTGGAGCGTCTGCTTTACCATATCTCCGGCGACGATTACAGGACCGCTGCCCGGCTGATGCGGCAGCTTTCCGAGGAAGGCGCCTATGAGATCACGCCGCAGATGCGGGAAGCCCTGGAACTGTTCCGGGGCGGCTATGCCGAGGACAGGGATACGGCGGAGAGGATCCATCAGGTCTTCGAAATGGATGGTTATGTCCTGGATCCCCATACAGCGGTCGCCAGCTATGTCTACGACCTGTATGTGGAGAAGACAGGCGATACCACCCCGGCTGTGATCGATTTTACGGCCAGCCCCTACAAGTTCGAACGGGCGGTCATGAGCGCCCTGGGCAAACCTTCCGATCTTCCGGATCTGGATCTGGCGGATCAGCTGTGCCAGGTATCCGGCATACCGGTACCGGCGGCGATCAGCGGCCTCCGTACGGCCAGGACCATGCACAGGACCGTCTGCGACCGGGAAGACATGGAAAAAGAAGTCAGAGATTTCCTGGGCCTTTGATCCGCTGCTGCCGGCAGAAGGGGCTGCAGACTATGCTTTGTATATGTGAATTGTGTAAAATGAGAACACGCGGGCCCGGCGCCGCCGGGCCGCGTGAGGAGGAATCGGAATGGACTTCCTGGAACTGATATCAATCGGAGCAGGCATGTATATACTTTACGCTGCTTTCCTGCTCAGGAGCAAAGGAGTGCTGACAAAGGGGATCTTCGTATCCAGCAAGGTGAATCCGGACAGGATCCGTGACAGGGAAGGCTTTATCCGCGCCATGTTCCCGGTGTCTTTGCTGATGGGACTTGCCCTGATCGCGTCCGGCGCCATCGGCATGCTGATTGACAAGACCACATCTTTCGGCTATTATGTCAGTCTGGCATCCATCGGGGTCGCTTTCCTGCTGGTCGTCCTGTTCGTGCTCCGGCTCCGTGCCTGTGAAGACAAATTCTATTGACCGTACAGGGAAAGTCCGGCGGCAGCCCATATACAAAGCTGTTAAGCAAAACACATATACTCAGATCTTAAGCAAAACGCATATGCGGCGCCCTTATGCAAATTGCCGAAAGTGACTTCCGGACATAAAGGATTTGTAGGAAAAAGCTCCTTTTTATGGTATAATCTATACAACCGAAGTGTTGTTTCTGCTATTTTGAACCTACAATTACTTTAAACGGGAGTCTTATATCGCTGCAGAAGCTGCCACACCTTCGGCGCCCGGCGCCATGGCAGAGGAAGGCAAAAGCTGCAGCTGCGGTAACACCCACCTGGCTGCGTGCTAGGAGTCAAAATGCAGTTATGATCCTTCGGTTTTTTACGGTTTTCAGAGGAACGAATATTGGAAATCAAACGCTTCAAAAAATACAGTCTGTTTAAAAAAGAGGAGATCCGGCCTGCATCCATCGGGGCGGCGCTTCTTTTTTCTTTTTGTCAGTATTTACTGATCGAGACCGGGATCCGGAATCCTTTCGCGGGCTTCGAGCCGGTCCATATCCTGTATATCTGCGCGGGCGTCTTCGACCTGCTCTATCTGAATCTGATCCTGACGCTTCTCACAGGCAGAAAGTCTGTCGCTTTCGCAGTGACGACTACAGCTGCGCTGGTCCTGAGCCTGGTCAATCATTATACCTGGCTTCTGCACGGGGAACCCTTTACATTTGATGAACTGAAGAACGCCGGGACGGCCATGGGCGTACTGGACAGCTACCGGCTGGCCCTGACTCCGCAGGTCCTTCTGATCATCCTGGGGGCCATTGTCGTGTTTTTTGCCGGTTTTCTTGTATTCCGTCTGCGCAGGAGCTCCCGGAAGGTGACTGCCAAATGCCTGCTGGTCCTGCTGCCCCTGGTCTGGCTCTTTCTGATGACCGGCAGGGTCATTCCCAGAAGCGGTTTCGGCTGGTCCTGGAAGAACGCGGTCAATACCTATGGCTATCTGCCGTCCATGCTGCGGGAGAGCCGCAACCGTCTGGTCCCCTATAAAAAACCGGCCGGCTATGACAAAAAAGAAACGGTCGGATACGCCGATTCCTATGACAGCCCCGCCATGCGGGGGAAGAACCATCCGGATGTGATCCTGATCCTGAACGAGACATTCTTTGATTTCGACAGGCTTATAGAAATAGACAAAGACGGGCCGGTCTTTACCAGGATCCCGGAGCTGGACAACTGCATCCGGGGCTATACCGTGGTGCCCGGTCCCGGCGGCGGCACCAACAAGTCGGAATATGAGCTGCTGACCTCCAACAGCCTGCATCAGATCACCAGCGGCACGCCTTTTAACATGCTGGATCTGGAGGGGGCCTGCTCGGTGGTCACGTATATGAAGAACAGGGGCTATCAGACCCTGGGCACCCATCCCCAGAACGCGTCCAATTATAACCGGGAGGTCGCTTATCCGGCCCTGGGCTTCGACCAGACGCGCTGGATCAAAGATTACTCCGGTCTCGAGCATTATGGAGACAGGCCTTATCCGACCGACGCTTCCGTCTACCGTCAGCTGACGGAATGGTATGAGCAGATGGGGGACGGTCCCCGGTTCATCTACTGTCTGACCATGCAGAACCATGGGGACTGGGATCTGAATGATCCGTCCCAGGATACCATCCATGTCCTGGATGACTACGGGGAATATACGGACCAGCTGTCGGAATTTATGTCCTGCGTGGCACTTTCGGATCAGGCTTTCGGGGAGTTGACGGATTATTACCGGAATGTGGACCGGGACGTGATCATTATCATGACCGGGGACCATTGTCCCCACTTTACCCTGGAGATGATGCGGACCTATACGGACTGGCCGGATGAAGTCATGGACATCCCCATCCGTTCCACGCCTTTTATCATCTGGGCCAATCACGACGGCCTGCTGAAGGACTATATGAGTGCCGAGCAGGCAGACCTGTCCGGGGAATCCTACAGCCGGGCCATTACCATAGGCCTCAATGAACTGGTCCCTTCCGCCCTGCAGGCAGCAGACATGCCCCTGTCCGGCTACTACAGCTCGCTCTGCGATCTGCGTCCTGAAGTCCCGGTCCTGCACTGGGGCCTGTATCTGGACCGGTACGGGATCCGTCACGAGCTGGATGAGAAAAACGAATATTATGAAGACCTGCGCAGATATTTCAGCCTGGAATACCTGAACCTGAAGGAAGGGAACAGGTATCCCTTCTTCCAGTAAAAAATGAACCGGAAGTCTGACGCCCGGTTCATATTGTGCTTGACATTTAGGGCGGGAAAACTATAATAAATATTTGTATGCTTTACATATTGACATCAAAGACTTTGATGGAGACAGAGCGCCAGCGTTTTCGGACAGGGCCCGCAGGGTCCGCGACAGAGAAAGAGCTCACCGGCTGAAAGGTTCTTCGAAGAAAACAGGCGCTTATTCACTCCGGAGTTGTCCGTGCCAAAGGAGTCCCGTCAGGCGGAACCTGACAGGGGAGAACGAGTAGTGCGGATCGGGCGGTCCCGTTACAGACCATTGAGTGCCTGCGCCCTGTGCGCGGGAATGCGGGTGGTACCGCGGAGTCCTGTTGTTGAACCGGCTTCGTCCCAGTCTGGGACGGAGCCTTTATTATTGTTTAAAGAGGTGTATAGATGGAAGACAAGATCAAAGAATTGCAGGCACAGATGGCCGAAGCGATGAAAAACATTTCTTCCAAGGAAGAGCTGGCAGATTTCTGGCAGACCTACCTTGGCAAGAACGGACAGGTCGCGGGACTGATGAAGAATCTGCGCTCTGTATCCAAAGAAGACCGCCCCGCCATGGGCAAACTGGTCAACCAGCTCAAGAAGGAGACGGAAGAGCGCTACCAGAAGGCCAAGGAGAAACAGGAAGCCCTGGAGCTTGCGGCCCGTGACAGGAAGGAACAGATCGATATTACCCTGCCCGCCAAAAAGCGGACGGTAGGTTCCCTCCATCCCCTGACGCTGACCCGGAATGAAATGGTCAACGTGTTCTCCGGTATGGGTTTTGAGATCTATGACGGCGCGGAGATCGAAGATGACGATCATAACTTCACCAGACTGAACGTGCCGCAGAACCATCCCTCCAGGGACATGCAGGACACCTTCTATATCACAAAGGATATTCTGCTGCGGACCCAGACCAGTACCGGCCAGATCCGCTATATGGACGCCCACAAGCCTCCGCTCAAGATGCTCTCCCCCGGCCGTGTTTTCCGTTCCGACTCGGACGCCACCCATTCCCCCATGTTCTCCCAGATGGAAGGCCTGGTCGTAGACCGCCACATCACCCTGGGCGACCTGCAGGGCATGCTGGAGAAATTCTGCCAGCAGATCTTCGGCGAGAACGTCCGCACCAGACTGCGCCCCAGCTATTTCCCTTTCACGGAGCCCAGCGTAGAGATCGATGTCAGCTGCTTCAAGTGCGGCGGCGAAGGCTGTTCCCTTTGTAAGGGCACAGGCTGGATCGAGATCCTGGGCGGCGGCGTTGTCCACCACAAGGTCCTTGCCAACTGCGGCATCGATCCCGAAGAGTATTCCGGCTTTGCCTTCGGTATCGGCATCGAACGGATCGCCATGCTGAAATACGGGATCAACAACATCGGACTGCTCACCCGGAATGACCTGCGTTTCCTCAGGCAGTTCCAGGAAGTATAAGGCATCCGTCAGATAGGAGGAATAAGATCATGAGAGTACCTTTCAGCTGGCTGAAAGAATATGTAGATATAGACTGCAGCGCCCGGGAGCTTCAGGACATCCTGTTCGGCTGCGGCTTTGAAGTAGAAGAACTGATCGATCTGGCCGGTGATTTCAACCGTGTCGTGGTCGGTGAAGTGACCGAGTGCGTTCCCCAGGAAGGGACCCATCTCTTCCTGTGCAAGATCGACGCCGGCGAATACGGCAAAGACATCGAGATCAGCACCGGCGCCCCCAATGTATATCAGGGCATGAAGACGGTCGCAGCCCTGGATGACTCCACCCTGCCCGGCGGCATCCACATCAAGGCCCGCAAGATGCAGGGCCATATGTCTTACGGCATGCTCTGCTCCGGCGAAGAGCTGGGCCTCAATGAGGACCTGTTCCCCGGTTCCGAAGTCTACGGTCTGCTGGATCTGCCCAAAGACAGCGTCAACGGCACGCCCATTGCCGAGGTGGTGGGCCTCAATGATTATATCTTTGATATCGCCCTGACGGCCAACCGTCCCGACTGCAACTCCATCCTCGGCATGGCCAGAGAAGTGGCGGCCGCCCTGGACAAGCCCCTGAAGATGCCTGCCACGGATTACGAATGCACCGATTATGAATTCGAAGGCTTCCAGGTCAGTGTGGAAGCGCCTGAATTCTGCCCCCGTTATACAGCCCACGGCGTCCACAATATCCGC
Source organism: uncultured Lachnospiraceae bacterium (assembly GCA_902789735.1). Classification (GTDB taxonomy): domain Bacteria; phylum Bacillota; class Clostridia; order Lachnospirales; family Lachnospiraceae; genus CAG-791. Next base: position 186,761 of record CADAOZ010000001.1, read on the forward strand.
TATGATCAGTCTCCCCAGTGGATGAAGCGCTATCTGGCCCTCTGCGGCCTGCGCAGCATCAGCGTTGTGGTCGATATCACCAACTTCGTGATGCTGGAAATGGGTCAGCCCATGCACGCTTTTGACCTGGAGAAACTGGAATCCAACCGGATCATCGTCAGAAGGGCCGTTGAGGGAGAGAAGATCGTGACGCTGGACGGTAAGGAATTCACCCTGAATCCGGAGAACCTGATGATCTGCGACGGCTCCAAGCCTGAATGCCTGGGCGGCATCATGGGCGGTCTGTCCTCCGAGATCACGGAGAATACAAAGGAGCTTCTGCTGGAATGCGCCAAGTTCGAGCGTGACAACATCCGTAAGACTTCCAGGAGCCTGGGCCAGAGCACGGATTCCTCCGCGCATTATGAGAGGGGCGTTTCAGAATATACAGTCGAGCTGGGCATGGCAAGAGCCCTGCATCTGATCCAGGAACTGCAGGTCGGTGAAATTTCCAGATCTCACTTTGATATTAAGAACGGCCAGCCTTTCGAAGGCCCTTATGAAGAGGACGGTCTCCACTTCACCGGTACCCTGAGCGGCATCAACCGCATCCTGGGCATCGAAGTGCCCGCTGACACAGTACTGGATATCCTGCGCAGGCTTTCCTTCAAGGTCACCAGGGACGGCGACCATCTGGATGTGACCGCGCCCCGTTACAGGGAGGATATCGAGATCGGCGATCCCGATCTGGCTGAGGAAGTCATCCGTGAATACGGCTATGACAAGATCATCCCCACCTTCATGAAGGACGCGACCGTGACCAGCGGCGGCCTGACGCCGGAGCAGCAGCGCAGGGAGAAGGTCAAACAATGCATGTGCGCCCAGGGTTTCTATGAGATCCAGACACTGTCCTTCTACTCCGACGCCGATCTGGACGCCCTCCATTTCGCGGCGGACGCTGTCGAACGAAAGTGCATCCGGATCCTGAATCCGATTACGGACCGTCTGTCCATCATGCGTACGACCATGGCGCCTTCCCTGCTGACCACGGTGGTCGACAATATCAAGTTCGGCAACATGGAAGGCCGTATGTTCGAACTGGAGAACGTCTATTTCCCCAAGTCCCTGCCTGTGACAGAGCTGCCCGATGAGATCCCGCATCTGGGCTTCGCGGTCTACGGCAATGACGAAGACTTCTTCACGGTCAAGGGTGCCGTCGAAGGACTGGCTCAGGAATTCGGCCTGACTTTCGAGTATGAGAGGGCCCAGGATGTGTCTTACCTGCATCCCGGCATTGCTGCCTACATTGTCTGTGAAGGCGAGAGGATCGGTGTCTTCGGCAAGATTTCCAACCTGGTCACCTCCGAGCTGAGCCTGCCCAAGGACAGCAAGGCCAATCATAAGATCTTCCTGGGCGAGATCGATTATCCCAAACTGGTCTCGCACATCAGGACGTTCGTTTACAAGCCTGTTTCCGAGTTCCCGGCCGTGGTCCGTGACCTGGCCCTGGTCGCTGATGAAGCGCAGGAGTGCGGCACCATTGTCAAAGAGATCAAAAACGCATGCCCCGCTGTTTCAGAGGTCGAGCTCTTTGATATTTACAGAAGCATGGCCATCGGCAAGGGCAAAAAGAGCATGGCGTTCAAGATCACCTTTGTCTCTGATGAGAAGGCCCTTTCACCCGAAGATGTCAACCGCTTTATCAAGAAGATCCTGGGCAACCTCAAGTTCCGTCTGGGCGTTGAAATGCGGTAAAACCAAAAAGGGCTTCGGCTGCCGGCCGAAAAGAGTCATATATACAGCCTGAACGCTGTCATACGAAAAAACCGCAAGGGGTCCGGACAATAACCTTTGTCCGGACCCCCTTGCCTGCCGCCGCTTTTATGTGTACAATGGAGTTTCGGGCGGCTTTCATCCCGGGCGCGCAGATACTGCCTGTCCGGGCCGGCGGAACAGATCCGGCCGTCTGCAGGAAGCGGATCCGTCTTCCGCGGCATAATTTGAAAGGACATCATATATGGAAAGACTGAATGCATGGAACACCTATGACCTGGAGATGCAGAAGGCCTGCAATGAACTGGCGGCCGACTACATGTCCTTTATGGACCGGAGTAAAACGGAACGGGAATGTATTGACTTTTTCGTGAATGAAGCGGAAAAGAACGGATATACGGAACTTTCCCGGGCGATCGCCGAAAAGAAACAGCTCGCACCCGGAGACGGCATTTACAGCGTATGGATGAACAAATCCATGGTACTGTTCCGGATCGGAGAACAGCCCATCGAAGAGGGACTCAACATCCTGGGGGCCCACATTGACTCTCCCAGACTCGACGTCAAGCAGAATCCCCTCTTTGAAGAAGGCGGCTTAGCCATGCTGGATACCCATTATTACGGCGGGATCAAGAAATACCAGTATGTGACCCTGCCCCTGGCCATCCACGGCGTGGTCGTCAAAAAAAGCGGGGAGACCGTGATCCTGCAGATCGGAGAGGATGAGGATGATCCGGTCTTCTTTATTTCGGATCTCCTGATCCATCTGGCCCAGGACCAGATGCAGAAGCCGGCCTCCGAAGCCGTAGAAGGAGAAGCCCTGGATCTGATCATCGGCAGTAAGCCCCTGATCATTGACGCCAATACCAAAGCGGGCCGGGAGGGCAAGGAACCTTCCGCCAAAGGGGCGGTCCGGGACGCCATCCTGACCATCCTCAAACAGAATTATGATATCGAGGAGGCGGATTTTGAATCCGCGGAGCTGGAGATCGTGCCGGCCGGCCGGGCCAGAGAGGCCGGGTTCGACCGGAGTATGATCCTCAGCTATGGCCAGGATGACCGTGCCTGCGCCTATCCCTCCTTCCGGGCCCAGATGGAGACTGGAAAGACTGCCAGGACCTCATGTACCCTGCTGGTGGACAAGGAGGAGATCGGGAGCGTGGGCGCCACCGGCATGCGGTCCCGCTTTTTCGAGAATGCCCTGGCCGAGGTCATGGCCCTGTGCGGCCAGTACAGCGAGCTGGGCCTGCGCAGAGCCCTGGCAAACAGCTGCATGCTGTCCTCGGATGTCAGCAGCGCCTTTGATCCCGGTTATGCCGCCCGCTTTGAGACCAAGAATACAGCCTATCTGGGAAGAGGACTGGCCCTCAACAAGTATACCGGCTCCAGAGGCAAGTCGGGCAGTAACGACGCCAATGCCGAATACATCGCCCATCTGCGCAGGATCTTTGAGGAGGCGGAGGTGCTGACCCAGACAGCGGAGCTCGGCCGCGTGGACGCGGGCGGCGGCGGCACCATCGCCTACATCCTGGCTTTGTATGGCATGAATGTCATTGACAGCGGCGTTCCGGTCCTGTCCATGCATTCCCCCTGGGAGGCGACCAGCAAGGCGGACATTTACGAAGCCTGCCGGGGCTACCAGGCCTTTCTGCAAAAGGCCAGCCTACGCAGCTGACCCCGCCCCCGAGACCCAAGAATGGAGACAGATTTCATGTCAGATACAATACAGACACAGACCGGCCTGCGGACGGCGGACTACTGGTTCGACCTGCCCCAGGAGCTGATCGCCCAGGATCCCTTGGAGGACAGAGACCTGTCCCGGATGCTGGTCATGAACCGAAAGACCGGACAGATCGAGCATAAGATCTTCCGGGATATCATAGATTATCTGGATCCGGGCGATACCCTGGTCCTGAACGATACCAGGGTCATTCCGGCCCGGCTCCTGGGCACCAAGGAAGGGACCGGGGCCAACGCCGAAATCCTGCTCCTGAAGCGCCGGACCGGGGATGTATGGGAGACCCTGGTACGGCCCGGCAAGAAACTCCGCCCCGGCGCCAGGGTGTCCTTCGGGGACGGCCTGCTGACTGCCGAGATCCTGGAGATCATTGAGGACGGCAACCGCCTGGTCCGTTTCGAGTATGAGGGGATCTTTGAGGAGGTCCTGGACCGGCTGGGGCAGATGCCCCTGCCCCCCTATATCACCCATAAGCTGGAAAATCCCGAGATGTACCAGACGGTCTACGCCAGATACAGCGGCTCCGCCGCGGCGCCGACCGCCGGCCTCCATTTTACGGATGAACTGCTGGACCGGATCCGGGAAAAGGGGATCAACCTTGCTTTTGTGACCCTGCATGTAGGCCTGGGGACCTTCCGTCCGGTCAAGGTGGAGGATGTCACCACCCATAAGATGCATACCGAATGGTATCAGGTATCCGCGGAAGCCGCTGATCTGATCAACCGCACGAAGGCCCTGGGACACCGGGTCATCTGTGTGGGGACTACCAGCTGCAGGACCGTGGAGAGCGCGGCCGCGGAGGACGGGACCGTACTGGCCGGCGCGGACAATACGTCCATTTTTATTTATCCTGGCTACCGGTTCAAGGTCATGGACGCCCTGATCACCAATTTTCACCTGCCCGAATCCACACTGGTCATGCTGGTGTCGGCATTCGCGGGCAGAGAGCAGGTCCTCCATGCCTATAAGACGGCGGTGGAACGCAGATACAGGTTCTTTTCCTTCGGGGATGCCTGCTATTTTTACTGACCGGGCAGATTCTTTGGTCAGTTGACCTCTGCTGAAGGACTAAGGCAATAAATATATTGGAAAACATCCACACAGTATGTTAGAATAGGAGATAATGATGGTAAGGTATGTCAACCGGAATGATCCGGGGGGGCATCCTGCCGGTTATGGATGCGGAGAATATATGGCAAGGAAGAATAAACCTGTTACGATCATCGTAGCAGCCCATAAACAATATAGAATGCCGGACGATTCAATGTATCTTCCTGTTCATGTCGGTGCGGAGGGTAAAAAGGCGGCTGACGGAAGTGATCTGGACCTTGGATATGTCAAGGATAATACAGGAGACAACATTTCCGAAAAGAATCCCCATTACAGTGAACTCACCGGTCTTTACTGGGCGTGGAAGCACATCAATTCCCGTTACGTTGGCCTGGTACATTACCGCCGGTATTTTGCCGGCCGCAGGGTCAGCGGCGATCCTTTCGGAAGGATCCTTCTGGAAAGCGAACTGCGTCCCATGCTCAGACGCTACAGAGTTTTTGTACCCAGAAAACGACGTTATGTGATCGAGACCCTGTATTCACATTATGCCCACACCCATTACGGAACCCAGCTGGATGAGACCAGGAACATCATCAGGGAGAAATATCCGGAATATCTGGAGACCTATGACTGTGTCGTCAGGAGGACCTCCGGCTATATGTTCAATATGATGATCATGCGCAGAGACCTGTTCCGGGAATACTGTTCCTGGCTGTTCGATATCCTGTTCGAGCTGGAGGACCGGGTGGATACCAGCGGCCTGAATTTCTTCCAGGGCCGTTTCTACGGCAGGATCAGTGAGATTATTTTCAATGTGTGGCTGGAGCAGCAGCTCAGGACCGGCCGCCTGCGTGAAGACCAGATCAAAGAGCTTCCCTTCATCTATATGGAAAAGATCGACTGGTTCAAAAAGGGCACTTCCTTCCTTAAGGCAAAATTTCTGCATCAGAAATATGAAAGCAGCTTCTGACAGGAACGGACAGTATTGATGGCACAACCTCAGATTTCGATTATTATACCGGCCTATAACGCCGAAAAAACAATTCAGAAAACAGTGAAAAGCGTCCTTGGGCAGACAGGGCATGGGCTTTCCTATGAGATACTCATCGTGGAGAACGGTTCCGACGACCGGACCTGGGAAATCTGTCAGACGATCGCGGACAGGCATCCGGAGACCGTTTTTCCCATGCAGTCTGAAAAAGGGGTCTCCAACGCCAGAAATAAGGGAATCGAAGCTGCCGCGGGCAGCTGGATCGTATTTCTGGACGCGGATGACCGCCTCCTGAAGGGCGCTTTCAAAATGATAGAATCCGACGTACTTGACAGTTCGGCGGATTTTTATATTCACAGCTATATGCACGGCTCCTATCCCATCCATATCTGCGGGGAAGAGGGGCTTCGTTTTGGTGCCCGGCAGGTCGACGCGGCCCGGGCGGACCTGCTGCGCAGGCCCACCCATACCATGACGGTCTGGTCCAAGCTCTTCCGCAGGCAGATCATTATGGACCGCGGCATCCGCTTTGATCCGGACCTGCGTTTGGCGGAGGACAGTGATTTTGTGATCCGTTATACAGGCTGCTGCAGGTCCATCTGTTATTCGGACCGCATGTTCTACCGCTACACGATTACGGGACAGTCGGCTGTCCGGACCTGGGACGGGTCCAAAGAGGAGGATTATATCCGGTCTCTGGAGAGGGCTTCCGACTACATGGTGCGGGAAACAGCAGAGGTGCAGGAGGCTTTTGCCGAATATGTCCTGATGCATTTCAATATCCTCATGGTCCGTGAGATCTTTGCCCTGGACAATCCCATGTCTTTCCGGGAGAAACTGGCCCAGATGGACCGGATCAGCCGCAGGGATATATTTGCTTCTGCCATGGGGCAGTTCCGCCCGGCAGACTGCCGCAGCGCCAGTATGATGCCTTTTGCCTTACTGCAGCTGGGACTGGTGCCCGCCGCGGGCATGATCTATGAGATCCGGGTCCGGCAGAACCGCTTTAATCAGAGACGAGAAGAAAAGAAACGGGTGAAAAAACGCAGATGAAAAGACAATTAAGCGCAGATGAGATCAAACAGGTCGAACTTGAGATCCTGCTGGCTTTTAAAAAGGCCTGCCTGGACAATCATTTGAAATTTTATCTGGTCGGCGGGACCCTGCTGGGCGCTGTCCGCCATAAGGGCTTTATTCCCTGGGATGATGATATCGACGTGGGCATGCCGCGCCCCGCCTACAATAAACTGATCCGGCTGGAGCGGGAGAAAAAGATCCTGCCGGACCACCTGAAGCTGATCTGCCATGAGAACGGCACCTTCCAGTATCCTTTTATGAAGATCGTGGATACCAGGACCACCGTTGATCAGAAATATCTGGAAGGAAACGTTGCCGAGCATCTCTGGATCGACGTGTTCCCTTTTGACGGCATGCCGGAGGATGAACGGGAACTTGCCCGTCTCTGCAAAAAAGCGGCCATGATCCGGACAGTCCTGGGCCTGAATTTTTCCAAATCCGGTCAGGGCAAGACATTTTTCCGCAAACTGGTCAAACCGGTCCTGACCCCCATTGCCAGGAAGATCGGTCCCGACAGATGCTGCCGGGCCATGGACAGACTGACGGCCAGATATCCTTTTTCTGTTTCCAGATACTGCGGCGGCGTTGTCTGGGGCCTGTACGGGCCCGGGGAGCGGATGGTCAAGGACGAATTCATGAAATCCGACACTGTGACTTTTGAGGGCCACAGATTCCCGGCCATGTCCTGCTGGGACAGCTATCTGTCCGGCCTCTACAAAAACTATATGGAACTGCCGCCTGAGGACAAACGGGTCACCCATGAAATGACCGCCTGGATCGAGGAGCCTGCGGAATGAAATTTTTTATACAGGAAGTAATCAATGACAAGGGGCTGCAGAAGACAGCCGGCATCAAGGCCAGAGATGATATCGACAGGATCCTGCTGGCGGAGGGCTACCGCCCTGTCCATATTGAAATGGACCAGAACGCCCGCAACGCGGCTTCCCTGCCCAAACGTCTGGGCATCCATTTTGAGATCCGGCAGAAATGGGCAGCGGGGTTAAAGGATCTGACGGCAGGAGACATCCTGCTGATCCAGTTCCCGGTCAGTTCCCATTCCGTCCTGATCGGGGGAGAAGTCCTGGCCTGCCAGAAGCGGGGGGTACGGATCGTACTGCTGATCCATGACCTGGATCTGTTCCGCCATGCGCTCCGCAGCGATGTTTCCCTGCCGGCCAGGATCCGGATCCGGCTGGAGGAAAAATCCCTTCTGGAGAGGGCGGATTATATCATTGCCCACAATATATATATGAAGAAAAAGCTGGCCTCCTTTGGCCTGGACAGCAGGAAGATCCTGACCCTGGGTATTTTCGATTATCTGATCCCCGGGTTTGAAGACCGGATCGGCAGCAGGAAGCCCCTGGAACGGGATCTGCCTGTCATCATCGCGGGATCCATGATGCGCCACAAGGCCGGCTATGTTTATGACCTGCCCGAAGACCAGGCCTTTAATCTGTACGGGATCGGTTATGAGGAAGAAGACCGCCCGGGCGTGGTCTATCACGGAGCCTTCCCGCCGGACGACCTGCCTTTCGCGGTGGAAGGGAGCTTCGGCCTGGTCTGGGACGGCGACACGCGCAGTACCTGCAGCGGTACTTACGGAGAATATCTGAGGATCAACAATCCCCACAAGACCTCCATGTATCTGGCTTCCGGCATCCCTGTCATCATCTGGGAGGATGCGGCGCTGGCGGATTTCGTACGCCGCCACCACTGCGGCATTACGGTCGCTTCTCTGGATGAGATCGGAAAGACCCTGCGGGATATGCCGGAAGAGGAATACAGGCTCCTGGTCAGGAACGCGGCCCGCATGTCCGCGAGACTGCGGAGCGGCAGCTACACACGCAGAGCGCTGGGGATCGTACAAAAGTAAGAGGCCCCGGGACTGTCCCGGGATTGCCCATTGGTATGAGCACATGATAATTAGAACATTTTCGAACAGCACGCTGGACTATGATCCGGATCTGGGGCATACTGGCCTGGAAGAGCTGCTGGTTTTCACGGGACTGGTATTATGGACCCTGCAGGGCAATATCAGTGATTCCTTATATACCGTTTATATTGAAGGTCTGATGTTATCCTGCTTCAGATATTTTGTCATGCTTCTTTTCCTGACGGCCATCATGCTGACGGAGAAGAGCTACCGGATCCGCGTCCTGGCCATGCTGGCGGCAGGCGGCGTTTTTCTGCTGGAGCTGGAACATATGGCTGCAGACGGCATCAACCTTCTGCAGCTTTTTCTGATGGTACTGGCCTGCCGGAATGTTTCTTTCCGTAAGGTCTGCCGGGTCATGTTCTGGTCCGGCCTGGTCAGCTTCCTGCTGATCATAGCCGGCAGCTGGTCCGGTCTGATCTACAGGGAGCCCATGTCCTTTGATTCGGACAGAATGAGGGAATATCTGGGCTATATTTATCCCACCTTCGGCCCCATCCGTTTCTTCGGGCTCACAGCCTGCGGCCTGTACGGCTATACGGATCCGTCCGCCTATGAAAGAGGGCAGACCCGCAGCAGAGGCGTCCCCTGGCTGGTGCTTGCGGCGGCCTGCGCGGTCAACCTGGTCCTTTATGAACTGACGGACACCAACCTGGTCCTGTTCATCGTTCTGGCCTTCCTGGTCCTGTACGCCCTTTGTGTCAAATGTCGTCTGGATCTGTTCCACGACTGTTTTCCCATCCGTCTGCTGGCAGCCGTCATTATGCCTGCGCTCTGCGCCCTCGTCTGGTATGTCAGTGACAGATATAACGCCAACATTCCCATGTGGGTCAGGATCGATGAGTTTACCCATTCCAGGGTCCGTCTCAACCACCAGGGGATCGTCAAGTACGGCGTCCATCTGCTGGGACAGCAGGTGGTCGTCAATTCGGACCAGACGAATATGGATAAATATTTTTATATTGACAGCGGATACATGAAAGCCCTGCTCAGCTACGGTATTCTCTTTACCGTCCTGCTGCTGCTGGTCTACATGCTGATCTTCCGGGCAGCCATCCGGATCGGGGACCGGGTCCTCTGTATCTGGATCTTATGTATTGCCCTTTACAGTGTTTTCAACAACCTGCTGACAGCGCCCCTGTCCAACTGCTCGTTCCTGGGCATCTGGTACGCGGTCAGGATTCTTCGGGATTACAGCAGGAGGAAGAGGGAAGGAACTCTGGAGGCCTTCTATGAGCAGTCCTAGTGTTAAAAAAAATTTCCTGATGAGCACGGCCTATCAGGTCCTGATCATCATTCTGCCTTTTATCACGACCCCCTATTTTTCCAGGGTCCTGGGGGCCGGTCCGATCGGCATTTACAGTTATACCCAGTCCTACCAGACTTATTTCTCCATGTTCGCCGCCCTGGGCACCATGTCCTACGGGACCCGGGAGATTGCCCGTTTCCGGGATGATGTGACCAAACGCAGCGTCCTGTTCTGGGAGATCGAGCTGATGACAGTCGTGACGTCTGCCATCTGCATGGCCGTATGGATCGGCTGGATCCTGTTCAACACCAGATACCGGATCTACTATATCGTCCTGAGCATGGGCATTCTGGCGACTATGTTTGATATTTCCTGGTTCTTTAACGGGCTGGAACAGTTCAAATATACGGTCACCAAGAACGCCGCTTTCAAGCTGATCGGCGTTGCCCTGCTGTTCGCCTTCGTGCACACAAAGGAGGACCTGCTCAAGTACGTGTTCATCCTGACCCTGTCCACCATGGCCGGGAATCTTAGCATGTGGATGTATGTGGGCAAATTCACGGAGAAAGTCGATTTCCGCCGTCTGCGGATCGGACGGCATTTCCGGGAGACCCTGATCTATTTTGTGCCTTCCATCGCTACCTCGGTCTATACGGTCCTGGACAAGACCCTGATCGGCGCCATTACCCATGATGAGCTGGAGAACGGTTATTACGAACAGGCGACCAAGATGATCAACATGATGAAGGCCCTGACCTTCACGTCCCTCAATTCGGTCCTGGGCGCCCGTATCGCCTACCTGTTCGAAGAGAAAAAGTATGAGGAGATCCATGACCGGATCCGCACCTCTGCCAACTATATTATATTCATGGGCGTCGGCATCTGCTTCGGCCTGATCAGTGTCGCCCGGCGCTTTGTGCCTGTGTTCTACGGGCCGGGTTTTGACAGGGTCGCGGATATGCTGATCATGATGAGCCCGCTGACCCTGATCATCGGTATCAGCAACTGCCTGGGCTGTCAGTACTATACGCCATCCGGCAGACGGAGCCTGTCCGCCAGATTTATCGTGGCCGGTTCCTGTCTCAACCTGTGCATGAACCTGCTTCTGATCCCCCGCCTGAAAGGCATCGGCGCGATCTGGGGTTCCCTGATCGCGGAGATTCTGATCACGGTCCTGTATATGATCTTCTGCAACGGTTATCTGACCGTCAGGATCCTGGTCACGGACGGCTGGAAAAAGCTGCTGGCCGGTGTGCTCATGTGGGCCGCCATTTTCTTCATGGACCGCTTTTTTACGTCCGACTTTGCCGCCCTCTGTATCGAGGTCGCGGCGGGCGGACTCCTGTATATCCTTCTGCTGACGCTGATGCGGGACAGATTCCTGATGGAATTTGTATACGGAAGGATCCTGGGAGGCATGATCGGAAAGATCCGCGGAAAGATTGGAAAATAAAAATCATTCTGAAATCGAATATGTTTTGAACATCGTACGGAGGAGCAAGTGAAAAAGAAACTGAAAGGCAGGCTGCTGGCCTGCGTGCTCGCTGCCGGTCTGGCCATGTCCGGTATGACATCCCTGGCGGCGGAAACGGAAGACGGTCAGGCGCCTGTGGAGGCGTCTCCCGAAGCCGGAGAGGAGCCGTCCGCGGATGCGGAGGACGGGGAGGAAGCCGGCGGAGCGGATACCGGGGATCCGGAAGCCGGATCCGGTACGGAAGACGGGGCCGGAGAAAGGGCCCCGGAAGAAGAAGCGCCCGGTACAGATGACCGTCCTGAAAATAATACGGAAGAAAGCAGCGCGGAAGAAGATCCCGATATAACGGAAGGGACCGGTACAGAGGAGACGGAAGATTCCGGCGTTCCGCAGGATCCGGCAGAAGCAGAAGAGGAAAAGACCTCTGCGGATGACACCATCGACATCCGTTCCGCAGGTGCTTCTTATACGGCCGGCGGCAGGGCTGACCCTGTCGGTACGCCCCTGGATCCGGAGAACCGTGTTTTCCTGGCTGCGGAGACCATCTACGCCGATTATGACGGCGTGGACGCCATGGACATGGAAAGCTGCTGGTATTTCAGCCATCTGTCCCAGAAACAGCAGGGCGTTTACGCGGCCTTCGAATGTTGTTCCCGTAAGCCCGGAGAACTGATCCTGTATCATTTCCGTGACAGAGGAGGCGCTGCTTACACACTGCCCAAAGAAGATGTCGAAGCTGCTTACATGGCCTTCCTTTACGATCATCCCGACTGTTTCTGGATGACCCTGAATTTTGCCTACTCCAGGCAGAGGAACGAGGAAGGCGTTTTCGACGATCATTTCATCAGCGGCGTCCAGCTGTCTCAGAACGCGGCTTCCGCATCGGAAGCATCCTCGAAAAAGGCTGCGCTGGAAGAGGCCGCCGCAGACTGGCTCTCCAATATCGATCTGGACGCGCCGGAAGCGGTCATTGCCCTGGAGATCCACGATCAGCTGATCGACCGGATCAGCTATGATGATACGGCGGAACGGACGTCCGACGCCCACAACGCCTACGGAGCCCTGATTGACCGTGGCGCGGTCTGTGACGGTTATTCGCTGGCCTACAAATATCTGCTGCAGAAAGCCGGGATCCAGGCTATTGTGTGCCCCGGCACCGCCGGCGGCGTCAAGCACGGCTGGAATATCGTACGGCTGGGCGGCAGCTGGTATGAGACGGACTGTACCCATGATGATTTTATTGACGGCCACCGTCATGATCATTACAATCTGACCACTGGGCAGATGTCCGGGGACCACAGCCGGGGCGGCAGCGGCGGCATGCAGATCGGCAGCCTCTGTCCCCAGGCGGAAGGTACTTATTACGACTACGCATATATGCGCGCCGGTATTGAGATGGAAGAATACCGGGATGACTGGCATTACATGCAGTACAGCATACAGCTGGAGGAAGGCATGGACAGCCGGGACAATCCCATCCGTCTCATGCTGATCAGGGACGGCAGTTATCTGTCTCTGGAAGAGGATCCGGGGGCGGATCTGTGGAATGTGACGGCAGCCGCCATGTTGGACCCTGTCACCCAGTCACCCCCCCTCTGGCGGGCTTCCGGTTCCTCCGGCAATACGGAACTGGTCACAGTGGCTGAGGACTGGACAGCGGATACCGGATATGTGACCTATCAGAGGGCCGGCGGAGAAGGCGCCCAGGCGGCCATATCGGTCCGGCTGATCTTTGACAACGGAGCCTCTGCGCTTCTGGAAGACAGCCTGCTGGTCGGACGAAACGGCTGGGTCCGCGGGGGCGGCGGCACCCGTTATCTGAAAGACGGCAGCTGGCTGACAGGTTTCCATGAGATCGACGGCAGCACCTACTATTTCGGGAACGATACATGGATGCGGACCGGCTGGAACAGGATCCGGGAAAAATGGTACTATTTTTCAGCCGCGGGCCAGGAGGCTTTCGGGTTCACGGAGATCGGCGGCCATATTTTCCATTTCGGGGAGGATGGCGTCCGGACAGTGGGATGGGCGGAAATTGACGGCCATACCTATTATTTCGGGGAAAGCGGTGAGATGCGTACGGGAACCAGAAAAATTGACGGCAGATCCTGTACCTTTGATACAGAAGGGAAACTGGAAGGAGAATAAGCGTGAATAAATTTGACAGATACGAATATAACGAAAGAAATTATGTCCGGGAGGTCAGTCTGAAAGCGCTGGTCCGTTACGGCCTGCAGTCCTGGAAGACCATTCTTTGCTGCGGCCTGATCTTTGCCGTCCTGCTGGGCGGATTTTCCGTTTACCGCAACCACGGACGCAAGGAGGAAATGGAAGAGGCCTACGCCAACTATCAGATCAACCTGGACGCCTACAACGCATCCATCAAAGAGCTGCGCAGTGAGATCAAAACGATCCAGGACCAGATCACCAATGAAAGTGATTACCTGGAGACGTCCGTCTATAACAATATCAACCCCTATCATGAGCAGATGGCCAGCGCGGAGCTTGCCATTACCATGACCGACAAGGAACTGTCCGAGGACTCCGCCGGCGGCGACAACGCCGATGCCTACAAAGTCACCAGGGCCAATTCCCTGGTCCGCTCCTACGGCGTTTACATTCTGGACATCATGGATCTGGATACCGTTGCTGCCCAGACCGGTATGGACCGGCGGGCCGTCCGTGAGCTGATCGGCGTCAACTACGCGGAGAATACCAACCTGATCCTGCTGACCGTCCGTCATGAAAAGTCGGAGGTCGCGGAGCAGATCCGTGATTATATCCTGGCGACCATCAAGGACAAAAAGGATATCTTTACCGGGGAATACGGTGAACATACGGTGACCATCCTGGACAAGACCACCCACGAGAATCTGGACAAGACCCTGATCACCTACCAGGCAGAACGTATCAACAACATTTCCACCATGACCAAGTCCCTGACAGCGGTCCAGCAGTCCATCACAGAAATGCAGAAACCGGTCCCTGTGACCAAATATTCCAAAAAATGGCTGCTGAAGACCGGTATCATCATGTCGATCCTGGGCTTTGCCGGCGGCTGTTTCCTGGCCCTGCTCGTCCTGATCGTCCGTATGTTGTCTACGGGCATCCTGGTCGTGGGCAGCGAGATCAGCAGACGCTTCAAGATCAAGTGCCTGGCTGACAGGACCGAGGACGGCGGCAGCGAGCAGGAGTTCCTGGACAGGATCCTGGCCAAGACAGAGATCTACGGCGCCCGCGAATCCGCGTCGAAATTCCTGATCGTCAGCAGCCTGGGCAAAAAAGAACTGTTCAGCCTGCAGAAAGGCCTGGAGAAACAGGCGGCGGGCGTGAAGGAAAAACTCAGCTTCGATATCGCCCCTATGACGAATACTTCCGCGGAGTCCATGCGGAAGCTGGCGTCTGCTGACGCGGTCATCCTGGCGGAAGCTGTCGGGACGTCCAAATATCAGAAGATCGTCAGTGTCATTGAAACAGTCGGAGAAGCCGGCAGGGAGATCATCGGTACGGTGATCCTTTGACCTGAATCAGCAGTTTGATTTATGAAATCAGGAATGGAGAGGATCGCGGTCCCGGTCCTGACAGTACTTCTGCTTGCCCTCTTTCTGCTGAGAGGGCAGCAGGAGAGCGGGCAGAAGGGGATCGCGGTCTGTATGGATATACAGATCCTTTCATCGGAACAGTTTGATACCTGTGCCGCAGAGCTGCAGGAAAAGGAGGCCGTCCCCGGGACGATCCTTTTCAACGGCTGTGCGGCTCCTTTTGATGAAGAAAAGAGCCTTCTGTATCTGCCGGCAGGCAGGGACGCGGAAGGCTGTTTTCATGCGTCCGGCCGGCTGGAACCGGCTTCGGAGGGGGATCATCTTTATTTTCTGGAGGATCCCTTTTTTGACGATCCGGAGCTGGCGGTAGCGCAGGGACATGCCTTTGACTGGATCCTGGTCTCCGGCAGCAGTTTCTGCAGGGGACAGGCGGTCCTGACCGGCCTGCCCGTCCTGTGTCTGGACTGGGACAGGGATCTGGAGATCCAGGGCAAGAAATCCTATACGGGCAGATTTTCGGTCTGTATGCCGGAGAGCAGCGGGACGGTCAGCGACAGGTGCTCTTTTCATGTAAGGGGCAATACCTCTACGTTTTATGAGAAAAAGAGCTACCGGATCTCCCTGCAGGACCGGAATGGGGACAGGAAAAAAGAGAATCTTCTGGGAATCCGGGACGATGACGACTGGATCCTCCTGCCCATGCTGACCGATACCTCCAGGATCCGGGAAAAGACGGCCTATGATCTGTGGAACCGGATGCAGGCGCCGGCGGGAACGGACGGCGTCATTTCCTCCTCTGTCCATTATACGGAGCTGGTGATCAACAACCGCTATTATGGCATATACGGGCTTATGACGCCGGTTGACGGCAAGCTCCTGGGCCTGACAGACAGGGACCTTCTGTATAAGATCAATACATGGGAAGTCCCCTCCGACGAAGAATACCGGGACTTTGACGGCATGGATGAGGTCCGCAAACCGAACGGGATCTCCTATGTGGACCTGAAATATCCGGACAGGGCCCTGGCCGCGGACGGCTGGGAACCCATGCGGCTTTTCCAGGGGTATGTGTACGGAGCCATGTCCCTGGAAGAACTCGAGGCGGCAGGCGTTGTGATCGACAGAGAGTCCATACTGCGTTATAACCTCTTCTGCACCCTGACCCATGCCATGGATAATACCTGGAAGAATACCTTTCTGGTCTGCAAAAAACAGGCAGACGGCAGTTACCGGCTCTACCGGGATATCTGGGATCTGAATTATACTTTCGGGGATTATTTCGCCGGCAAAATTGATAATTTCTATACTGCCCATTCCGTCCGGAGCGCCACGGAAATCGTGCCCTTTAAGGACACCGGGTATGACTTTGAAGTCCTGCGGGCCTCGGATCCGGAAGGGACCTTCGCGGACAGCTGCCGGATCTGGAAAGAGATCCGTGACGCAGGCGTCTCCGCGGACTCTGTCTGCGGTGCGGCGGAGTCTTCCATGGAGGAACTGACCCGGAGCGGGGCCATGGACAGAGAGGCGCAGAGATGGCCGCAGCCTGGGCCGTCCGCAGATCTGACCGAATTCAGACGATGGGTGACGGACAGATTTTCCTATCTGGATGACATATATGGTTATAAAGAATAGAGAAAAGAATAGAAAAAAGAATATGTTGATGCATGAACTTTCTGTTATCTGCGGAAGATCTGGTCCGGAATCCTGCCAATCAGGATATACGCGCCGATCCCGACCACAATGCCGGCGGCCATGCCGGAAAAGAGGAGGACCGGAAAATACAGAAAGATACGGGCGGTGGATACGATAAAGGCCGCGACCAACAGCTGCCCGAAGTTATGGGCAACGCCGCCGGCCAGGCTGACCCCGATCACGGAGAACAGGCCGGACCGGAAACACAGGTACATGACCAGAAAACTGACCAGGCTTCCGGCCATGGAATAGACCATGCCGAACAGACCGGTGAACAGGAGCCCTGCCATCAGGACCCTTACTACATTGACGGCAATGGCATAGCGGGGGCCCAGCCGGTAAAGGGCCACCAGCACGACCAGATTGGCCAGTCCCAGTTTGACGCCCGGAATACCCGGCTGAAAGGGCAGGATGGCTTCAATATAGGAAAAGATCAGAGCCAGCCCGGCCAGCATGGCGGTCAGGGTGATCCTGTAGGCGGAAAAACCTCCGCCGGAAGCATGTGATCGGTCAGACATGGATTTCTCCCGGGATGATAGAAAATAATCTGTTGATGAAACAGGTGCGTCAGGTAAATACAAAGATTTTATCTGCGGATCGGATGCCCGGCAGGCGGAGCCTTACTGGGAAACGGCGTCATATTCGTCCTGGCTGCTGTCTGAGGCGTGGATCTCCGCGATGACCCCGTTGGGCAGACAGACGATCATCTGGCCGGAGGCGTTTATGACGCCCTGGTGGACGCAGATCTGATTCTTGCAGCTGGATTCCTCCATATGGACGGTACTGTCCGAAATCACGATCCGGTTATGATTACCGTTCCGGTCAATGGAGATGGTCCTGTCCGTGTCCAGGGAATAACGGCCGTATTCCTCCCCGTCGACAGTGATGATCACCTCTGCTCCGGAGGCGGCCGCCGCGGCTGTCCGGACGGACCAGACCGTCATCACGGCGCCCAGCAGGCACAGGACCAGAAAAAGGATGATATCTGCTTTTCTGAGTACTTTGAACATGGATCCCTCCGGCTTTACTAATTCGGATAAGTATGATAATAATCTTAGGATGCATTTTGTTTTCTCCTCCCGCAGGAGCGGAAAAAGAATAAATAGAAGGAACAAAATGAAACGAATCGCAAAAAAGATCCTGGTGCTGCTCTTAACAGCAGTACTCATTATACCACAAGCCGCCTGCAGCGCAAACGGGGGCGGACAGAAGGAAGGACCGTCCGGCAGCGGACAGGCTGCCGCCGCGGACGATGAGAAGGAGATCCGGGGACCTGTCACAGGCCAGGATTTCCATTTTGATACGGTCTGCCAGATCACGATCTACAGCATGGACCATATGACCCAGGCCGCTGCGGATGATGCCCTGGAACAGGCCTTTGCCCTGTGCGGCACCTATGAGGACATGCTCAGCAAGACGCTGGAAGGGACGGATATCTACCGGATCAACCATGCCGGCGGCGTGCCGGTAGAATGTGACCCGGAGACAGTAGAGATCATCCGGATGGGTCTGCAGTACGCGGAACTGTCCGACGGAAAATTTGATATTACGATCGGCAAAGCGGTCGACCTCTGGGATTTTCATGCGGACGCAGTGCCGGCGGTGCCGGATCCGGCCCTCCTTTCGGAAGCTGTCAGTCATGTGGATTACAAGACCGTTTCCATCGAAGGCAGTCAGGTGACGCTGACAGACCCGGAAGCGGAGATCGACCTGGGCGGTATCGCCAAAGGCTATGTGGCGGACAGGGTCTGTGAAAAGCTGGAAGAATGCGGAGTCACTGGCGCCATCGTGAGCCTGGGTGGCAATGTGGACTGCCTGGGTTCCAAACCGGACGGAAAGAAGGAGAAAGATTTTGTGGTCGGTATAGAAGCGCCTTATTCGGACAAGTCGGAGGTGGTGGGTTCTACGCCGGCTTCCGACCGGACAGTCGTCACTTCCGGCGTATACGAAAGGTTCTTTACTTACGAAGGCAGGGAGTATCATCACATCCTGGATCCTGAGACCGGATATCCCGCCGATTCAGATGTCTTGGGAGTGTCGATCGCGGCAGCCAGGGGAAAATCCGCCGACTGTGACGCTCTGGCGACCATCTGCCTGATTTTAGGAGCTGAAAAAGGCATGGAGCTGGTGGAAAGCATGGACGGATTTGAAGCCCTGTTCATAACCAGGGAGAATAAGATCCTCACGACAGAAGGATTTGATTTTACAAAACGCTGACGCAGCCGGCGAGATGTGTTTAGAAGTATCGAGAGGAATAAAAAAACACCGCATCCCAAAAAGATACGATGTACTTTACATCGTATCTTTTGGATACGATGTACTTTAAATCATATCTTTTGGATACGATGAAAAAAACACCGCATCTTTTGATGCGGTGTTTTCGTGGAACCGACGGGGATCGAACCCATGACCTCCCGCACGTCAAGCGGACGCTCATCCCAGCTGAGCTACGGTTCCGTATCTGTCTTGCGACAGAACTTATTATACTCTAAAAAGAGTCATTCAGCAATACCGATTTTGGTTAAGGCTGACGGAGCAAATGCTCATAAAGTGCGGAAGATGGGACTTGAACCCACACGCTGTAGCCAGCACAAGATCCTTAGTCTTGCTCGTCTGCCAGTTCCGACACTTCCGCATTTTCTGTTAGTAAACCACAACAGGCACCTGAAGCCTGCGCGTCTGCCAATTCCGCCACTCCTGCGAACAGGTTTTAGTATACCCAAAGATTTTTGAGATGTCAACAAAAATCATCATGAAAAAAATAGTTCCACCATTCGGCCTCTAAAATTGGAATTGTAAGACAATTGCCTCCCCCTTTTCTATGTGTCTGTTATACCATATAATAGAAGCGGTTTTTGCAGAGGCGGGAGTCTTCTGCGAGTATCATGATAAATAACAGAGGGCTGCCTGTAAAAATAAAAAGGGCGTGTGGAAATCATTGGATTCTCACACGCCTTTCTTATGTCTGCCTGCAATAAAAAAAGTGCGGAAGATGGGACTTGAACCCACACGCTGTAGCCAGCACAAGATCCTTAGTCTTGCTCGTCTGCCAGTTCCGACACTTCCGCATTTTCTGTTA
>CADAOZ010000001.1:206347-231966 GCA_902789735.1 uncultured Lachnospiraceae bacterium
TAACAAAAAAAGGATGCAGGAGATGGGACTTGAACCCACACTGTGTAAACCACAACAGGCACCTGAAGCCTGCGCGTCTGCCAATTCCGCCACTCCTGCAGGACAAATGTTAGTATATCGCCGCAGGCCCCGGATGTCAATAAAAAATTGAAAAAACTATGAAATCAGGGGCGGATTTGTCTTTTTAAAAAAGGAAAACAAAAAACAGTACCGAATATTAACTATGTACGCACCAAAAAACGGCGGCGGCGCGTATCATTCAGATCATTTTCCTGATCAGCGGCAGTTGTTTAATACTTTTGAGGCGGAGGCTGCAGCATTATGACCATCAGAGAAGAAATGGAAGCCAGAGAACATGAAATCCTGGCCCCCTGGGCCAGTTTTGCCGATCAGTCCAAAGGCAGGGCCAGGCAGGAGCCCCAGTGTGATATCCGGCCTGTCTTTCAGAGGGACAGGGACCGTATCCTGCACAGCAAGCCCTTCCGCCGGCTCAAGGACAAGACGCAGGTCTTCCTGTATCCGGACGGGGATCATTACAGGACCAGGATGACCCATACTCTGGAGGTCTCCCAGAACGCCAGGACCATTGCCAAGGCCCTGCGCCTGAATGAGGACCTGGTCGAGGCCGCGGCCCTGGGACATGATCTGGGCCATACGCCCTTCGGCCATGCCGGAGAGAGGGCTCTGAACAGAGTCTGTCCGGAAGGCTTCCGCCATAATGAGCAGAGTCTGCGTATTGTAGACTACATGTGCAGGGAAGGCAGGGGCCTGAACCTGACCTGGGAGGTCAGGGACGCCATTGTCAATCACCAGACCTCTACCATGCCGGCCACGCTGGAAGGCCAGATCGTCCGTTATTCTGATAAGATCGCCTATATCCATCATGATATGGATGACGCCATCCGGGCCGGCGTGCTGCGTGATGAGGATATCCCTGCAGAAATAGCGGATGTCGTCGGCAGGACCCTGAGCCAGCGGTTGGACTTCTTTATCCATGACATCATTACCTACAGCAGCGGGAAGCCCCTGGTCTCCATGTCGCCGGAGACACTGGCCGTCATGCGTAAGCTCCGGGCGTTCATGAGCGAGGAGGTCTATACCAATCCGGCGGTCAAAGGGGAGGAGAGTAAGGCGGAAGCCCTGGTGGAGACCCTGTACAGCTATTATCTGCAGCATATCGATCTGCTGCCGGATATTCTGAAGGAAAGGATCGGCCTGGGGGACAGCAGGGAAAGGGCTGTCTGCGATCATATCAGCTCCATGACGGACCGGTTTGCCGTTGCCCTTTATGAAAATCTCTTCATTCCCAGGAACTGGTCTGTACTGTAAGCCTTTCCGGGACTGATTCCGTCTGCTCCCGCCGCCCGGCCGGCTTTACGGCTTCCGGCCGGCAGCGGAAAATAATTTAGAATTATTTTATAAACATATGTTTCGTATTTCGGGCCGCTGCGTGCTATAATCAGTACTTTGGGAAGTCTGGCCTGATACTCTGTTACAGATGAGAGGAACCATAAAAACGGAATGTATTATTCGCAGGAAGTTATAGATGAGGTGCTGAACGGTGTCGATATTGTCGATGTTGTTTCAGCCCATGTCCATTTGCAGAAAAAGGGCGCCGGCTATATGGGCCTGTGTCCTTTCCATAATGAAAAAACGCCTTCCTTCTCGGTCAGCAGCCAGCGGCAGACCTTTCACTGCTTCGGCTGCGGCGTGGGTGGCAACGCCATCACGTTTCTGATGAAGTATGACAATATGGGGTTTCAGGAGGCCCTGAAACAGCTGGCGGACAAAGCCGGCGTCAGGCTGCCGGAAGCCAATTATTCCAAAGACGCCAAAGAGAGGGCGCAGAAGCGCGAGCAGCTCCTGGCTGTCAATAAGGACACAGCGACGTATTATTACCGTCTTCTGCGTTCGCCCAGAGGCAGTACAGGCATGAAGTATCTGACCGGCAGGGCCCTCAGTCCGGAGACCATGAAGAAATTCGGTCTGGGCTACGCGGATGGCAGATCCTCTGACCTTACTTCCTATCTGAAGGAAAAAGGCTATGAGGATTCCCTGCTGATCGAAGCGGGCGTCTGTCTCTTTGATGAGAAAAGGGGCCTGCATGACCGTTTCTTCAACCGGGTCATGTTTCCCATCCAGGACGCCAACAGCCGGGTCATCGGTTTCGGCGGACGTGTGATGGGGGACGGCAAGCCCAAATATCTGAATACCAGCGATACGCCTGTTTTTGATAAGAGCCGTAACCTGTATGGCCTGAACCTGGCCAAACGCAGCCGTACCGGCAGCTTTATCATATGTGAAGGCTATATGGATGTCATTGCCATGCATCAGGCCGGTTTCAACCAGGCCATTGCGTCTCTGGGCACAGCCTTTACGCCGGGGCAGGCGGCCCTGATCCGGCGCTATGTCAAAAATGTGATCCTGTCCTACGACAGTGATGAAGCCGGCGTCCGGGCAGCCCTGCGCAATATTGAGATCCTGCGTGAAGCAGGGCTGGGGGCAAAGGTACTGGACCTGCGCCCTTACAAAGATCCGGATGAATTTATCAAGGCCCTCGGGCCCGGTGAGTTCCAGAAACGGATCGACGGTGCGGAGAACAGCTTCTTTTATGAAATCCGTATGATGAAGTCTTCCTATCAACTGGAAGATCCCGGCGAAAGGACCCGTTTTCAGGAGGAGATCGCCAAAAAGCTGATGGTCTTTGAAAATCCGGCGGAACGGGAGAACTACCTGCAGGATATCTGCAGGATCCATATGATCGATCCTGCGATCATGCGGCAGCTGGTGGGATCCTATAACAGGGTCAGCAGCGGTTCTTCGGCCGCGGCGGCCCGGGAACAGCAGCAGCTGGCAAGGCAGCGCCGGCAGAGGGCCAGGGAAGACCGCAGCCTGACCCGCCAGCAGAAGGCTTCTCTGGATAAGCAGAAGCTCCTGCTGACCTGGCTGACGGATGATCCCGGCCTCTACAGGCAGATCCGGGAATATATCAGTCCTGACAGTTTCTCGGAAGGAATCTGCCGGGAAACAGCCATCCGCCTCTGGCAGCGGCTGGAGGACGGGCTGGCGGACTACAGCCGGCTGGCTTCCGCTGTGATCGCTTCTTTTGAGACGGAGGAGGAGCAGCAGGCGGCAGCGGCCCTTCTGGAGACCAGGATCCCGGGAATCGAATCACCGGCAGAACGGGAGAAAGCCTTCCGGGAACTTCTGGAAGCGGTCTACAATGATTCCCTGGGCCGGCTCTATGACCGGAGCCTGACAGATGCAGAAGCCCTGCGGCAGTTCACGGAAAGCAGGCAGAAGCAGCAGAAACTGAAACAGTTAAAGCTGCATCTGAAATCTACCTGACGGACGCCGGCAGTGGCAGCAGGCATGTGTACCATGAGAAGCGGACCGGCTCCGAAAGAGGAGAAGGCAGCGGACCATTTTATATATATATGAATAAATGGAGGAGATGAACGGATGACCAAACAGCTGAATGATAACAGGGAAGAAATCCTGAAAAGAGTGAACGAACTGGTCGAACAGGGACAGAACGACAAGAAAGTCCTTGATTACGGCGATGTCGTTGCCAAATTTCAGGATATGAAACTGAGCGAGGAAGCATTTGAGGCCATCATCCAGCATCTGGAAAAGAACGGTATTGATTTTATCCGTTCCCAGGAGGATGAGGATGACGCCCCCAGTGAAGAACTCGAAAGTATTCAGGAAGGCGGTGAAGACGCGGTAGATACCGAGGATATTGACCTGACAGTCCCTGACAGCGTCAATATCGAAGATCCGGTCAGAATGTACCTGAAGGAGATCGGCAAGGTGCCCCTTCTGACTGCGGAAGAAGAGATCGAGCTTGCTAAGAGGATGGAAGAAGGCGACGAAGAAGCCAAAAAGCGTCTTGCGGAAGCCAACCTCCGTCTGGTCGTCAGCATTGCCAAGCGCTATGTAGGCCGCGGCATGCTGTTCCTTGACCTGATCCAGGAAGGCAATCTGGGACTGATCAAGGCCGTTGAAAAGTTTGACTATAACAAGGGCTTCAAGTTCTCCACTTACGCGACATGGTGGATCCGCCAGGCCATCACCAGGGCCATCGCGGACCAGGCCCGTACCATCCGTATTCCGGTCCACATGGTCGAGACCATTAACAAGCTGATCCGTGTCAGCAGACAGCTGCTGCAGGAGCTGGGCAGGGAACCTACGCCGGAAGAAATCGCCGAGCGCATGGAGATCCCTGTAGAGCGTGTACGTGAGATCATCAAGATCTCTCAGGAACCTGTTTCCCTGGAGACACCTATCGGTGAAGAGGAAGACAGCCATCTGGGCGACTTCATCCAGGATGACAACGTGCCTGTTCCCGCTGACGCTGCCGCTTTCACACTGCTCAAGGAGCAGCTGACAGATGTGCTGGCCACACTGACAGAAAGAGAACGCAAGGTCCTGCGCCTTCGTTTCGGTCTGGATGACGGCCGTGCCAGGACCCTGGAAGAAGTCGGTAAGGAATTCAACGTTACCCGTGAAAGGATCCGGCAGATCGAGGCCAAGGCCCTTCGCAAACTCCGCCATCCCAGCCGCAGCCGCAAGCTGAAGGATTATCTGGACTGATGGCGGCCGATACAAACCAGAACGCCGCTTCCCCGGTCCGCTTGT
Organism: uncultured Lachnospiraceae bacterium; assembly: GCA_902789735.1. Lineage (GTDB taxonomy): Bacteria > Bacillota > Clostridia > Lachnospirales > Lachnospiraceae > CAG-791. The sequence continues at coordinate 210,989 of CADAOZ010000001.1, forward strand.
CGGACCGGCTGGGAGCCGCCGCAGGTATGGTCACGCCCGGTTACAGGCTCTGTGACGTGGGCTGTGACCATGCCCATATACCGATCGCCCTGCTCAGGGCCGGGATCATTCCCCGGGCCCTGGGCATGGATGTTATTCCCGGCCCCCTGGCGAAAGCCAGAGAGAACCTGGAACTGTACGGGGAAGACAGGGTCCGTCTGCGGATGTCGGACGGTCTGGACGCTTACCGGCCCGGAGAAGCCGACAGCCTGATGATCACAGGCATGGGCGGTAAGATCATCCGGGATATCCTGCTGCGGGAGTCGGATAAGACCCTGGATTTTCAGGAGATGATCCTGCAGCCCCAGTCGGACCAGTGGCTGGTCCGCAAAGCCCTGCGCAGCCTGGGCGCCCGGATCGACAAGGAGACCCTGATCCTGGAAGACGGGAAATATTACCCGGTCATACACGCGGTGAATCCGGGACACGGCAGGGAGGAGCTTCCCGCGCCCCGTCCGGTCTGGGGACCGGAGATCATCCCGGAGGCAGGACTGGAAGCTGAGGACCGCTTCGGTCCCTGCCTGCTTGCCAGAAAAGATCCTCTGCTGCATCGTTTCCTGATCTGGCAGAGAGGGATTCATGAGAGGATTCTGCTCTCCATCGATCAGTCCGGGGACAGCAGCCGGCACACGGAACGGCGTGTCATGATTGAGGAAATCAAAAACCTGATCGATACAGCGCTGACAATATTTGACGAAAGGCAGTGATTGTCATATGATTTTAGAAGAACTTCTTGATAATCTGGATGAATTATGTCCTGCGGAATTCGCCATGGACTGGGATAATTCCGGTCTGCAGACAGGCCGGCCGGACAGACCGGTACGCAGGGTCCTGATCGCGCTGGACGCTACCTCAGAGGTGGTGGATATGGCGGTGCGGGAGAAAGCGGATCTGATCCTGACCCACCATCCCCTGATCTTCAAGGGTATCAAACGGGTCACGGAGGATGATTTTGTCGGCAGGAGAATCCTGACAATGGCAGAAAACCGGATCGCCTGCTTTGCCATGCATACGAATTTTGATGTGCTTTGTATGGCGGACGCCGCCGCGGATCTGCTGGAACTGAGCGACCGCCAGGTACTGGAAATGACCCGGCAGGAATGGGACCAGACGGAAGGGATCGGCAGGACCGGTTTCCTGAAAAAGCCCATGACGCTGTCGGAGCTGACAGAATATGTGAAGACCCGGTTTTCTCTTCCCAGCCTGCGCTGTTACGGGGATCCCGACCTGCAGGTCAGAAAGGTCTCTATTCTGCCCGGTTCCGGCGGAGGAGAGATTGGCCTGGCCCTGGAACAGGGGGCGGAAGTGATGATTACGGGCGATATCAGCCACCATACGGGGATCGACGCCCTGGAGCAGGGGATCGCAGTCATCGACGCCGGCCACTACGGACTCGAAAAATTGTTCATTCCGTATATGCGAAAATATCTCAAAAAGGAATTTCCGGAACTGGAGCTGGCAGCAGCGCCGGTCCGTGCCCCTTTTTTTGTTAAATAAATACCTGTAACAGGAAAGCAGATAACAGAAAGCAGATTTTCCGGGCGGAAGGAATATTCCGATTCCGGTATCTGCGGGACGCAAAAAACAGACGGATCCGGCTGCCGGAAACGGTGCTTACGGATCTTTAACAGGAAACCGCACGAAACGTTCAGGGAGGTTTACCGGCAGGGAAGGAGAGTGCAGATATGCCTACAATCATGATGAACGGTGCCATCAGGCAGTTTGATAAAGGGACGACATACGAGAAGGTCGTCAGTGAATATCAGGGCCAGTACAATAATTCGATCGCACTGATCTATTTCAACGGCAAAATGAAGGAGCTGACCAAGCGAGTCGATAAAGATGGTGTCGTTTCATTTATCACGACAAAGGATCCGGCCGGGCACGCCACCTATGTCAGGACTGCCCAGATGATGCTGGTCAAGGCGGCAAGGGATATTCTGGGTTCCGCCAACAAGCAGGTCAGGATCAAGATCGAGTTTTCGCTGGATAACGCCTGCTACTGCTCCGTCCTGGGCGGAATCCGGGTCAATACTGAGCTGGCCAGAAAAATTGAAGAAAGAATGATGGAAATAGCGGAAAAGAACATTCCCATCATTAAGAAGAATTATCCCATTGATGACGCAATTGAGCTTTTCAAACGTCAGGAAATGAAGGACAAGGAAAAACTTTTCCATTTCCGGCGCAGCTCCACCATCAATGTCTACAGCCTGGAAGGCTACTATGATTATTTCTATGGTTTCATGATGCCGGCCACAGGTTACGTCCGTCTTTTCAAGGTCAGGGCCTATGAAGGGGGCCTGCTGCTGATCCTGCCCCGGATTGAAACGCCCGATCAGCTGGATGAATTCAAGGAGCAGCCGCATCTGTTCCAGGAACTGATGCTGTCCACCAAATGGGATCATCTGATCAATATAGCGACAGTCGGTGATCTGAATGAGCGGATCTGTTCCGGGTCCATCAGCGATATGATCCTGGTCCAGGAAGCCCTGCAGGAGAGAAGGATCGGTGAGATCGCCCAGCAGATCAGTGACAGGGGCAATGTCAAGTTTGTCATGGTAGCAGGTCCCAGTTCTTCAGGAAAAACGACCTTCTCCCACAGGCTGGCGGTACAGCTGCGGTCCTTCGGCATGTGTCCCCATATCATCAGTATGGATGATTATTTCGTCAACCGGGAGAAGACGCCCATCGATATCGACGGCAATTACAATTTTGATGTCATCGAGGCGGTGGACCTGGATCTCTTCAATGCTGATATGGGAGACCTTCTGGCAGGAGAGACCATTGAAATGCCTTCCTTTGATTTCAAGACCGGCAAGAGAGTTTATAAAGGCAACTACCTGAAACTCAATGACAATGATGTTCTGATCATTGAAGGAATCCACGGACTCAATCCCAGAAGCTCTGAGGATCTGCCGGATGAGAACAAGTTCAAGATCTATATCAGCGCTCTGACCAGCCTGAATATTGATGAGCATAACAGGATCCCCTCTTCCGACAACCGCCTGCTCCGCCGCATGATCCGGGATTCCAGGACCAGGGGCGCCTCGGCGCAGTCCGTTCTGTCCGGCTGGAAAAAGGTCCGTGACGGGGAGGAGATGAACATTTTCCCGTTCCAGGAAAGCGCGGACGCCATTTTTAATTCCGTCCTGATCTATGAGCTGTCGGTACTCAAACAGTTCGCGGAACCCCTGCTGTTCAGCGTCCGTCAGAATGAGCCGGAATATTATGAAGCTAAGCGGCTGCTGAAGTTCCTGGATTATTTCGTAGGCGTGGATACTGCGTCCGTACCGACCAATTCCATCTGCAGAGAATTCGTAGGCGGCGGCTGCTTCCCGGTCTGATTTACAGAATCTGCTGTCGGAACCTGACCGCAGGATTCTTATGGAACATGTCTGTCCGTTTATTTGACAAAACAGGCAGACCTGACTACAATAAAAAACTGTTAAAAATTTGAGCAGGGCGGATGATCGCGGCTGCAGGGTCCGAAAGGACGCAGACGAGGAAAGTCCGGGCTTCACAGGGCAGGATGCCGGATAACGTCCGGTGGAGGTGACTCCCAGGCCAGTGCAACAGAAATATACCGCCGGCTTTTTGCCGGTAAGGGTGGAAAGGCAGTGTAAGAGACTACCGTCATCGTGGTAACACGGTGAGCCATGTAAACCCCATCCGAAGCAAGACCGAATAGAAAGCCATGAGCCGGCCCGGCTCGCTTTCAGGTGGGTCGCTTGAGGCTGCCGGCGACGGCAGTCCTAGATAGATGATCATCCAAGACATAACCCGGCTTACAGCTCTGCTCAATTCTTTTAAATAAGTCAATACTTCATTTGCGATCGCAGCTGGATCCTGTCAGGGTCCGGTTGCTGTTCGTCGTTTCAGGAGGAATTACAGAAATGACAAAAATTGACATTGTATCCGGTTTTCTGGGAGCCGGAAAGACAACCCTGATCAAAAAACTCCTCGCTGACGCCCTGGCGGGCACCAAAGTAGTTCTGATTGAGAACGAATTCGGTGAGATCGGAATCGACGGAGGATTTCTGAAAGAATCCGGGATTGAGATCCGTGAGATGAATTCCGGCTGTATCTGCTGCTCTCTGGTAGGTGATTTTGGAACCTCTCTCCGGGAGGTCATGAATACCTATGCCCCCGAGCGTATCCTGATCGAGCCCTCCGGTGTCGGCAAGCTCTCCGAGGTCATGTCCGCTGTCAATGGCGTGACAGAAGACACAGACATGGTACTGAACAGCGCTGTCGCGGTGGTAGACGCTTCCAAGGCCAAGCTTTACATTAAGAATTTCGGTGAGTTCTTTACGGATCAGATCGAGCACGCCGGTACCATCATCCTGACAAGGACAGATAAGACCAGCGACGCGAAGACAGCGGAAGTGGTGGAACTGCTCCGGACCCATAACGCCAAGGCGACCATCATTACAACGCCTCTGGCCGAGCTTGATGGTAAGGCCGTTCTGGAGACTATCGAAGGCAGATCCGACCTGCAGGCTGAGATTCTGGCAGAGGTCATTGCCTCTCATGAAAATGATGAGGATGAGGATGAACATGAACATCATCACCATCATCATGATGATGACGAAGAGGAACATGAGCATCACCACCACCATCATCACGACGATGATGACGAGGATGAACATGAGCATCACCACCACCATCATCACGACGATGATGACGAAGAGGAACATGAGCATCATCACCACCATCATCACGACGATGATGACGAGGATGAACATGAGCATCACCACCATCATCACGACGATGACGAGCATGATCATCACCACCATCATCATGATCATGACCACGCGGAAGTGGAAGTGGATGAAGACGGCAACCGGATCTATCATTCCGACAGCCACTCTCACCATCATCACCACCATCACGGGCATGACGCGGATGAGATCTTCCAGAGCTGGGGCATGGAAACGCCCGGTAAGTATACGAAGGAAGAAATCGAAGCCATCCTTGCGAAGCTGGATGACAGTGATACCTATGGTATTGTTCTTCGCTCCAAGGGAATGGTACCCACAGCGGAAGGTACATGGATCCACTTTGATTATGTTCCCGAGGAAACTGAGATCCGTACCGGTGCCGCGGAAGTTACTGGCAAAATCTGCGTGATCGGATCCGGTCTGAAGGAAGCAGCCCTGGCTGATCTCTGGAGAAAGAAAGCCTGAGTTCCAAAGCATGAGATCCCAATCACGAAGAAGTTGAATTTATACCGCTGCGGTTTTTCCCGCAGCGGTATCTGTAAAGGAATCAATTATGTTCGGCAGAAAAACACAAAAACCAGTTTATGTGATCAATGGTTTTCTGGACAGCGGCAAATCCTCCTTTTTTGCCTATACTCTTGGACAGCCTTACTTTCAGACATCCGGCACCACCCTTCTGATCGTCTGTGAGGAAGGTGAGATCGAGTATGGCAAAGATCTGCTGGACCGGTCCAAAACGATTGTGGAGTTTATAGAGAATGAGAGCGACTTTACGCCCTCAAAGCTCATGTCCCTGGAAGCCAAATACCGCCCCGCCAGAGTCCTGATCGAATGGAACGGCATGTGGAATTTCCAGAATTTCAAGCTGCCCAGCAAATGGAGGCTGGAACAGCAGATCACGACCATTGACGCTTCTACATTTTCCATTTATTTCATGAATATGCGCTCTCTTCTTGCGGAGCAGATCAGGAACTCTGAACTGATCATGGTCAACAGATGCGACGGCGTCGATGAAAAGACACTGATCTCCTACAAGAGAAATATCAAGGCAATCAACCGGGAGGCTGATCTTGTATTTGAGGATGCCAACGGCGAAGTTGATATGACAACGGAAGAGGATCTGCCTTATAATGTAAATGACAATCCTATCCTGCTGGAGGGGATCAACTATGGAATCTGGTATCTGGATGCCATGGAGCACCCTGACAGGTATGCGGGCAAGACCATCCGCTATAAAGGTATGGTCATGATTCCGGACGGTTTTTCCAGGGAATATGTTGTGCCCGGCCGCATGGTCATGACCTGCTGTGCCAATGACATGCAGTTCCTCGGATACGCCTGCAGGGTACCGGAAGGTTCGGGCCTTACAGATAAAAGCTGGATCGATCTTACAGCCAGAGTCAGTAAGGAATACTTTGAGCCCTATCAGGGAGAAGGCATTGTCCTGCATGCTGAGAAGATTGAGAAAACTGCTCAGCCCAGTGAGCCTGTTATTAATTTTGCCGGCTGATCATAAAGAAGGGGGTACACTATGGCAATTCGTTTAAATCAGAAACTGAACGTTAAAATTGCGGGGATGGAAAGAGTCAATATACAGGGACTGATCCCTATGGACAAACTCTGCGGTGCTATGCAGAACATGTCCAATTACTATCGCTTCGGCTATACCGTCAGGATAGAGGAGATTCAGGTCGACAAGCGGCCTGTGACAAACGGACTTTCCTTTAACCTGCCCAGACATTCTGTTCTGTACCTGGTGCCTTACCAGATCCCCGGAGGTACGACTTACGAGCTTTACAGGAACTTTAAAGCACCCAAAGGAACGATGGAGAGTGCAGAGGAGGAAAAACTGTTCCTGAAATCTGTAGAATACGGCATACTGGATGTCCTTATGCCCGGCTACCGTAAGGATGCAGCCATGGTCCAGAATCAGGGAATGGGAACCAATCCAGTACAGGCGCAGCCCCAGTACAGCCAGCCTCAGAATTATCAGCAGGCGCAACCCCAGTACAGCCAGCCCCAGAATTATCAGCAGGCCCAGCCCCAGTATGAGCAGGCACAGAATGCGCAGACACAGCCGCGCTATGAACAGCCCCAGAATCCCCAGTCCCTGTTTTCCGTACCGGAGCCGGACATGGGATTTGATGCGGGTTCTTTCTACTCTATCGACAAAAGCGCTGACAATTTCTTTGACGATCTGTAAGATGGTACATGAGTCCGGACTGTCGGCATAAACACAAGAACCGGTGCACCGGCAAATCCATTTTTTAAGTAAACGGATTTGCCGGTGTTTTTTTGTGTGTAGCCGATATTTGAGCAGAGAACGCATTTTTTGTCCAACTGAATAAGGCAGGAACAGAAACTGCCGAAGATAAAAAGCCCATTGGAAATGTACAGCAATATTTTGCTGACATTTGCAATGGGCTTTTTGTTGTTTTCAGAGGAAATGGTCAACTGAATTTTACAGAAACGAGATGTGTCTACAGCAAAATAAGAAAAAAGGACAGACAGGTTTCAAAAAAAAATAAAAAAAACTATATTTCAGTGCAACCTTTCTCCGTTTTGTATTGTCTTAGAAACAGAAAGAACAAAATGGCTGAAAAAAACTTAAAAAAAATCAAATCCGGTGCAACCTTTCAACATTTTGTTTTGTCTTCCAGGTAGAAACACAAAAGTTCATTTTCAAAATGCGGAGGTAGTTATGAAAAAAAGATTATTTGATTTCGGACCGGGGGGAGGCAGGAGAATGACAGGACCGCCTTATGCCTGCAGAGAGGAGCCATCAGGTACACGAGATGAACAGGCAGAAATCTGACAGAAGTAAGAGCGGAAAACAGTATGAAGCGTCAAAAATCATATGTCCGCATTGTGGATACAGCTTTCTCCATGTACAGGATCAGACCAGTCTGGCGGAAGGAAATACGGATCTACAATGTGTCATTACAGGGAATCCGGTGATTCTTGACCATGATATCTGTTTTCGGGCCCGCGGAGCCGCAGGTGCTTTTTACTGCATTGCCTGTAAAGAAGAACGTCTTCCGGTATTGTTCCATCTGCGGGCAGGGATGGATATAAGAATATTCGGAAAGGCATGCAGCCAGATACTGTATCGATATCATATCTGCCCATCATGCGGAAGCGGTCAGATACTGTCGCTGAAGGTTTCCCGCGTCAATCTTGAAAAATGGAGCATACCATTAACTCCCATTGTCTTTTAGGGAGGGGATGGAAACGACTGTTTTGCCGGACGCATATTATTGCAGACAAAAAATCAATTAAAAAGTTTTAAAAGGAGAAAAAGCATGAAAGAAAAAAGATATTTAAAACCCATTCTGTTTTTGGCAGCTGTATTGGCCGCAGGCATAGTCATATTTATGGCGGCACGTACCGTTTTAAACAATCGCACAGCTGTGCTGAATATGGATGATTACTGCAGTATTTCTGTCAGCGGCGTGAACGGTCACGGAACTGCGCAGGTCATTATTGACACAAATGCGCTTTATACAGATATGAATCAAAAGCTCAGGGAAATCGGAGTTCAGTCCTTCCTGGAAGATACAGAGCTGGAAGGAAGCTGGCTGGATAATGAATTTATACAGGGACTTGCGGAGTATGGCCTTTTTGAAGGCGCTGTAAAGTGCAGCCTGGATAAAAGTACAGATCTGTCCAATGGAGACGAAATTACGCTGTCATATGAAATTGATAATGAGTTTTTAAAGGAATACCGGCTCAAGTTCACCGGAAAAGGTATGAAAAAAGAAGTGGAAGGCCTTCAGGAAATTGAAACATTTGACGCGTTTAAGAATCTGGAGCTGACCTACGATGGGAAAGCTCCTGATGGAGAGGTCTATCTCAGCGGAGGAGAAGACTGGCTTAATTATACAGCATCTCCCAGTGAGCATTTATCAAATGGGGACAAGATCGTTGTGACAGTTTCCTACAGCAATGTGTATCCGGAAGAAGATTATATCAACAAATTTAAGCGGGTACCTGAAAGCTATACAAAAGAATATGTGGTTGAAGGGCTGTCCGGTTATGTGACAAAGATTTCCGAAATCAATGACAGTACTTACGCAAGTATTGATCGAACTGTACAATCCATCATTCAGAAAAATATTGACGATAATACCACGATTGCAAATAAGGACGCGATCAAAGAGGTGGCGAAGGAAGGTGTCTACCTGCTGACAACTTCTGATTTCAATAACTACAGCTGGTTTTATAACAAACTGGTAGTAGTTTATAAAGTTTCATACAAGACCGCAACGGCAGATAAGTCTTATTACTATTACGTTATCTTCCATAATCTGGATCTGACAGCAGACGGCACGATCTCTCTGGATCTGAATAATTATGATGCCCCGCTTGCCTATACATACACATGGCTTGATGAGGCGTATGCAGACGGTGATTTTGTAGAGCTTGAACCGAATGTATACGCGACCGGATTTGACAGTATTGACAAGATTTATGATATCTGCGTTTTACCGGATCTGAGCAGTTATCAGATGGAGACAGATCTTCCGCAGCAATAATAGCTGCAGACGATAGATAACCAGTAACAGGATCAATATTTGTCAGGCCCTGATCATGGGCCTGACAGGAAAAGATCAGAAAGGAGAAAACCATGATCAACAGAAAACTTATCAACCAGGGCTTATGCATACTGCTTGGCGGAGTGATGGCTATTGGAGGCGCCTGTCTGCCTGTCCTTGCGGGAGAATGCGACGCGGGCAGTACTGTAATCGCTGCCGGGGAGGCGCAGACTGAAGCGGCAGAAGAGAATGCAGCCGGGGAGCCGAAAGAAATCGGTATCGAAGAAGATACTGCAGAAACAGAAGAAAGACAGGAAGAAGAGGCAGGAATTACGGAAATGGATATCTCTGCAGAGGATAATCATGCAGAAGAACCGGAGCATGCAGACGCAGCGGAAGCTTTCGGAGCAGAACAGGCTGAGCTTGCAGCAGGTCAGGAAAATGAACCGGAAGAAGCCCTGGTGGAGACAGGGGTTGAAGATCTGAATGCTGCGAGTCAGGAAAAGTCTTTACCGACGTTTATCAATATCCAGAAGATATATGCGCATGTTGGAGATAAGCCTGTCAGGCTTACCATTGCAACGAAGGAGTGCGGGAAAAAATATCTTGCTTATGGATCAGAGAGCAGTCATATTGCTTCTGTAACGAAGGATGGTGTGGTATCTTTCCTTAGTCCCGGATATACGTTTATCGGTACAACATTCCTGGGGACCGATACTTTGAAGGATTATTATGCGCAGACATGGGTATATGTAAAGTATACCGGTTTTTACAGAAGGGAAGGAAAGCTTTATTACTATAGGGATGACTACAGACCGCTGAAGGGCTGGAATAAGATCAATGGTTATACATACTACATGGCCCAGGGCGGTGCAATCCGTAATGGATGGCAGACGATTGACGGAAAGAAGTATTATTTCTGGACTAAAACAGAAAAAGGACATTATTCCAATACCATGGCGACCGGCTGGTGTAATGTGGATGGCAAAAAGTATTACTTCGGCAGTGACGGCGTCATGCGCGCCGGCTGGAATACAATCAACGGCTGTAAATATTACATGGGTAAAGACGGCGTGATCCGAAACGGCTGGCAGACGATCAATGGGAAGAAGTATTATTTCTGGACTAAAACAGAAAAAGGACATTATTCCAATACCATGGCAACCGGCTGGAATACGATTAATGGCTATAAATATTACATGGGCAAGGATGGTGTGATCCGGACCGGCTGGCAGACGATTGGCGGTAAGAAGTATTATTTCTGGCCTAAGACAGAAAACGGTCATTACCGTGGGACGCTCAGGAAATAAGTATCAGGGCAGGGCATAAGAACTGCCTAAAAGTTGTTCCACTGTTATCCGGCAGTTGGAGGAATATCAAAACTGCAGCTGCCGGATCTATCTAAGGCCTGCCTGTAAACCATTTTTAGATGGCCATGCCTGAAAATAACGAAACGGGATTAGACAGATCAGTAGGAAAAACCAGATAAAGCTGTTAACAGCGTTGCACAAGAGGAGGAAGCTGATTATGGAAAAACTGACAACATTTGTGGTGAACATTATTCTGGGAATCATCCGTTTTATGAGGCCGGTGACAGATAAAATTGCTGCGTATTTTGCGTCGCTTGGTAAAACAATTGATCCGAACAGAGCAGGGATGGCCCTGGGATTTGCAATTGTAGCGTTCAGCATCTGGCTTTTTTATGTGTTATCCAAAAAAACAATTATGACAGCTATATATGTAAAAGAGAAATACGGTCTGAATATGATGCTGGGAGCAGCCATTATGTATCTTCCGGGAATTATGACAGGCTATTTAATCGGAAGTAAGGCGAATTCTGAAATTTTATATGGAAGAAACATTCTCATCTTTGCTATAGCTGTTTATGTAATCAGCAGGATTGTATGCCTTGCATATACCATTTCGAAAGCCGGGATCAAAGATGGCCTGAAAGCGTTTTTTGCCTTAGTGTGGATGGGAATGATGGTATTGTGCTTTGTGTATACAGCTGCTATTCTCCTGATCTTAAAATTTATGGGCCGTAACAGATATGTTCTCTATTATTAGTAAGTATAATTCTGATGTCCGGAAAGCTGATGTACAAGGCAGAAATAACCAGGGCAATCAGGAGTGATATACTCTTTGTTGAGACAAAACATATAGGTATATTATAATAGTATATAGTTAACATATCGGGTGGTTCAGTGAACTCGAGGATCTATAAAAAAAGAATTAGAACTATTGGACAGGACAAAGCAAAGCGGTAACAGCTGCTGACAGCAGGGAGCATTATATGAAAGCAGAAGTGTATCAGAAAGAAAAAGAGCAGGAAAACAGCTTGCTCATAAGCCTGGTCAAAAGAATCCAGGCCGGAGACCAGCAGGCTTTTCTGGACTTTTACGAGATGACCAAAAAGGCCGTGGTCTTCAACGTAAGGCAGAACGGCGTACCGGAGCGGGATCTGGAGGACATCGTACAGGATATCTATGTAAAGGTATTCAAGAACATTTCGTCCCTTAAAGATCCGTCCAGCGCTTATGGATGGGTCAGGAAGATCGCGGTCAATACAGCCAGGAATTACCACAGGAAAGCGGAAACAAAGCATGAAGAACTGCTGTATGAAAAGACCGGGGATGACGGAGACCAGCTGGATCCTTTTGACAGCTTTGATGTCAATGACAGTATGTCTGCCGTGCTGTCCATGCCTGCCGAAATCATAGACGCCAGGGAAGGCAGCCGCATGATCTATGACATGATCATGGAACTGCCGGAGAAACAGGGCCTTTCCCTGATGGACTACTTCTATAATGATATGTCGGTCTCAGAGATCGCCCTTTCCATGGAAGTACCGGAGAATACGGTAAAGTCGTGGCTCCGCCGGGGCAAAAAGGCCATGCAGATCAAACTGGAGACCCTGGCAAAAGAAAAAGGTATCAAGCTCTACACAACAGTACTGCTTCCCGTTATTGCCGCTGCTTTCAAAAAGCAGGCAGAAGCAGGCGAAGTTCCGTTCTCACTGGACAAAATGGTCAGGGAGCTCATCGCCCTGGTGGTTGCTGCGGGAGCAGCAGGGGGCGCGGCGTCCGGTATTGCCGGCGCGAATCTGGCAGGCGGGCTGCCTGAAAAGATTGCGGGAAATGTTGTCCATGGAATTGAAAAGAACCATGTGACCGGTACGGGAATCATCAGGGAGCCTGTGGAAACAGGCACACCTCTTTCCAGAACATCGACCCCATCCGGTGCAGATATTTCCGGTAAAGACAATGTGATGACAGCCGGAAAAGGAGCCGCTGAAAATGCAGCAGAAACAGCATCAGCAAATGGTGCGGCAATGGAAAATGCCGCATCTGCTGCAGGAAGCAATATTACAGCAAAAGCGGCTGCCGGAACTGCCGGGAAGGCGGCAGCAGCAACGCTGTCCAAAGGTGCGCTGATGAAAATAGCGGCAGTCCTGATGGCTGGAGTTATTGGCGGGGGTGTGTTCCTTGCTGTTAATAATTCCGGCAGCAATCATCAGGAAGTCTCTGTCGCTTCTACCGATGAAGAGGCTGAGACAGTTTTTGCCGGGAATGACAATACTGCGGAAACAGCGTATGCATATGAAGATGATTCAGATTCACAATATGCATATGAAAGCAGTAATGGTAATATTACCGCTGCAGCGGATGGCGCTGATCAAAAAGATATTTCAGAAGGAAAGAAGGATACAGATAATCAGAGTCATACTTCCGTGTCAAATGAAAAGAAAGCAGATGCATTTGTACATAACGAAGATGATTTAGAAACAATGAAAATATTAATTGAGCGGGCAGCTATGGGTGATCTAACAATAAACGGTCAGAGCACAGCGGATACATATGCTTCTTTTTCTGCGGAAGACGGAGAGCAATTTGGAGCAATTATGTTCTATTGTGTCCAGAGACAACTATACTCTAAATTAGAAAATCTGTCTTATATAGAGGATGTCTTTCCTATAAGCAAGGATCTGTTTAACAGCATGGCATATGCTATTTTCTATGATTATAATGGGACACCTCCTGAATCAAGTACACTTAAGATCGTAAAGGAAGATGACAGCTATTATTATTTTAATGGCCTCGAAATTGCTCAGAACTGGGATCATGCTGAAGAGTCATCATATGAGACTTTTGATGATGGTTCGGTTATTTTCCATGTTTCTTTAAGGATTTATTCTACAGGTGAGAGCATAGGAGAAAAAACCTATAAACTGGTACCGGATGATAGAACACCTGCAGAATTAAACAGCCCATATAAATATAGAATCGCCGGTAGTGATGGTTTTGTAAACGATACCATAACAGGAGAGTATGCAAAAACCGTCCATGATATTCGAACTTTTTATTTTCCAGCTAATTCTGAGAAGTCAGCAGACATTAATTACTATAGGGCAGACACTGAAAAAAATAATACTCTTTGCGTAGAGGGAATGAATGTTTTATCTTACGAGGATGTAGCCCAAAATGCTGAACAACATTTTTCGTATCATTTTTCTCTTTGGGCATGCAAAGACATTAATCATGATGGCGTCGATGAATTTCTAATAGGTGATGCAGAAGATGGTTTTCAGGATTCTAATTCTTACTATTATTACCCCCCCTGCAAGTTTTACGCGATTTATACGTATGAAGGCAATAAAATAAGAGCAGCACTTTTAGCTCAAAAAGGTGAAAACTATTATTTTGGAATTGATGGATTTATTTATAAACAAGATATGGAGGCAGGTACAATTATTAAAATGGAGCTGGCAGAAGGAAGGTTGAAAGAGATTGAAAAAGTATCTTCAATGCCTAAAATTGATGAAGCGATTTGGAATGTGATGATTGGTGGTGAGTAAGACATAAATAACTTAGGAGATTATCAATTGTTGGCAGTTGGAGAAACAAATAATTCATTGTAAACTCAATAAAGCATAAGTAATTCAGGATTATAACTATCAAAGGCCTCAGTTACTGTATACAGAATATCTTTTGATATATCTGTCAGTACCTGAGGCCTTTCTATTTTCAGGCCTGCCAGAGCCAGGGCATAAAGACAGGAATCTGCTTCTCCCAATCCTCTTCACAGTGGCGGCCGCCTTTCTGGAAATAGAGCATGGTTGCGGCGCCTGTCCTGTCCAGTTTGTTCTGGACAGATTTATTGCAGCGGTACACATAACTGGAATGGTCTTCGGCCCAGGGGTCTTTGATTCCTCTGACTTCCAGGCCGCCGTAGGACAAATAGATTCTTGTATCGGGATCAATATTGCAGTGATCCAGAGCTGAAAGTACAGTCCGGGGGCAAAAAATAAATGATGATGAGACACAGGCTGCCTTGGAAAAAACATGATTATAAGCGGTAGCTCCGTAGAATGCCATCAGGCCTCCCATGCTGGAGCCGCCGATCGCTGTACATTGCCGATTCGGAATCGTGGGGAAACGGCTGTCGATGGAAGGCTTGATATCGTTGACGATCCATTGCAGGGTGGCGTCGCCGATACAGGGGGCTTCCCGCAGATATTTAGAGTTTGTGGGGTAAGGCATATATTCATAGAGCCTTGCATTGCCATCATGGCTGCACTCCATGCCGACAAAGATGAGATCCTTGTTCCAGCTGTGCAGGTAATCAAGAAAGCGCCAGCTCCTTCCGAAAGTGGCGTCCTGGTCAAAAAAGAGATTATGGCCGTCAAAGAAATACATGACCGGATAAGTATTCTTGCCGGAAGCATAGTCATCCGGCAGATAGATATGCAGCTTACGGTAACTGTCCGCAGGCGGATAGTAAAAATCTTCTTTCAGTATCATAGCAGCTCCTTTGAATCCGCGACAGTCATTTCCGGATCAGGATCATTATGCCGCGTCACGATGGTTCCGCTACTACTATAGCACTATCCGGCAGTTATTTTAAGGGTAGCATACCTGCGGAAAAAGGGAATGGAAGTATCTGTACACTTGGATTCTTTTTTCTGTATTCCGGTATCTGAAAGGTAAACTGAGTTTTACAGAGCAGTGAACCTGAGAGGATACAATAACTACAATAAAAGCAATTATTGCTGAACCAACGAATGATGGAAAAGAAGGTGGAATCGGATTGCTTTTGTTGAATGATCCGGGTAAAGAGGATCATCAGAAACAAGTCGGAATCATTTAAAGAAGGAGGAAACAAGATGATTCAGAGAAAGCATATGAAGAAACGGACGATCTGCGCTATGATAGCCGCAATCATGGCTATGGGGACGGTTCTGACGCCTGCTTTTGCGGAAGAGACTGACACAGAGCCAGGCAGTGTACAGGAGGAGACGATTCAGACAGAAGACGCTTCCAGTCAGGAAACAGAGGAGCAGGCGGTTCCGGAACCTGAGCAGACAGAGGAATTGGAAGAGGAAGACATAAAGGCTGTTGAACAGGACAATCGTGCAGAGCCTGAAGTTACAGAGGACGCCGATGACCGGCAGGGCCCGGATCTCAATCAGACAGAGTCGGCATCAGATACGGAAGCTGCGGAAAGCGAAGAGCAGGCAGATGCTGAGATAGAGGCTCTGTACGCGCAAAAGATGCAGAAAATCAGTCTTGTTAACAGTGCTTCTGATAGTAATATCGGCGTAGTATATTTGGGAAAAATTGGGAAGTCATATAGGGCGAAATCCTCCGGTGATGGAGAGATTAGCTACATCACCAGCAATCCTTCTATATTTACGGTTGATAAAGACGGAGAAGTGATGCCTAAGTCTTGCGGAACTGCCGATTTAATAATAAAAGCCTCAGCTACAAAAAACTATAAAGAGGCAGTAAGAAAGATCAGGATTACTGTCAATCCCAAACCTAACCCGACATATATTCATAGGGATCCGATTGTTGTATATCTGGGCCATGCTCCGGTCAAACTAACGGTAGAAACTCTGGAATATGGTAAGAAAGGTATTGAATATATTCCAGAAAACAGTGAAATGGTGAGAGTAAACAAGGATGGAACGGTGTCCTTTTTAAAACCTGGCTACACAGCAATTAATGCGCATGTACCTGAAACAGAAACGACAGCGGATTGCTATGCAGGCGGCCATATGATTAAAGTGCTGTATAACGGCTTTTACAGAGAAGGCAATGATCTGTATTACTACAAGGATACTTATTATCCCTCATATGGCTGGAATACGATCAATGGTTTCAAATATTACATGAACAATGAAGGTAAGATCCAGAACGGCTGGCAGACCATCGATAAAAAGAAATATTACTTCTGGACAAAAACAGCGAACGGACATTACTCCAACACCATGGCGACAGGCTGGAATACCATTAACGGTTTCAAATACTATATGGGCAAAGATGGTGTGATCAGAAGCGGCTTCCAGAATATTGGTGGTAAGCAGTACTATTTCTGGCCCAAAACAGAGAAAGGCCATTACAGCAGGACCATGGCGACAGGCTGGAATACCATTAACGGTTTCAAATACTATATGGGAAAAGACGGCGTGATCCGGACAGGATGGCAGACCATTGGTGGTAAGAAGTATTATTTCTGGCCCAAAACAGAAAAAGGCCATTACAAAGGAACATTAAGAAAGTAAGCAGGAGAGAAGATATCACGGATCTGACGTGAATTTCTTCCGGCGAGACGCAGCAAAGAGCCCATCGGAACGGTTCTGAATGTATATTCAGGACCCATCCGATGGACTCTTCACGTTAAAAAGGGGGGAGTATGAAAAACTATAAAAAAGTAAGGATGTCTTTATTTTGATCGCGGGAAGTGTTTTCCTTTGATGTTTCTAATGATACAGGGAGATTGTGTTCAAACTGTTTTCAACCTGTGACGAATGTATGAAGCCTTTTTGTTGATTTTGTGATTTTTCATAGAATGCGGCATAGGAGTTCCGGAAGCTGCGGGAAGAAATGCAAGAAAAAAACGGCTTATCCGAGAGGGCCTCGATAAACCGTTTACATGCATAATATAATGGGTCAAAATATATTATGGGTATTTCTTAATGATTGAAATCATATGATTTCTGAATCATATGATTTTTGGAATCATGAGATTCCCGGCAGATCCGGATCAGTCGATCTTGTTAACTGCCTGAGCAAGACGGGAAACCTTGCGGGAAGCTGTGTTCTTATGCAGAACGCCCTTGGTCTCGGCCTTGTCGATAACGGAAGTAGCGGCAGTGAGTGCAGCAGCGGCAGCAGCCTTGTCGCCTGCATCTACAGCAACGCGTACCTTCTTGACAGCGGTCTTAACTTCGGACCTGACAGACTTATTCCTTGCAGCTCTCTTTGTGCTGGTCAGGATTCTCTTCTTGGCAGATTTAATGTTTGCCATGCTTTACATACCTCCATGATACTATACATATTAAAAATTGATTTGATCATGTGTATCAGGAGCAGACACGGATGTCCTGATGACGCATACATTCATATAATATAGATTCCAATTACGTCTGTCAACAAAAATTTTCAGTAAAATGACCTGTTTTTTCATGGTTCCGGTCCTCTTTCCGGGAGAACCGGCCTCATCTACCGGAATCAGGTCCTGACGCCTTTCTTAACTTATCTTTTGGATTGCATGAAACATTTGACTATAGTAAAATAAACAAGATGTATTAGAGACAGCCCGGCGTTACACAATATCTTGTCGGCAGCTTTATAATAATACATCATCTATGTACAGAAGGGATAAGGAAATCCATGTATTTCTACAGAAATCTCTATTTCAGTCCGCTGATCACCAATCCCGGAAAGGCGGTGTCCAGTCTCCGCAGAGGAGATCTGAATCCTACCCTTTACGTGGTCATGCTCAGCCGCAGCCAAGTGCCCGGCGTCAGCGGCCGTGTGGAATTCTGCAGCAGCATCAATCTGCTGCAGAAATATTATAAAGATAATCCGCCTTATATCATAGGGATCGCCAGAGGCTATCAGGACAGTATCGAGACGGTACGCCAGATCATCCAGGAGACTTGGGAGAAGACCGGTACCGTTGATGTGCAGTCCTATCTGTTCCCCCACGGCATTCGGGAAAGAAACGGCGGGTCGAAGGAGGACGGATAAATGGATATAGTACTGACCGTTTTGAAGGTCATAGGTCTGATCCTGCTGGTCCTTCTGGTGATTCTGCTGTTCCTGCTGCTGATCGTGCTGTTCGTTCCAGTCCGTTACAGTGCGTCAGCATCCTACGACGATCCTGTGCCCCATGATGATATCCTTCCGGAAGACCCTCTGAACCGGTTCAAAGCTGAGCTCCATATGAGCTGGATGCGCTTTGTGCTTACGGTCGCGGCCGTGTATCCCGGAGATAAAAAGCTGACGGTCAAGGTCTTTGGACGCGATTTCCCACTGGACCGGTTCTTTAAAAAGAAAGAGAAGAAAGAGGAACCCGGGGAGAAAAAGGAACAGGCTCCCAGGCCAAAGAAAAGCCTGCTGGACCGTCTGGAAGCGATCCCGGATAAAATAGATAATCTCATCTATAAAAAGGATTATTACCTTCGCCTGTTCCAGTCCACTTACGGACAGGCGGCAGTCAATGACCTGCTGGCCAGGATTGTTTATGTACTGAATCACTACCTGCCGGAGGAATGGGTCCTGGGAGGCACGCTGGGTGCCGGAACGCCCCTGCAGGAAGGCAAGGTCCTGGAACTGATTGGTTATACCATGCCGGTCACGGCAGGGCATCTGGTCCTTACGCCGGAATTTTACCATTACATCTATGATCTGAAATTTGCCGCAGAAGGCAGAGTCCGGGTCTTCGTTGCGGTCCGGGCCGGTGCCGCGCTGCTG
Organism: uncultured Lachnospiraceae bacterium; assembly: GCA_902789735.1. GTDB lineage: Bacteria > Bacillota > Clostridia > Lachnospirales > Lachnospiraceae > CAG-791. The sequence goes on from CADAOZ010000001.1 coordinate 230,045, forward strand.
CTCAATAAGAACTTCCGCCGGTTTATCCGGATGCTGCGGAAGGGACCGCCGCCTCAGGAAAGGGTCATGGCCAGGCGGGAAGCGAAGGAAGCGGAGCGGGCTGAAAAAGAGAACGCGGCCTGATGTTTCCGGCAGTTCCGGACTGCAAACAAATAATAATACGAAGTTTTGCAAGAGGTTCCTGCACAGGAACGAATAATATAAGGACAGGCATCTGTCCGGCTGAACAGACAATACTGCCTGCGGGCATGGAAAGCGGCGCTGCCGCAGAAAGAAGGAACAAATGGCTGAAACAAAGAATAATGTATCGACCCTTGTGAAATCACTGATGGATAACGCGGAAGGTGTCCTCACTTCCAAGACTGTTGTCGGAGAGCCCATCAGGATCGATGATACCATCATCATTCCCCTTTCAGATGTTACGATCGGCTGCGGCGCCGGCGCCAACAACAGCCTGAACGGAACGAAAAAGGATTCCGGCATGGGCGGCTTTTCCGCGAAAATGTCTCCCACCGCGGTTCTGATCATCCGGGATGGCTATACCAAGGTAGTCAATGTCAAGACCCAAGATACACTGGGCAAACTGGTAGACTCCCTGCCTGAGCTGATCGATAAGATCCGCAATAAAAATACAAGAGTGACAGACGAACAGGCTGTAGATGCCGCTTTCCCTGCGGGAGCCGGTGCTGCAGAGAAGCCGGTCGACGCTGAATAAAAGTTCCGCAGAACCACTGCGGCTGTCAGAGGCAGATATTTCGGAACAGTCCCTGTGCTCCGAAATATCTGCCTTTCCTATTCTGAAATGAGGATGTCACATGGGGGTGGATATATTCTGGGGGGCTTCTCCGGAATGTATTTTTATCAGGGAGAAGGATCGGTCCATGAAACTTCTGAATGAGTACCTGCGCAGCCGGTTTGGCTGCAAAGTCTATAAGCTGTCCCTGAGCGCGGATGTGACCTGTCCCAACCGGGACGGCCGGTTGGATACCAGAGGCTGTATCTTTTGTTCGGCGGGCGGATCCGGAGACTTCGCCGCGGACAGAAACAAACCCATTGCGGAACAGATAGAAGAAGCCAAAGCCAGGGTCAGAGCAAAGAACAGAAACGGCAAATATATTGCCTATTTCCAGAGCTTTACCGGGACTTACGCGCCGGTATCCTACTTAAGGAAAATCTTTACCGAGGCGATGGAACCGGAAGATATCGTGGCCCTGTCCGTGGCGACCCGGCCGGATTGTCTGGGGCCGGAGGTGCTGGCCCTTTTGTCAGAACTGAATCAGACCAAACCCGTATGGGTGGAGCTGGGCCTGCAGACCATTCATGAAAGGACTGCCCGTTATATCCGCCGGGGCTATCCTCTGCCGGTCTATGACAAAGCTGTCAGGGATTTAAAAGAGGCGGGCCTGGAAGTCATAGTGCATGTGATCCTGGGACTGCCGGGCGAGTCTGCGGAGGATATGCTGGAGACGGTCCGTTATGTGGCGGCTTCCGGAGCAGACGGAATCAAACTGCAGCTTCTGCACGTACTGCGGGGGACCGATCTGGCAGATGACTATTACGCTGGAAAAGTACCTGTCATGTCACTGGAGGAATACACAGATCTGCTCTGCAGAGTTGTAAAGGAAATCCCTGATGAGATGGTCATCCACCGTCTGACCGGGGACGGGCCTAAAAAACTGCTGATCGCCCCGGTCTGGAGCGCTGACAAGAAAAATGTCCTTAATACCATTCACAGGGCCCTTGGGATTACCGGCTGACCTGTACATGACCGGGCGTTACAGGGATTTACAGTCAGGACGCGGAAAGGAGGAAACCATGTCAAAGAAACAGAAAAATATTCTACGTTATAGATAATAGTACAGATACCAGTAAGAACAGGGGATTATAAGATTACGTTGATGCTTCAAGAAATAGACGATATC
>CADAOZ010000002.1 GCA_902789735.1 uncultured Lachnospiraceae bacterium
AATAATTTTGAAAAGTGTACTCAAAATGTACTCACGAGACATAGAAAAAGTCCGGAAGCCCAGTGTTTATGCTGGGTTCCGGACTTCCAATATTTATTCCAGCTCGATCGTTCCGGGTGGTTTGGAGGTGATATCATAAAGCACCCGGTTGACTCCCTTCACTTCATTAATGATCCGGTTCATGCATTTCTGCAGGACGGGCCAGGGGATTTCCGCTGCTTCCGCGGTCATGAAATCGCTGGTCAGCACCGCGCGGAGGACAACGGCCAGGCCGTAGGTGCGATGGTCGCCCTGGACGCCCACGCTGCGCATGTTGGAGAGGGCGGCAAAATACTGGCCCAGGTCTTTGTCTACGCCTGCTTTGGCCAGTTCCTCCCGGAAGATATAATCCGCCTCCTGGACGATGGTCACCTTGGCCGGGGTGATCTCACCGACGATGCGGACGCCCAGACCGGGACCGGGGAAGGGCTGGCGGAAGACCAGTTCCCGGGGAATACCCAGTTCCAGACCGACCTTGCGGACTTCATCCTTGAAGAGCATACGAAGGGGTTCGATGGGTCTCTCATCAAAGCCCAGTTCCTTGACCAGTTCGATGGGAAGGCCTCCCACATTGTGGTGGGATTTGATCACATCACTGGTCTTCCCGTCTCCGCTCTCCACCACGTCGGGATAAATGGTACCCTGGGCGATATATTTGACTTTTCCCATGAACTTTCTGGCTTCATCGCCAAAGACCCGGGGGAAAACGGAACCGATCACCTTGCGCTTGGATTCCGGATCGGATTCTCCCATCAGTTCCATAAAGAAGGTCTCTCTGGCGTTGACCCTGGTAAAGTCCAGATCGAAATTGCCGCCGGGGCCGAAGATCGCCTCGACTTCATCCCCTTCGTCCTTCCGCATCAGGCCATGATCCACGAATACGCAGTGCAGCTGGGAGCCGATGGCCCTGGACAGGAGGGCGGCCGCTACAGAAGAGTCCACACCGCCGGACAGGCCCAGAATGACATGGTCTTCGCCGATCTGTTCCCGCAGCGCACGGATGGTTGTCTCCGCAAAGGAAGCCATCTCCCAGTCACCCCGGCAGCCGCATACATCCAGAACGAAATGGCGCAGCATCTTCATGCCTTCTTCCGAATGGGTCACTTCCGGATGGAACTGGGTGGCGTAGAGTTTCCTCTCCGCGTTTTCCATGGCCGCCACCGGGCAGACCGGTGTATGGGCCGTCACAGTAAATCCCTCCGGCACCGCCGCGATATAATCGGTATGGCTCATCCAGGTGGCGGTGGGATTGCCCACATCTGTAAACAGGGCGGAATCCTGACGGTCTATGGTCACCAGGGTATGACCGTACTCACTGGTGGGAGCTGTCTCGACCCGGCCGCCCAGCTTATAGGCCATGAGCTGGGATCCGTAGCAGATGCCCAGTACAGGAATCCCGGCCTTGAACAGTTCTGCCGTATAGGTCGGAGAGGCGGGATCATACGCGCTGTTGGGTCCGCCGGTCAGTATGATCCCTTTGGGATCCATGGCCAGCAGCCGGTTCAGGTCCGTCGTGTAGGGATGGATCTCGCAATATACATTACATTCGCGGACCCTGCGGGCGATCAGCTGCTTATACTGTCCGCCGAAATCCAGTACAATGATCAAATCTCTTTCCATCTTTCTCCCTCTTTCGATGCTGCAATGCCCTGCCCAGACACCGGCATTCCCGGTGCCGGCCGCCGTCTGATGGCAGGATCCATATATTCCAACAACCACAGCAGCTGCCCGCCTCTGCAGACGGCAGGTACGGGCGGCAAACCGTTTATCAATGAAATACATTGTATAAGAAAAGACAGGAAGGCGCAATTGTCCTTCCTGTCGGATTTTTAATATTTGTATATTTATATGTCTGCAGCGGCGGAAAGCCTGCTCCGCTCCTTAGAGTTCGCAGTTGCCGACGGTTCTGGGGAAGGGCAGGACGTCGCGGATATTGCCCATGCCGGTCAGATACATGACACAGCGCTCAAAGCCCAGGCCGAAGCCGGCGTGGCGGACGGTACCGTATTTCCGCAGGTCCAGATAGAACTGGTACTGTTCTTTTTCCATACCCAGTTCATCCATGCGCTGTTCCAGTTTGGCCAGGTCTTCTTCTCTCTGGCTGCCGCCGATGATCTCACCGATACCGGGAACCAGACAGTCCATGGCGGCAACCGTTTTCCCGTCTTCATTGAGCTTCATGTAGAAGGCCTTGATTTCCTTGGGATAATCTGTCACAAATACAGGACGCTTGAATTCCTGCTCTGTCAGGAAACGCTCATGCTCAGTCTGCAGATCGCTGCCCCAGTGTACTTTATACTCGAATTCGTCGTTATGCTTCTCCAGAATATCGATCGCTTCGGTATAGGTAATGTGACCGAAATCGGAATTCATGACATGCTCCAGCCTTTCGATCAGGCCTTTGTCGATGAACTGATTGAAAAAGGCCATTTCATCGGGCGCCTTCTCCAGGACATAGCGGATGACGTATTTGAGCATATCCTCCGCCAGTTTCATGTCATCCTGCAGATCCGCAAAGGCGATCTCGGGCTCGATCATCCAGAATTCAGCCGCGTGTCGGGTCGTGTTGGATTTCTCCGCGCGGAAAGTGGGACCGAATGTATAAACATCCCGGAAAGCCATGGCGTAGGTCTCCACATCCAGCTGGCCGCTGACGGTCAGGTTGGTCATCTTGCCGAAGAAATCACTGCTGTAATCCACCTTGCCGTCTTCTGTCATGGGGATGTCCTCCAGGGGCATCGTGGTGACCTGGAACATCTCACCGGCGCCTTCCGCGTCGCTTCCCGTAATAATGGGGGAATGTACGTAGACAAAGCCTCTCTCCTGGAAGAACTGATGGATGGCGAAGGCGATCAGGGAACGGACCCGGAATACCGCGGTAAAGGTATTGGCCCTGACGCGCAGATGGGGGATCGTGCGCAGATACTCAAAGCTGTGGCGCTTTTTCTGCAGGGGATAGTCGGAAGAGGAAGCGCCTTCGATCTCGATCTTCTCAGCCTGCATTTCAAAGGGCTGTTTGGCACCGGGCGTCGCGACGATGGTACCGGTCGCCAGGATCGCGGAGCCGACATTCAGTTTGGCGACAGCCGCGAAATTCTCCAGCTCTTTGCTGTAAACGACCTGCAGGGTCTTGAAGCAGGTACCGTCATTAAGGACGATAAATCCGATTGCCTTGGAGTCACGGTTGTTACGGATCCAGCCGCCGGCTGTGATCTTTTTGCCATCGAACGCGGCAGGGTCCGCGAACAGATCTCTGATTTCTGTAAGCTGATACTGGTCTCTCATAATTCCTCCATAAGAAGCTTTCATCAAAAGCTTTTACTAATATCGTATTCGCACATACATCGGCGGCAGATCCTGATACATCTGCCGCCGATGCCATTTATTCTTTATGCAGGTATCCGGTCCATGCATTGCCGCGGCAATGCCGGTCTGCAGCCGGTCCGGCGGCAGATTCTACCGGTACTTATTAATTATAATCTTTCATTAAATTTAGTTAATCAGAAGCTTCGCCTTCCTCTATCTCCTCCAGCGGTTCCAGATCCTCGGGATGAGGGCCATCGTCTGTCTCATCACCGCCGTAGTCATTCAGGTCTTCTGTCTGCATCTCCATGTCTTCCTCAGGCGTTGCTTCCAGATCCTCTTCCGTCGGCTCCACTTCCACGATCTTGATCTTCTCCTGCAGCAGATCCAGTACATTGTTCAGTAGGAGAGATTCCTGGGCCGCCCGAATATCGACCATAGCGGTATACTCCTCAGAAGAAGTCATGCCCATCATGGCGAAATAATCCGGGTTGGCGGCATACTGTTCTTCCAGATACTGTCTGGCCCCAGCTTCATCCACAGTAAGGCCCTCCTGGTTCGCAATCGTAGCCAGAAGCAGCATATCCTTTGTATAGGTATCCGCAATGTTGTCCAGATCAATTCCGTAGGCTTTACAGACTTCCTCAACAGTCATGCCGGAAACATCCGCTTCCTGCTGGATCTCATCATGGTAATAATCATAAATTCTGCCTCTATAGGCTTCCGGCAGATCTCCCTTATACTCGGCAATGGTCCTGAGCTGTTCAACCGCCTTTTGCTGGAATTCCTGTTTGAACTGCGTATCCGCATCCATCTCCAGCTGAGCTCTGACATAGGCACGGAAATCATCCGCTGTCTTCAGGAGTTTGCCTTTCTCGTCCGTAAGCTGCAGGCCGGCAACATATTCATCTGTCAGTTCCGGTTCAGAGTAGGTATAGATTCCGTTGATGGTCACTTCAAAGACAACCGGCTGGCCCGCCAGATCAGAAGTGCCGTAATCCTCAGGGAAAGTCAGGTTCAGCGTAACGGTCTCGCCCTTTTTGTGACCGATCAGGCCTTCATCAAAACCCTCAATGCCCATAATATCTGAGCCGATTTCCAGGTGCAGTCCCTGATCGCTGCCATTGTCATATTCCTGTCCGTCAACTTTGCCGACATAATCAATGTCGACGATGTCGCCATTCTGTACATCGGTCCTGTCTGTGACCTCGGTCTCGACCTGATTGTGGGTCAGGGTATCCTGAACAGCGGCCTCGACTTCGTCATCCGTAACTTCTCTCTTCTTAGTCACTTCAACAGACAGTTGAGAGTAGTCACCGAGCGTCACATAATCAGAAGGGTTAATGTTCATGATATAGGCTTCATCGGGATAGGTCTTTTCAGCCGCCGCATATCCTGTCTCACCGGTATCGGCGCTCTCGGCTGCCTGGGCTTCCGTATCGGAGCCTGATGCCTCTTCCGAGCCGGTCTTGCCGCAGGCCGCCAGGGCCAGCGCAATTGTACATACCAGCGCGATACTGATCCATCTCTTTTTCATTCTTTTTCTCCTTTTCATATAATGATCATCCTGCCGTGCAGGCGGAAAACTGTTTCCCGCACCTGACGGTCCGGGAACATATTCGGATTCATTTAACAGCTATATCATTCTAACACACCGAATCAAAGGTTAAAAGCCTATTTTACCCTGTTCACAAAGCCTTCACATTCACCTGTAAAGTCCTGCGGATCCAGTTCATTTTTTTATAACATTTCCAATATTGCCTTGCCTTACAAAGAATGTTAAAATACTTTTTGACTGTTCCTGATAATATGAATCATCTTTTTCACAACCATCCGGCAGTCCAAAATTACAGAGTATCCTTATAAACGGGAATCTCTGAACGGGAGGCTATACAGAGTGAGTAAAATAACAATCGTTTTACTGATAATCCTTGCGATCCTGCTTGTCGCCATGATCGCCCTTTATTTTATCGGCCAGCGCCTGCAGAAGAAGCAGGATGAGAGCCAGGCCATGATCGATCAGAACAAGCAGACCGTAACACTGCTTGTCATTGATAAGAAAAAGCTGAAGCTCAAGGAATCCGGTCTTCCCCAGCAGGTCATTGATTCGACCCCCTGGTACGCCCGGCGCGGCAAGCTGCCGATCGTCAAAGCCAAGGTCGGTCCCCAGATTGTCAATATGGTCTGCGATGAAGGGATTTTTGATACCATTCCCTTAAAGACCCAGATCAAAGCGGACGTCAGCGGTATTTACATCGTCGGCGCCAGGACCATGAAAGGCAAAAGACTGGTCTCTACGGAACCGCCCAAGAAAAAAGGCTGGTGGGGACGCACCATGGACCGCCTGCAGGAAAAGGCCGGTGCCAAATCCGTCAAATAAAATCGATCCTGACCGTCACAGCGCAGGAGATCGAATATCCGGCATCCATGCGGAGCCTGTAACGGGCTCTGGCATGGATGCTTTTTTTTCGTTCCAGCAGCCGGTAGAATTCTGTTTCGATCTCCATGGGCAGGATCCCGAACGGAGTCCCGTACTCCGTTCGGCATGGATGCCCCGGCTGAAAGACCATATGGCTGTGCAGGGAACCTTCCCTGATCATCTCCATACCGCCTTCCGAAAGCAGCAGCCTGCTCCGGACTGTATCCGCCCCTTCCGAAGGTCTTTCCATGTATTCCACCCGGACGCGGTCCCCTTCCCGGAAGAGAATCCCTTCCGCCAGTGTCACATTCCGGTCCACATTTCCCCCTTCATCTGTCTGTTCTCCGCTGATCCGCAGTCTGATTCTTTCCATATCCCTGTCCCTGTCTGCCGGTCCCGGAACCGGCCTTTCCTGAAAACAACAGGGCCTGCCGGTCTTCCGGCAGGCCCTGACTTATTCCCCGTTATAAAGCTTTTCCCGGTGTGATATACTCTCACCGTTTTCACCTGCGCAAAGAAGCAGGGGCCAGCTCTCCGGCAGGACTGCCGGCAGCTGCGCCTCAGAGAAATCAGTATTCCTCGATATTGATCGTCTTGGCCGACAGAATCCCATATTTGATGATGGAGTTGGCGAACTGCTGGAATTTATCCGCCATATCACTGACATAGAAGGAGTACTGGCTGTCTGCCGATCCCAGCGCCGGTCTTTCCTCGGCCAGCAGCCCCCGGCTTTCCAGCATCTGCTCCAGCTCTTTAGCCGTCTCATAGGCGGGATTGACCAGCCTGACCCTGTCTCCGACGACCTTGGCCAGGGTTTTGCGGATCAGGGGATAATGGGTACATCCCAGAATCAGGGTATCGATTCCTTCATCCATCATCTCTGCCAGATACCTTCGGGCAATCTCCTCGGTAACAGGATCCTCCCAGAGCCCTTCCTCCACCAGCGGGACGAAAAGGGGGCAGGCCCGTCCATGTACCATGACATCCGGCATCAGTTCCCGGATATATTCCGTATAAATGCCGCTGGAAATGGTGGCGGTGGTCCCTATAACGCCAATCCTGCCGTTCTTGGTGATTTCTGCAGCCGTTTTGGCACCCGGTTTGATCACACCGATAATCGGGACCGGGCAGTCCTTTTCCAGCTCCGGCAGGGCGTAGGCGCTGGCTGTATTGCAGGCCACCGCGATCGCCTTGACACCGCGGGAGAGCAGGAAACGCTCGATCTGTCCTGAATATTTCAGGATCGTTTTACTTGATTTGCTGCCATATGGAACCCGGGCGGTATCTCCGAAATAAACGATTTTTTCATTCGGCATCTGCCGCATGATCTCCCTGGCAACAGTCAGCCCGCCGACGCCTGAGTCAAAAACGCCGATGGGCAGATTCTTCTGCTGGTTCATAAGCCGGTACTTCTCCTGTTTTTCTATCTACGGATCCGGCCCTGTGAACACGCAGAAATGTCCTTCCTATCTGCGGTTGCCGGATATTTTCTTCAGCTGCTGCAGGACAGAATCCATCTGCCGCTCGATATGCAGGGCTGCCGTTTCCGCGGCCTTCTCCTCATCCCCGCTGACGATCGCCCGGCACAGATCCTCATGCTCGGAAATCAGCTTTTCATAGCGCTGATCATCTTTAATATATTCAAAACGGTAACGATAGATATTGTCCGCCAGACGGTCCAGGACGGTCGTCATGGTCTGATTCTTGGAAGCCCGGATGATCACATCATGAAACCTGACATCCGCCTCCGCGATTTCCAGAAAGTCCCCTTTGCGGACACAGTCGCGGAAATATTCACTGGCTTTCTCCAGTTCCCGTTTTTCTTCGGGCGTAATTCTTTTGCTTGCCAGCCTGGCGCAGAGCATATCCAGTGCTCTTCTGACTTCCAGGACATCCTGCAGCTGTCTTTCCGTGATCTGGGCTACTCTGGCCCCGCTTCCCGGTACGATCGTGACAAGTCCCTCCAGTTCAAGCTTGCGGATCGCTTCACGGATCGGGGTCCTGCTGGTCCCCAGTATTTTTCCGAGCCGTATCTCCGTCAGCCTCTCTCCCGGCTCCAGTTTTCCTGTAAGAATAGCTTTTCGCAATGTTTGAAACACAGTTTCGCGAAGCGGCATTGACTGGTCTTCTGATTCCAGTACAATTTCGATGTTTCTGTCCCCTTGTACCTGCATTTCTTTCCTCCCTAATCCTGCGGCTGAATCACCCGGCCTGTGAACATGCTCCCTCCATGCGCACGCCGGTCCTTATTCAGCGGTAGACAAATTGTGTCAACGCCCCGTAGCAATCAGAGAAGTCCGCGGTTTCCTTGAATTCCCGCAGTGCCTGCGCAGCCTTTTCTTCCTCCTGGTAAATGGCAAATACAGACGGACCGCTTCCGGACATTTTGGAGCAGACCGCCCCTCTGTCCATAAAGAACTGTTCGATCTGTCCGATGACCGGGACAAGCTGGCCGGTCACCAGTTCCAGTACATTGCCGCATTTATCTGCCATACCGGTCAGGTCTCCTGCCGCGATCCGGTCGATCAGCCCGTCAATATCCGGATGCGGATAACCGGCAAGGCTGTCCAGTGTCCGATAGACCATTCCGGTATTGACAGCAACGGGCGGCTTGACCAGGACCAGGCAGCACTGCGGCGCGTCCGGCAGCCGGATCAGCTTTTCCCCTATGCCTTCCGACAGACGGGTCCCGCCCGCGATGCAGTAGGGAATGTCAGCGCCCAGCGGAAGGGCCAGCTCCTGCAGCTGTCCGTCCGTCACAGAAGGAGCATACAGATCCCGGAGGGCCATAAAGACTGCTGCCGCGTCTGTGGAGCCGCCGGCCAGGCCGGCCGCGACAGGTATCCGTTTCTGCAGATCGATGGTGATCTCATCCCTTATATCAAAAGCTTCGCACATGATATAAGCAGCATGGGAGACCAGGTTGTCAGGACCGATGGGAATCTCCGTACTGTCCGTCTTCAGCCGGATCAAAGGCGCTCCTTCCGGAACGCCGGCAGCTGTGACTGTCAGCGTGTCATGGACTCCGATCTCCTGCATGATCATGCGGACCAGATGGTACCCGTCCTCTCTTCTTCCGACTACATCCAGACCAAGGTTGATCTTGGCATATGCTTCTCTGATTATTTGTCTCATTGTCTTCCTTTTGTCTATTATACTCGTTGAGGGTGGACGTTTCAATAACATCCTACATTGGCCGTTTGGTTATTGGACTGTCCCGATCAGATCCGTGACATGTTCGATCTGATGCCGGACCATGTAGGCTTCGATCCCGTCAATGATCTCCATTGTCAGGCAGGGATTGTGGAACTGCATGGCCCCGGCCGCCACCATCGTGGCGCCTGCCAGAATGAACTCAATGGCGTCTTCTGCCGAAGCGATCCCTCCCATCCCGATGATGGGAATCTTTACTGCCTGGGCCGCCTGCCAGACCATGCGTACAGCGACCGGCTTGATGGCAGGTCCCGACATGCCGCCGGTCTTATTAGCCAGGACAAAAGTCCTGCGCTCGATATCGATCTTCATGCCTGTAATGGTATTGATCAGGGAAATGGCGTCCGCGCCGCCCGCTTCCGCCGCCCTGGCCATCTCGGCAATACTTGTAACGTTGGGCGTCAGCTTCATGATGACCGGCTGGGTGGCGATCCGGCGGATCTTATCAGTGATCCGGAAGAGGGCGTCCGGATCCTGTCCGAAAGCAATGGCCCCTTCCTTTACATTGGGGCAGGAAACATTGATCTCCAGAAGATCCACCGCTTCTTCCGACAGACGCTCGACGACTGCCAGATATTCCTCTTCGGTCCTGCCGCAGACATTGACGATGACTCTTGTATCGAACTGCTTCAGGTATTCCAGGTCCCGTTTCACAAAGACCTCCACGCCCGGATTCTGCAGGCCGATGGCGTTCAGCATGCCTCCGTATACTTCTGTGACCCTGGGGACGGGATTGCCTTCCCAGGGGCTGCTGGCTACGCCTTTGGTCGTCACGGCGCCCAGTCTGTTCAGATCCACAAATTCACTGTATTCCATACCGGACCCAAAAGTCCCGGAAGCGGTCGTGACCGGATTCTTAAAGGTCACGCCCGCAATACTGACGGATAAATCAGGCTTTGGCATCTGTATTCCTCCTGCGGGATAAAAATTGTTCTCTTTGTCAGAAGTCGATCTCCTCTGCCGCAAAGACCGGTCCTTCCGTACAGATCCTGGCGTTCCTGACATGGGAATGGGCATCGATCTGCCGGGTCTTCGTGATGCAGCCCAGGCAGGCCCCAATGCCGCAGGCCATTCTCTCTTCCAGAGAGATATAGCAGCAGGCCCCTGTCTCCCGGGCGAAATCACGTACAGCACGCAGCATGGGCATGGGACCGCAGGCGCAGATCACATCCGCCTGAATACCGGCCGCCCGGACAGCGTCCAGGACATTCCCTTTTGTGCCGATACTGCCGTCCTCTGTCGCGACCAGGACCTCCGCCTCCCGGCGGAATTCGTCCGCCAGGAACAGCTCCCTGTTCCGGTAGCCAAGGACGGCCGTTACAGACCGGGCCTCCCCTTTCAGGACGGCTGCCAGCTCCAGCATGGGCGGGATGCCGATCCCGCCGCCCATAAGGAGGACTCTTTTCCCCCGCATCCGGCCGGTCTCATATCCGTTGCCCAGAAGGCCCAGCATATCGATCCTGTCGCCTGTCTTCAGGCCGGTAAAGGTCTTCGTCCCCCTGCCGGATGCCCGGTAAACAAAGCGGATACTTCCTTCCGCAGGGTCCCACCTGCAGACGCTGATGGGCCGCATCAGCAGAGCAGAACTGTCACGGGGATAGAGTCCCGCGAACTGGCCCGGCAGGACCTGCCGGGGCGCCTCTCCTTCCGGATAGGCCAGGACCAGGCTGTAAATGCCCTCCGCCAGCTGCCTGCTGTCGAGGACGTTCATGCTTGTTTTCTTCTTCATTTCTTAATTAATTCCTTGTTTTTATCATAGGTCTGCTGGATCAGATCCCTGACCTGGTCCGGCAGGGCTGTCTGGGCTTTCCGGTCCATATCCGCCGTTTCAATGGGCTCGCCATACTCAACAATGACCGGTACCCGTTTGGGACGGGGCATATGGTCTTCCAGCAGATCTCCGGTATTGACAATCGTCACAGGGATCACGGGGACTTTGGCCTTGGTCGCCACTTTAAAGCTGCCGGCATGGAAAGGCAGCAGCGTCCCTTCTTCATGGTTGCGGGTCCCTTCCGGGAAGATGAACATATTGATTCCCGCCTTTTCATATTCGATGGCCTTTAAAATGGTCTTCAGGCCCTCCCTGGGATCCTCACGGTTGAGGAAGAGGCAGTGGATATCCCCCATCATCACGTTCAGCAGGGGGACTTTGGCCAGCTCCTGTTTGGCCACAAAACCGACCGGCTTCTTCTGCTGGGCCAGGATGACAGCTATATCCAGAATGCTTCTGTGATTTCCGACGAACAGGACCGGCCTGTCCTGGGGCACATTTTCGAGGCCGATGGTCGTGGTGGGGCCGCCGGCAATGACCCATAGAAATTTGACGACCATATGTACATAGCCGTAACGGATCCTGTCACAGGTCTCCGGTGAAAAACGTCCTATGATCCATGTGACGGCGTGCACCAGCAGGCCGATCACCAGAACAATGAATAATAATATAAGCGCGATCGCGCCGCGAATGTATCCCATTCTGTTCCCTTATGCTCCGGTCCGATGTCAGGAGGACCGGATTTTCCTTTCTCCCGGCTTTCCCGGGTAGTTCTGTTTTATTTGTGCGGCTGCCCGCTTCCTGCAAACGGGTCCGCCTTACTCTCGTACTGCCCTACTATTGTATACAATTTCAGGATTGAATTCTACATGAAAAATAGATACAATCCGCCTGCTGTTGCACTCATTTTTCCGAAAGTTTATACTAATTTATACCAATTATACCAAAAGATACAAAGAGGATGAACTATGCTGCTGATTCAAAACGCTTATCTGATCAATCCTGCAGATTCCCGGGAAGGGATCTGTGATATCGCCATCGGGAACGGTAAGTTCCTGGCCATAGAAGCCTCCATCCCGCCGGAACAGGCGGCCGCCCTGGCGGCCGGCCTTCCCGGAGACGGAGAGATCCGGATCATTGACGCCCGGGGTCTGACCGCCGCGCCCGGTCTGATCGACACGCACTCTCATTTCCGGGATCCCGGCTTTACCCGCAAAGAAGACCTGCAGACCGGCGCAGCCGCCGCTGCCAGAGGGGGATATACCTCTGTCATTCTGATGGCCAATGTAAAGCCTGCTGTAGACTGCCCGGAAGCGGTCCGGGATATCCTGGAACGGGGCAGGAAGACGCCTGTCCATATATATACCTGCGCCAATGTGACCATGGGCATGCAGGGCCGGGAACTCGCTGACCTGAAAGCCCTGGCGGAAGCCGGCGCGGCCGGCTTCACGGATGACGGCCTGCCGGTCCTCAATGCCGGCCTGCTGCGGGCAGCCCTGAAGACCGCCGGGCCCCTGGGCCTGCCGGTCTCTCTCCATGAGGAGGATCCCGCCTATATCCGGCAGCCGGGCGTCAACGGAGGAGGAAAAGCCGCCGCTTTCCTTGGTCTGGAAGGCGCCGGCCGGGCAGCGGAATATACCATGATCGAAAGGGACCTGCAGATTGCCATCGAAGAGGACGCCCCTCTCTGTATCCAGCATATCAGCAGTAAAGAAGGGGTCGACCTGGTGCGCAGGGCCCGGAAGGTCCATCCCGGAATCCACGCCGAGGCCACGCCCCACCATTTCTCCCTGACAGAGGAGGCGGTCATCCGCAAAGGGACACTGGCCAAGGTCAATCCTCCCTTACGTACCGAAGAAGACCGCCGGGCCATCATAGACGCCATCGTGGACGGCACCATCGATATCATAGCCACAGACCACGCCCCTCACTGCGCGGACGAAAAAGACAGGCCCTTTACAAAAGCCCCCAGCGGGATGATCGGCCTGGAAACAGCTCTCTCCCTGGGTATCCGGGAACTGGTCCGGCCCGGTTATATCACCATGCGGCATCTGCTGGCCCTGCTGACCTGTAATCCGGCGGCTTTCTATCATCTGCCGGCCGGCTCTGTGGAGACAGGCGCCCCCGCCGACCTGGTCCTCTTTGACCCTGAAGGGACCTGGACCGTGACCGGACAGTTCGCTTCCAAATCCTCCAACTCTCCTTTCATCGGAGAGACCATGCCGGGGGTCGTCCGTTATACCATCTGCGGCGGACAGATCGTCTATCAGGCGGACTGACCCGGTCACAGAATATCGCTGCCTTTTCATCCGTCAGGAACAGGCGCTGCCGGGTACACTTTCAAACAGCCCGCGGGAACTGTGTATAATTCCCGCGGGCTGTTTCTGTCTGCATATATATTTTTTTGAATATCGTAAAGGTATTGCCGCCCGGCGGGCTTATTGCCCTTATCTCAGCTGTCTGCTCCTTCCAGCAGCGCTTTCGTATAGGCATAGAGTTTTTCCAGGTGCATGCCCCGGCTGGCCTTGAACAGGAAAGCCCTGTCTCCGCCTGCCAGTCCGGCCAGCTCCGCCATAGCGCTTTCATGATCGGGACAATAACGGACATCCCGCATGCCCCGGGCTGCAGCCTCTTCCGCCATTTTTTCGGAAGCTCTGCCGACAGCGATCAGGATGTCTGCGCCGCTGTCCGCGGCATAGGCGCCCACCTGCCTGTGCAGGTCTTCTTCATGCGCCCCCTGCTCCAGCATATCGCCCAGAACAGCAATCTTCAGGGCCGCGGCTGTACCGGACAGGATATCCAGCCCGGCTTTCATAGACGCGGTATTGGCGTTATAAGTATCGTTATAGAGGACCACCCCGCCGGGAAGTCTGTCAATGTTCATACGCATGGCTGTAGGCACATAGGAAGCCAGTCCTGCCCGGATCTGCTCTTTCGTCATACCGAAATACAGGGCGATCGCTGCCGCAGTCATGACAGAATACAGCATATGATGGCCGGGTGCCGGTACTTCCAGGTCAAAGCTGCCTTCCGGGGTGACCGCCCGCAGACAGGTCATGCCTGTCCGGCTGCCATCCACATCTTCTGCCCGGTAATCACAGGCAGGGGATTCCCCGATCCAGCGGATCTCAAACGGCGTTTTTCCCCGCAGGGTCGTCAGAAGATCATCATCTCCGTTCAGGACCGCGATTCCGCCTTCCCGCAGGCCGTGGAATATCTCACATTTCGCCTGGAAAATGCCTTCCCGGCTGCCCAGGTTGCCTATATGGGCATCACCGATATTGGTAATGACCGCAATGTCCGGTTCCCCGATCCGGGTCAGATAATCGATCTCGTCTTTGTGGTTCATGCCCATTTCCAGGACTGCGATCTGATGTTCCGGGCCCAGCCGGAAAATGGTCATGGGAAGACCTATATTATTATTGAAATTTCCCTCCGTCTTCAGAACATTGAATGCGGCGCTCAGGACCGCGGCGATCATATCCTTGGTCGTCGTTTTGCCTACGCTGCCGGTGACCGCCACCGTCGGGATCCTGAATTTCCTCTTATAATAGCGGGCCAGATCGCCCATGGCCCGGATCGTATCCGGGACCAGTACGTAATATTTGCCGGGCAGCATCTTCCGGGGCTCTCTGGAGATCACGCAGCCGTCCGCGCCGCCCTCCAGGGCGCTGTCCAGAAAGTCATGGGCGTCAAACCGTTCCCCGATCAGGGCAAAGAAGACATCTCCTTCTTTCGTTTTTCTGCTGTCGGTTTCCACATGCCGCAGCGGCATGGCGGGATCGCCCTGCAGGAGTCTGCCTCCTGTGGCTTCTATCAGTTCCTTTACTAATAACTGTTCCATTCTCTGTCCTCTGTCTGTTTTCTTTCCGCGGGATCTTTCTGTCTCAGACTCTCCGGATATCCGCCCCTTTTACGATCAGTTCACAAAGCTCATCATATTCAATGCCTACCGCAGCTGCTTCCTGCGGCACCAGGCTGGTAGGGGTCATACCGGGCAGGGTATTGACTTCCAGGAAGTAGACCCGGTCATCCTCTGTCACCATGAAATCACTGCGCGAATAGGTGTGCAGGCCCAGGATCTTATGGACCCGGAGGGCCATCTCGCCCATCTTTTTTTCCACAGCGGGATTGCAGCGTCCGGGGCAGATCTCCACAGTGGCACCTGCCACATATTTATTGGAATAATCATAGCCGCCCTTGACCGGAGCTATCTCGACAGAAGGCAGCGGCCTGCTGTTTAATACTGCGCAGGTGAATTCCCTTCCCTCGATCAGCTGCTCGATCAGCAGCTGGTCGTCATATTCCAGACAGGCCCTGACAGCCTGCTCCAGGGCATCTTTTTCCCTGACAATATATACGCCCAGGGAGGAACCGCCGCCGGGGGTCTTGACCACACAGGGGACCTGCGTCGCCTGCAGGATGGCAGGAATGTCTTCCTCCCGGACATGCTCATAGGCGGCCCACGCCGGCGTCTGCACGCCTTCCGGGGCTACCAGTTTTTTCGTCATGATCTTATTCATGGCAATACCGGCGCCCAGATATCCGGAACCTGTATAGGGAATGCCCAGCAGGTCGAACGCAGCCTGGACACGGCCGTCTTCTCCATTGGCACCATGCAGGGCCATAAAGACCACATCCGCAGCCTGACAGATTTCCAGTACTCCCTCCCCGAAAATGGAAGGGGACTGCAGTTTTCTGGATCTGCGTACCTGTTTCAGATCAGGGGCCGTTCCATCAAAGGACACGGGCCGGATCTCCGGCAGATGCTCGAACAGCGCAGCGGGATCTCCTTCTGTAATCCCTTCCAGCCCCATGAACATGTCCACCAGAACTGCCCGGTGTCCTTTCCTCCGCAGGGCCGTACAGATTTTTGTCCCTGAGATCAGAGAGATATTTCTCTCTGTACTGAGTCCTCCGCATAATACAACAATATTCATATCATTCTCCTTCAAATCGGATCCGGTACCCCAGAACGGCTGTTTCCTGTCATCCGGCGTACACGGAGAATCCTGTCATTCCTGTTTTGCTGCCTTATAGCATACCATACTTCCCCCTTTGTATAAAGAATCAGTCTCTGTACATGCCGGCCGGCAGCTGCACCCGGAAACCTGCACAGGGGCATTGTCACGATTCGGACAATTGTATTTTCGCATCCATCCTGTAATATAAATATTACTTCGGGCTATATTCTAATATCCCAAACTAATCAATTCTCTTTCATCTCCTATGCCGCGTACAGGCAGGAACTCTGCTTTGAAATATATATGGCTCAGCTGTTCACAATTATATCATAGGGAAATCCGGAAATGCTGTTCCGGATCACCTGCTGTCAGTCACAAAGCAGCAGAACCTTATCGGAATGGCCGCCTGTCATGCGCATATCTGAAAAAATCCGGCCGTCCCAGGGACGGCCGGATTGTCTATTACTGTTTTAGAGACAGGTTCAGGAACGTTTGGTCGTCCTTCTCCTTCTTGATTTAAGCTGTACGGGCTCCAGATGCCAGATTTCCTCGGCGTACTCTTTGATCGTACGGTCAGATGAGAACTTGCCGCAGCAGGCTGTCTGCAGCATTGCCTTCTTTGCCCAGGTCTTTGCATCCCTGTAAGTCGCTTCCACCTGCTTCTGGGCTTCCGCATAGGACCGGAAGTCCTTCAGGATGAAGTAGCGGTCAGCGGGATCCATTCCGTTCCTGTAAAGCAGGGAGTTGTACAGGGGACGGAACAGCTCGGTATCGCCGTTGGAATAAGTTCCGTTGACAAGCTGTACCAGGACCTGGCGGATCTCTGTATCCTCATTGAAGATCTGCATGGGATCATAGCCGCCGTTCTTCTCATAGTTGATGACTTCATCGGAGGAAAGGCCGAAGATGAACATGTTCTCTTTGCCTACTTCCTCTGCCATTTCCACATTGGCGCCGTCCATGGTGCCGATGGTCAGGGCACCGTTGGCCATGAATTTCATGTTGCCGGTACCGGAAGCTTCCTTGGAAGCAGTAGAGATCTGTTCGGAAACATCTGCCGCCGCGATAATGATCTCATTGTTGGATACACGATAGTCCTCAATGAAAACGACTTTGATCTTGTCATTGATGGACTCGTCATTGTTGATGACATCCGCTACGGAGTTGATCAGCTTGATGGTCAGCTTGGCGTTCACATAACCGGCCGCGGCCTTGGCGCCGAAAATGAAAGTCCTCTTGTAGAATTCCATATCCGGATTGGCCTTGAGCTGGTTATACAGATACATGATATGCAGGATATTCAGCAGCTGGCGCTTGTATTCATGCAGTCTCTTGACCTGTACATCAAAAATAGAGCGGGGATCCACGTCAATGCCGTTGTGCTCGGCAATGTATTTTGCCAGGCGGACCTTGTTCTTATATTTGATGTTCATGAATTCCTTCTGATACTTGTTGTCATCCACGAAGGGCTTAAGCTCTTTCAGCTGGGACAGATCCGTGATCCAGTCATCCCCCAGGCCTACCTTGTTGGTCAGCCAGTCGGTCAGCAGAGGATTGGCGTGCACCATGAATCTCCTCTGGGTAATGCCGTTGGTCTTGTTGTTGAACTTCTGCGGGAACATCTCATAGAAGTCCTTGAGCTCCTGCTTCTTCAGGATCTCGGTATGCAGGGCTGCTACACCGTTGACGGAATAGCCGGCCACGATTGCCATATTGGCCATCCTGATCTGTCCGTCATAGATGATGTTCATCTTTTTGATCTTTTCCGCCACGTCGACACCGGTATTGTCATAGCGCTCGTGGATCATGCGCTCAAACCTGCGGTTGATCTCCTCTACGATCTGATAGATCCTGGGCAGCAGCTGGGAGAAGAGGTCGATGGGCCATTTCTCCAGAGCTTCCGCCATAATGGTATGGTTGGTATAGGCAACGCTCCTGGTGGTCAGGTTCCATGCCTGATCCCATTCCAGTCCGTAGTGGTCCATCAGCAGACGCATCAGCTCAGGGACTGCCAGTGTGGGATGGGTATCGTTCATCTGGAAGACCATCTTGTCCGGCAGGCTGGTCAGATCCTCGTTCCTCTCCAGATGCTTCTTCAGCGCTGTCTGCAGAGTCGCGGATACAAAGAAATACTGCTGTTTCAGACGCAGCTCCTTGCCCTGCCAGTGGTCATCCTTGGGATAAAGGACATCACAGATGGTCCGGGCCAGGGTCTCCTGCTCAACGGCCTTCTGATAATCGCCCTTGTCAAAGGACTCCAGAGAGAAGTTGCTCAGAGGCTCGGCGTCCCAGATCCTGAGGGTATCTACAAAACCGTTGTTATAGCCGATGATCGGCATATCATAGGGTACCGCCTTGACAGAACGATAGTCTGCCTGACGATACATGGTACGGCCTGATTTCTCATCCTGATAGGATTCTACATGGCCATAGAAATGTACATGCTGGGTGTACTCGTCTCTGCGGAGCTCCAGGGGATCTCCGTTGGCCAGCCAGTTGTCCGGCACTTCCTTCTGGTAGCCGTCAACAATCTTCTGTTTGAACATACCGTAATGATAACGGATGCCGCAGCCGTAGGCAGGATAGTTGAGGGTCGCCAGGGAATCCAGGAAGCATGCTGCCAGTCTGCCCAGACCGCCGTTGCCCAGAGCCGCGTCGGGTTCCTCGTCCTCAATGGCGTTGATCTTGAAGCCCAGCTCCTTGAGGGCTTCCTTGATGGAGTCATAGGCCATCAGGTTGATGGCGTCATTGCCGAATGCGCGGCCCATCAGGAATTCCATGGACATATAAATCAGGGTCTTGGGATTCTGCTCTTCAAATGCCTTCTGTGTCTTCATCCAGCAGTCAATGATCTGATCCTTCAGGGCCAGGGCGGACGCCTGGAAGACCTGCTGGTTATTGGCTTCTTTCATTGTGCGGCGATACATGGTTCTTACATTGTATTCCACACTTCTCTTGAACAGGTCTTTGTCGAAGTTGAATGTAGGTCTCTTAGCTGCCATATTCTTTCCATTTCTGCGAAGCTATCTGTTCACACAGGCTGTATCAAGCTCGCATAGATACAGTCTGCACCGCCGTTTACGGCGCAAAGCCCGCGGCGGTCCCTGCAAGGGAACGCGATACGCCCTGTTTTCTCCGGTCCCCCCGAAACAGGATCTGCTGCCCCCGGCGCTTTAAAATCTCTTAATTCCCTTTTATCTAAATCCGGCTTATGTCCTCGGATTTTTGTACGCGCAATAGTTTACCTATAAAGCGGGCATTTGTCAAATATTTTTAAGGAACTCCCCCCTGCAAATCCATGGATTTTTGTGTTTTTTACGCGGTTTTCCGCATGATCCGCCAGGCCGAGGGACAAATGAAAGCCGCCTGACAGGGGACATGTTCCGCAAGGACAAAAGGATTCCTTCTGAAAAATAATGAAAAAGGCTGCGGTATGACCCCGCAGGGGCACACTGCAGCCTTACTGTTGCCTGTGGCAGCTCCCCGTGCCGCTTCTGTAAACCGGCCGGAAGCTTCAATATGTATTTCCGTATGGCGGAACGATCCGTATGGAACAGCTCATCGGTCTGTGTCAGATCTTCTCTACACCGATCGTGACCTTTTCTCCATTTACATCCCATTTCTTCTCATGGGCCAGGGAAGCGTCCCGCAGAAGATCCTCCGCAAGGACCTTGCCGGTGATCATGTCACGGTTGCGGTCCGCCACTTCGGAGAGTTTCGCGTTCCCGTTCAGGGTGACCCGGATCCGGTCCGTTACTTCAAATCCGGATTCCTTACGCATGGTCTGGATCTTGCTGATCAGTTCGTAGACATATCCCTCTTCGATCAGTTCCGGCGTCAGGTTGGTGTCCAGCACGACCGTAAAGGTATTGTCCTCCTGGGACACATAGCCGGCCTTCTGGGCTGTATCGATCAGAAGGTCGTCTTTGGTCAGTTCGACCTCGGTGCCGGCGGCTTCAAAGCGGAGCGCGCCTTCCGCGTTCAGCCTGTCCATGGCCTCATTGCCGTCCAGAGCTGCCAGATATTTGCGGATGCCTCCCAGCTGCTTGCCATACTTGGGACCTACGGTCCTCAGCTGCGGCTTGAAGGTATAGCTGGTGAACTCCCTGACGTCATCTGTGAATCTGACTTCCTTGACATTCAGCTCATTCTGGATGATTTCCTTATAGAAGTCACCCAGCTCGGCCGGCGCCTTGACGAACATGCGGGCGATGGGCTGACGGTTCTTAATATTGGAAGCATTCCTGCAGGCACGTCCCATGACAACGATCTTGACGACCTCATCCATATCCGCTTCCAGCTGCGTGTCGATCCTGGAGACATCCGCCTCCGGGAACAGGCACAGATGGATACTTTCGGGCGCGGTCGGATCCACGCTGCGGACCACATTCTGGTAGATCTCCTCTGTCATGAAGGGGATCATGGGTGCCGCGGCCTTACAGACATTGACCAGGGCTGTATACAGGGTCATATAGGCGTTGATCTTGTCCTGCTCCATGCCCTTGGCCCAGAAACGATCACGGCATCTGCGCACGTACCAGTTGCTCATCTCGTCCACATAGTTCTCCAGAGCGACCGCCGCTTCCGTGATCTTGTAGTTCTCCAGATCCTCGTCCACGCTGCGAATCATGGTGTTCATTCTGGACAGGAGCCACTTATCCATAACAGGCAGGCGGTCATAGTCCAGTGTGTACTTTGTGGGATCGAACTGGTCGATCTCGGCGTACAGAGTATAGAAGGCGTAGGTGTTCCAGAGGGTGCCCATGAATTTACGCTGGCCCTCGGAGACCGCCTTATCGTGGAACTTGTTGGGCAGCCAGGGGGCGCTGTTGCGGTAGAAATACCAGCGGACAGCGTCCGCGCCGTGTTTGGCCAGGGCGGTAAAAGGATCGACCGCATTGCCCTTGGACTTGGACATCTTGTTGCCCTCTCCGTCCAGAACAAGGCCCAGAACAATGACGTTCTTATAGGCAGGTTTATTGAAAAGGAGCGTGGATTCCGCGTGCAGGGAATAGAACCAGCCTCTGGTCTGGTCGACCGCCTCGGAGATGAACTCCGCGGGGAAGCGGCTCTCGAAGAGCTCCTTGTTCTCAAAAGGATAATGATACTGGGCGAAAGGCATGGCGCCGGAATCGAACCAGCAGTCAATGACTTCGGGGACACGCTTCATGGCACCGCCGCAGTCCGGGCACTTAATCTCAACATTATCCACGAAAGGCCTGTGCAGCTCAATATTGGCATTGTCGGGATTGCCGGACAGCTCCGCCAGTTCCGCCTTGCTGCCGACACTGATCTGTTTGCCGCAGTCCGGGCATTCCCAGATGTTGAGGGGGGTGCCCCAGTAACGGTTACGGGAAATGCCCCAGTCCTGAATGTTCTCCAGCCAGTTGCCGAAACGGCCTTCGCCGATGGTCCTGGGGATCCAGTTGATCTGCTTGTTATTGCGGACAAGATCATCCTTGACAGCGGTCATTTTGATGAACCAGGATTCTCTCGCGTAGTAAAGCAGGGGCGTATTGCATCTCCAGCAGTGGGGATAATCATGTTCAAATTTAGGCGCGTCGAACAGAAGGCCTCTGGCATCCAGATCCTTGAGCACCTCAGGATCCGCGCTGACGGCACCGGCTTTGATCTCGGCCTCTGTAGGCTTGCAGCGCATGCCGGCGAAAGGGGTACCTTCTTTCAGGCGGCCCTGCTCGTCGACCAGCTGGACAAAGGGGGCGTCATACTTGCGTCCCACACGGGCATCGTCTTCACCGAAAGCGGGCGCCTGATGGACGATACCGGTACCGTCTGTCATGGTGACATAGTCGTCGACCTGTACAAAGAAAGCCTTTTTGTGCTGACGGGCCGCTACTCTGGCCGCTTCTTCATAAAGAGGAACATATTCCCTGTATTCCAGGGCCTTGCCGGGCATGGTCTCCAGTACCTGGTACTGTCCTTCTCCCAGGACCTGATCCAGCAGGGCTTCCGCCATGTAATAGGTATAGCCGTCCGCAGCCTTGACTCTGGCATAAGTATCCTCCGGGTTGACGCAGAGGGCGGTATTGGAGGGCAGAGTCCAGGGCGTGGTCGTCCATGCCAGGAAATAAGCGTCCTCATCCGCGCACTTGAAGCGTACGATCGCGGAGCGTTCCTTCAGTGTCTTGTAACCCTGGGCTACCTCATGTGAGGAAAGGGGCGTGCCGCAGCTGGGGCAGTAAGGCACGACCTTAAAGCCCTTATATAAGAGTCCCTTGTCCCAGATGGTCTTGAGGGCCCACCATTCGGACTCGATGAAATCATCATAATAAGTCACGTAAGGATCGTCCATGTCTGCCCAGAAGCCGACCGTGCCGGAGAAATCCTCCCACATGCCCTTATACTGCCAGACACTTTCCTTACACTTCTCGATAAAGGGCTCGATCCCGTAGGCTTCGATCTGCTCCTTGCCTTCGATACCGATCTCTTTTTCGACTTCCAGCTCGACAGGCAGTCCGTGGGTATCCCAGCCGGCCTTACGGGGCACCTGATAGCCCTTCATGGTCCGGTAGCGGGGAATCATATCCTTGATGACACGGGTCAGGACATGACCGATATGGGGCTTGCCGTTGGCAGTCGGCGGTCCGTCATAGAACATGTATGTGGGACAGCCTTCCCGCTGATCGATGCTCTTTTGGAAAATATGGTTTTCTTTCCAGAATTTCTCGGTGGCTTTTTCTCTTTCCACGAAATTCAGGTCAGGATTAACTTTCTTGTACATTTTGTCAGTCCTTTCGTTACGTCTATTCTTAACGCCAATACAAGATTATATCGTCAGCTTCAAGTATGTGTCAAGTTGAAACGGACGGCGGCGTGCTCCCGGTCCTCAGAACCAGTCCCGGGACCGGACCTCTCTCTTCAGGCCCCAGATCCGCTCATTGTATGACTCCGTGGTATTGTCCGAGGAAAAACCGCCCGCCCGGGCGATGTTGACCAGCATCATCCTCTGCCAGCGGTCCCTGTCCTCATAATCCGCCAGGATCCGGTCTCTGGTCCGGATATACGCCTCCAGGTCCAGCAGATTCATGGAAGGATCCGTACGGGTCAGCAGGTCATACAGACGCTGCAGGACATACCGGTCCCCGATCTCCAGCAGCTCCGGCGACAGGATAAAGTCTGCCGCCTCCCGTACCGTTTCAGACCGGGCGCATATGCGGGCGGGGCTGTAGTTCCCCGCTTCCGTCAGGGCTGTGACCTCTTCCGCCCTGTGTCCGAACAGGTAGATCATATCTGTCCCGACCAGGTCCCGGATGACGGCGTTGCTTCCGTCGCAGGTACCGATGGTAACGGCCCCGTTCAGCATGCATTTCATGTTGACGGTACCGCAGACTTCCCGGGAGGCCAGGGCAATCTGCTCCGATATGTCACAGGCAGGAATCAGTTTCTCGGCCCAGGTCACATTGCAGCCGGAAATGACTACCAGCTTCATATAAGGAGCCGCTTTTTCATCCCGGTCAATGACCTCCTGCAGGACCCGCATCAGATGCAGCAGGTCTCTGGCAAAATCTGTCGTCAGGATCTCTCCGGCCGTGATAAAGAAGACGACCGGCCTGGACGGCAGATCCCCCCTGCGTATCCGCAGATACCGGTGGATCACGTCAAGCACATTCATCAGCTGCCGCCTGTCATCCTGCAGGGGCTTGATCTGCATATCGAATACCGCGTCCGGGCTGATCTGCCTGCCGGTCTTCTCTCGGAGAAAACGGCACAGCTCCTGCCGCGCGTGGTATTTGATCTCCTCCAGGGCCGCCAGTGTTTCCGGATCGTCCCGATAGTCCAGCAGGTCTTCCAGCAGCAGAGGGTTCCTCTTATAGCCATCCCCGATCATGGCGGAGATAAAAGCGGCCAGCTCCCGGTTGGAAGTGGTCAGCCAGCGGCGGAAAGAAATGCCGTTGGCAATGAAGCAGAAACGTTCCGGATAGATCTCTCTGAATTTACGGAACCCGTCCGTGCAGGCAGCGCTCCCCACCCCATTGACATGGCTGCAGTAATGGATCTCCAGCCTGTCAATATGGATACCGCCTTCCGGATCGATGATCCACAGATCCGGATCCGCAAAATGGCTCCTGACCCGGCGGTCCAGCTCACGGATGACCGGCATAAGTGCGGGTATGATTTCTTCCATATACGCGGCAGGCCAGGCCATGGCTGCCCGGGCGCCGGCATGGCTGGTATAGGCGCAGGCGTCCGCGACGGCCCGGATGGCCCCCTCGTATTCCATGGCCTTCTCTGTGATCAGGATCCGGATCAGTTCCGGAATGATCAGTCCGGGATAGGTATCATTGATCTGGATCACGGCATATTCGCCCAGCCTGTACAGGTCATATTTACGGTTCTTCATATCCCGCAGGATCAGCTGGGCCGCGCTGCTGGCCAGAAAATACTGCTGATAGAGGCGGAGTTTCCGGCCTGTCGCGTCGGTATCATCCGGATGCAGGAAAAGAGGCGGATTTTCTTTGAAATAAGCAGTGTCAAATCCCAGTTCCCCCTTGTAGCGCGAAGTGTCCATACCGGCCACATCGAACAGGCGCAGCCGGTTCCTGCCGCTCATATAACCCACCATTTCCAGGTTATAAAGACGGGAAGTCACGCTGATGCTCCCGTAGTCCACCTCAAAAGATTTGGGAGAAAGATTCTCCCAGCCCTCCCGCCTGGAAGCCTTTTTTCCGCGGCCGGCAAAGGTGCGGGACTGTCCGGTCTTTCCCGCCGGCTCGGCATGATAATAGAGGCCGATCCCTTCCCCGTTGAGGCCCAGGGTCGCGATGGAATCCATCATACAGGCAGCCAGACGGCCGGGACTGCCGAACCCCAGATGAAGTTCCGGCTCATATTCCCCGATCTCACTGAGGGATTTACCGTATTTTTGGAGGATTTTTTCCACAGCGTCATAGATTCCCAGATTCATCAGATTATTGACCAGCATCCTGCCGACCATGAATTCCGCGGAAACATAGTATATTTTCTTTTCACCGTTATTGCGTTCCAGTACCCGGAGAATCCTCTTGCAGACCAGCTGCATGACTGTATATAACTCCTCCGGAGTGCATCCCTGTATGGATTTCCCCCACCTCTTGACCGAGGCTGTCCGGATCTGGTCCTCCAGATTCAGTACCATTACATCGAACTGCATATTTGTCGATCCCATGGAATCCTCCTGTTCTCAATCCTGTTTCCGCCGTTCCTCATCCCCTGCGGAGACCTTTGGGATAATGGTTCTTCAATATATGGCCGGCCGCCTTGCCCCAGCCCAGGGAACATCCGCCCGCTGTGACCAGGGTCCATCCTTTCAGGCCTCCGGCCGGAAGGGATTCTCCCCGCAGCCAGGCGGCCGCCTCGCCTTCTTCTTCCTGAAGCGGCCGGACCGATACTGCCTCCCGGGGCCGCAGGCTCATGGCCAGCGCATGGGCCGGCTCAAAGCGGTTCTTTTTAAAAGTACCCAGATGGAGTCCCGGCCGCAGGACTTTCAGCCCCTGCAGACTGACTTCTTCCGGCAGCAGATACAGTTCGCTGCCGAACAGATGCAGAATTCCCTGGGGCGGCTGCCGCAGGCAGGCATCCGAGAACGCCTGCCAGAGTCCCTGCATGGTCCGGTCCGGCCCGCGCAGTCTCCCGCCGGCTCTCCTGCGCAGCCTGCTGCCGTCTTTTGTGAGGATCGCGATAAAATGTCCCTCTCCCCGCAGCCGGTGCGGCCAGAGACGCAGGGCCCCGGCGGTCTGGTCTGCCGCGTCCGGACGCAGCGCCCGTCCTGCCGCCTCTTCTGTGATCCATTCGGGATGACCGCAGTCAAAACCGTAGACCTGCATCCGGTCCCCCAGTTCAGCCGGCAGATCCCTGCAGGTCAGTTCCGGGTGCGCACAGAGCAGCCTGCAGATTGTTTCTTCATCCTCCTCCGGCGCAAAAGTACATGTGGAATAGACCATCGTTCCTCCATCCGCCAGCATGGAGACCGCCTGCTCCAGAATATCCTGCTGCCGCTCTGCGCAGAGGCGGACATTGTCAGGACTCCAGTTGGGAATGGCCTGGGGCTCCTTACGGAACATTCCCTCCCCCGAACAGGGCGCGTCCACAATGATCCGGTCAAAATAAGCCGGAAAATGTTCCGCCAGCCTGTGAGGATCTTCATTGATCACAAGGGCATTGGAAATCCCCATTCTTTCTATATTCTGGGCCAGGATCCTGGCCCTCTGGGGATGGATCTCATTGGCCGCCAGCAGGCCCCTGCCTTCCATGGCGGCGGCCAGCCCCGTAGTCTTGCCGCCGGGCGCCGCGCACAGATCCAGCACCCGCTCCCCGGGCCGGGCGCCTGCCAGGGCACTGACTGCCATGGCACTGGGTTCCTGTATATAATACATTCCCGTTTCATGCCAGGGATGTCTGCCGGGCCTGTCTTCCTCCCGGTAATAAAAACCGGCCGGTTCCCAGGGAACCGGCTGCAGCTGCCAGACCGCCTGTCCGGCAAATGTCCCGGGATCCGTTTTCAGGGTATTGACCCGGAGGGATCTGTATCTGTCTTCTTCCCGCATGCTCTTTTCAAAAGCATCATATTCATCTCCCAGCATCTGCCGCATGCGGGCCTCAAAAGCTGCCGGCAGCGCTGCGCTCTGTTCCTGTATCATGATCATAGTCCTTCCATCGGGTCCCATGTATCCTCATTAAAACAGCCGGAGCAGCAGTTTCGGCAGCCGGATATGAAAAGCGTGACCCTGACGCCGGGCCCGTCCGCTATATCATAATCTTTGATCATACCGTAATGCATACTGTTCCATCCTCTTTCTCCAAAAGTCCTGTCCGTTCATTATAACACCCTGACCGGCGCTTTACATCCTTCACCGGCCGATAAAACAGGGCCAAAAACAAAGCAGGAACAGACCGGAACAGAACCCCGGAAAAAAGGACAGGCAGAGATTCTCTCTCTGCCTGTCCGCGGGATACACGGCCGGTATGTAAATCCGCAGTCACGGCCGTTCCCTGTAATCAGCTGCCGCCCGATCCACATCTCTGTCTTTCTTCTGTCGGAGCCTGATCACACACTTTTATTATCAACACTACATTTTTAACGGTTTCCCCGGACGGCAGCGATCATTCCTCTATCCTTTCTTACGGAAAAGCCCTTTTCTCTTTGCCTGTACAGCCAGAAGCAAGGCCCCCGCCAGTGCTGCCGCTGCTGCCCAGGAAGCTGCCGCTGCAGGATCCCCGGTACCCGGGCCGGGCGGAATATGGCCTTTGGGCGGCTGCTTCAGCAGGACTGTCTGGTCCGCGTCTTCCAGATCCGCGTGGGCCGCTACTTCCACATCTCCCTCATAAAGGGTCTCAAAAGCGACTGCGGATTTTCCGCCCAGGCCGTCTGCCCGGAACCGGAAGGAAAGCGTCACGCTTCCATCTGCCTGCCGGGCTGTAAAGGAAGTCTCCGCAGAAATCTCCCTGCCGCCCGCCAGGAGGGCTTTTCCCGATGTCTTATCCATCAGGACACCTTTGACCTGATAGGTCCTGCCGGGAATCAGATTGCGGTATGTCACTTCATCCTTCACCGTCAGATTCCCTCTGGCGAAAGCATCCTTCTTACCATTTACAGAAGCATGGGTCCCGATGGCGGGATAATGCACGCTCTGGGCTTCATCCGACAGATCCGCGTGGCAGGCCACCTGCACTCCGTCCCGGTACAGATACTGGAACGCGACCGCTGTTTTTCCGCCCAGGGAAGAGGTATCCGCCCGGAATGTCAGCGTGATGACCTCTGTCTCCTTACCGGCCGTAAATGTCTCCTCTGCCGTGATCTCTCCGCCTGCCGTGTCTTTCAGCGCCTCTCCGGTCTCCCGGTCCATCAACAGGCCCCGGATCGTATAGGTCTCTCCTTTCAGGAGGTTGCTGCAGGTCACTGCATCCTCCACAGCCGCCTCCGGAGCCGTCATACCGGTATGACTGCCGGTCAGGACATCCGAGGCCTGTGTACAGACCGCCGGATAATAAACGGTCTGGGCCCGGTCCTGCAGATCCGCGTGAGATGCCACACGGATGTCTTTATACAGCAGGTCTTCAAAAACGACCGCGGACCGGCCGGCCAAAGCTGTGGAATCCACTGTAAATGTCAGTTCTATTTCGGGATTCTTTTCTTCCGCCGTAAATGAATGTACGGCAGTATATGGTCTTCCCTCCGCGTCCTTCAGTGTCTCACCGGTCTCCCGGTCCATCAGCGTGCCGGAAACGGTATATTCCTTTCCGGTGATCAGATTGGAACAGGTCACCCGGTCGGTGATCTCCACTTCCTTTCCCAGGGCACCGACGGAACTGCCGGTCAGCCGGTCGGACGCGTTTGTCCTTACGCCCGGATAATAAATACTCTGGGCCTGGTCCTGCAGATCCGCGTGGACAGCGGCCTGGAAGCCTTCCTGATTCAATGTTTCAAAAACGACGACCGTTTCTCCCTGCAGCAGGCTTGTATCCAGAGTGAAGGCCAGGACCTGCTCTTCCCGGGCTGCCTGTGCCGTAAACCTCAGCTCCGCCGTGATCTCTCTGCCTGACGGATCTTTAAGAGGCTCCCCGTCTGACTGTTTCATCAGAATACCGGAAATGGTATATTCTTTTCCTTTGGTCAGGCCTTCACAGGTGACCGTATCCCGGATCACGGTCTGTTCTGAAGCGGCGCCGACATGGCTGCCCGTTCCTTCATCGACCGCTTCTGTCTTCAGGGACGGATAACTGACCGACTGGCGCGCGTCCTTCAGATCCGCATGGGCGGCTACTTCCACGCCATTATGCATAAGGGCCTCAAAGGCAACGACCGTGGTCCCGGCCAGGTCCGTTCCCTCCGTTTTGAATTCCAGAATCTTTTCGCAGTCGGAAGCTTCGGCTGTAAAGGTCAGCTCTGCCCGGATCTCCCGGCCCCGGCCGTCTTTGACCGGCGTCCCGGTCTTTTTGTCCATCAGCATGCCTGCCAGGGTATATTCTTTCCCTTTTACCAGATTTGTACAGGCAACGGTATCCCGGATCACCGTTTCTCTGTCGGCGGCGCCTGTATGGGTGCCGGTCCGGCTGTCTGCCGCTTCCGTCCTGACGGCAGGCACAAATATGGTCTGATCCCGGTCTTTCAGGTCCGCGTGAACGGCATAGAGCCTGTCGCCGGGACCGCGCAGCTCTTCAAAGACCACTGCGCTTTTGCCGGGATAGTCCGCCGGAACCGCGAAAGTAAACTCCATTGTCACGCTGCCGCTGCCGCCTTCCGGCGCTGTGAAAACAGTCTCGGCCGTTACGGGTTTTCCATCCGCGTCTTTGACCGGACTTCCGTCCGCCCTGTCATGGAGACTCCCCTTTACGGTATATTCCGTGCCGGCTTTCAAGTTGGAATAACTGACCAGATCCTTTACCGTGACCGTTCCGGAAGATCTGCCCGCGGCATCTCCGGTCTCACTGTCGGACGCATGGGTCTGCAGGGAAGGGATCCGGATCTGCTGCTGCGGATCCTGCAGGTCTGTATGGGAGGCGATCTCCTCCGTCCCCGCTGTCACATATTCAAAGGCAGTGAGCGTCTTTCCGGCCAGACCTGACAGATCCACTTGGAAGGTCTGGACCACACGGTCCTCTGCCGCAGTGATCTTCTTTTCCACCGCCGCTTCCACCGGTTTTCCATCCGCCAGGAACGGTTCACCGGTCTCCGGATCGACCAGGATGCCTTTCACGGTCACGGTCTGTCCGATGTAAGCACCGAAATCATGCAGGTAAACGGTATCCTTCAGTTCCGTATCCTCTTCAGAACAGTTATACTGGTCCCCGCTGCTGCCCCGCAGCTCGGTGGAAATGGACACGGGAGGGACCGGTGTGTCCTTAACTTTGACAGTAACAGAACCGCCCTGCTCCAGCTTCACTTCCCGGACTTCCGCATTCAGGGCAAAATGTTCCGGCGCGCTGATCTCCGCCACGTAATAAGTGCCGGGATACAGCTCCAGGCTTTCCGTATCGCCCTTCTCATCGGTCGTGAGTACGCCGACCCTGTGTTCCTTTGCCTTATCTTTATAGATCCCGTACCGGGCGCCTGCCAGGCTCCAGCCCCGTTCTTCACTCAGAGAGGGATCTTCTGATTCCTTATGGATCTTCACATATCCGTTGGCGGTGATAAAGCCGTAGACCTGCTGCCAGGCATGACCGTCCGGTGTATGCCCGTCTGTCATGAAGCATGTGACGCCGGAAGGGACAGGCAGGGATTCCAGCCTGCCTAAATATGTGTTCACATCCCGGATCAGCTTCTCACTGGTCCCCAGGGACCAGATATCCCCGGTACTGCTGGTCCTGCCGCCGCCTGCCTCATAGAAAACTTTGGCCGCAGCCACATGGGTGATCAGGGCGTCAGCCCCCGGTGCGCTGTTGATTCCGGACGCGTAATTCCTGCCGGGACCGTAAGAACCGTAATAATATATTTTGATCAGTTTACTGTTGGAAACACGATAGAGCTTCTCCACGCGGTCTCCTACGCTGATGCCCTGCAGAGGCGGCTCCATACAGAACATGGTCATCTGGTTTCCATTGGAGTCTTTCACAAACAAAAGCGTCGTATGCCAGTCACCATAACCTGCCCCGCTGTAGCCAAGATACTGTTCTCCGGTCACTGTCACATAGGAGGGGAGGTCCGATTCATTGCCCGAAGCTTTCAGCATACGCCGCCCGGAAGAGGTCAGCGCCGCGATGGCCGCCTGTCTCTGGCCGTCTGAGAGCTGTCCCAGGGGAGAACCGCTGCCTTCCGCGGCTGCCTCTGCAGCGGCTTCCGCGGCTGTCTCCGCCATCGGCGCCGCCGCGGCACCTGTCACCGCAGCCGGACTTTCCTCTGCCGGCTCTGTGTCCGGATCCGCTGTCTGCGCGGGCGCCGCAGTTCCTCCGGCCGCCGGGGCTTCACCGCCGCCAGGCTCCACGCCCGTCCATGCAGTACCGCCGGCATCCGTCCTGTCCGTGTCACCGGATCTGGTTTCGTCCTCCCCGGCGGGCACAGACGCCGCACCGGCCCCCTGTTTGTCTTCTTCCTCCGCGGCGGCCGCAGTCGTCGCGGCGCCGCCGCTTTCTGCTGCCCGGGCCGCCACCGCCGGATCCATACAGGCTGACAGAACAGCCAGAATCAAAAGCAGCCTCAGCAGCTGCCGGGTCCAATGCCTGCCGGCACGGCGGAGGGCATGGAAGCGCCCTCCGCCGGATGTTCCCTTTTTCATAAAAGATCCTCCTTTAGATATGCTTATAAGATGTGCTTGCCTTGCCGGTACAGACAACCGGCAGAAAACAGGAACGAAGGAATCTCCTTCGTTTCTATCATGCTACTCCCACCCGGAACGAAAATCTACGAATCCTCCCGTCTTTCGGAGATTTCGTGCGGCGGCAGCAGAAATCCGCCGGATCCCGCCATCCAGGCTGAAAATGAGCTGCCGGCACCGGTCCTTTCTGTCTGTATTTCGCGAAAAACAATAAAAAGACCAGCGAAAAAGACCTGCTGTCTTTTTCACTGGTCCCATGTTTAGTTCTGCCTCAGGATTGTCCGATTATAGGTCATACCCATTTTGCGGGCTATATAATAACATGGTATCAAAAAAGGAGGATCACGCCATGATCGTATATGACAAGCTGTGGGAGACCATGAAGGCGAAAAAGATCTCCCAGTATACACTGATCAAAGACTACAGGATCAGCAACGGCCAGCTGCACAGACTCAGGAAAAACCAGCATGTCAGTACCTATACGCTGAACCGTCTGTGCTCAATTCTGGACTGCCGCTTATCTGATATAGCTGAGTATATCCGGGACGAAGAGCCCAGGCCGTGAAAGTCTATTCCTCTCTTAATTTTCCTTCTTTATAGTGCTTCCGGCACAAAGAGACATAGCTTTCATTCGCGCCCAGGAAAATCTGTTCACCGGTACGCAGGATTTTCCCGTCACTGAATCTGGCATTGAAATGGGCCCGCCGGCCGCACCAGCAGACTGTCGGAATTTCTTCAATCCGGTCCGCGATCTCCAGAAGCCGGCGGGACCCCTCGAACAGCATCCCCCGGAAATCTGTCCGCAGCCCGTAACAGATGACCGGAATATCAAAATAATCCACCAGCTCCGACAGCAGGTCAGCCTGATCTGCTGTCAGGAACTGAGCCTCATCCACGATCACAGCCGCGTAACGGTTCCAGTCACCCTTCTCTGCCGTCAGCACGCCATCCTGCAGACAGGGCATCCATTCCCTGTTCACTTTCTCCAGGAACGTTTCTACAAATTCCCCTTCCGCCTGCAGGCCGATCCTGGAATAGACGGTTTTTGCGCCATCCCGGTTGTCCAGCCTGGGCTTGAGGATCACCGCGTACTGTCCCTTCTCTTCATAATTGTAGCGTACCATCAGGGCATTCGCCGTCTTGGAACTGCCCATTGCGCCATATCTGAAATACAATTTGGCCATTTTCCCACCTCTTTCCGTCATGACTGCGTTTCATTCTTTCCCATGATACCACAATCAGCGGATTAAGGAATCCGCAAAAGAATCCGGTCTGTCAGAAAAGAATGACATTTTCCCTCCGCGGGCGGAAATGTTATAATAATATATCCTGACGCCGCCTTATAAAAACAGGCGCAGGCTTCGGGATGTTCAATGCTGCCTTCTTACAGTTTCGGAAAAGAGGATCGGAATGCTTGCAAATGAATACTGCCGTGCCTGCTGCCTGCGAAGCGCCATGGACAAAGCGGACCAGCTGCCCCTGGAACCGCAGGTCATAGAACAGGTCAAAAAAGAAATACGGGAAGCCGCCGCCGGCTGCGAAGGCCGGGAATCCGCCCCCTCCATATCAGCAGTCCTGCTGAATATAATCCGGAAATACCAGGATATTGACGCCCCGATGCTGGAGGCAAAAAAACGGTTCAACCGCCTGATGCTGTCTGTGGAGGAACAGGTCATGGGAATCGTACGGGCTTCCGGCGATCCCATCCGCAGAGCCGTCCAGTTCGCCATGACAGGCAATTATATCGATTTCGGCGTCATCGCGGATGTCTCCGAGAAAAAGCTGATGGAACTGATGGAGGAGAGCGCCGGAATCGGGATCCCGGACAGGGTCCTGCAGTCATTTAAAGAAGAACTGGCGTCCGCCCGGAGCCTTCTCTATATCACAGACAACTGCGGTGAGATCGTAATGGACAAGATCCTGATCCGTCTGCTGCTGGAAATGTATCCCGGTCTGCAGATCACTGTTCTGGTCAGAGGCTTCAATATCCAGAATGACGCCACTATAGAGGACGCGGAGGACATCGGCCTGACATCCCTTGTCCCCATAACCGGTAATGGCGTCAAAGTCCCCGGTACCCCCCTGGACGGCTGTCTCCGGGTTCCTCCGGAAACAGAAACCCTGATCCGGGCTGCGGATATAAGGATCGCCAAAGGGCAGGGCAATTTCGAGACCCTGTGCGGCACCGGTATGAATACCTTCTATATGTTCCTCTGCAAATGCGATACCTTCATGGACCGTTTCGGCATGGCCCGGTTCTCGGGCGTGCTGATCAATGAAAAAGATCTGAATTATCTGACATCCGGATCCTGAAACAGAAAAAATCGTGTCCCGCCTGATTTAGCGGGACACGGTTTTCTTCTGTTTTTTTATTGTCCGTCAGGACAGTCCTTCCAGGACCTTTTGGATCTCCTGCCAGGCGGCTTTGACAGACCCCTGTACCATGGCCGGCTTGCCGCCGCCCCGGGCCCCCAGCTTCTCCCGCAGCAGGGCCGCTGCCTGTCTGGCATCAGAATGCAAAGCATTCTGATGTTTTGCGTCGCTCTGCCGGGCACCGATGATAAATCTATAGCCCTCGCTGTCATTGCCGACAAAGACCCCGCAGCAGCCTTCATGCCGCTCACAGAGGCCGTTGACATAGCCGCGCTGGGCCAGGGGACTCATATCCGCTTCCGCCAGAAATACATTCTTCTGCTCCGCGGGAATGGCCGAAAGACGCAGGTCTGTGATCTGCCGCTCCAGCTCACCGATCCGGAACCGCTGGTCCGCGTTCTCCTCCAGCAGGGAACGCACGCCCTCCGCCAGCTCTTCCTGTTTCCGGCTGGTCAGATGAGAAACATCCTCCAGCACGATCAGCTGCTGCTGCATCAGGGCCAGGGCCCTGCGGCCGCTGAGGATGGTCAGACGTGTCCCGCCCTTATAGCGAAGGGATTTCAGGATCCGGATGACTCCGATCTCACCGGTCCTCCTGACATGGGGGGCGCAGCAGGCGCAGGCGTCCACGCCCGGGATGGTCACGACCCGGACCGCTTCGTCGATCTGCTTTTTACTGCGGTATTCCATGGCCTCCAGCCGGTCCCGCTCCGGATATCGGGCATAGACCTCCAGATTGGCGTAGACGGCTTCATTGGCCCTGCGCTCGATCTCCAGCAGACCGTCCCGGTCCAGATGGCCGTTGAAATCCAGTGTAACTGTGTTGGGGCTGAGGCGGAAGCCGATATTATCAAATCCGTAAGTGCTGTGGAGCAGGCCGGACAGGATATGCTCGCCGGTATGGTTCTGCATATTGGAGAAGCGGAAATCCCAGTCCAGTTCCCCCCGGACCTGACAGCCGGGCTCCAGGACCTCCAGCCGTTCCCTGCTGCCGCGGACGGTATGCGTAATGATCCCGTCCCGGATCTGTACATCCGTGACCCGGCAGTCAGCCAGCATGCCCCGGTCGGGGGACTGGCCGCCCTCTTCCGGAAAGAAGAGGGTCCTGTCCAGGATCAGTCTGCGGGTCCCCTCTTCCATGGGGCCCGCATAAATGATCTCTCCCGTGAAGGAGAGATCATAGGGTCTGTCGTCATATAGTTTAATGGTCTTTGCCGCTGTTTCCATGGAATCAGTTCTCATGTCTCTCTGCTTTGCCTGCCTGCATCTTCAGGTAGGCGTTGATGAAGCGGTCCAGGTCACCGTTCAGGACGCCGGCCGCGTTGGATGTTTCCTCCTGCGTCCTGGTATCCTTGACCATGGTATAAGGCTGAAGGACGTAGGACCGGATCTGGCTGCCCCAGGCGATGTCCTTGACCTCGCCGCGGATGCCCGCCAGTTTGGCCTCTTCCTCTTCCTTTTTGAGCATGTAGAGTTTGGCCTTGAGCATCTGCATGGCCTTGTCCTTGTTCTGGAACTGGGACCGCTCATTCTGGCAGGTCACGACGACGCCGGTCGGGAAATGGGTGATCCGGATGGCGGAAGATGTCTTGTTGATATGCTGGCCGCCGGCACCGCTGCTTCGATAAGTATCGATCCGGATATCATCCGGATTGATCACAATGTCAATGTCCTTCTCAATATCCGGCATGACGTCACAGGAAACAAAAGAGGTCTGCCGTTTGCCCTGGGCGTTGAAAGGGGAAATCCTGACCAGGCGGTGTACGCCCCGTTCCGATTTCAGATAGCCGTAGGCGTTGGTTCCGTTGATCTGGAAATCCACGGATTTGATGCCGGCTTCATCGCCGTCCACATAGTTCATGACGTCAATGGTGAAACCTTTCTTGTCCGCCCATTTGGTATACATACGGTAGAGCATGGAGCACCAGTCACAGCTCTCGGTGCCGCCGGCGCCCGCGTTCAGGCTGATGATGGCGTTGCTGTCGTCATATTCCCCGGTCAGCAGGGTGGCCAGCCGCATTTCCTCGATCTTGGCCTCAAAGGCGTCCAGGTCGGTCCGGACTTCCTCCACGACGGATTCGTCCTCTTCTTCATTACCCATTTCGATCATCATCATGATCTCTTCATAGGAATTGACCAGGCCGTCCGCGTCCTCCACGATGGTCTGCAGATCCTTGAGCTGTTTCATCTTCTGGTTGGCCTTATCCGCGTTCATCCAGAAATCGGGGGCCTCGGATTCTCTCTGCAGTTCTTCTATCCTCTGTTTTTTATAGTCGAGATCCAGCGAATCACGGACCTCCTCCATGGGGGCCTCATACTGCTGGAGTTCTAATTTCATCTGGTCTAACTGTATCATATAGATCATTCCTTTCCTGAAAATATAAGCCGTAAACGGGAACAGGGGCCTTCCTCAGCGGAAGGTCCCCCGGTTCTTCAGCCTTCAGGAAACTCTGCCGCAGCAGTTCTTGTATTTCTTGCCGCTGCCGCAGGGGCAGGGGGCGTTTCTGGAAATCTTTTTCTCCGCTCTTTCCTTGGGCTTCATCTGGACCGTATCGTCCTTATTGGTGCCGGTGACCTTGGCTACTTCCTCCCGCTCGACCTTCTGCTCGACCCGGATATGGAAGAGGGTCCGCACCGTATCCTGCATGATGTTGGCTGTCATTTCATTGAACATGTCATAGCCCATGATCTTATATTCGACCAGAGGATCATGCTGGGCAAAGCTCTGCAGGCGGATACCCTGACGGAGCTGTTCCATGTCATCGATATGGCTCATCCATTTACGGTCAACGACCTTGAGCAGGACGACACGCTCCGCTTCACGGATGGCTTCAGGCTCGGGGAATTCCGCTTCCTTGCTCTCATAGAGCCTGGCGGCTTCTTCCTTGAGTTCCTGCTTGAGACCGTCTCTGGAGGAGGCGCTGATCCTCTCAGGGGTAATGACCTGCAGGGGGATCACGGGCAGCAGCAGCTGGTTGAGCTCAGCCAGATCCCATTCCTGAGGATCCGCGTCCTCACCGATGCTGGTATCGACGGCGTTGTCAACAATATCATAAATCATGGAGAAGATGGAATCCCGCATGGATTCGCCGTCCAGGACCTGACGTCTTTCCTTGTAGATGATCTCTCTCTGCTCATTCATGACCTGGTCATAATCCAGCAGGTTCTTACGGATACCAAAGTTATTGCTCTCGATCTTCTTCTGGGCATTCTCAATGGTATTGGTCAGCATCTTGTGGGACAGTTCCTCGTCCTCGGGAATCTGCAGTTTGTTGAACATATCGATCATACGCTCGGCACCGAACAGACGCATCAGGTCATCCTCCAGAGAGATGTAGAACCTGGATTCACCGGGATCGCCCTGTCGTCCGGAACGGCCGCGCAGCTGGTTATCGATACGCCTGGATTCATGCCGCTCGGTGCCGACGATCTTCAGACCGCCCAGCGCTCTGGACTCATCATCCAGCTTGATATCCGTGCCTCGGCCGGCCATGTTGGTGGCGATGGTAACGGCGCCGTGGACACCGGCCTGGGCCACGATCTCCGCTTCCTGCTCATGGAACTTGGCGTTCAGTACATTATGGGGAATCCCTTCCCTGCTGAGCATTTTGGACAGTTCCTCCGAGACCTGAATGGTGATGGTACCGACCAGGACGGGCTGCCCTTTGTCATGGGCCTCCTTGACAGCGCGGACCACTGCCCTGTATTTCTCTTTCTTGGTCTTGTAGACCGCGTCCTGCAGGTCGATACGCTGGATGGGCATGTTGGTAGGGATCTCTATGACGTCCATACCGTAGATGTCACGGAATTCACGTTCTTCTGTCAGGGCTGTACCGGTCATACCGCACTTCTTGTCGAATTTGTTGAAGAAGTTCTGGAAGGTAATGGTCGCCAGGGTGCGGCTCTCCTGTTTGACCTTGACATGCTCCTTGGCTTCGATGGCCTGATGCAGGCCGTCGCTGTAGCGTCTGCCGGGCATGACACGGCCTGTAAACTCATCGACGATCAGGACCTGGTCGTCCTTGACGATATAGTCATGGTCCAGATGCATCAGGTTGTTGGCCCGCAGGGCCAGGATGATGCAGTGCTGGATCTCCAGGTTCTCGGCGTCCGCCAGGTTCTCAATATGGAAGAAACGCTCCACCTTGCTGACGCCTTCCGCGGTCAGGTTGACGACTTTATCCTTCTCATTGACAATGAAATCACCGGTCTCCTCCTGCTCGATGCCCATGATGGCGTCGATCTTGGACAGGTCATCCATGTCTTCGCCGCGTTTCATCTGCTTGGCCAGGATATCGCAGGCTTCATAGATCTTGGTGGACTTGCCGCTCTGGCCGGAAATGATCAGAGGGGTCCTTGCTTCGTCGATCAGGATAGAGTCCACTTCGTCGATGATGGCGTAATGGAGCCCCCGCAGGACCAGCTGACGCTTGTAGATGGCCATATTGTCACGCAGATAGTCAAATCCCAGCTCGTTGTTGGTCACGTAGGTGATGTCGCATCCGTAGGCTTCCTGACGTTCCGCGGAGGTCATGCTGTTGAGGACAACGCCTACAGTCAGTCCCAGGAACTGGTAGATCTGTCCCATCCACTCCGCGTCTCGTTTGGCCAGGTAATCGTTGACGGTAACGACATGGACGCCCTGTCCTTCCAGGGCGTTCAGGTAAGCAGGCATGGTGGCTACCAGCGTCTTGCCTTCACCGGTACGCATCTCGGCGATACGGCCCTGGTGCAGGATGATTCCGCCGATCAGCTGCACACGGAAGGGCTCCATATTCAGAACTCTCCTGGCCGCCTCGCGGCATAAGGCAAAGGCTTCCACCAGAATATCATCCAGGGTCTCCCCGGCAGCCAGTCTCTCCTTGAACTGGGCTGTTCTGGCCGGGAACTCCTCATCCGGGAGGGCCTGCATGTCAGGACGCAGCGCTTCGATCTTATCCACCAGAGGCGTGATCCTCTTGATCTCCCGCTGGCTGTGCGTCCCGAAAATCTTATCGAAAAAACCCATATGTTCCTCTTTCCGCGCGTCCATACGCGCTTCGTTTTTTCTTTTTGTTTCTGAAAGGTCTGTTATTTCCTATTTCAGGACAGGGATCCGCCGGGCTGCTTTGCTGTTCCGGACGGAAACCTGTCAGTTTACTTCAAAAAGGATGTCTTTCCCGTTTTTGGGTATAGACATACGTATGCATCATATCACAAAACATTTTTAAAATCACTATGTTTTCAAAAAAAGAGAGCTGACCGGCAGCTCTCTTTCAGAATTCTGTATTCTCGTTGGAAGTAAGATTCAGTTCACGGTGGAATAGCCGTATCCGTTGCAGATGGCGTCAATCTTCTGCCGGTTGCGGCACATGGCACAGTTATCAGGCGTATAGGTCCTGTATTCCGGAAGGTCCGCAGAGGTGAACAGGGCGTTGATGGGCTGGCCCGCCATTTTGGAAACAGCCGAAAAGATTGCCGTAATGCCGGTTATGGTCCCGCCGTAATAATAGATACTGTTGCTGGCTCTGGCAACTGTACGGCCGGTGGTCGCTGACGCCAGGAGCAGCAGACAGTGCTTGCCCCGGATCATCATCTGATTGTTCTCACGGAAAATCATCTGTCCGCTGACATCGAATTCGGGACGGACGATATAAATGGTCTTATGCTGGTTCATGGACATAATACCGGCCCTGGTCAGCCTGTCTGCCAGGAAAGCGCCGATGACTTCCATGCCGTCCATACAGACGATCGTATCCACGATCGTGCTGCTCGCGTATGTCTCGCTGATCGCCTTGGCGACCTCGACTGCCTCGCTCTGCCGGGTCTTCATGGTCGAAAGATCGATATAATTGTTAATATGGGAGTTGGGCGTCACAAAGTGACCCGGAATCACTTTCAGCATTATGTGGGGATATCTTCTGGAAGGTATCTTCAGCATCGGTTTCATGAGCAGTCCTCCTAACTCGGGCAGGCAGCCGGCAGCAGCCGGTTTCCGGCCCTTTTTATTTATTATACCCCAGAACCGGTCTGAGGTGTCAAAAGATTTAAACAGTTTCGGCCATGGCGTCCAGCACTTTATAGAGAAGCCTGTAAAGCAGTTCGGCGTCCCCGGGATCCAGGCTGACACAGCTGCTCATGGCCTCCGGCACCCGCAGGGCCTCTTCCCGGAGCCGTCTGCCTTTGTCCGTGATCCTGACGATCAGGTTCCGTTCGTCCTCCCGGGAGCGGCTCCTGATCACATAGCCCTTGGATTCCAGCTTTTTCAGGACAGGGGTCAGAGTCCCCGAATCCAGATAGAGACATTCGCCCAGATGCTTGACATTCATCTCGCCCCGGTCCCACATGACCATCATGGCCAGATACTGGGTATAGGTCAGGTCCAGCTCGTCCAGAAAAGGCTTATACCTGCGGATGATTTCCTTGGAGCAGGCATAGAGTGGAAAACAGAGCTGGTTCTCCAGTTTCAGGCAATCGTATTTATCCTCCATGGTCTTCTTCCTTTCAGCGGCCGTCAGTATTCCCTCTCTCATTTTTAATATACAATTAAATTTACCACAATTAAATCGTTTTTTCAATCCAATTCCCTGCCGGCGGAAAACAGGCAGGACGCGGAACGTCAAATCCGTTTCCGGGGGGACAGAAAAAATGTGCTATACTTTTCTCAGCTGAAAGGATTATCGCACCATGAGACAGATCCAGTTTTCCGAAGGCAGTATTTTCCGGAATATCCTGCGGTCCGCCCTGCCTATGCTGGCCGCCCAGATCATCAACCTGCTCTACAATATTGTCGACCGTATCTATATAGGACGAATCCCCGGGGAAGGGACCGTTGCCCTGGGTGCGGCAGGTCTGTGCTTTTCCGTTATTATCTTCATTTCCGCCTTTACCAATATGTACGGATCGGGCGGAGCTCCCCTGTGCTCGATCGAGCGGGGCCGGGGCCGCCGGGCCAAAGCGGAAGAGGTCATGAATGTGTCCTGTTTTCTTCTGGTAAGTACAGGCCTTTT
The DNA here is from genome assembly GCA_902789735.1 of uncultured Lachnospiraceae bacterium. Taxonomy (GTDB): domain Bacteria; phylum Bacillota; class Clostridia; order Lachnospirales; family Lachnospiraceae; genus CAG-791. Next base: position 40,320 of record CADAOZ010000002.1, read on the forward strand.
CATCACAGCGGCGGGGGAACTGGCGGCGGAACCCGTGCTGCGTCTGCTGGGCGCCTCGGATACCAATCTGGTCTTCGCCCTTCCCTACCTGCGGATCTACCTGCTGGGGACCATTTTTTCCATGCTGGCCACGGGACTCAATCCCTATATCAACGCCCAGGGTTTTGCCGGGGCAGGCATGTTCACGGTCGTCATCGGGGCTGTATGCAATCTGCTCCTGGATCCGGTCTTTATTTTTGTGCTGGGCATGGGCGTCCGGGGAGCGGCCCTGGCGACAGTCCTCTCCCAGGGCCTGTCGGCAGCCTTCGTCCTGCGCTTCCTGTGCGGACGGCAGGCAGAGCTGCGCCTGCGTCTGATAACGCCCGCGGACTTCCTGCGGCATCTGGATACCGCGGCGGACATTGTCAGCCTGGGGCTGTCCTCTTTTGTCATGTCGGCCACCAATTTTCTGGTCAGCGCCGCCTGCAACAACATGCTGTCCGGCTATGGAGGCGATCTGTATGTCTCCATTATGACAGTCGTCTCTTCGGTCCGCCAGATGCTGGATACCCCGGTCCTGGCCATCGGCGACGGGACATCGCCGGTCCTGAGCTTTAATTACGGGGCCCGCAGGCCAGACAACGTGCGCCGGTCGATCCTGATCATGACCATTCTGGGCGTCTCCTATACCCTGGTCTCCTGGCTGCTGCTGCTCTGGCAGCCGGGCTTATTCATCGGTATTTTCACGCCTGACAAAGAGATGATCCGGGATGCGGTCCCTGCCCTGCATCTGTATTTCTTTGCCTTCCCTTTTCAGGCCCTGCAGATCAGCGGCCAGACCACCTTCAAGGCCCTGAACAAAAAAAAGCGGGCCATCTTTTTCTCCATCTTCCGCAAGGTCATCATCGTTGTGCCCCTGACCGTCCTCCTGCCCGGCGTGTTCGGCATGGGCTTGAACGGTGTTTTTATGGCAGAGCCCATTTCCAATTTTGTCGGAGGCATGGCCTCCTTCACCACCATGCTGCTGACCATCCTGCCCGAACTGAAGAAGATGGAACAGGATCCTCTTTAAGCTCCGGGCGGAGATGATTTATGAATAAAGACCGGCATCGGCCGGATATGTTGCAATAACAGACAGACAGGCCCGCCTCCGCCCGGGAGGCGCGGTCCTTTAGCAAAGGAGAACGCTATGTTCCATATCATTGTGAATCCAGGCAGCTGCTCGGGCCGCGGCCTGGAAAACTGGCATAAGATCGAACCCCGCTTTCAGGAAAACGGGGAGGCCTATAAAGTCTACTGTTCTTCTATAGACAAAACGATCCGCGAACTGGCTGCGGAGATCACCACCAATAAGGTGGATGCCGCCAATAAGGCGGATGCCTCCGGGACGGAGGATGTGATCAAACTGGTGGTCCTGGGCGGAGACGGCTCTGTGAATGAAGCCGTCAACGGAATCCGGGATTTCCAGAAGACCCGGCTGGGCTTTATCCCGGTCGGTTCCGGCAATGACCTGTCCCTGAGCCTGGGCCTGCCCGACGACCGGGACCGTATCATTGACAGGATCCTGAAAGGCGAAGTCGTGCGCAGTGTGGATGTAGGGGAGCTGATCACCCATAACCGGTCCTGCGAACTGGATCCGGTCAGTCACGAACCCATCCCCGGGCTGCAGGAGCCCCACAAATCCGGAGAACACTGGCTTTTCAATATCAGCTCCGGCATCGGCTTTGACGCCGCCATCTGTCAGCAGGCTGTCATCTCCCCCTTTAAAAAGATCCTGAACCGCCTATCCCTGGGCAAGCTGATCTATATCTCGGTGGCCATCCGCCTGATCATGACCAGTCCCATGGTCCCCATGCGGATCACCCTCCGGGGCGATGACGGCAGCAGCCGGATCTGCAGCCGCAGGGGCCTGCTGGCTGTCTGCATGAACCAGACCTATGAGGGCGGCGGTTTTATGTTCTGCCCGGGATCCTCCGATCAGGACCGGCAGGTGGACATGTGTATGGCCGGCGATATCAACCGGCTCAACTTCTTCCATATCTTCCCGAAGGTCTATAAGGGAGGTCATGTCGGTATGAAAGGGATCCGGACAGCCCGCTGCCGCAGCATGACCATTGAGACCGGACAACCGCTCTGGGTCCATACGGACGGAGAAGTTAATTTCAAATCCAGCAGGATCACCCTGGGCGTATATCCGGAAAAGCTGCAGCTGATGCTGTGACCGCTTTTCTGAGCGGTCGTTCCGACGCACGGTAAATGAGGGAGGATATTTTGAAAAAACAGATACTGCGCTGTATGGCGCTTTTGCTGCTGGTCCTCACAGTGGGGAACCTGCTGCCGCAGACGCCGGGCGGAACATTCAGCACGCGGGCGGTCCGAAGCCTGGGCGGTCCCGTGGAAGTACAGGCTGTCACGGCTTCCGGCGGCAAGTGGAAGAAAAAGGGCGGCAAAATCTATTACTATGATAAAAAAGGCAAAAAACTGACAGGCTGGTGGTGGATCGACGGCAAATGCTACTGCTTTGACAAAACCGGGGCCGCCTATACCGGCTGGCACAAGTTCAGCGACGGCTGGCACTGGATGGGCAGGGACGGCTGGACCCGCAAGGGCTGGCAGACCATCGGCGGCAAAAAGTACTGGTTCGACCGTAAGGGCATCCGGCAGACCGGCTGGAGAACCATTGACGGGCACGCTTATCATTTTGATAAAAACGGCGTCCTGTCCGTCAGCCGCTGGGTCAGCAAAAGCGGCAGTACGGTCTTTGTAAACGGCTCCGGAAGGATCGTTCCCGAATCCAAAATGACCACGGCCCAATATCTGACCGCCTCCAAAGTCGGGAAAAAGACCCGCCAGATCATTCTGGTCAAAGACCACAGTCTGACCGTCTGGAACAAGTCCGGCGGGACCTGGAAACAGGGCTCTGTCAAATCCTACTGCGGCTATGGCCGCAACGGCCTGAAAGCAGCCTCCAAACGGTATGCCGGCGACAAGACGACCCCCATCGGTGCCTGGCCCCTGACCCTGGCTTTCGGCAGGGGAAGCAATCCCGGCGCCAAAATGAAATACCGGCGGATCACAAAAAATTCTTACTGGGCCTGTACCCGAAGCCAGTATAATACCTGGGTCGAGAGCAAAAGCTACGTCCCCGGCGAGCACCTGATCGACTATTACCAGTATAAATATGCCATGGTCATCGGCTTCAACATGAACCCCACCGTTTACGGGAAAGGTTCCAGTATCTTCCTGCACTGCAAAAGCACCGACCGCTGGTGGACCGCCGGCTGTGTCAGCGTTCCTGACGGCGTCATGCTGGACCTGATGAAAACGACCGGATCCGGGGCCTACATCGTGATCGTTCCCGATCTGAAGAGCCTGAAGAAATACTGAAGCGGCGGATGCAGATCTGCTGAAAATCCAACAAGAAGGACATTCAAAAAAGAACAGGCAGAGAGAGCTGTATCACTCCTCTCCGCCTGTTCTTTTTATTTCATCTGTCAGAATATGGTGCCGGAATCTGTCTGTCAGATCGTATAATACCAGACATTGTCCTTGTCTTTGGGTTCTTCTGTAGGGACCAGTTCCACAGTCTCTCCATGCCGCTTGACGATCAGCTCCTGGGTCTTGATACCGACCCGGGTCTCAGGCGCGACTGAACTGGTGATAAATACATTGGCGCCGATCACAGAGCCGCGGCCGATGACCGTATCCCCGCCCAGTACGGAGGCGCCGGCATAGATCGTGACATAATCCTCAATGGTAGGATGACGCTTATTGCCCCGCAGTCTCTGACCGCCTCTGGTAGAAAGGGCGCCGATGGTAACGCCCTGGTAGACCTTGACATGTTCTCCGATGATCGAAGTCTCACCTACAACAATGCCGGTACCATGGTCCATGCAGAAATATCTGCCGATGGTAGCGCCGGGGTTGATATCAATGCCGGTCCGGCTGTGGGCGTACTCCGTCATCATACGGGGGATCAGAGGCACCTTCATCAGATACAGCTCATGGGCCAGACGGTTGATCGTGGATGCCAGCAGGCCCGGATAGCAGAGGACGATCTCCTCCTTGAAGAAAGCCGCCGGGTCACCGTCAAAAGTGGCCTGGATATCGGTATCCACCAGTTCCCGGACTTTGGGAATGCGGCGGAAAAACTCGATCACGATCCGGGCCGCCTCATCCTGCAGGGCGTCATATTCCATGTCCCTGTATGTATTGCGGTAGACCAGGGCAATGGCGATCTGTTTGCGCAGATTGTAGGCAACGTCTTCAATCAGGACCGCGATCCGGCTGTCATAGTGATAGCTGCGGTAAGTCTTTTCACGGTAGTAGCCGGGAAACAGGATATTGAGGAGCTTGCGGGTGATATCAATGATGACATCATTGTCCGGCTGATCAAATACATTGATCTTGTCTATATCCCGTCCTTTCTGATAGTCCGTCAGGATATCCTCAGTGACAGTTCTGAGTTCATTTCGGATAAATTCTTCATTCATAACAAGGTCCTCCCTCTGTTTACCGGCGGCCGGCGCTGTCAGTCATTCCCCCTGCGCTTCAGCTCCCGGCTGATTTCGGTGATCTTATCCTCTGTAAGGATATAACGGCGGATAAATATAATCAAGGCTGCCGCCAGCCCGATCATAGGCAGAATGGTCATGGTCATGCGGAGGCCCGCCGCGCTGCCGGCCGAGATCGTGGCCGTGCTTTCCTCCACATTGTCGCTGCTGATCTGAAAGACCGTCAGGCAGACAGTTGCCAGCATGGCCGCAATACCGGAAGCCAGCTTGACCACAAATGTCTGCATGGAGAAAATCACGCTCTCATCTCTTCTTCCGTTCTTCAGCTGGCCGTAATCAACGGTATTGGCCAGGAAAATGGTGGTCAGGACGGTCAGGATCCCATTGGCGGAAAAAACGAAAAAGGCCGGGATGAACAGGACGAACACATTGCCCATGCCGGTAAAGGTGGCGATGGCCAGCAGGATCAGGTAGCCGCAGATCGAGGCGCACAGGGCCAGGCGGAACATGCGGATGGTATCCATAAAGCGGCGCAGCAGGGGAAAAAGGATCATCATGGACAGGATCTGCATGCCCCCGCCGAACATATTAAAAAGGGTATAATTGCTGTACCAGTTTGCCCCGCCGAAATCATACTTGAAGAAATAAATGATCAGGTTGCTGGTGATGTAGAAGGCGCTGTTGACCAGGACAATGGCGATGACCACGGTCATGGCCTGGTCATTCTCGATCAGGGCCCGGAACATGGCGCCCACCGAAGCGGTCTCCATCTCGACTGTGGATTTTTCCCTGATGTTGACACAGGTGATGGTAATAAAAAGGATAAAGAGGACGGCTACGCCGATCGACAGGTATTTAAAGCCGTTGCGCTCGATCATTTCCTGGGTCACTCCGGAAGCGGACAGTCCGATGGCGCCCAGGGCCGGGACCACCATCATGGTAAAGATCTGGATCAGGGCGCTGCCAACGCCCGCGCAGGATCTTCCCAGAGCCGAAACATTTTCCCTTTCCGGGCCGGCTTCTGTAAAGGCCGGGACCATAGACCAGTAGGGAATATCCATCATGGTATAGGTCACGCCCCAAAGAATATACATGACCGCGGCCCATGCGACCAGGCCGCCGGCTGTGACCGAAGCCGGCACCGCGAACATCAGAATCAGAAAGACGGAATTGAGCAGGGTGCCGATCATCAGCCAGGGGCGGAATTTGCCCCAGCGGGTCCTGGTTTTTGCCACAATGATGCCCATGACCGGGTCATTGAAGGCGTCAAACACCCTGGCGCACAGGAGAATAACGCCCATATAAATGGCCGGCACATGCAGCAGGTCCTGGTAGTAATACAAAATATAGGTGGCGGACAGGGCATAGACCATGTCCTTGCCCACAGCGCCCAGTCCATAGGATGCTTTTTCTTTGAATGTCAGCTTCATGATGTCCCCTTCCCGAAAATGTCCTTTATGGACACCGTATGACAAATATCATACCACACTTTTCACTTTTCCAGCAGCCCCGCTTATTTTTGCAGACCGTGGCATTTTTTATATTTTTTCCCGCTGCCGCAGGGGCAGGGATCGTTGGGACGGATCTTTTTGTCCCTGCGGATATAGGTGTCTTTCCCGTCAGAGATATAGGCAGGCTGTTTTTTCTGCTTTACCGCCCGCTGATAAGACCGTTCCATGGTATCCTTCATCTGCTCCTCTGTGACGGGCCTTTCCATCAGGGGAATCAGGGCCCTTGCTTTCTGGCCAAAGATCTCATCCGGATCTCCGTTCTCCAGCGCCTCGATAAAGAGGGCGATGCCGGTCCAGGTATGGTGGTAGTTGTTCCGGACATAAGCAAACTCGTCCTTATGGTCCGGATAATATCTGCATACATAGGCCTCATAGGATAAGATCTGTATCAGCTGTTCCTTTTCCGTCTGATCGCTCCGGTATCTGCGGGCCTGGGCTGCCGACAGATAACTTTCCATGAAGGCCGTTATGTTTTTGTCTTCATGATAGAGGTAGGATTCCAGAGCTGTATAGGCTGAAAGCAGGACATCTTTCCCCTCCCGGGTCTGCAGATATTCGCGGCTGTCAATATAAGAGACAAAATCCAGGAAATCCATCCGGAACCAGATCCTGTCCAGCAGGCGGCTGAGCAGGACGATGGTAGAGGCCAGGAATTTCTGCCTGGCTTCAGTCATTTCGATCTTTTCCAGAAATCCTTTAAAGGACTCGAAATCCTCCCGGAAAAGACCGTTATCCAGGACCGCGTCCAGATCCAGCAGATGCTGATAGCTGCCCGCCAGCATTTCCACCGAAGGGATATGGCCGGACTTCTCATAAGCCAGCACATCCGCCGCGAACATCTCCCGGGCCTGCTCCCGCCGGCCCAGTTTTTCCAGACAGTCTCCATAAGTGGAAAAATAATAGGGATAGTAGGTGTCCGGAGGATAGATGGCCTCCAGTTCCCGGACCGCCTGCTGATAGCTGCCGAACGCATGACTGATCAGGCCCATATACAGATGGGGTTCGTCTTCCTCCGGCAGTTCCCGCAGCAGATCCCGGCACAGTTCCTCCGCTTCCTGCAGATGGCCGCCGGAAAAAAGGCTGCGCATCCGCAGCAGGCGGAGCTCATCCTGGTAAGGGACTTTTACCAGCACCCCGGATGCCAGTTCCGCCGCCCTGTCAAACTCTCCGTTCCATTCCGCGTAGAATGCCTGCCGGGCCTCATCCTGGACCGGCAGCGGCATCAGGCCTACGATCTCTTCTATATTTAATGCCACATTGGGATCATTTGTTGTCGCGGTGGATGACATGGTCTTCTTCCTCCCTTTGTCATATATCTATACTTCCGCTTTCGCTGCCGGGTATCTGTCCGGGCAGCGGATATTTTCATTCCGTTTCCACAAATAAAGGGGCCAGAATCCCGGTAAACGCTTCTGCCAGAGAGGGTACCGTTTCCAGATAGTAAGCTGCCCTGGCCGGATCCGGGATCAGGGGCGCTTCCGCCTGCGACCGCTGCAGGATTGCAATGGCTTCCTTCTCTTTTCCCAGAACAGCTGCCGCTGCCAGAAATTCTTTCCATCCGTTCTTTTCCAGCATAGCCCTGCCGATCCAGCCCCGGTCCAACCGGTCACGGAACAGATTGAGGGTCTGGACCAGGCCGGTCCCTTTTTCCGTAAAGCCGGGTTCCTCTTTCTTTTCTCCGGTCATGCCGTCTGTCTTTCCATAACCCATATAGCCTTTTCTGCCCATCTCAAACAGGCATTCCCGGCGGATCCTTTCCTCCAGATCCCGGCAGCTGCCGGTCTGCTGCTCCACCTGTTCCTGCAGGGTATCCGTTTCCAGTGTTTTGCCGCCGGCGGCAATCAGGGCGTCCAGCAGCAGTTTGGCCGCATTGGTATGGTAAGGTTCGTTCCTGCCGGGCAGAATGATGCCGTCTGCCTTTCTGCCGTTGCCCCGCAGGCCGGCCGCGTCTCCGCGGCAAAGCCAGTAGAGCAGATATGCCCTGACAAAATCTGTGATCCCGGCCGCGGGTTCCATGGCAAAGATATGTTCGGGCGTCAGGTCTGTCTGCCGCATGGTCTCCGCCAGATCTCCGGCCCTTTTTTCCAGGACAGGATCTTCCCGTTTCCGGACTGTATCATAGGTCTCAAAGGGCTCCTCTGTCAGGACCGGCAGATTCTTCGCGTTTTTCTGCGCCCTGAAAGCAATAAAAAAGACAGCCGGAAAGGCCGCCAGCAAAAGGACCACTGCAACAAGCCAGTTCATCACAATTCTTCCTTTCTTATGCTGTTTTCTGTTATCTTTCCTTCCTTGCTAAAATATGTTAGATTGTAGCAATACAGAACCGTCCCGGCGGATACCCTGTCATTCTGCGTAAAGGAGCATACTCATATGGGACAGAAAGCAATTTTTTTTGATATTGACGGCACCCTCTGGGATTTCCGGAACCGGATCCCGGACAGCACCCGCCTGGCCATCAGTCAGCTCAGGCAGAAAGGTCATCTGTGCTTTATCAACAGCGGAAGGACCCGCGGCTTTATCTCCCATCCGCACCTGCTGTCCCTGGGTTTCGACGGCATCGTCTCCGGCTGCGGGACCATGATCGAATACAGGGACCGGGTCATCTTCCGCCGGCTGATCGAGCCGGCCCTGGCCGTCAGGACGGTCGATATCATCCGGAAACATCATGTCCGGCCTATTCTGGAAGGCCCCCGCTATCTGTATATGGATATGGAGGATTTCGGCAATGATCCCTACGGCCGCAAGCTGATCCGGGAGATCGGAGACGCCCTGAAACCCCTGACCGCCCTGCGGGGCCGCTGGGAGATCTGTAAGCTGGCCTGCGACGGGACCGGAGGCGATCTGCCCGCCTGCTGCAGGGAGCTGGAACAGGATTTCAGTATGATCTTCCATAATGACGCGATCGTGGAGATGGTCCCCGCCGGATTCAGCAAAGGGACCGGCATCCTGGAAGTCTGCGCACTGCTCGGCGTCGATCCCGCCGACACCTACGCTTTCGGCGACGGCCAGAATGATATGGAAATGATCCGGACCGCCGGCCATGGCGTCGCCATGGGCGATGGGACAGACGGGCTAAAAAGGGCAGCGGACTATATTACGGCTCCCCTGTTCGAGGACGGCGTATACAAAGCCTGCGCCCATTTCGGCCTGCTCTGATCCCCGGTCCCTGCTGTCAGTCCCAGACGATATGGTAATAGCTCAGATTGCCGTTCAGACAATAGCTGAGCATGATCGGTGTCAGAGCTGCCGTTTCCTTTTCAGAAGCGGCAATATAAATGGTCCGGGTCTGCCCGGGACTGATCGAAGTATCATTCACCAGTCCGGATCCATCCTCCGCAGTCCCGTAAGCGTCACACACGGTACTGGTATAGTCATCATAATAAAAGCGGGCGACCAGATCGGAAAAACGGATTCTGGAGCTTGTACGGTTGGTCACGGACAGCTCTGCGTAATAAAACTTCTGTCCGGCAAAAGGCCTGACCGTATAGCCCGCCTCCTCTTCTTTGATCTCATTTCCATCGAAGGCACTGACCAGCTTGATGGATACATCCCCGCCGACACTGACCGTCTTGCCGGAAGAATATTCATCCGCCATGGTCCGCAGCCTGCCGGTATTGTAATCATAGCTGTAGATGCCGTTTTCATTGCCCACAAAGATCTCATATTCCGCTTCCGGCAGCAGATCCGTACTGATCTCGCAGCGCAGAATATTGGTGCCGTACGTCAGAACGGCAGGCGTTGTAAGGCTGGTATGGTCTCCCCCCTCTTTGGTATACAGGGTACATGGACTGACTTCTCCGGTCTCCCGGTTGGTAGCTCCCACATATAAGACTTCTGCGGGATCTGTTCCGTCCTTTCCGGTCCATTCCGCCACAATATAAACATCAAAGTAGACCTGGCTGCTGTCTCCCATGGAATAGCTGCCATCCTCACCGGCCGAAGGGAAAACGTCTCTGGTCGTCATGATCTGCTCAACTGTCATGGTCAGGTCATCGCTGATCGTAAACGTTTTATCGATCCGGCCATCCAGATGTTCCGCATCTTTCACGTCCAGTACCCGGGCCGTGTCTTCTTTTATTTCTTCACGGCCGCTGTCTTTGGATGTCTCCTGCTCATCGGCCGTTTCCTGCGTATTCTGCCCGTCATCGTTTCCGCCTCCGGTCCCGCCGCAGGCAGCCAGCAGCAATACCAGAACCAGCAGAGCTGCCGTCAGACCGGTTACGATACGAAGTCGCTTCATTTTTATCTCCTGTCCTGCCGGACCTCCTGTTACCTGATAAAATGTCCGGCATCCATATATGCATTTTAGCAGATTCTGCCGGAGATGGATACCCGCTGTAAGGGCACGCACCCATCCCCGGCATTTCAGAATAAACAGTTCCCTCGATGGTAAGGGGATCTTCCGGATCGTCCAGGCGATACCGCCAGGCCTCCGTGCGGAAAATCGTCTCGTCTTCCATAAGCAGAGGATGAAAACAGCTGTCGGTATAGTAATCCGCCAGTTTCAGCAGCTGGGCTTCTGACATACTGCCGACCGTATATGTCGTACAGCGGTCAAAGGTGGTGGCGTTCATATAAGTATTATAGGTCTGATACTGCAGACTATAAAACAGCTGCCTGGACGGACACCAGCATCATTTCTAAATTTCGTTTTTTCATATGGCTCCCATCCCGGAGTTTATCGTCGTCATTTGAAGGTAACTCATCCAGCTGTAATTCATTATGAGAGTTGTCAAAAGACAAGTCAATATAGTCAAAAAAGAAGAAGAATATTGAAATCCGTCCTGTGCATCAAAAGGCGCCGTGAAAAGCCGGCAGTGCAGACAAAGATTTCCGGGCATAAAAAACCCCGCAGGCCGTATGGCTGCAGGGTTTTTGTACTTCATTATGTTGTGATCAACGTTTGGAGAACTGGGGTGCACGTCTCGCTCCTTTGAGACCGTACTTCTTTCTCTCTTTCATACGAGGGTCACGGGTCAGATAGCCGAGCTTCTTCAGGATGGGCCTGTACTCGATGTCCGCTTCGCAAAGCGCTCTGGCGATACCGTGGCGGATCGCGCCTGCCTGACCGGTATAACCGCCGCCCTTGACCGTGATCGTGAAATCATACTGATCAGAGGTCTGGGTAGCTACCAGGGGCTGTCTCATGATAACCTTCAGGGTCTCAAGTCCGAAGTAATCATCAACAGTTCTGCCGTTAATTGTAATATCGCCCTTGCCGGGGGTCATGAAAACACGCGCAACAGAGGATTTTCTTCTGCCTGTGCCGTAATAGGTTGCTGCCTTAGCCATTTTATATCTCCTTTCGATCTACCAATCCGACTTTAATCAGAAATTCAGTTCTTCGGGCTTCTGTGCCTGATGCTTGTGAGCAGGTCCTTCATAAACATGAAGCTTGGTGTACATCGCGTCACCGAGTCTGCCCTTGGGAAGCATGCCGCGAACAGCCTTCTCGACAACCTTGACGGGCTTTGTTCTCATCATCTCACGAAGGGTGGTATACTTGGCGCTTCCGACATACTCGGAATGTCTGAAGTAAATCTTCTGATCCATCTTCTTGCCGCTGACTTTGATCTTCTCCGCGTTTACGATGATCACATAGTCGCCTGTATCCAGGAAAGGTGTATAATAAGGCTTATTCTTGCCGCGAAGCACTTTCGCTGCTTCAGAAGCAAGACGGCCAAGTGTCTTATCTGTAGCGTCAACTACATACCATTTCTTCTCAATCTTGTCTGTGCTGGGAATGTAGGTATTCATTGTATATCCTCCATCTAAACTGTGGTAACTGTCTGTATCGGTCGTGCGATTCGCAGTCGGCCTTCGGGTTTCCAAAACCGGGGAGTTTGAGCATGCAAAAAACATGCGGCCCTCAGCCGTCGCACCTGATAATTATAAAATAATCATTTTGGAGTGTCAACAAAAATTTCAGGGACTTTTCCCCCGTTCTGCGGGGTTTTCTTCAGATCCACCGGCGGATCTGCGGGGACGCTGCCGGACCGGGCCCGGCTGCTTTCTTCGGGAAAGATCCTGTAGCTGACCAGGGTCAGTCCTCTGGCAGGCGCTGTCGGTCCGGCCGCGCGCCGGTCACAGGCGGCCAGGATGGACGGCATATCTTCCGGCCGGATCGCCCCTCTGCCGGCTTCCATCAGGGTACCGGCTATGATCCGGACCATGTTGTAGAGAAAACCGGTACCGCTGACCCGGATGGAAATGATCCTGGGCATCAGGAGGCTCCGCCGGTTTTTTCCCGCTGCCGCCCGGTCTTCTCCCCTGCTGCCGTAAAAGCAGCCGCGGATCCCGGCCGGATCCTTCAGCAGCTCTTCTGTCACTGATATCCCCGTTATGGTCCGTACCGTTGTCAGGGCCTGGGAATAAACGCTGCAGAAGCTTTTGAAGTCATGGGTACCTGTCAGACAGTCGGCTGCCCTCCGCATCCGTTCTGTATCAAAGGGAGTATAGGAGTAACAGCAGTTACGGCCATAGACCGGAGAAGGAAAAGGAGCGTTGTAGATCCTGTACTCATAGGTCTTAATGGTCATGCAGTGCCTGGGATGGAAGTCCGGATCCACTTCAAAGGATTCCTGGATCTTGACGTCCTCCGGCAGCCTGGTATTCAGAGCCGCCGCGAATTTGTCTCCCGGTATCCGGCTGTCCGTATCAAAGACTGCCAGGTTACAGAGGGCGTGAACGCCGGCGTCGGTCCTGCTGGCTCCGATCACTTCAATGCGTTCCCCGGTCAGGCTGCCCAGCGCCTGGTTCAGGACGCCCTCCACCGTACGGACGCCGCTCTTCTGGGCCTGAAATCCCGCGAAATCTGTGCCGTCATAGGCTGTTACCAATAATACTCGTTTCATTTCTGTCTGTTCCTCGATATCCTGCTCCCGGATTGTAAAAGGGCCGGCAGGATCATGCTGCCGGCCTCCGGGATTTGTTCCTGTATTTTGTTTTGGGGAATCATTCGGGGTAATTTTTATATCACCGGGTTCAGATCACCGGGAACCAGTGTCCGGCGGCTCTGATCCCGATGGTGGCCGCGAAGAACAGCAGCAGGATCAGCTGGGCGATCCTGTCCCGTTTCCGGTAGACCAGCGGCTTCATTTTCGTCCTGCCCTCTCCGCCCCGGTAGCAGCGGGCCTCCATGGCCATGGCCAGGTCGTTGGCCCTGCGGAAAGCGGACACGAACAGGGGGACCAGTATGGGAATCAGGCTCCTGACCTTTTTGATCAGGTTCCTGCTTTCAAAATCGGCACCCCGGGCCATCTGGGCCTTCATGATCTTATCTGTCTCCTCCATCAGAATGGGGATGAAGCGCAGGGCGATCGACATCATCATGGCAATCTCATGAACCGGCACATGGAACCGGCGCAGGGGATTCATCAAAGCTTCCATGGCGTCTGTCAGCTGGGTCGGCGTTGTTGTCAGGGTCATCAGAGAAGATCCGATGATCAGGAAAATCAGACGGATGGCCATACGGGCCGCAAAGTAAACGCCTTCTCTGGTGATCTTAAAGATCCCGAATTTCACAAGCACCTCGCCCGGCGTCAGGAACAGGTTAAAGGCCATGGTAATGAACAGGATAAAAAGAATCGCCCGCATGCCCCGGATGATATAGCTGAAAGGGACATTGGACAGCCTGATCATGGTAATCAGGAAAACAGCCGCGATCAGATATCCTGTAAAACTGTTGGCAATGAACAGCGATATAATAAAGACCAGGGTTCCTGTCAGCTTGATCCTGGGATCCAGCCGGTGCAGAAGAGAGTCCGTCTGATAATATTGTCCTAACGTAATATCTTTAAACATGCAGTTCTCCCCGATGTTTGAGAATCTCCGCGGCGGCTTCTTCCACCGTCAGCAGATCGGCGCGCACCTGCAGTCCTCTGGCCTGCAGATATTCCATAATATACGTGATCTGGGGGGCGGAAAGGCCCATTTCCTCCAGTTCCGCGCTGTGTTTGAAGATCTCCAGCGGCACATCATTATATACCAGTTTTCCCCGCCGCATGACCATGATCCGGTCCGCGTAACGGGCCACGTCATCCATGCTGTGCGAGACCAGCAGGATGGTCATATGCAGCTGTCTCTTCATATCTGTGATCAGGCCCAGAATTTCATCCCGGCCTCTGGGATCCAGTCCCGCAGTCGGCTCATCCAGGATCAGGATCTCCGGCCGCATGGCCAGAACGCCGGCAATCGCCGCCCTTCTCTTCTGTCCGCCGGACAGATCGAACGGAGACTGTTCAAAAAACCGCTCCTCCATGCCTACATGACGCAGGGCTTCTACCGCTCTTTTCCGGCACTCCTCCTCCGTCAGGCCCAGATTCCGGGGACCGAACATGACATCCGCCAGGACCGTCTCCTCAAACAGCTGGTGTTCCGGATACTGAAATACCAGACCTACTTTGGACCTGAGCTTCTTTTTATCAAAGCCTTCCCCGTGGATATCTTCGCCATTGTAATATATATGACCGGAAGAAGGCTTCAGCAGGCCGTTGAGCATCTGTACCAGGGTCGACTTGCCGGACCCGGTATGTCCGATCAGACCGATAAAGCGGTCATCGGGAATCTCGGCGCTGACCCCCTCCAGGGCCGTTACCTGCATGGCTGTCCCGGTTTCATATGTATATGTAACATTCTCTAATTTCAGTCCCATATCAATGTCCGCTGCCGGCTGCTCCCAGCAGGGCTTCTGCCAGCTCCTCCTTTGTCAGGATATCCGGCCTGATTCCCAGGCCTTTCTTTCTCAGTTCATGGGCCAGCAGGGTGACCTGAGGAACATCCAGCTTGAGCGACTGCAGTTCCTCGACTCTGCCAAAGACCTCATGAGGGCTGCCCGACATGACTACTTTCCCCTGATCCATTACAAAGATCCTGTCCGCGTAGATGGCTTCCTCCATATAATGGGTAATCAGGATCACCGTGATCCCTTCCACATGGTTGAGACCTCTGGCCGCCCGGATGACTTCCTTCCTGCCGCTGGGATCCAGCATGGCAGTAGGTTCGTCCATGATAATACATTTGGGGTGCATGGCAATCACTCCGGCAATGCAGACCCGCTGTTTCTGGCCGCCGGAGAGGCGGTTGGGAGATTTCTTACGGAACTCGTACATATTCAGAGACTTCAGGCTCTCTTCCACTCTTTCCCAGATTTCCGCGGGTTCCACGCCCATGTTTTCCGGTCCGAAGCCGACGTCTTCTTCCACCACCTGCGCAATGATCTGGTTGTCAGGATTCTGGAAGACCATACCCGCCCGCTGGCGGATATCCCAGATTTTGCTTTCATCTGCTGTGTTCATACCGTCGACCCACACCTCGCCCTCTGTAGGATTAAGCAGGGCATTCAGATGCTTGGCCAGTGTGGATTTACCGCATCCGTTATGACCCAGGATCACGATAAATTCCCCGGGCTTTACTGTCATATCCACCCCGTCTACAGCCCGTACGGTCTCCTGTACATTTCCTTCTTCATCCCGACGCAGATAGTCATGGATCAGTTTCTTGATCTTAATCATTCGATGTCTCCCGTATTGCCTGATCAGTCCGCAGGCGTCCCGCGTTTACTCTGTACAATATACCTACTTTCCTCTGAAATGTCCACCTGCTTCAGATGAAAACAGGAACAATTAAAAACTCCTCCGGGCGGACCGGAGGAGTTTTTCGGCATAAAGCCTTATTGTACATTCTGAAGATTGAATTATACCAGCTCAAGAAGGACTTCCAGAGCACCGTCACCGCGTCTCTGTCCGATCTTGACAATCCTGGTGTAACCACCGTTCCTGTTGGCATACTTGGGGCCATATTCTGTGAAGAGCTTGTCGACCAGATCTACCTTCCTGGTATTCTTTTTGCGGCCTTTGCCTTCAGCAGGGACCTCAACGACAGGATACAGGAACTTCATCAGCTGTCTTCTGGCATGCAGGCGGCTGGGCTGATCTTTCTTGATCTCCTTAGCCACTTCATCGTAAACCGTAACTCTCTTGCCGTCGACAACTTCCTTGACTCTCTTGCCTTCCGCGTCCTTGCGGGCAACCTTGGCGTTTACAGTAACGACATCAAAGTTATCCTTTTCCTTCGCGGCCAGAGTGATCATAGGCTCTACGATCTTTCTGATTTCCTTGGCGCGGGCTTCTGTGGTAACGATCTTGCCGTGATACAGCAGAGCGGTTACCTGGTTGCGGAGCAGGGCCTTTCTGAGTTTGGTCTTTTTACCGAGTTTTCTGTACTGTGCCATTTTATTTCTCCTTCCATGTTTAATCAGCCGCGGCACACATCGGATTTATCCGCAGCCAACATTACACTGCCTGTCCCGTACACTTCGGATTTATCCGGACAGGAAGCACGTTTATTATGCGCTTTTGTTTCTCCGGCAGCTGCGCTGCCTGTCTTTTGAGGTCTGTCAGCCGGTCAGACTGTTTCCTCGCTGGAATTGAGCTTGAGACCAAGCTCTTTGAGCTTTTCAAGGACTTCGTCCAGAGACTTGCGGCCAAGGTTCCTGACCTTCATCATCTCATCGGGAGTCTTGCTGCAAAGCTCGGCAACGGTATTGATCCCTGCCCTCTTCAGGCAGTTATAAGAACGTACGGACAGTTCAAGCTCATCAATGCTCATGACGCTGGCCTTCTCCGGCTTGTCATTCTGCGGGTTGACCATTACATCAACATTCCTGGCGCTTTCAGAAAGATCAATGAATACGCTCAGATGCTCGCTGAGAACTTTGGCCGCAAGGCTGACCGCCTCATCGGGCGCGATGGTACCATTGGTGGTAACATCCAGTGTAAGCTTGTCATAGTCTGTCTGCTGTCCGACACGAGTATTCTCCACGGTTACGTTGACTCTCTCTACAGGCGTGTAGATGGAATCGATCGGGATGACACCAATCTTGGTGTCGGGTGTTTTGTTCTTGTCGGCGCTGATATAACCTCTGCCTTTTGTGATGGTCAGCTCAATGAACAGCTTGGTGTCCATGCCGCTCAGTGTGGCAATCACAAGGTCAGGATTCATGATCTGGATATCCTGATCAACATGAATATCGGAAGCGCGCACGACCCCTTCTCCCTGACATTCAATATAAGCAGTCTTGGGCTCGTTGGTCTCACTGGTATTACGGATTGCAAGGCTCTTGATATTCATGACGATTTCCGTCACATCTTCCTTAACACCGGGAATGGTACTGAATTCGTGCTGTACACCGTCGATCTTGATCTGGCTGACAGCGGTTCCGGGAAGTGAAGAAAGCATGATCCGTCTGAGCGAATTACCGAGTGTGATACCGTAGCCTCTTTCCAGGGGCTCTACCACAAATCTGCCGTATTTCTTGTCATCGGAGATCTCAGTTGCTTCGATACCGGGTCTTTCAAAATCAAACACGCGTTATACCCTCCTTTGGTATTGCTTATCTAATAAGGTTTCTGTTCTGATGCGGGCGTATACCGCGCCTGCCGTCAGAAGCAGCCACTATAAACTGACTGTAACCACAGGCGCATTGTGTCTGCATATACAAAATGCAGACACAATGAAGCCAAATCCCGGAGGGATCTTATATTACTTGGAATACAGCTCGACGATAAGCATTTCATCGACAGGAACATCAATCTGCTCTCTGCGAGGAAGTGCGCTGACGGTTCCCTTCAGGTTTTCCTTGTCAACATCGACCCATTCAGGTGTCAGTCTTCCGGCTGTGATCTCCTGGATATCCTTGAATCTCTGGATGGTCTTGGAACCTTCCTTAACTTCGACAACATCACCGGCCTTTACCTGATAGGAAGGGATATTGATGACTTTGCCGTTAACGGTAATGTGCTTATGACCAACGACCTGTCTGGCTTCGCGTCTTGTGCGGGCATATCCCATACGGAATACAACATTGTCCAGACGTCTTTCCAGCATGATCATCAGGTTTTCACCGGTCATGCCCTTCATCATATCTGCCTTGTCATAGTAATTCCTGAAAGGCTTCTCAAGTACGCCATAGATGAATTTGGCTTTCTGCTTCTCACGAAGCTGGGTGCCGTACTCACTCATCTTACGGCTTCTGCGGATCAGAGTCCTTTTGGACTTCTTGTCATATCCAAGGAATGTAGGGTCCAGGTCAAGAGACCGGCATCTTTTTAAAACGGGGGTCCTGTTTACTGCCATTTTTGGCTCCTTTCTTTCTGTCATCCGGCAGATCGGTCTGTCAGATGATATGTTGTTTACAACAGCGGCAGGCCGCTGCCTTCTTCCAAACTGTGTATCTGTTCTGTTGGCAGCTTATGCTGCCTGTCTGTCAAAAGCAATGATTCCGCCTTTGGATCAGACTCTTCTCCTCTTGGGAGGGCGGCAGCCGTTATGAGGAACGGGAGTCACGTCTGTGATGGAGATGATTTCAAGGCCGTTGGCGTTGAGCGCACGGATGGCAGCTTCTCTGCCTGAACCAGGTCCCTTTACGAATACATCTACAGCCTTCAGTCCGTGGATCAGAGCTGCCTTTGTAGCCGTTTCTGCAGCCATCTGCGCTGCATAGGGAGTAGATTTCCTTGAACCTTTGAATCCAAGACCGCCTGCACTTGCCCAGCTCAGAGCGTTGCCCTGTGTATCTGTCAGGGTAACAATGGTGTTATTAAAAGAAGACTGGATGTGCGCCTGTCCGCGTTCAACGTTTTTCTTGACACGTCTTGCAGCTTTTCTTCTTGCTGCGCTAGTCTGTTTTGCCATAATAAAACTAACCTACTTTCTTTCCCTTTACTTATTTCTTCTTGTTTGCGATGGTCTTCTTGGGACCCTTTCTTGTTCTTGCGTTGTTCTTGGTGTGCTGTCCGCGAACAGGGAGGCCTCTTCTGTGACGGATGCCTCTGTAGCAGCCGATCTCAGTCAGACGCTTGATGTTCATAGCGGTCTCACGGCGAAGGTCACCTTCGACCATGTAGTCCTCAGCGATAACTTCACTGAGCTTCTGGACTTCTTCATTGGTCAGATCTCTGCAGCGGGTATCAGGGTTGACGCCTGCTTTGGCAATGATCTTGTTGGATGATGTGCGGCCAATGCCATAAATGCTTGTAAGGCCGATTTCGACACGTTTGTCTCTGGGTAAATCTACACCTGCAATACGAGCCATTGTGATTCTCCTTTGTAACTGTTTTTTTGAATTTGTTCTGATTGACTGGGGCGACCTGTGACCGCCCAACCGGCTGTATGTGGACGCCGGTCTTTCCACTGCGATACAATGTTCCTGCCTGCTGCCGCGCTCCGCGGCCCGTCATGAACACTGCCTGAAACTGCAGGGTATCAAAGAGCACATAATGACCCTTTGCTTAACCCTGTCTCTGTTTGTGCTTGGGATTCTCGCAGATAATCCTGATTTTACCTTTGCGCTTAATGACTTTACATTTCTCGCAGATCGGTTTAACAGAAGCTCTTACCTTCATCCTCTTTCTCCTTTCTTCCTGCCGGATAGAGGCCGGAAAGTGAACTGGCTGCCAGGCCTCTGTCAGGGCCTGTACAGATCTTTACGCACAATTAGTCGGGTCAGCTTTTTGCACGTGTAAATGGGCAGACTATCCCCTGCTCATTTGCAGACCAAAGTAGTATAGCATAGGGGTTACTCAAATGCAACCGTTTTTTTAAGATTTTTCAGTTCCTTTTTTGTCCGAAGACAGGGTCAAAGCGTACAAAAACCGGCTGCCTGAATCCCCTGTCGGAGACGCCGCAGCCGGTACTTCCGGTACCGCAGGCTTTTCTGTGCCTGCTCATATTATGATTCTGATGCAGACGCTGTCTGCTCCTGCTGTTTTGGAATGATTTTACTTATCTCTCCAGATAATCCTGCCCTTGGTGAGATCATAGGTAGACATCTCCAGAGTCACCTTGTCACCCGGAAGGATCCGGATGAAATTCTGTCTCAGCTTACCGCTTATATGCGCAAGTACAACAACACCATTCTCGAGTTTGACTCTGAACAGAGTATTGGGTAATTTTTCTGTTACAATGCCTTCCAGTTCGATCACATCTGCTTTAGACACTTTTAATCCTCCAAAATCTTACAAATATCTTCAAACACATCATTCATGGGCTGGGTTCCGTCTACTGTCTTCAGCACGCCCAGCTCCTTGTAATAGTCGATCAGGGGCTGCGTAGCGTCATGATAGACGTCCAGTCTCTTCTTGACTGTCTCCGCCTTGTCATCCGCCCTCTGGATCAGTTCCGTACCGCAGGTATCGCAGATTCCTTCCTTTTTAGGCGGAATATTCACGATATGATAGGTGGCGCCGCAGTTGGGGCAGGCACGCCTGCCGCTCATTCTCTTTACGATGTTTTCATCGGGAACTTCCACATCGATCGCGAAATCTATCTTCTGATCTGCCTTGGTGAGCACATCTGTCAGATAACGGCCCTGGGGAATGTTCCTGGGGAACCCATCCAGAATATAGCCCTTTGCGCAGTCATCCATGAAGATCCTGTCCGCGACGATCTCACATGTGAGTTCATCGGGTACCAGTTCGCCCTTGTCCATATACTCCTTGGCCTTTTTGCCCAGCTCTGTTCCGTTCTTGAGATTGTAACGGAAAATATCGCCGGTAGAGATATGAGGGATGCCGTATTTTTCAGCGATCCTGGCCGCCTGTGTTCCTTTGCCCGCGCCGGGTGCTCCAAGCATAACTATCTTCATATTGATTTCCTTTCCCGGCCGTTCTCCGCCTTGCTCCGGCAACGGCCGTTCACGCGTGTAACCCTGTCAATAAACTTATTCCGGGTATGAATTACTTTCCTGTATATAAGTTTCTTATAAAAATCAACGCATTACAAGTGTTTTGTTGGAATTCTGCCTTATTTTCCATAATTCCAAAATCCCGGAGACATCTGTCCGCGAACGCTTCTGATGTCTCCGGTTCTACAAGGTTCAGCTCCCTGCGATATCCTGTTTTACTCGTTCAGGAAACCTCTGTAATTTCTGACCGCCATCATGGATTCAATCTGCTTGATCGTTTCGAGGACAACGCTGACAACGATGATCAGACTGGTGCCGCCGAATGATACGGATGCGTTGAAGATACCCCTGAAGAAGAAGGGGATGACAGCGATAATGGTCAGGCCTATGGCACCGATAAAAATGATGCTGTTGAGGATCTTGTTCAGATACTCGGAAGTGGGCTTGCCGGGCCTGATACCGGGAATAAAGCCGCCGCTCTTTTTCATATTGTCCGCGATCTCGATCGGGTTGAAAGTGATCGAAGTATAGAAATACGCGAAGAAGATCAGCAGCGCAATATATACGAACATACCGATCGTATATACGGGATATGCCGGATTGCACCAGTAGGAAGAGGAAAGGAAACGGATCACTTTGGACCAGATGCCTGTTCCTTTATAGCCGGCCAGGGAAGAAATAATGACCGGGAATTCCATCAGGGATGACGCGAAGATGATAGGCATAACGCCCGCGGTATTGACCTTGAGCGGCAGTACTGATGCCTGCGCGCCTACCAGCCTTCTGCCCTGGATCTTCTGTGAGTACTGGACCGGGATCCTTCTTTCCGCGTCATTCAGCAGAATAACCAGAACGGTGACAGCCAGGATGACTGCCAGGATGATCACGACCGCTACTGCCGCGAAGGCGATCTTCTTACCGAATACGAACTGGTTGAAGAGGCTGTAAATATCCTGCGGCATTCTTGAAACAATGTTGATTGTCAGAACAATGGAAATACCGTTTCCGATTCCCTTGACAGTAATCTGCTCACCAATCCACATCAGGAAGGCACTGCCCGCGATCAGAGTCGCGATAACTGTAAGGCAGTTGATAATGCCTTTGTCCATCAGATAGCCGTTGTTGCGGAAGCCCCATGTCATGGCGGCAGCTTCCAGAGTAGCCAGACCGATTGTTACCCAACGGGTATACTTGATCATTTTTTTGCGGCCCTCTTCACCATCTCTCTGCATCTCTTCGAGACTGGGGAAGGCGATGGTCAGCAGCTGCATGATAATGGACGATGTAATATAGGGGGTGATGTTCAGTGCCAGGATCGACATATTCAAGAAAGAGCCGCCTGTAAAAGCGTTCAGCAGGTTGGACGCGTCGCCGACGTTCTCATTAAACCAGTTGGCAAACGCTGCGCTGTTGATGCCCGGTACCGGCAGCTGCGAACCGAAACGGATCACTACCATCATCAGAAATGTAAAGACCAGCTTTTCACGGATCTCCTTTACTCTGAAGACGTTCTTTACCGATTCAAACATAAATATGACCTTTCCAGATGAAGGAGCACTCCCTCATCTATGAGAAAATACAATAATCAGGGGGCGCATGGGCAGCTCCCCCTGAAAAGCATTATCCTGAATTATTCGACGACTTCTACAGTCCCGCCAAGGGCTTCGATCTTCTCTTTCGCGCCTTCGCTGACCGCGTTCACCTTTACGGTCAGCTTCTTGGTGAGCTCACCGCCGATGACCTTGACGCCGTCCTTAACATCATAAATTACGCCGTTGTCGATCAGTGCCTGGATATCAATGACAGCACCGTCTTCAAACTTGTTTTCAAGCGAAGTCAGGGTTACAGCATTGATGTCTTTCTTGTTGTAGTTCTTGAAGCCTCTCTTGGGGAGTCTTCTGTACAGAGGCATCTGGCCGCCTTCGAAACCGATTCTCGGTCTGCCGGAACGTGCCTTCTGTCCCTTGTGGCCATAGCCGGCTGTCTTGCCGTTTCCGGAAGCATGGCCGCGGCCGCGTCTGAATTTATTAGCAGTGGACCCTTTGGCAGGTCTTAAATTAGATAATTCCATCTGTATACCTCCTGATTAGTCCAGTTCCTCGACCTTGACCATATGGGAGATCTGTCTGATCTGGCCTCTGGTACATGCGTTATCGGGTAAAATGACAAAGCTGTTCAGCTTCTTAAATCCCATGGATTCAACAATTTTTCTGTTCTTCGGAACAGCACCGATCTTGGATTTGATCAGTGTGATCTTCAGCTTTTTGGTGTTCTCAGCCATTGTGATACTCCTTTCAGCAGACTTTTCAGCCCTTAATATCTGCAAGTGCTTTGCCGCGTGCTGCCGCAACTTCTTCCGGGACCTTCAGCTGGCTGAGGCCGCTAATGGTTGCGAGAACAACATTCTGCTTGTTGTTGGAGCCAAGAGATTTTGTTCTGATATTCTTGATTCCAGCAAGTTCGCATACGATACGGGCAGGGCCGCCTGCGATGATACCGGTACCGTCAGGAGACTTCTTCAGAAGAACCTGGGCGGAGCCGTATTTGCCGATGAAATCATGAGAGATACTGTTTACTTCGTCCAGCGCTACGCTGACAAGGTTCTTGGCAGCATCTTCTCTGCCCTTACGGATTGCTTCGGGAATTTCTGTAGCCTTACCAAGGCCGGCACCGACATGACCGTTGCCGTCACCTACAACAACCAGAGCTGTGAAACGCATGTTACGGCCGCCCTTTACGACTTTGGTAACACGCTTGATTGTAACGACCTTATC
The DNA here is from genome assembly GCA_902789735.1 of uncultured Lachnospiraceae bacterium. Lineage (GTDB taxonomy): Bacteria > Bacillota > Clostridia > Lachnospirales > Lachnospiraceae > CAG-791. The sequence goes on from CADAOZ010000002.1 coordinate 63,781, forward strand.
GGTCAGTTCAATCTGACTTGCATCAATCATTGCACGTTTCATGTGTAGTATCTCCCTTCTTAGAAATCAAGGCCAGCTTTACGGGCTGCCTCTGCAAGGGCTGCTACCTTGCCCTGATAGATATAGCCGCCTCTGTCAAATACAACCTCAGTGATACCCTTCTCAACAGCTCTCTGGCCGATGACTTCGCCGACCTTGGCTGCTGCCGCGATATCGTCAGTGTTGTCCAGAGCGTCTCTGATCTCTTTCTCAACTGTTCCGGCGGCTGCAAGTGTCTTCTGCGCCTCATCATCGATGATCTGCGCGTACATGTGCTTATTGCTTCTGAAAACGGCTAAGCGCGGTCTTGATGCAGTACCGCTGATGTGACCACGGAGTCTTGCATGCTTTTTCTCGCGGATAGCTTTTCTGTTCTGTTTCTTAACCATCACTTATCTCCTATTTATTTCTTACCTGTCTTACCAACCTTACGTCTGATGTGCTCATCAGAGTACTTGATACCCTTGCCCTTATAAGGCTCAGGTTTTCTCTTTTCACGGATGTTGGCAGCATGCTGACCGACAAGTTCTTTATCAATACCCGCAACAGTAATAACGTTACCGTTTACAGATGTCTCAATTCCGTCAGGATCGACCATCTCGATCGGGTGAGAATATCCTAAGTTAAGTGTCAGGGTCTTTCCGGCTTTGGCTGCTCTGTAACCTACGCCGTTGACTTCCAGCTTCTTCTCAAATCCCTTGTCAACGCCGGTCACCATGTTGTTGAGCAGGCTTCTGGTCAGACCGTGCAGGGATTTTTCCTTCTTCAAATCGTTGGGTCTTTCGATTGTAATAACGCCGTCATTCACGGAAATCTTCATTTCCTTCGGCAGAACCCTGGAGAGTTCTCCTTTGGGTCCCTTCACAGTCACTTTATTATTTTCTGCTACTTCAACGGTAACGCCCGCGGGAATAGCGATTGGCATTTTACCTATACGTGACATGCCCGTACCTCCTGATAAATTCTTTTATGATTGCGACGGATCACCGGCTCAGTCATCACGGCGATCCGCGACCGGACAGCTGTCTGTCCTGTTCCGGTCAGATTACCAAATGAACGCAAGGACTTCGCCGCCGACCTGCAGCTCTCTTGCCTTCTTATCTGTGATCACACCCTGGTTGGTGGAAAGGATGGCGATTCCCAGTCCGTCCAGTACCTTGGGCACTTCGTTCTTGCCGGCATAAACACGAAGACCGGGCTTGGAGATTCTCTTCAGACCTGTGATGATACGGTCATTCTTGTCCGCGCCGTACTTCAGTGTAATACGGATATCCTTGAAATTGCCGTTGTCGACCAGGTCGACCTTCTTTACATAACCTTCGTCAAGCAGAATCTGCGCGATGGACAGCTTCATTTTGGAAGAAGGGATATCAACTGTATCATGTTTTGCAGTATTCGCGTTACGGATTCTTGTAAGCATATCTGCAATAGGATCACTCATTGTCATTTTGAATTTCCTCCTGTTGAATGATTGAGTTCTCCCGGTAATGAACCGGGCCTGCATCTGCCGCCGGGCGGCAGTCCCGAACATCGGATACCGAATACCGGTAATATACGGATCTGTTTTCCCCAGATCCCGTATCCCCGACCGCAGGCAGTTCATTCAGACCTTTGTCTGCGATTTACCAGGATGCTTTCTTAACGCCGGGAATCTGACCCTTGTAAGCCAGCTCACGGAAACAGATTCTGCAGATACCATATTTCTTTAAAACAGAATGCGGGCGGCCGCAGATTCTGCAGCGAGAATAAGCTCTTGTTGAGAACTTCGGTTTTGCCTGCTGTTTAACCTTCATGGATGTCTTTGCCATGTCAACCTCCTAATATCTTTCGAACCGGCCGCTTACTGCCTTGCGAAAGGCATATTGAACAGTCTGAGCAGTTCACGGGCCTCTTCATCGGTATGCGCGGTAGTGGTAAAGATGATGTCCATACCGCGAACCTTGTCGACCTTGTCATATTCGATTTCCGGGAAAATCAGCTGCTCTTTGATGCCCAGGGCATAGTTGCCTCTGCCGTCAAAAGCGTTGGGATTCACACCGCGGAAGTCACGGACACGAGGAAGTGCCAGGTTGACCAGTCTGTCAAGGAATTCATACATTCTGTCGCCGCGCAGTGTAACTTTGCAGCCGATGGCCATGCCTTCCCTGATCTTGAAGTTAGCGATAGACTTTTTGGCTCTGGTCTTAACGACCTTCTGGCCTGTAATGGTCTCCAGATCTTTGATAGCGGAGTCCAGAACCTTCTCGTTCTCCTTCGCTTCGCCGATCGCCATATTTACTGTGATTTTATCAAGCTTCGGCACCTGCATAACGTTGGTGTAGCCGAACTTCTTCGTGAGTGCTTCACGAATTTCTGTATTGTACTGTTCTTTCAGTCTGCTGCTCACGCTTAAGACCTCCTTTCGTTATCAGTCGATCACTTTCTCTTGCTGGATGTGATTTCGTCAATGATCTTGCCTGTTTTTCTGGCGTAGCGATACTTCTTGCCGTTCTCAAATTTGAAACCGACGCGAGTAGGAGTGCCGTCTACGACCAGCATAACATTGGAGATGTCCATAGCAGCTTCTACCTGTGTAATGCCGCCATTCTGGTTGGCCATGGAAGGCTTGTTGTGCTTTGTGACCATGTTGGCGCCTTCGACAGTAACTCTGTTTTTCTTACGGTCAATCGCAATGACTTTGCCTTCTCTGCCAATGCTCTTGCCGGCGATGACCCTTACGGTATCACCAATTCTGATTTTTAAAGCCATTTGCCTTGTCCTCCTTATAATACTTCAGGAGCCAGGGAAAGGATCTTCATATACTTCTTGTCACGAAGCTCTCTCGCCACAGGTCCAAAAATACGGGTTCCCTGAGGGGTCAGGTCATCCTTGATGATGACAGCTGCGTTCTCATCAAATCTGATATAAGAGCCGTCTTTTCTGCGGGTAGTATTAACTGTGCGGACAACAACTGCCTTGACAACGTCGCCCTTCTTTACAACGCCACCCGGCGTTGCGTCTTTAACGGTCGCGATGATCGTATCGCCGATTCTGGCATATCTTCTTGTAGAACCGCCGCAAACTCTGATGCACAGCAGTTCCTTGGCACCGGTATTGTCAGCGACCCTGAGTCTGCTTTCCTGTTGAATCATAGTTGTATTCCTTTCTCTATCCGGCCGCCCCGGTCAGGGGGCCGTTCGATAAATTCGCACCGAATACGATAGAACTGTTATCTGATGGCCGGTGACTTAGCGAGCTTTCTCAACTACGGATACAAGTCTCCATCTCTTGGTCTTGGACAGGGGCCTGGTCTCCATAACCTTTACTGTATCGCCAACGCCGCACTCATTGTTCTCATCATGTGCGGTCAGCTTGTATGTCCTCTTAACGATCTTACCGATTACGGGATGCTTAACATGGTCCTCGATCGCTACGACAATTGTCTTGTCCATCTTGTCGCTGACGACTTTGCCGATACGGACTTTTCTAAGATTTCTTTCCACGTTTATCTCCTTTCCGTACGATTCCGGCTTACTCTGCCTTGCTGCTCATAACTGTCTGGATCCTGGCGATGTTCCTGCGGACTTCGGTGATCCTTGCAGTGTTCTGCAGCTGGTTTGTAGCGTTCTGGAATCTCAGATTAAAGAGTTCTTTTTTCGCGGATACCAGCTCCTGGGCCAGCTCATCCACGGATTTAGCTTTCAGTTCTTCTAAATATGTCGTACTTTTCATTATGCTTCGACCTCCAGATCTGCCTTGGAAACGATCTTGCACTTGCAGGGCAGCTTGTGCATTGCAAGACGCAGCGCTTCTTTGGCGGTTGCTTCAGGGACGCCAGCGATTTCAAACATGACTCTGCCGGGCTTGACTACTGCTACCCAGTATTCGACAGCGCCTTTACCGGAACCCATTCGAACTTCAGCGGGCTTCTTTGTAACAGGCTTATCAGGGAAGATCTTGATCCAGACCTTACCGCCTCTCTTGATGTAACGTGTCATGGCGACTCGGGCTGCCTCGATCTGATTGGACTTGATCCAGCAAGGTTCGGTCGCGACCAGACCGTATTCGCCGTAAGCAATCTTGGTTCCTCTGGAAGGAGTACCTGCCATGCTGCCACGGAACTGTTTACGATATTTGACTCTTTTAGGCATTAACATAGTTGTTTGCTCCCTTCCTATTATTCTGCAGCTTTAGCTGCCTTGTCTGCGGGCTTTGCAGGAAGTACCTCGCCCTTGTAGATCCAGACTTTGACGCCGACCTTACCATAGGTAGTATCAGCTTCCGCGAAGCCGTAGTCGATATCGGCACGCAGTGTCTGAAGCGGAATGGTTCCCTCGGAATAAGACTCTGTACGGGCAATATCAGCACCGCCCAGACGGCCGCTGCAGGCGGTCTTGATGCCGAGCGCGCCATTCTTCATGGTCCTGCCCATGGCGGACTTCATGGCACGGCGGAAGGAAACACGGTTCTCAAGCTGCTGCGCGATATTCTCAGCGACCAGCTGCGCGTCCTTATCGGGGCGCTTGATCTCCTTGATATCAAGGCTGACCTTCTTGCCGGTCAGCTTTGTCAGCTGGGCGCGGGTCTTTTCGATCTCAGCGCCGCCCTTGCCGATGATCACGCCGGGCTTTGCCGCGTAAACGATAACTCTGACTCTGCCGGATGCTCTCTCAACTTCGATCTTGGAGACACTGGCATTGTATAATTTCTTTTTCAGAAACTTTCTGATATTGTAGTCTTCAACCAGAAGGTCTGAGAAATCACCTTCAGCGTACCATCTGGAATCCCAGTCCTTAATGACGCCGACTCTCAGACCGTGAGGATTAACTTTCTGTCCCATTAAAGGCTCCTTTCTGTCTCCTAAATTACTTTGCTTCGTCCTTTACTTCATCAAGGACGATCCAGATATTGCTCATTCTCTTCAGAATCCTGTAGGCTCTGCCCTGTGCCCTGGGCCGGATCCTCTTCATGGTGGGACCGTCACAGGCGCGGCACTCGGCAATGTAGAGCTTGTCGGGGTTCATGCCCATGTTATTGGTGGCATTCGCTTCTGCGGAATTGAGTAATTTAAGAATAACTTCTGAAGCGTATCTTGTGTTATATGTAAGGATTCCCTTCGCCTCTGCTACGCTCTTGCCTCTGATGGCATCCAGTACGAAGCAGGCTTTCTGAACGGGAACTCTCGCGTAAGAAAGCTTCGCATGAGGTCTGGTTTCCCTCTGCTCGGCATTTCTTGTTACTTTGAATTGGGTTCTACTGCCTTTCTCTTTAGACATAGATCCGTCCTCCTTTTATCCGTATATCGGTCAATCCGATCCAGATCTCTGTTTTCTGATTATCTGGATCTTCTTTCGTCCTTATTGTTACCTGCATGGCCTCTGTAAGTCCTTGTCATAACGAACTCGCCAAGTTTATGTCCGACCATGTCTTCTGTGATATAGACCGGAACATGCTTGCGTCCGTCATGAACCGCAATGGTGTGGCCTACGAAAGACGGGAAAATGGTGGAGCGGCGGGACCATGTCTTAATGACGGTCTTTTCGCCGGATGCGTTCAGCGCATCAACCTTCTTTAACAGATGTCCATCTGCGAAGGGTCCCTTCTTTAATGATCTTGCCATGGTTCAACCTCCTTCATTATTTCTTGTTGCCGCCTCTTCTTCTCACAATCAGCTTATCGGAAGCTTTCTTCCGGCGTGTCTTGTGACCAAGAGCAGGCTTGCCCCAGGGAGTGCAGGGCCCGGGACGTCCGACAGGTGCCTTACCTTCACCACCGCCATGAGGATGGTCATTGGGGTTCATGACAGAGCCTCTGACTGTAGGACGGATGCCCATGTGCCGTTTACGACCGGCCTTACCATAGTTAATGAGGTTGTGATCAATGTTGCCAAGAACGCCGATGGTCGCTCTGCAGTCCTTGGGAACCATTCTCATCTCACCGGAGGGAAGACGAAGGGTGACATATTTGCCTTCCTTAGCCATCAGCTGCGCGGATGTGCCGGCGCTTCTGACCAGCTGGCCGCCCTTACCGGGATACAGTTCAATGTTGTGTACCTGTGTACCAACAGGAATCGCTGTCAGAGGCAGGCAGTTGCCAACTCTGATTTCGGCTTCGGGTCCATTCATGACCTTCATGCCGTCTGTCAGGCCCTGAGGTGCCAGGATGTAGGACTTCTCACCGTCTTCATAGCAGATCAGCGCGATATTGGCTGTTCTGTTGGGATCATACTCGATGCCGATTACGGTTGCGTGGATGTTGTCTTTACGCCTTCTGAAATCCACCAGTCTGTATTTTCTTCTGCTGCCGCCGCCATGATGTCTGACTGTGATCTTACCCTGGTTGTTGCGGCCAGCGTTCTTCTTCAGAGAAGTGACCAGAGACTTTTCGGGAGTCTTCTTGGTGATCTCAGCGAAATCAGAACCAGTCATATTTCGTCTGGAGGGGGTATAAGCGGTATATTTCTTAATTCCCATGATTTGCGTTCTCCTTAATTTTTGTGCGCCGCGGCTATACTTTTGCAGCCGCAGTCATTATTTCACAGCTCTTTGATCAAAGGCCGGTGAAGATTTCGATGTCCTTGCTGTCCTCAGTAAGGAATACATACGCTTTTTTGGTCTTTGCTGTCTCGCCGAAGCGGAAGCTGCCTCTGACCCTTTTCTTCTTGCCCTTGCAGTTCATTGTATTGACACGGGCAACCTTGACGCCGTCAAACATTCTTTCAACAGCTGTCTTGATCTGAAACTTGTTGGCATCCGGATGTACGAGGAAAACGTATTTCTTTTCAGCCATAGCTGCCATGCTCTTTTCACTGATGACAGGCTTTAAAATAATATCGTAATATTCGAGAGTCGCCATTATGCATATACCTCCTCGATCTTCGCGACAGCATCCTTTGTCAGGACGACTGTCTTAGCGTTCATAATGTCATAAACATTAAGAATGGAAGCCTCGGTAGTAACTACCTTGGCAAGGTTTCTTGCGGATTTGACAACGATATCGTCCTTTTCTGCCGTAACGACCAGTGCCTTGTCAGCTGCCTTGATGTTGCCAAGGATCCTGATCATCTCTTTTGTCTTGATCTCATTGAGCTTGAGTTCGTCAAGCACGATGACTCTGTCGTTCTGAACACTGTCTGTCAGAGCGGACTTCAGAGCGATCCTCTTTTCCTTCTTGTTCATCTTGAAGGAATAGTCACGGGGCTGGGGAGCAAACACAACGCCGCCGCCTGTGAACTGGGGAGATCTGGTTGAGCCCTGTCTTGCGTGACCGGTGCCCTTCTGTCTGTAGGGCTTCTTGCCGCCGCCGCTGACTTCTGAGCGGGTCTTGGCTTTCTGTGTTCCCTGGCGTCTGTTTGCCAGATACTGAACAACCGCCATATGGACCAGATGCTCGTTTACATCAATTCCGAAGACCGCATCGTTCAGTTCGATGGTACCGACTGCGGCACCTTCCATATTTAATACAGATACGTTAGCCATCTGTCATCCTCCTTTCCCGTTATGCCTCTGCCTTTGTGGTCTCTTTGATGGTGATGAGGCCCTTCTTCGGTCCGGGAACCGCGCCCTTGACCAGAATCAGATTCTTTTCGGCATCGACTTTAACTACTTCCAGGTTCTTGATGGTGACCTGAACGGAACCCATGTGTCCGGGCATTCCCTTTCCTTTGAAGACTCTGCTCGGATCGGAAGAGGAACCGTTGGAACCCTGATGACGATGGAATTTGGAACCGTGTCCCATAGGGCCTCTGTGCTGGCCGTGACGCTTGATGGCGCCCTGGAAGCCTTTGCCCTTTGTAACAGCGGTAACATCGATCTTATCGCCTTCAGCAAAGATATCAGCCTTGATCTCGCCGCCCAGCTCATACTCGGAAGCGTTCTCAAACTTGAACTCCTGGACAAATTTTCTGACAGGAGCGCCGGCCTTTTTGAAATGGCCCTGCATGGCCTTGCCTACGCCGTGGCGGTGGGCAACTTCCTTCTTGCCGGAACCGGACTTTGTCGTAATTCTTTCTTTGGCTTCGCCAAAACCTACCTGAACCGCTTCATAGCCGTCGTTCTCAATGGTCTTGACCTGAGTAACAACGCAGGGGCCTGCTTCAAGAACAGTAACAGGTACCAGAGTACCGTCTTCCTTGAAGATCTGCGTCATACCGATTTTGGTTGCTAAAATCGCTTTCTTCATGCTTACCTCTTTCCGCCATTCTCTAATGGCTTTTTCTGGAACGCACCGCCTGAGCAAGGGGACGTTCCGTAACGTTCCTTCCGGAACAGTTTGTCTACAGCGGACATCAGCGCATAGCCTTTAGGGACTGGCATCTTTCCCGCTCTTTTTCCTTCAGCAGCCTGCTGTCTGACTGCCTCCGGCGCCGCCTGCCTCTCTCCCGCCTTACAGATAAGGAAGGGAGGATGTCATACTAGTAGAGGTTTGTTTATTAACAACCGCACAAGGTGCAGATGTTGTCTTGCTTTGCTCTGTAAGAGCTGCCTTTTTTAAGATCTTTGATTCTCAAGATCTTACATTCTGAGAATTATCCGTCCCGCAGATTATTTGTTCTTCATCTTGATGTCGATGTAGACACCGGCGGGCATTTCCAGACGCTGCAGAGCATCTACAGTCTTCTGGGTGGGTGTAAGGATGTCGATCAGTCTCTTATGGGTCCTCTGCTCGAACTGCTCACGGCTGTCCTTATATTTGTGGACCGCGCGAAGGATGGTGACGACCTCCTTCTTGGTGGGAAGCGGCACAGGTCCGGAAACCTGGGATCCTGTCTTCCTGACTGTGTCGATGATCTTGCGGGCAGACGCGTCTACCAGCTGATGATCGTACGCCTTAAGTGTAATTCTCATTACCGAATTTGCCATAAAAAAATAGCCTCCTTCTTTTCGTACTTTTTAGTTAGTACGACAAGCGGCGACTGTACACACTTCCGGGTGTTTCCTGCTTCCATACGGACGCAGGAACCCACACGTTGTTTCTGCTCTAACCGGCAGACGTTGATTGGTACAGTGACTTGTCGTCAGATTCTCGGGCTCTGCGGCCCCAGACATTCGCTCCACGGAAAACCTGTCATACATGACAGCAACCTCACGCTTCATAGCTATCAATGTCACAGCGACATTTATTCTACAGGATATATTGCAGAAATGCAAGCATTATTTTCTCTGTTTTCAACAAAAATATGTCACAAATTTCGTGAAATAATCCGACGTTTTCCTGTGCCATATTTCAGTCTGCCCTGTCCTGCCGGGGCAGTTTTCTGAAAAAGTCCGCGGCCAGGTACATGGCCGGAAAAAAGCCCAGTACATAGGCCAGGGGCTGGGCCTCCTGGATTCCCGCAAGCCCCCGGAACCTGTCCAGGATCAGCAGGGAAGGGATAAAGAAGATACCGCTTCGCAGGGCGGACAGGACCGAGGCCTGCAGACGCCTGCCCGTACTCTGGAAAAGCATCTCCGTCACCATGCAGGGCGGCAGAAGAAACAGGGCCGCGCACTGCAGGCGCAGGGCCCGGGTACCGATCCGGATGACATCCGGATCATCCCGGAATACCCCGATCAGGGAACCGGAACGCAGAAATACCAGAACGACCGCCGCTGCCAGGATACTCTCCGCCAGCAGCATGGTAAAACGATAACCTTTGCGGAGACGGGAATATCTGCCCGCCCCGTAATTGAAGCCGCTGACCGGCTGGAATCCCTGTCCGATCCCGATGGCAATGGAAAACACAAAGAAGACGATCCTGCTGACAATGCTCATTGCCGCCACCGCCGCGTCTCCGTAGACCGCCGCATGCGTATTCAGCAGTACCGTGGTGATGCTGTTAAGCCCCTGCCGCAGCAGACTGGGAAAGCCTGTTGCCATTATATCCAGATACACCCCGGCGCCGGAAGCGGCTTTCCGGAGGGACAGGCGGCTCTGGGACCTGCCGGTCAGAAACATGGACAGAAGAATGCCGAAGCTGACCATCTGGCTCAGGGCGGTGGACAGGCCCGCGCCCGCAATCCCCATCCTCAGCCCGAACATCAGAATGGGATCCCCGGCCATATTCAGAATCGCCCCGGTCATAAGGCCGACCATGCCCAGGGCCGCCTTTCCTTCATAACGTAGAATGTTGTTCATGGTCAGGCCGGAGGACATAAAAGGCGCCGCGATCAGGATATAGGTAATATAGGTTTTGGCAAAAGGGGCGATGGTTTCCGTACTGCCCAGGGCCGTGACCATGGGATCCAGGAACGCGAAACCGATGCAGGTGATGACCGCGCCGCAGACAAAGGATCCGAAAAAGCCGGAGGAAGCGTATACAGAAGCCCGCTCCGTATCGCGGCCGCCCAGTGCCCTGGCAATGGCACTGCCGGCCCCCTGGCCGAACATGAAGGCGAAGGCCTGGATGATCGACATGAATCCGAAGACAATACCGACCGCCCCCGAGGCACTGTTACCCAGCTGTCCGACAAAAGCCGTATCCACCAGGTTGTAGATATTGGTGATCAGCATACTGATAATAGAAGGAACGGACAGCTGCAGGATCAGCTTATGGACCGGGGTCCCCGTCATTTTCTGATATTGCCGCTGACTGTTCTGATTCTTTTCCATTCTCATCGTCCTTTTCCTGCGGCGGATCCCCGTCTCCGGGATCCGCCCGCATGCTCCGTATGTGTTTCTTCTATATATAATAGCGGTCGGACCGCAAGGCTGCATGCATCCTATCACAGCGGCCGGACCGCAAGACCGCATAGAATCACGCTACCGCGGCTGCCGCAGGGTTCTTTTCTCCGGCTGCCGCCAGAGGCCCGCAGATACAAAACAGTATTATAGCATAAAAAAGAGAGGTCCGGAGACCTCTCTTCCTCATTTTACAGATGGATGCAGCATGGACTGCCGCATGGCTGTCTGCCTTTTATTTGCCTGCGGCATGGCTGTCTGCGCTTTATTTGCCTGCGGCATGGACCTCATCATAGATCTTCTGGATCTCGCGGTCGGGCTCGGGCGTAGCCAGGCTGACGATCACGTTGACGATCAGAGAAAGGATGAAAGCCGGAAGCAGCTCATAAATGGACAGGATTCCACCCATAGGAGCAATCAGGAACTTCCAGATGAATACCATGGCGCCGCCTACGATCAGACCGGCCAGGGCACCGCTCTTATTGGACCGTTTCCAGAACAGGGACAGCAGCATGGCGGGACCGAACGTGGCGCCGAAGCCCGCCCAGGCAAAGGAAACGACACGGAATACGGAGCTGTTGGGATTCCAGGCCAGGACAATGGCGATAATGGCAATGCCGATAACGGTCGCTCTGGCGATGATCATGTTCTTTCTGGCATCCAACTTGATACCCAGGAAATCCTGCATCAGGTCCTGGGATACGGAGGAAGCAGCCGCCAGCAGCTGGGAATCGGCAGTGGACATGGTCGCCGCCAGGATACCAGCCAGGATCACGCCTGCCATCAGGGCAAAGAAGAAACCGTGCTGGCTCATCAGGTCAGCCATTTTGATGATGATGGTCTCGGAATCAGAGCTGGTCTCCAGCAGGGGAATTCGGCCGGCCAGGGAAACACTGTAGCCGATGATACCGATCAGAATGGCCACGCCCATGCTGATCGCGCACCAGACGGCCGCTATACGGCGGGACAGGACCAGTTCCTTCTCGTCACGGATGCCCATGAAACGGAGCAGGATGTGGGGCATACCGAAGTAGCCAAGGCCCCAGGCCAGGGTGGAGACGATCGGCAGGAAGCCGAAGGAACCCGCAGTCCCGTCCGCCCAGTTGTAACCCTGGGTAATATTCAGGTAGCCGGGAAGCTCTTTGGCGTTGGCAATGACCACATCCATGCCGCCCGCCTGACGGATTCCGAAAAATACGACCACTACAAGGGCGATGGACATGAAAATACTCTGGATCAGGTCCGTTGTGGATACGGCCAGGAATCCGCCAAGGGATGTATAGGAAACAATGATGACTGCGCCCACGATCATGGCCAGATGATATTCCACGCCGAACAGGCTGTTGAACAGGGTACCTACAGCCTTGAAGCCGGATGCGGTATAAGGAATAAAGAAAATCAGGATGATCAGAGCGGCGACCAGGGAAATACGATGCTGTTTATCGCCGTAACGGTTGGAAAAGTATTCCGGGATCGTAAAGGCGCCCAGCCTCTCGGAATAACGGCGAAGCAGGCGGGAGACCAGCAGGAAGTTCAGATAAGTGCCCACAGCAAGACCGATGGCAGTCCATGTGACCTCCGCCAGGCCGGCGATATAGGCCAGTCCGGGCAGACCCATCAGCAGGTAGCTGCTCATGTCGGAGGCCTCCGCGCTCATGGCGGTGACCAGAGGGCCCAGGGAACGGCCGCCGATATAGAAGCCGTCGGAAGTATCCGCCGCGCCCTGCCGGTTAAAGATGACGCCGATCATCAGCATGGCGAACAGATAGGCAGCGATAGTTACAATGATCAGAATTTGTGCGGTTGTCATAATCTCTCCTTTTCTATTGGGAACTCATAGCAGTCATTCTATCACAATCAGAAGCAGAACAAAATAGAGAACGCAGTATAGAATGAATTCTGTACCGCGTTCTCTGTTTATCCCTGAATATGGCTTAAATACTGGCTTTTTTAACTGTACATACAGCAGGAACAATCGTCAGATAATTTACCCTCTGAACCGTTCCAGAAAGCCGGGCGTCATCCGGTCGGTATAGGCGACCAGAGAATACTCGCCGCCGCACAGACACCAGTCATACAGCAGGGCCCTTTCCCAGAGGGCATAGGCCTTGACGACTTCATTCTCGCTGTAGGCTGCGGATATGGTCCCGGCCCGTCTGCCTTCGGCGGCGATCCGGCGCAGCAGGCGGAAATAGGTCCTGTTCCGGTCCAGCAGATGTTTTTCATTCTGGGCCAGCAGCTGGGAGGACAGCAGCCTTGTCAGCAGGTCCAGAGAAATGCTGTCCTCGATCATGACAAACAGGGCGTGATTCAGATAGATCATCCGCTCGATGGCATCCATGGAAGGATCCAGCTCCGTCCGGAGCGATTCATATTTCTCATCAAAGACATAGGCCAGTGTACCCAGCAGGGCATCCTTGCCCTCGAAGTAATGATAGAAGGATCCCCGGGAGGTCTGGGAGGCGTTCACGATATCCTCAATGGTGGTTTCCTCATATCCGTTTTCATAAAACAGCTTCCAGGCCGCGGAAATGATCCTGCCGCGGGTATTGCGCGTATTCTTTTTGGGCATGTCAGACTCCTTTGTCACTTAGTCCTCTCCCGCAGGCAGCCTAAGGTCCGCGGGTTCCCCTGTATCGCAAACAGCATACCACAATCCGCCTTTTCCGGCAAAAGGCAGGCCCGTCCGGCCCGGACCGGAGGGCCGCACCGGATGATGCCGGCAGTGCTGTCACCGGCAGTGCTGTCACCGGCAGTGCTGTCGCCGGCAGGCCTGTCCGTGTCCGGAACCGGGGGAAAGAGGATTGAAAGCGGGACTGCCTTTTGCTACAATGAAAGGCGACGAAAACGTTTTTGTATTTCCTGAAAAAGGGGGTTCTCACATGGCTATGATTTTTAAAGAAGCATTTGGCATCACAAAAGACGGCATTCCCGTCGACCGGTATTCCATGACCAATGCATCCGGCATGCAGGTCGATTTCCTGACCTACGGCGCCGCGGTCCAGAAGATCCTGATCCCGACCGGGGACGGCCGCTATACCGATGTGGCCCTGGGCTACAACACGCTGGAAGATTATGAGAACGGCAGCAGCAACCACGGTGCCCTGGTAGGCCGTTTTGCCAACCGGATCAAAGATGCCGTTTTTACGCTGGACGGTGTCACCTGGCAGCTGGAAGCCAATGACGGCCCCAACCATCTGCACGGAACCTATCCCAGGACCGTTTTCGCGGCGCATGAAGAGAACGGTGCCCTGATCATGGAATATACCAGCCCTGACGGCGAGGAAGGCTACCCCGGCACCCTGCAGCTTAAGATCACCTATACCCTGGAAGAGGACAATACCCTCCGCATGGTCTACGAGGCCGAGACGGACAAGCCTACGGTCCTCAATCTGACCAACCATACTTATTTCAATCTGCGCGGCCAGGATGGTTCCACCTGTGCCGATACCGTACTGACTCTGGCAGCCGACCGCTTTGCGGAAGGAAGCGCCGGCAATCTGCCCACCGGCAGATTCCTTCCGGTCGACGGAACACCCATGGATTTCCGGAAGGGCCGCAGGATCGGTGACGGACTGGACCTTGCCTATGAACAGATCCGCCTGTCCAAAGGCTATGACCATTCCTTTGTGCTGGACGCGGAAGAAGGAAAGGAAAAATGGTTCGCCTGCGCGGAAGATCCGGCCAGCCCCATCCGTCTGGACTGCTGGACCACCCAGCCCGGCGTACAGCTCTATACCGCCAATTACGTCCATACCGACAATGTGGCGCACAGCAAAGCCGGCGGATCTTATCCGGAATACGGTGCCTTCTGTCTGGAGACCCAGCACCATCCCTGCAGCCCCAACTATCCCCAGTTCCCGTCCACGGTCCTGCGCCCCGGCGAGAAATACTGCCAGTCTACCGCTTACAAGTTCACTGTCAAATAAGAAAACCGGAACAGGCCCTGTTCCTTTGTCCGGCGGCATCTGTCCGGCAGATGCCGCCGGACGATTTACTTTCCCCCCAAAACAGTGTAGACTTGGGATACAATGCCCGCTGTAAGGCGGTTCGTCTCCTCTTCCGGCTGCAAGTCACACGGACGGAGACCACTGCGGCGCAGCCGGGCTGCAAACCAAATAGAAATGATAAGGAATACAGAATATTATGTGGATCGCGGATCAATGGAAAGACTATCAGGTACTGGACACCTCCGGCGGGGAAAAGCTGGAACTCTGGGGCAGCTATAAGCTGATCCGGCCCGACCCCCAGGTCATCTGGGAGACGCCCCGGGGCCGCCAGTGGAAAAAGCCCAACGGCCATTACCACAGGAGCAGCAAAGGCGGCGGGGAATGGGAATTCTTCGACCTGCCCCAGGAATGGATCATCCATTACAGGGATCTCAATTTCAACCTCAAGCCCTTCAGCTTCAAGCATACAGGCCTGTTTCCGGAACAGGCCGTCAACTGGGACTGGTGCGCCGGGCTGATCCGCCGGGCTGTCTCTTCCGGCAGACAGGTCAAGGTGCTCAACCTGTTCGCCTATACAGGCGGAGCCACCGTATCCGCCGCAAAGGCAGGGGCGGCTGTCACCCATGTGGACGCTTCCAAAGGTATGGTGACATGGGCCAAAGAAAATGCCCATATCTCCGGCCTGCAGGACGCCCCCATCCGCTGGCTGGTCGATGACTGCGGCAAATTCGTGGAGCGGGAGATCCGCCGGGGCAACACTTATGACGCCATCATTATGGATCCGCCTTCCTATGGACGGGGACCCAAGGGGGAGATCTGGAAAATGGAGACCAGCATTTATCCCTTCCTGCAGAAATGCATGCAGCTGCTCTCGGACGATCCCCTGTTCGTCCTGCTCAACTCCTATACGACCGGCCTGCAGCCGGCCGTCCTGAACTACCTGCTGCATACCGCCATCGACCCGCTCCGCAAAGGAGAAACGGAAGCCGACGAGGTGGGCCTGCCGGTGGTCTCCAACGGCCTGGTCCTGCCCTGCGGCGCCGCCGGACGCTGGACCGCAGACGGAATCTGAGCAGCGCCTGTAAACAATCATATGAACCCAAAGAAAGAGACTGCATGGAATGCTTCTTTCCATGCAGTCTCTGTGTTATTTTGCTTTTCCGGTCAGGACATATTCTGGCGTTCGACCAGTCTCTCGCTGCAGTAGATCTCCCGGATTTTGGGCTTGTCGATCTTGCCGGTGGCATTGCGGATGACCTTGTCAAAGAAGATCTTGCGGGGCCGCTTATAGCGGGGCAGGTCGATGCAGAAGCGGTTGACATCCTCTTCGGTCAGTTCCATCCCCTCCTTGACCTGAATCACGGCCGCCACGATTTCACCCAGACGCTCATGGGGATAACCAATGACCGCCACATCATGGATCTTGTCATTACGCATCAGGAAGTTCTCGATCTGGACCGGATAGAGGTTCTCACCGCCGGAGATGATAACGTCCTTCTTACGGTCGACCAGGAAGATGAAGCCGTCCTCATCCAGTCTGGCCATATCGCCGGTATGGAGCCAGCCGTCGATGATGGTCTCGGCGGTCGCTTCCGGATTCTTATAATACTCCAGCATGACGCCGGGGCCCTTGACACAGAGCTCACCGACTTCCCCATCCGCGACCGGCATATCCTGCTCATCCACGATCTTGGTCTTCCAGCCATAACCGGGAATGCCGATGGCGCCGACCTTGTGGACATTCTCCATGCCCAGATGGACACAGCCGGGACCGGTGGATTCAGACAGGCCGTAGTTGGTGTCATATTTATGATGCGGGAAGTACTTGAGCCAGCGGCGGATCAGGCTGGGCGGAATGGGCTGGGCACCGATATGCATCAGGCGCCACTGACTGAGCTTGTAATCCTCCATTTTGAGTTTTCCGGAATCCAGGGCCGCCAGAATATCCTGGGCCCAGGGCACCAGCAGCCAGACGATCGTACAGCCTTCATTAGAGACTGCACTGAAAATAGCTTCGGGAGAATTTCCCTTGAGCAGGACTGCCCGGCTGCCTGTGTACAGGGAGCCGAACCAGTGCATCTTGGCGCCCGTATGATAGAGGGGCGGAATGCACAGGAAGGTATCCTTGCGGGTGGTTTCATGATGGATGGCCTCCATGCGGGCTGACTGCATCAGAGCTGTATGGTTATGCAGGATGGCCTTGGGGAAACCTGTCGTACCTGAGGAAAAATAAATAGCAGCCTCATCTTTGTCCTCGACCAGAATCCTGGGCGCAGTAGAAGATGCGTTGGAAGCCATACGATAGTAATCATCCGCATAGGAAGGACACTGGTCTCCTACGTAGAAAAGCAGGGTATTCTTCCGGATATGACTGATAATATTCTCGATCCGGCCGATAAATTCGGGGCCGTAGAAAAGAACATCCGAGTCAGAAGCGTCCAGGCAGTAACGGATCTCATCCGCGTCAAAACGGAAGTTCATGGGAACGGCAATGGCGCCGGTCTTCATGATACCGAAATAAATGGGCAGCCATTCCAGACAGTTCATCAGCAGAATTGCGCACTTCTGTCCCTTGCGGATTCCCCGCTCAATCAGCATGTTTGCGACTCTGTTGGCCTTTTCATCAAAAACCGACCAGGTAATGGATCTCCTGTAAAAGGAAGTAGACGTGGGCTGGATCAGCTCATATTCCTTCCAGGTAACTCTCTGTTCCTCCCGGATTTCCGGATTGATCTCTACCAGGGCGATCTCTTCCCCGTAGAGCTTACTGTTTCTCTCCAGTAAATCTGTAATCGGCATTTCTTTTCCCCTTCCCTGTTATATATTTTGCGGAGGAACAGCCTTCTGATACAGGCTGTCTGTAATTTTGCAATTTAAACCGCTAAAGTAGCATACCCCTTTTAAGCAGGATTGTCAAGGTATTGGCTGTCAGATAAATGATTTGAAATCTTGGAATTATCTGTTATACTACATGGATAGTAACGAGGAGGAAATTTATATGACTAACACAAACAAACAGCTCTTGTTGGGCAACAAGGCTGTAGCCCGCGGTCTGTACGAAGCCGGCGTATGTTTTATATCCAGCTATCCCGGCACCCCCAGTACAGAAGTCACTGAAGAAGCAGTGAAGTACGATGACATCTATTGCGAATGGGCTCCCAATGAAAAGGTAGCCATGGAAGCGGCCTTCGGCGCCTGTCTGGCCGGCCGCCGTTCTTTCTGCGCGCAGAAACACGTAGGCCTCAATGTCGCGGCTGATCCCCTCTATACTATGTCCTATACCGGTGTGAACGCGGGTATGGTCATTTGCGTAGCGGATGATGCCGGCATGCATTCCTCTCAGAACGAGCAGGACAGCCGTCACCACGCCATTGCCGCCAAGGTTCCCATGCTGGAGCCTTCGGATTCCGCCGAAGCGCTGGAGTTTACCAAAACCGCTTACCAGATTTCAGAGCAGTTCGACACACCCGTCCTGCTGAAAATGTGCACCAGGGTCGCGCATTCCCAGTCGCTGGCCCCGATTGGAGAACGGACCGTACCGGACCGTCCCTATGAAAAGAATATCGGCAAGTACGTCATGATGCCCGGCAATGCCAAAAGGCGTCATCCCATCGTTGAGGAGCGGACCCGTCTGCTGACCGCCTATGCCGAGACCACCCCCCTGAACCGGGTCGAAATGGGCGGCACAGAGATCGGTATTATTACCGCCTCCACCTCCTATCAGTATGTAAAAGAAGTCTTTGGCGATACTGTCAGCATCCTGAAGCTGGGTATGGCCAATCCCCTCCCCGTGGACCTGATCCGCAGTTTCGCGGCCAAAGTGGATAAACTGTACGTCGTGGAAGAACTGGATCCCATCATCGAGAATCATGTCCGCGCCCTGGGCATTCCGGTCACCGGCAAGGAGATCCTGCCCCTGGTCGATGAATTCTCCCAGAATCTGATCGCGGAAGCCTTCGGGCAGAAAAAGGAAAGCGCTTACTCCATTGCGGACGCCATTCCGGCCCGTCCTCCGGTCATGTGCGCCGGCTGTCCCCACAGGGGCCTCTTCTATACACTGAAGAAGAATAAGTGCACTGTCCTGGGCGATATCGGCTGTTATACGCTGGGTGCCGTTCCTCCGCTGGGCGCCATTGAAATGACCCTCTGCATGGGCGCTTCCATCGGCGCGCTGCACGGCTTCAACAAGGTACGCGGCAGCGAAAGCGAAGGAAAGACAGTCGCTGTCATCGGCGATTCCACCTTTATGCATTCCGGCATGACCGGCCTGGCCAATGTGGCCTATAACCAGTCCAACTCGACCATTATCATCGTAGACAACTCCATTACCGGCATGACCGGCCACCAGCAGAATCCCACCACCGGCTACAATATCAAAGGCGATCCGGCAGGGAAGATCGATCTGGAAGCCCTCTGCCGGGCCATGGGCTTTGAAAGGGTCTCTGTGGTAGATCCCTATGACCTGGAGGAATGTGACCGCGTCCTGAAACAGGAGCTGGCAGCTCCGGCGCCTTCCGTCATCATCTCCAGACGTCCCTGCGCCCTGCTCAAATATGTCAGGCACAACCCGCCGCTCCGGGTCAATACGGACAAGTGCGTGGGATGTAAATCCTGCATGCGTGTCGGCTGTCCCGCCATCTCCATCAGGAACGGCAAAGCGCACATCGACAACACCCTCTGCGTGGGATGTAATGTCTGCAGCCAGCTGTGCCATTTCGGCGCGCTGGAAGACAGCGGAAAGGAGGCCTGAATATGGAGACAAAGAATATTATGATCGTCGGCGTCGGCGGACAGGGTTCTCTCCTGGCCAGCAAGCTGCTGGGCCACCTGCTCCTGTCCCAGGGCTATGATGTAAAAGTATCCGAGGTACACGGCATGTCCCAGCGGGGCGGCAGCGTTGTTACCTATGTCCGTTACGGTGACCAGGTCCATTCCCCCATCATTGACCGGGGCGAAGCGGATTTTATCGTATCCTTCGAGATCCTGGAGGCCGCCAGATGGCTCTCCTATCTCAAAAAGGACGGACAGATCGTGACCAACACCCAGATGATCGATCCTATGCCCGTCATTACCGGCGCGGCAGAGTATCCGCAGGATCTGGAAGCCAAGCTTAAGGCCAGCGGCGCCAGGGTAGATGCCCTGGACTGCCTGAAACTGGCGGAAGAAGCCGGATCCTCCAAGGCCGTCAATATCGTCCTGCTTGGCAGGCTCTCCCATTATTTCGACCTGCCTGAGGATGCATGGATGGCTTCCCTGGAAGCAAATGTACCTCCTAAATTCCTTGCAATGAACAAGAAGGCTTTTGCCCTCGGAAGGGATTACTGATCGTGAAGACACTATTAATTTATATATGAGGGAGGTAACATTAACTATGGAAAAATATTTCCAGGAATCCATTGAATGCGCGAGCCGTGACGAGATCATCGCCATTCAGAACGAGAAACTCGTAAAACAGGTACGGCATGTCTGGGACAACGTTCCCTACTACCGTAAAAAGATGGAAGCGAAGGGGGTCACACCCGATGATATCAAATCCATCGACGATCTGCACAAGCTGCCTTTTCTTTCCAAAAAGGATCTGCGGGAGGCCTATCCCTATGGCCTGGTCGGCAAGCCCTTGAAGGACTGCGTGAGGATCCAGTCCACTTCCGGCACGACCGGCAAGCGTGTTGTCGCTTTCTATACCCAGCACGATATTGATCTCTGGGAAGACTGCTGCGCCCGCGCCATCGTAGCGGCCGGCGGCAGCAAAGAGGATGTCTGCCAGATCTCCTATGGTTACGGCCTCTTCACCGGCGGCCCCGGACTCAACGGCGGCTCCCACAAAGTCGGCTGCCTGACCGTCCCCACCAGTTCCGGCAACACAGACCGTCAGATCATGTTCATCCAGGATCTGCAGGCTACGATCATCTGCTGTACTCCCAGCTACGCCGCTTTCCTGGGCGAGCGTATGAAGGAGATGGGATACGGTCCTGATGATATTCCCCTGAAGGCCGGTATCTTCGGCGCGGAAGCCTGGAGTGAGGAAATGCGCCAGGATATCCAGAAGACCATGGGCATCAAGGCCTATGATATCTACGGACTGACAGAGCTGTCCGGCCCCGGCGTGGCTTTTGAATGCTCCGCCCAGAAGGGCATGCATATCAACGAAGACCACTTCATCGCCGAGATCATCGATCCTGAGACGGAAGAAGTCCTTCCGGAAGGCAGCCAGGGTGAGCTGGTATTTACCGCCATCGACAAGGAAGCTTTCCCGATGATCCGCTACCGTACCAGAGATATCTGTAAGCTGACCCGTGAGAAATGCTCCTGCGGCCGTACCCATGTCCGTATGGCCAAGCCTATGGGCCGCTCCGATGACATGCTGATCATCCGCGGCGTCAACGTATTCCCCAGCCAGATCGAGACTGTGCTGCTCAATCATGGCTATGCCGCCAACTACCAGATCATCGTTGACCGTAAGAACAATTCCGATACCCTGGATGTCCAGGTCGAGATGACCCCTGAAATGTTCACTGATAACGTCGGTGAGATCGCCGAGAACCAGAAGCAGCTCGTTGACGGCCTCAAGTCCATGCTGGGCATCAAGGCCAATGTCACACTGGTCGCGCCCAAGTCCATCGCCCGCAGCGAAGGCAAGGCCGTCCGTGTCATCGACAAGAGAAAGATCTGAGACGGGAGGAAAAATATGAGCATAAAGCAGATTTCCGTATTTCTTGAGAACAAGCCCGGTACCCTGAAGAAAATGACCGGCGTCCTGGCCGCCAAAAAGGTCGACATGCGCGCCCTGTCCCTGGCGGAGACCAAGGACTTCGGGATTGCCCGCATCATCGTGGATGACGTTTTTGAAGCAGTCAATATCCTGAAGGACGCGGACTTTATTGCCAAACTCACCTCTGTCCTGGCTGTTAAGATCCCTGATGTCCCCGGCGGACTGGACCAGCTGCTCTCCATCTTCTCCGAAGCGGAGGTCAACATTGAGTATATGTACGCCTTCCTGGGCGGCAGCGATGTCAAGAGCGCTTATATGATCTTCCGTGTCGCCGATACCAAAGGCGCGGAAGCCCGCCTGACCAAGAAGGGCCTGCGTGTCCTGACACAGGAAGATATCGCCAATATCTGATGACAGATATATTCCTGCAGTAAATAAGGATCCCCCGGATCATCAGCGGATAAAACCGCCTGATCCGGGGGATTTTTCATGGACTGCGCCGCGTAAGAGAACCGCGTATGATCATCGGGTCATACGCGGTTCTCTTTATGTTCTCGTCACTCCATAAGGGATTATCGTTTCGTAAAGCCGTATGCACGCAGGCCGGCTCTGTTACTGCTCGTCGTCACCCAGCATATGACTCCTGGTAACGATGACCTTCTGGTCGTAGCAGGCGAAGGCGTCGTCAACGACCTTCTTATTGGGCTTGGGCGTGAACAGGGACACGACCGGGACAATGACCAGGCCGGCGATCATGCAGAAAGCGCCCGCGTTGATCGGAGACTGCAGCAGGACCGGAAAGCTGGGCCTTACAAGCATGTTGGCCAGCATGACGACCGTCGAAAACAGGAAACTGCACCAGCAGCTGATCTTGGTCGCGCCTTTCCAGTAGAGACCATAGAGGAACGGAGCCAGGAAAGCGCCGGCCAGCGCGCCCCATGAAACACCCATCAGCTGAGCGATAAAGGTAACGTTGGACTTGTACTGGATAATGGCGATGACCACGGAAAGGGCAACGAATACGACGATCAGGCATCGCATAATAAATACCTGTTTCTTCTCATCCATCTCCCTGATGATATAGCCCTTGAGCAGGTCCAGTGTCAGCGTAGAGCTGGAGGTCAGGACCAGCGAAGACAGGGTGGACATGGAAGCGGAAAGGACCAGGATGACCACAATGGCGATCAGGATATCCGGCAGGCCGGACAGCATGGTCGGAATGACAGAGTCAAAGCCGTTGGCCGCGATGTCAATTTTGTCGGAAAAGAGTCTGCCGAAGCCGCCCAGGAAATAACAGCCGCCCGCTACTATCAGTGAAAAGAAGGTGGATATCACGGTACCTGTGGAGATGGATTTCTCACTCTTGATCGCATAGAACTTCTGGACCATCTGAGGAAGGCCCCATGTACCCAGGGATGTCAGGAGCACGACGCCCAGCAGATTAAGGGGATCGGGTCCAAGGAAAGAGGCAAACACACCGGGTGTGGTGGATACCGTCTCATCCGAGACTCTTGCCAGCCCGTCCAGGGCCGCCAGCAGGCCGCCCTGGCTCTTCAGGACCGCCAGAATGACCGCTGTAATACCGAATAACATAACAATACCCTGCACGAAATCATTGATCGCGGTGGCCATATAGCCGCCGGCAACGACATAAATACCGGTCAGGACCGCCATTACAATGACACAGACTGTATAGTCAACACTGAACGCCATACCGAATAATCTGGAAAGGCCGTTATACAGGGAGGCTGTATAAGGAATCAGGAAAATAAAGGTAATGACAGAGGCAGCGATCTTGAGGGATGAACTGCCGAATCTGGCCTCAAAGAACTGGGGCATGGTAGCGGAATCCAGATGCTGGGTCATGATGCGGGTTCTTCTGCCCAGAATGACCCAGGCCAGGAGAGATCCCAGGATGGTGTTGCCGATTCCTGCCCAGGTGGCCGCGATGCCGTATTTCCATCCGAACTGTCCCGCGTAGCCTACAAATACAACGGCGGAGAAATAGGATGTACCGTACGCGAAAGCTGTCAGCCAGGGACCGACAGAACGTCCGCCCAGGACAAAACCGTTTACATCTGTGGAATTCTTTCTGCAATAGAATCCGATCCCGATCATGACTGCGAAAAAGATGACCAGCATCAAAACCTTGATTACCATAATAATATCCTCCCTGCGGTTAAATTTAGCGCGTTCATGCTTAAACGCTTTACAGTGTTAAATTATAAGAGATACTTTCAGGAAATTCAAGCATAAATTCTCATGATCAAAGAAAAATTTTTATGTCTCTTTTTTGCCTTGGTTTCCGTTCATATCCGCTGTTTCATTGGATTCAGGCATTTGAAACAGCCTAACCAGGCCGTGTTGCCGGAAAAAGAATCATAAAAACCCTCTGTTTGTTCTCTGTATTCACATAAAAAAACCGTTCCCGCATTGCGGTCAGCGCTTTAAAGTATTAAAATATAAAAGAGCGCCTGCGGCCTGCCGGGTCCGGGGCGGTTCTGTGACATGGGGTAATAACAACGGTACCGGCAATGAACAGTGGAAGCCGGCCGGTCCTGCCTGGAGGGTGACTATGAAAAGAAATATCAACAGGGGAACTGTCGAAAAGCTTTTTAAGGCTGTGCTGAGCCTTGAGAACATGGAGGAGTGTTATCTGTTCTTTGAAGATATCTGTACTATCAATGAATTAAATTCCCTGGCCCAGCGTTTTGACGTCGGAACACGGCTGCTGGACGGCCAGACCTATCAGACGATCTCAGAAGCCACCTCCGCTTCCACTGCCACGATCAGCCGCGTAGGACGCCTGCTGGGAGACGGCCGGGAAGGTATCGAGATGGCTGCGGCCCGCATTAAGGAACAGGAGAAGAAAGAAGCAGATCATGATGACGCCTGATCTTTCTCCCCCGCGGAAAACCGAAAACACGTATCAAAAAGGTGAGGCTCCCAAAGGGCCTCACCTTTCTTTATGGTCTGTTTCTGCCGGCAGGACAGCCGATCAGTGACCGCGGTAATAGTTGATCAGACAGCCGTCCGCGATGATCTGTCTTTCATCTTCTGTCAGGTCGCCGGTGGATACCGCGAATTTACTTACACTGCCGTCTGCCTTGATGACATAGGCGTCAAAGTCATTGACCCCGTTGAGGATATGACTGCGGATACCGGGCACAAATACGAAATCTCCCAGCGCCAGTACCTCCGGCGTCTCTGTCAGCAGGGGTGCCATGCCCCAGTTGATACAGTTGGACCGGTATCTCTTGGTAGCATATTCCCTGGCAATATTGGCGGCCGCTCCCAGCACTCTCTGACAGCTGGCGGCCTGTTCGCGGGCTGAACCGTCACCGGGCTTATTGGCGTAAATGGTGGATCCGATGACCGTTGCTGCCGGATCATTGGCAACGCCGGCCCTGTCCAGAGCGGCATACACAGCGGCGACTTCCGCGCCGGGATCCGTGCCCGCTTCCCGGGCTGCTTCCAGCCTGTGAATCTCTTTGGCCCTGCCGACATAATCGGGATCCTTGCGGGACAGGGTAAATTCCGCCAGCCGCAGCGGATTGGAGCGGAAGGAAGATGTCTCACCGGAAGGAATCAGTTCATCTGTCGTTGTAACAGGATCTGTAATATAGGAGGCCACCTTCAGGAGCAGGTCCTCGCTCAGGGCAGGCTGTTCCGGCCAGTCCTTGATATTGGGCCCCATTTTCAGCTCATATTCCGGCTCGGCTTTGCCCCAGCCGTTATAGATACGCTTTTCATATACGCCGCTGTCAAAATGATAGACAGGGGTGCTGTATTCCACATCCAGATCTGTCGCGGGCGTCAGCCTGCCGCCATTAACGGCTGTAGCCGCGATCGACCGGGCGTCCATGAGGGCAACGGCCGCCATCTGGCCTTCGCCGGGCTTGGAGCCTTCCCGGTTAGGGAAGTTGCGGGTGGTATGACGGATGGAGAACTCGCCGTTGGCAGGGGTATCCCCCGCGCCGAAGCAGGGTCCGCAGAAGCATTCCCGGATGATGGCACCGGACCCGGCGATATCATAGAGGGCGCCGTTCTTCATCAGCTCCCTGTAGGCAGGCATGGAGCCCGGATAGACCGACATGGTAAAGGTGCCGCTGCCGCAGCTGTGTCCGCGCAGGATATCCGCGACTGCCACAATATTATCAAAAGTTCCGCCTGAACAGCCGGCAACGATGCCCTGGTCTACATAGATCTGGCCGCCGCGGACCTTGGAGTCCAGATCCATGGCCGCGCCCTTGATCTGGCGGTTGGCCCTTTCCTGATACTCGTGCATGATATCCGCGGGATTCTCCAGCAGCTCCCGGATGGGCATGGCATAGCTGGGATGCATGGGAAGGGCGATCGTAGGCTCGATGGAGCTGAGATCCACATATACACAGCCGTCATAATAGGCGACCGGAGCCGGCTCCAGCTTCTGATAAGCTTCCGGACGGCCATGGACCGCAAAATAGGCTTCCGTCTTCTCATCCGTCACCCAGACGGAGGACCAGCAGGTGGTCTCAGTCGTCATGACATCGATCCCGTTCCTGTATTCAATGGGCAGGCCGGCTACGCCGGGGCCCACAAATTCCATAACTTTGTTCTTGACATAGCCGTTGGCATAGGTGGCGCCGACCAGAGACAGGGCCACATCATGGGGACCTACGCCGGGGCGGGGGCTGCCGGTCAGATAGATGGCCACCACACCGGGACGGGCCATGTCATAGGTACGGCCTACCAGCTGTTTGGCCAGTTCACCGCCGCCTTCTCCTACCGCCAGAGTGCCCAGGGCACCGTAACGGGTATGGGAATCCGAACCCAGGATCATGCGGCCGCATCCTGCCATCAGCTCCCGGTTGACCGAATGGATGACGGCCATATTGGTAGGCACATAGATGCCGCCGTATTTATGGGCCGCCGAAAGGGCGAACTTGTGGTCATCCTCATTGATGGTGCCGCCCACCGCGCACAGGGAATTGTGGCAGTTGGTCAGGACATAGGGCATGGGGAATTCCTTCATACCGGAGGACCGGGCAGTCTGGATAATGCCTACATAAGTAATATCATGGCTGGTCAGAGAATCGTAGCGCATCTGCAGATGCTCCATATCCTCTGTTGTATTATGCGATTTCAGGATTCCGTATGCGATCGTCCCTTCAGACGCCTGCTCCCTGGTGACCGGTCTGCCGGCCGCGGCTGCCGCTTCTGCCGCGTCCGTCATAAGCTCTGTTCCGTTCACCAGGTATACGCCGCCTTCGTAAAGCTTGATCATATCTTCTGTTCCGCCTTTCTTCGTTTCATTTATTCACCTGTACGCCGTCTTTCCGCCTTCTGTTTGCTCTGCCGGTGTGAAGCCGGCAGGCACCCGGATTGTATACAGGTATTCACCCAACTATTATACACAAAAAAATCCCGATTGCATACTCTTAATATCATCCCGGGCCCGGGCGGCCGGACCGGCCTTCCGCTTCTCATGGCAAAAAACCTGTCCGGATCTCCCGGGCAGGAGTTCCGGACAGGCTGTATCCGCACTGTTTTCGCTTCAGGTCACATTGAATCCCAGAGGATCCAGGCCGCCCCGTTCGGGAATGACCATGGGACAGGTATTGAAGAGGACCCGTACCGCCCCCTCATATTCCACGGGAGAACGGGCCTTATATATGCTTTTGATCTGTCTGCCGCCGTCCGGAAAGAGCACAGCCATATGGGCCCAGAGCTCCTTCATGCGGTTGACCAGCGGGCCGCCGCCCGGCATGACCTGCCGATAAGCCGCGTAGAGGCTGTCATGGAAGTGGTGCAGTTCCGCTTTGGTCAGGCCCTCTCCCCCTTTCAGCTGCCGGGCCAGGGCCGGATTGCGCAGCATGCCCCGTCCGGTCATGACAGCATGGACCCGGGGAAAGCGGCGCCGGATCTCTGCCAGATCCTCCGCATTGTAAATATTCCCGTTATAGCATACAGGCGCTTTTCCGCCCCGGTCCTCATAGACCTGCAGAAGCTGTCCAAACCTGTCCAGATCCGGCAGGCCCTTGTAATACTGCTCCCGGGTCCTTGGGTGGACGATCAGTTCTGTCAGGGGATAACGGGCATAGATCTCAAACAGCCTGTCTGCCTGCTCTGTATCCTCCAGGCCGATCCGTGTCTTGAGGGAGATACCGGGGCCCTTTTCCCGGCAGCCTTCAAAGATTTCCTCCAGAAAGCAGTCCAGAAGACCGGGATCCTGCAGCATTCCCGCTCCCTTGCGTTTCCGGACCACCGTCCCGACCGGGCAGCCCAGATTCAGGTTGACTTCCCTGTAGCCCAGGTCCGCAATACAGCGGGCAGCCCAGATAAAGTCCCCGCTGTGATTGGTCAGGATCTGCGGGACCAGGACCTGGTTCCGGTTATGGGCAGGATCCATGTCCTCCCGTTCCCGGTGCTTGAAGCTGCGGGTATGGGTCGCGGCGGCGAAAGGGGAAAAGTATTTGTCATAGCCCCCGAAACCGGCAGCCAGGGTCTCCCTGTAAATATAGCCCGTGATCCCTTCCATGGGGGCCGCGTATATCTGCACCGCGGCGCTCATGTCCTTCGTTTCTTAGGGTGGTTCTTATTCCAGATCACATACAGGCCCCGGAAAAGCAGGTCGGGATCGATGGTGATCTCGTGACGGCAGCCCGGACAGATCAGGCCGGCCAGTCCGCCTGTCGCCACGACCGTGGTGTCCGCTCCCAGTTCTTCCTTGAAACGGTCCACAACGCCATCCAGCTGTCCGCAGGCCCCATAGATGATGCCGGTCTTGATCGCATCGATGGTATTGGTCGCGATCACCTTCTGGGGGGTGACCAGATCAATACTGGGAAGGAGTGACGTTCCCTGGGTCAGGGCGTTCAGGGAGATGGCGACGCCAGGCATAATGCAGCCGCCGATATAGCGCCCTTTTTCATTTACAACAGTAATAGTGGTAGCTGTGCCCATGTCTATAATGATACAGGGCAGTTTGTAAAAATTTTTGGCCGCCACCGCGGTGGCAACCAGATCGGCGCCGATCGTGCCGGGGTCATCCAGGCCGATATCCAGGCCCGTACGGATGCCGGCGCCCACGACCAGGGCGTCCATGCCCGCCAGAATGCTGACGGCCTTCTTCAGGACCGTTGTGACCGGAGGAACAACGGAGGATATAATGGCGCCCTCACATTTGGACAGGTCCGCCCCGCCCAGTTCCAGAATGGTCTTGATATCCGCCGCATATTCATACTCTGTTTTGGTCAGATTGGTCTCCATCCGCATGGTGGGACCGATGCTGCCGTCCTGATGGATGATTCCCAGTACGATATGGGAATTTCCTGTATCGATTGCAAGGATCATAGGATTCTCCTTTCCTGTATTTACAGATAAAAACAACGGACCAGATGCTCTTCCTCGCCCCTGTAGGCCTTATTGCGCAGTTCCGGTACTTTTTTACACTTGTCCGTAGCATGGGGACAACGATGGTAAAAAGCGCAGGCCCCCTCCACCGGAGGGCGGAAACGTTCCAGCAGGGCCCTGTCACCGTCATCCTCCGACGCGTAATCGGGAATGGCGCTGAGCAGCAGCCGGGTATAAGGATGCATGGGGTCATTGTAGACCGCGTCCGCGGTCCCCATCTCCACGATGCTGCCTTTATACATGACAGCAATCCGGTCGCACAGATAATAGACCACGTTCAGATTATGGGATATAAAGAGCATGGAAAAATCCCGTTCAACATCAATGGTCCGGAACAGGTTGAGAATCTGGGAACCTACGGATACATCCAGGGCGGAGATCGCCTCATCCGCGATGATCAGTTCGGGTTCCAGCATCAGAGCCGCCCCGATGCAGACTCTCTGCCGCTGCCCGCCGGACAGCTCCCGGGGATAACGGTCCGCGTAGGAGGCGTCCAGACCGACAGTTTCCAGCATGGCGCGGACTGCCGCTTCCTGCTCCTTGGGCGTCCCGATTCCATGGGCCATCAGAGGCTCTTTCATGGTGTCCCCTATGGTCCTGCGGGGGTTCATGGCGCTCAGGGGGTCCTGGAAGACCGCCTGGATGTGCCTGGTAAACTCTTTCCGGCTGACCCTGCCATGTTCCAGGCCGGCCACGGTGATTTTCCCCTCATAGGGAATCAGGCCCAGGATGGCGTTTCCCAGTGTGGATTTGCCGCAGCCGCTCTCTCCTACCAGGCCGAAGAACTCGTCCTTTCCGATGGTCAGGCTGACATCCTGAAGGACCTGGCTTCGCTTCCGGTTCCGGAGGATTCCCAGGCCGTTGTCCGAATAATAATTGCTGACATGCTCTACCCGCAGAATATCCTCTCCGGCAGGCTTTGTGTTATCCATGCGATTTCCTCCCGCACTGAAGGCAGGCCGTTGTCCGGCTGCCGGATCAGTCAAACATATGACAGTAAACAATGTGGTCTTTGGCCAGCTCGCGACATTCCGGGAAAGTCTGCCTGCAGACCTCCATGGTATGGCCGCAGCGGGGGGCAAAGGGACAGGGTTCCCGGGGATCCATGGTGGAAGGAACTCTGCCGGGAATGCAGATCAGATCCTTCCCCTTCTGGTCTCTTGTGGGAATGGACCGGATCAGCCCCTTGGTATACTGGTGGGCCGGATGATTCAGGATATCCCTTGTTCTGCCCCGTTCCACGATCTTGCCCGCGTACATGATCAGGACTCTGTCGCAGATCCGGTTGATGACGCCCAGATCATGGGAGATAAAAAGGATCGTGGTTCCGAATTCCTCATTGACCCTTTTGAGCAGACTGAGCACATGGGCCTGGGTGGTCACGTCCAGAGCTGTGGTCGGTTCATCCGCCACCAGGATCCGGGGCCGGCAGATGGAGGCCATGGCGATCATGACACGCTGGCGCATGCCGCCCGACAGCTGATGGGGATAGCTTTTCATGATCTGTCCGGGATTCTGGATGCCCACTTCCGTCAGGAGCTCCAGGACCATGCGGTCGATTTCCGCGTCCGACAGGTCCTTTCTGTGCAGGCGCAGGGGCTCCCCCACCTGCCTGCCTATTTTGATCAGGGGATTCAGGCTGGTCATGGGTTCCTGATATATTATGGACAGCTCATTTCCGTTGATCTGTCTCCTTCTTTCCGGAGTCACCCGGACCAGATCATCCTGTCCGAACAGGATCTGTCCGTCCATGACAAAAACATCATCCTTCATCAGGCCCATCAGGGTCATGACGGTCAGTGATTTGCCGCAGCCGGATTCTCCTACGATGCCCAGGATCTCGCCCTTTCTGACCTCAAAGGAAATATCGTCGACCGCTTTGTTGACGGAACCGTCCCTTTCCGTAACGCCCAGTGTCAGATGTTTTACATTCAGCAGCGTTTCTTTCATACATGTATACCTCAGGCAAGATATCTCTTGCGGATTCCTTCACCGATCGAATTGAGTCCCATAATGGTCATGACGATCATGATACCCGGCGCTATGGCTGCCCATGGGGCATTATATATGATCGCCTGGGATTCCTGCAGCATCCTGCCCCAGCTGGGCGTAGGCGGCTGGATGCCCAGGCCCAGATAGCTCATGGCCGCTTCCGCCAGAATGGCATTGGACAGTCCGATCACGATCGTGGACAGAAGCAGGGGAAAGGTATTGGGGAAAATATGGACCAGCAGGATCCGCAGGTCCGATACGCCGAACACCCGCAGATTACGGACGAACTCCGCGTTCTTGAACTGCAGGGTGGCGGTCCTGACGATTCTCGTAAAACTGGGCACAAATGTCACGCACAGGGCAATGACAATGGTGTATTTGCCGTAGGACAGGATGGTCACAACGATCAGGGCGATCAGAATATCCGGGAAAGAGCTGACCGCGTCGATCAGGCGCATGATGATCTCGTCTACGGGACCGCCCAGATATCCGCTGATCAGGCCCAGGGCCGAAGCAATGACCGTACAGCTGCCCACGGTGGACAGGGCCACCAGCAGGGTAAAACGGCTGCCGGTGATGGCCCGGGAGAATATGTCTCTTCCGTAATTGTCCGTGCCGAACAGGTGCTGCAGAGAAGGAGCCAGCTGTCTGGCCGTCTTGTCCATGGCATTGATATCGTAAGGGGTATAAAAGACGCTCAGGATAGCCAGAAAAAGAATGATCCCGGTCAGTATAAAGCCGATCCTGAACTCGATGGTACCTTTTTTCACGGGGCGTCCTCCTTCCTCAGCTGCGGTCAGACAGCCGGATCCTGGGATCAATGATCTGGATCACGATATCTACCAGGAAATTGATGACAACAATGATGACCGCGATATAGACGACCAGTGTCTGGGTCAGGGGAAAATCTCTGGAAGTCACGGAAGAGATCAGGAGCTTTCCGATGCCCGGTATCCCATATACCTGCTCAATGATGATACTGCCGGAAAGAACAGAGGCGATGATCATGCCGATCAGGGGCACTACCGCCACAATGGCGTTCTTGAAAACATGGACATAGAGAATGGCCGTCTCTCCTACGCCCTTGCCCCTGGCGGTCCGGACATAATCCTCCCGGAGCTGTTCCAGCATGGCGGTCCGCACGTATTTGACCAGGACCGCCGTCTGCGGTATGGCGACCGACAGGGCCGGCCAGAACATAAAGCGCAGACAACCGGCCCAGTCCCGGTCAAAGCTGATATAGCGTCCCGGGGTGAACCAGTGCAGGGTCAGGCCGAAGATCCAGATAAAGATGATGCTCAGGAAAAAGTTCGGGAAGGAAATTCCCAGGATGTTGATGAAATTCAGGACATGTTCGCCCGGGGTATTACGCACCCTGGCCGAAAAGATACCCAGCGGTATCCCGATCAGCAGGATCAGGACCAGGGACATGACGCCCAGCAGCGTGGTCACCGGAATCCTGTCATGCATCAGGGAAGCCACAGGCATACGGTATTTGATCGATGTACCGAAATCGCCCCGCAGGAATCCCGAGATCCAGTTCCTGTACTGGACGGTCAGCGGCATATTGGTCCCCAGCTTCTCCCGCAGGGCTTCTACTGCTTCCTCACTGGCCGAAGTGCCCAGGATCAGCCGGGCCGGATCTCCCGGAATCACGTGAAAGGCCACAAAAGTCATAAGTGAAATCAAAAATACTGTCAGGATCAGGATCAGAAATTTTCTGATGAAATATTTCACGGTCATCCTCCGTATGCTGGTACCGGGCGGGCGGACCTGCCGCGGCTTAATTCTTCTGAAACAGAAACCAGCCCGGCCTCAGCATGGCTGAGACCGGGCCCGAAAACGGTCCCGCAGTCTTATTGGACTTTGGAAACAGACGCGAAATCGATCGCGTAAAGCGGCGAGTCGGCACATCCTTCAAAAGAGGGCGCCCAGACTCTGACCGTGGAAATATCTTCGATGAAAACGCTGCAGCACTCATCACTGAGGATCTGCTGGGCTTCCATGAAAAGCCCTGTCTGCACGTCTTCGTCGGTTGCCGTGGTGGCTTCCTTATACTTGGCGTCAAAGGCATCTGACTTGTAATTGATAAAGTTGTTGCCCGCGTCAGACTGATATCTGCTCAGGTAAGCGGCAGGATAGGCAGTCGCTCCGTCCAGGGAGATAATCGTTGCCTCATAATCTCTGTTCGTATAGACGCTGTCCAGCCAGGTGGCCCAGTCTACCTGTTCGATGTTCATGGTGATTCCGGCCTTGGCCAGCTGGTTGACCATGACCTGGGCAGAATCCACATGGACCGGATATACACTGGGAACCTTGACCGTAAAGCTGAAGCCGTCCTTATAGCCTGCCTCTTCCAGAAGCGTTTTGGCTTTGGCCGTATCCACCGCATAATCATCGGCAGTCTCGGTATTGCAGTATCTGGCAAGACCGGGAATGACAGGTGTGCCGACGATCACCGCGTGCCCGTAATTGACCAGCTCATTTACCTCGTCGGCGTCGACCGCGTAAGCCACCGCCTGTCTGACTCTGACATCGTCAAAAGGTTTGACCGCGTTATTAAGGGCCAGCACCTGTACCGCGTTGGAATTGCTGTAATAGGGATTATATGTGCCCTCTTCCAGCTGGGATACGATACCGCCGTAAGCGCTGAAACCATCGATGCTGCCGGCCTGGAAAGCGGTCAGAAGCTCTGTCTGGTCTGCCAGGAAACGGACCTCTACCTCATCCAGATGGGCAGGCTCTCCCCAGTAATCATTATTCTTCACCAGAGTCACGTGATCCTGTACTTCGTAGTCAGAGAAGGCATAGGGGCCTGTGCCGACAGGCTGCAGGGCCAGTTCTCCGTTATCGTCGGATCCGGCGGGAACGATGGCCTGGACCATATAAGCCAGGAAGCCGATATCCGGCGTATTGAGGTTGATGGTGATCTTATTGCCGTCAACGCTGTAATCTTTGATATTATCAAAACCATTGATCTTGCTTTTGATGGCAAGATCGATGGAATAGGTAACGTCTTCCATGGTCACATCCTGGCCGTTATGGAATTTCACGCCGTCACGGAGGGTAAAGGTATAAGCGGAATCGCTGTCCCGGGTAACTTCGCTGGCCACAGCGGGCAGGAACTCCGAACCATCCTCATTGACCTTGACCAGGCCTTCATAAATGTTGTAGTAAATGCTCTTGGCGTCCGCGGTCGTGGATGTGAACGGATCAAAATTGTTGATTTCGGTCGACAGACCGTAAATGAATGTCCCTCCTTCTCCCGTACCTGCAGCCGCATCGCTGCTTCCCGCGGATTTCCCGCCGCATGCCGTCAGTGAAGCTGTCATAAGGACAGCGAGTACAGCTGCTGCAAATCTCTTTTTCATTTTTCCACCTTTCTTTTGTGGGTTTCCGGCTGCCCGTGCCCGCCGCAGCGGATCAACACAAAAAAAATCCGCGTGGCTGGGCAGACAGCAGCCAGCGGACATAGGTTTCCTATCTCCTGATTCATGTTACTGATGACCTGCTGCCGTTTCGGAACCGGTCCGAATATAGCGCAAGACAATTATGACATCTCGCCCCCGTAAATGCAAGTGTCAGGTCTGATACCATACCTGCAGGTTGTCCAGGCAGACCGCGCACAGGCAGCCGCCGTATACGCAGCCGCAGTCGACCGCCAGATGCCCCTGTCCCCGATAGACCAGGGACTGACCGTCGGACCTTATGGTAAAGGTCGGTGTATGGCCGGTCACCAGGATCCGGTCCGGCTCCGGAAAATACCGTCTGCCGTAATCAGCCCTGTACAGGATCAGGTCATTCATCGAATAGGAGGACATGGGACGGTCCGGCGCGAAGTCATGTATCCCCGCGTGAACCATGACAAAATGCCGGCCGCCGGCTTCTGTCTCCGCATATGGCAGAAAGGCACCCATAAAATCCAGGAGCCTGTCCCGCTCCCTGCCGGACAGGGCCATGAACTGCTCCGCAGTGATCCTGCCCCCGTCCCGCATCCAGAAAATGTACGGCAGGCGGTCCTCCCGGGGCAGAAGACTGCGGAAATTCATTTCATTGACGCCCTCAGGAAGCCTGCGCAGGACTTTGAGAGCAGCCGCATCATGGTTGCCCATCAGAATGGTCACATTGTCTCTGGCCGCCAGATCCTGCAGGACCCGGACCGGTTCCGGTCCTTTATCCACGCAGTCCCCCAGGATATAAAGGGTATCCGACGCCCGGATCCCGATTCTCTCTGTCAGTGCCCGGAACCGGTCATAGCAGCCATGAATATCAGAAATCACATATTTCACTCTGCTTCCTCCTCCGCGGACGCTTTCTCCCGGAGACAGGGAATCTCTTCACAGAGCTGTTTCATAATCGAATCACTGTCGATCCCCAGAACGCTGCGCAGCAGGGTCACATTGCCATGTTCGACATAGGCGTCCGGAAGCGTGACGCAGATCACGCGCAGATCCGGATATCTGCTCTCCACATAGGCCAGGACCTGTTCCCCGTATCCGCCCCGCAGAACATTTTCCTCCAGGGTAACCAGATACTGGTGGCCGGCCGCGATCCGGTCGATCATCGCGAAATCCACCGGCTTGATAAAGCGGCCGTTGATCAGGCTGCATCGGCAGCCGATCCCGTGCAGTTTCTCCCGGATATGTTCCGCCGTGGAGACCATACTGCCCACGGCCAGGAGGGCGATGGTATCCTCTTCGTAAAGCATTTCGCTTTTGCCATAGGCAACAGGGGTCTGGAAGCTTTCCAGTCCCATATAGGCGTTTCCTCTGGGATAGCGGATTGCCACAGGCCTGTTCAATTCAAAGGCAAAACGCAGCATGGCTTTGAGCTCCGGCGCGTTCTTGGGCGCCATCACCGTCATATTGGGAATGGCGGACATATAGGTCAGGTCCAGAATGCCCTGATGGGTCTCGCCGTCGCTGCCGACCAGACCGGCCCTGTCAATACAGAAGACCACCGGCAGTTCCTGCAGGCAGACGTCCATCATGATCTGGTCAAAGGCCCGCTGCAGAAAGGAGGAATAGACCGCCACGACCGGCTTCAGGCCCGCCGCCGCCATGCCGGCGGCTGAAGTGACCGCGTGCTGTTCTGCGATGCCCACATCAAAGAAGCGGTCCGGATATTCCTCGGAAAAGCGCTTCAGTCCTGTGCCGTCCGGCATGGCAGCCGTTACGGCAACGATCTTCTCATCCTCCGCAGCCAGCCGGCAGAGCTCCTCGGAAAAGGTACCTGTATAGGTGACCGTTTTCTTCTGGTCCAGAGGCTTCCCGGTCATGATATTAAAGGGATTGACCCCGTGATAAGCGTCCGGATGTTTTTCCGCCGGTTCATAACCCTTTCCTTTTTTGGTCAGGACATGGATCAGGACGGTATGATCGATCTTTTCCGCCTCTTTCAGGATCCGGACCATCTGGCGGACATCATGGCCGTCCACCGGGCCCAGATAGGTGATCCCCATATTTTCAAAGAGCATGCCCGGAATGACCAGCTGTTTGATACTGTTCTTGGTCTTGATGATGCCGTCCACCATGGAATTGCCCACGACCGGAATCCGTTCCAGCCGCTCCTGTACGCTCTTTTTCAGCTGGTGGTAGCCGGCGTCTGCCCTGAGTTCAGTCAGATAGGAATGCATGCCGCCCACATTGCGTGAGATGGACATGTTGTTGTCATTGAGTATGATAATAAAATTGGTCTTCCGCTGGCCCGCGTTATTCAGCGCTTCATAGGCCATACCGCCCGTCAGGGCTCCGTCGCCGATCACGGAAATGACCTTATAGTCCTGCCCCAGCAGGTCCCTTGCCTGGGCAATGCCCAGGGCCGCCGAAATGGAGGTGGAGCTGTGGCCTGTGTCAAAAGCGTCATATTCACTTTCCCTGCGCTTGGGGAATCCGCTCATGCCGCCGTACTGGCGCAGCTCATCAAAGCCGCTCTTGCGTCCGCTGAGCAGCTTATGGGTATAGGACTGGTGCCCCACATCCCAGACCACCTTGTCCCTGGGAAAGTCAAATACCCTGTACAGGGCAATGGTCAGCTCGACCACGCCCAGATTGGAGGCCAGATGGCCGCCGGTCCGGCTGGTCGTCTCGATCAGGAACCGCCGGATCTCCTCCGCCAGGATCTCCGTCTGCTTATAGGTCAGCCTGCGGACATCCTCCGGTCCTTTTATTCTATCCAGAATCATATTCGTATCCTCTGTATGGAAGCACTTGGTGCAGTTTTTTTCCGCAGCCCCGCTCTTCTGCTCATCTCGCGGCTATAAAATCGTAGGTCTCCTGCTCCGTCTGCAGAATCTGGTTCAGATCCGGATGGGCGATGACCTTGTGGGCATCCATGGCCTCCTCAATGATCCGGGCGATATCCAGATAACCGATCTCCTTTTTCAGGAACATGGCGACCGCCCGCTCATTGGCCGCGTTAAAGACAGTAGGCAGGGAACCGCCGGTCCTGCCGGCCCGCAGGGCCAGGGCCAGGCCCGGGAAATTGACCGGGTCGGGATCCTCAAAGGTGATTTTGGCCAGTTTTCCGAAATCAAGCCTGTCGCCGGGCAGATATCTGCGTTCCGGATAATACAGGGCGTACTGGATGGGCAGTTTCATATCGGGCGTACCCAGCTGGGCGATGACCGCGCCGTCATCGAACTGGACTGCCGAATGGATGACGCTCTGGGGCTGGACCAGGACCTGGATCCGGTCGATATCCACGCCGAAGAGCCATTTGGCCTCCATGACCTCCAGGCCCTTGTTGACCATGGTGGAGCTGTCAATGGTGATCTTATGTCCCATGGTCCAGTTGGGATGCCTGAGGGCGTCCTCCAGCTGTACCTTTTTCATCTGTTCCAGCGTCCAGCCCCGGAAAGGACCGCCGGAAGCAGTCAGCAGGATTTTGTCGATATGGTTGCCCCGCTCTCCCTGCAGGCACTGGAAAATCGCGGAGTGCTCGCTGTCAACGGGCAGGATCTTTACGCCCTTTTCCTTTGCCAGGGGAATGATCAGATGGCCTGCCGTGACCAGGGTCTCCTTGTTGGCCAGGGCGATATCCTTGCCCGCCTCTATGGCCGCAATGGTGGGCCTGATACCGATCATGCCGACTACCGCTGTAACTACAGTCTCTGCTGCCGGGATGGAGGCAGCCTCTATCAGGCCTTCCATGCCCCAGGATACCTTTACGTCCAGGTCCGCGACCCGGAGCTTTAATTCTTCTGCCTTTTTTTCCTCCCACAGGACCGCCAGTTCCGGCCTGAATTCCCGGATCTGCTGCTCGATCAGGTCCACATTGGAACCTGCCGCCAGGGCGGCCACATGGATATCCTTATTATTTCTTACGACCTGCAGTGTCTGGGTCCCGATCGATCCCGTGGAACCCAATACAGAAATCTGTCTCATTTTTCATGCCTCCGGTCTTTTATTTTCTTAATATACGGTATTTCTATTCTATCACAGTTCCTGTCCGCTAAAAAATGAAAGGTCTCTAAAATGAGACTCCAAAAATGAGACTGCCCGGGCTGTATGGATTTACGGGCGGGCTTTCCGGGAATCTCCCTTCCGGACGGTGTCCTGTCCATAGCGCCGGTTGATCCTGTCCATCATGGCATCCAGCCTGCGCTTTTTTTCATCGGCGGCGGAAACGGGCGCCCCGCCCTTCCGGCCGGGGTCCTGGTCAGGGTCTTCGGATTCCGCAGCCGCTGACGATGGATTATATGCCATTTTCTCTTCGGAAGCAAGCTCCTGCACCATTCTATGCCGGTCCGCTTTCCGCTCCGTTACTTCCCGGTCCGCTTTCTGATCCGCTGCTGTCCGGACTGCCTCTTTAACTCCCGTAATCGGGAAAGGATCTTCTGCAGGCGTGTCCTCCCCGGATCCTGTCTGCGCTCCCATCCAGTCGAACAGACTCATCTGCTCATAGGGGCTGTCATCCAGTCCCGCGGCGCTGACGCCGACCAGGCGGATGGTCCGCCCCCGGCTGAACAGGCCTTCTTCCCCTGTCAGCAGGCGGTCCATCAGCTCCCGGGCCGCAGCTTCAATGACGGCCGGGTCGGAAGTGGATCTGTCCAGGCGCTTTTGCCGGGTATGCCTGTGGAACTGATCTGTCTTGACAATAACACCGATGGTATAGGCCCTGACAGAATCCTTCCGCATCCGGCTGCCCACACTTTCCGAGAGTCTGCGCAGATAAGCCGGCATCCTTTCCCCGTAATTCTGTCCTGTAATGTCCTCCGCCATGGTCGTTTCATTAGAGTAACTCTTGGCTTTCTCCCGGGTCCCCCGGACCGGGGAATTGCTGATTCCGTTGGCGGCGCGCCAGATATGGGCGCCGGCCTTTTCACCCAGGGCCCCTTTGAGGATTTCCGGATCGGTCCCCGCGGCGTCACCGATCGTCAGGATCCCCAGGCTGTTCAGCCGGGCCGCCGTCGCGCCGCCGCAGCCATGCAGCTCCCGTATGGGCAGCGGCCACATCTTTCCGGCCACTTCGTCCGGGAACAGGGTATGGGTCAGGTCGGGTTTCTGGAAGTCACTGGCCATCTTGGCCAGGAGTTTATTGGAGGAGATGCCCACATTCACCGTAAATCCCAGGCTCTCCCGGATCTCTTTCCGGATTCCGGCGGCAATCTCCAGAACAGCCTGCCTCTCCTCTTCCCGGGATCCGGCGCCGGCGCCAGCGCCTGTCATGTCCATATAGGCTTCATCGATCGAGACCTGTTCGACCACTTCCGCGTATTTTTTCAGAATGGCAATGAACTGGCGGGAATATTCTTTATAGGTCTTACGGTCCCCTGGCACCAGGATCAGGTCCGGGCACTTCTGCAGGGCCTTCATCACCGGTTCCCCGGTCTGCACGCCGTACTTTTTGGCCGGAATGGATTTGGCTGTGATAATACCGTGCCGGGTCTTTACATCCCCTCCCACGGCGGAAGGGACTGTACGCAGGTCCAGGGCCTGCGGATCCTCCCGCAGCCTTTTCACGGCGGACCAGGACAGGAAGGCCGAATTTACATCCACATGAAATATGATTCTGTCCATGCCGGTCCCTCACCGCCTTTCTGTCTGCCATTATAAAGTATGCCTTTGTAAAGGATGCCTTTGTAAAGGATACCTTTGTAAAGGATACCTTTATAAAGGATGCCTTTGTAAAGGATACCTTTGTAAAGGATACCTGTATAAAGGATGCCCGTAAACAGTCACCCTCTGAAAAACATGCATCATGATCATACATAGTATAACATAGGCTTGGACAATCCCCCCAAAACATGGTACAACAGTCAGGTACCTTTCCTTTCTCTCTCATATCCGCGCGGGGTACGGCCAGCACGAAAGCGGCCTGCCTGTTCTGCGCCAAAGACCCGGTGGGAGGAC
Source organism: uncultured Lachnospiraceae bacterium (assembly GCA_902789735.1). Taxonomy (GTDB): domain Bacteria; phylum Bacillota; class Clostridia; order Lachnospirales; family Lachnospiraceae; genus CAG-791. Next base: position 103,860 of record CADAOZ010000002.1, read on the forward strand.
AGGAACACCGTTTAATAACCGCAGTCTTCAATAGTCATATATAAGTTATAAAAGGAAGCAGACGATATGGATAAGAAAGCGATCGCTGAGATCAGAAAACTGATGACCGCAGGCAACTGCAGAATCGACAGGATCCGGGGCTGTTATGTCAATGACAACGGCGACATCCTGATGGAAATGAAAGAGACCTTCCTGGCCATGCAGGAGGAAAATGTGGAAAAGTATCTGGAACTGCTGCGGAAGACCCTGACCGGCAAGCTGGGCCGCAGTCTCTTCAACATGGAATTTCCCACAGAAGAGGAAATGGAAGGCGGACGTCAGGAATTTCTGTACCGGCTGCAGCAGTCGCAGCTGGAGGACGAAGACCTGGTCCGGACCTTTTTTGACCGGATCGTGCAGACCTATCAGGCACCCGGCAAATACCTGATCATCCTGGTCCACGGTCTCTATGACATTCCGGCCAGGACCTCGGACAATCAGGAACTGGAAGACGCCTCTGACTTCGTCTATTCTTTCCTGCTCTGCAGTATCTGTCCTGTGACAGAGCTCAAGGAAGGCCTCTGCTACGATCCGGACACCGGGATGTTCGTGGATAAGCGGGGCGACTGGGCTGTGCAGAAACCGGATCTGGGTTTCCTCTTCCCGGCCTATAATGACCGGATGCCGGATATTCATTCCCTGCTCTACTATACCCGTAAGGAAGAAGAACGGCACCCGGAATTCACCGATGAGATCCTGGGCGCAGCCCTTCCCATGCCGGAATCAGACCAGAAGAACGTCTTCCGTTCCATAGTGGAACAGACCCTGGGCCGTGACTGTGATTTTGAAAATGTCAAAGGTGTCACGGAATCCATCAACCGCCTGATCGAGGAGAATAAAGACGATCCCGAACCGGCCCGGATTGAAAAAGCCGATATGCGCAGGATCCTTACGGACAACGGCGCCAGCCAGGAGATCATGGACGATTTTGATGAGGCCTTTGACGAGGCGGTTGGGCCCGGCCGGGCCCTGACCGCCGAAAATGTGCGGACTTCCTCTACCCTGGAGGTCAAATCTCCCAGTATGAAGATCAGTGTCAAAGGAGATATGACGGACATGATCCGGACCCGGGTCATCGACGGGATGGAATATCTGATCATTCCCGTCGTCGATGAGATTGAAGTCAACGGCATCCGGATCCTCCGCTCCCGCAGGGAGGAATAAGAAAGAAGTCCTCCACTGACGGAATTATTATGGACGGGAGAAACGCCGCCTCAGGTCTGCTGTACAGGCTCCCGGTCCAGACCAAAAACATAGCGCAGGAAATCATGGGCCATCTCCGGCCAGCCCTGTACTTCCGGTACCGGAACGCCTTTTTCCTTTTCCCCGGCATAGGGGCCGTAGAGGTATTCCCGCATCCAGAAGTCTTTCTCTTTTTCCTTCATGGGGATATGGCCCGCGTCCAGCTGCTCCATGACGCGGCCGACCTGCTCCAGGGTATAATCCGCTTTGCAGGCCCGGTCCGCCCATTCCTGATCGGCCAGAGACAGGCCGTGGACTCCGTGGGAATAAATGTGCATGGAATGAAGCACTCCTTTCTCCCGCAGGGCCTGTTCAAACCGGAAGGTATTTTCCACCGGCACAGAATCATCCGGCAGCGTATGCCAGATATAGACCGGCGGCGTATCCGGACGGACCTGGGTCTCCAGGGACATATATCGCATTTCATCCTCAGGGGTCCTGCAGCCGGGCAGGGCCCCTTTCTGCCGGATCACGGGAGCCGCGGCATCTTCTTCCGGCCTGTTATAGCCCAGAAGTGCCTTTATGGAATCCGCATGGGTCAGGCCGGGTTCTGCCGTGATGACCGGATAGGACAGGACAACGGCGTCGGGCCTGCAGCTATAGTCTCTGAAAACGGGGTTGTTTTCATAAGCGTCCCTTCCGTGGACCGCCAGCGAAGCGGTCAGATGGCCGCCGGCTGAGAAACCGCAGACCGCGATCCGGGCTGGATCGATTTCCAGCCGGTCCGCTTCCTTCCGGAGCAGGCGGACGGCTCTGGCCAGATCCTGCAGGGGCTGCAGGCGCAGCGGCTCCATACGCAGGGGATTACATGTATAAGTAAGGACAAAGGCGTTATATCCCATTCCATAGAACCGCTCCGCTACCGGCTGACCTTCCCGGATTGAGGCGAAACTGTAAGCTCCGCCGGGCACTACGATCATGCAGGGCCTGGGCCCGTCTGCCTCTTCATGTAAATAAGCGGTCAGATTGGGCACAAAGCCATAGGCCATGGCATACCTGTATTCTTCCGCTTCCCATATCCTGATCTTTTCTCTCCGCATCCGTTTCTCCATTCCTTCCCTGTATATAAGTTGTCCCCCTCGAGGCAGAAACGCCCATGGGTCCACATTCCGTACGCTTCCTCTGCCGGCTGACTTCTGCCGGCTTTCTTCATAAATATTATACAGGAAACCCCGCACGGGAAACAAAAAAAGCGGTCCTTTCGGACCGCTTACGCCTGCTTCTGGGGACCGGGCCTAAGCACGGCCCTCTATAAATCCGTATGAAATTGCCGGGAAAGGCGTCAGCCATCTTACTCGTTGCTGGCTTCGTTCTCCCGCAGCAGCCGCAGTTCCTGCAGAAGTTCCAGATCCTCTTTTGTGACCAGCATGTTGCAGGTCACAGTATCATGACCGGGCTTGGTCATGCTGATCTCAAAGACCGTGTCTTCCGGTACGCCGGTCAGAAGCTCATTCCTGATAAAAGCGGCGACCCTGGGATGTCTGGATGTAAACTCATTTTTCATCCTGCCCAGTTTTAAAAGCGTCATGGGATTGATCATTCTGTTTCCTCCAAATATACCTGCCGGAGCGGAACGGCCTGTTCTGTACCTGCCGCTGCCGGTCGTTTTTCTGAAATACCCGTATATTATAGCAGATGAAATCAGAATGGCAACCGGCATTATTTCCCCGCCTCCGCTCTGTCTTCCGCCCGGATCTCCTCCAGCAGACCGCTTTCCTCCGGGCTGAGCGGCCTGCTTTCCAGCAGGTCCGGTCTCTGCCGCAGGGTCAGCCGCAGGGATTCTTTCAGACGCCAGCGCCGTATCTTTTCATGATGGCCGGACAGAAGGACCGGCGGGACTGTCTGTCCCCGGAAATCCGACGGCTGGGTATACTGGGGATATTCCAGCAGGCCGTTCTCGAAGGATTCCTCTTCCGCGCTGCCTGCTTTCAGATTGCCTTTGCGCAGGCGGATCACGGAATCGGTGACCACCATGGCCGCAAGTTCCCCGCCGGTCAGGATATAATCCCCGATGGAGATCAGCTCATCCACATGGTCATAAATCCTGGCGTCCATCCCTTCATAGTGGCCGCAGATCAGGATCAGATGGTCCTGTCCGGCCAGTCTGTGGGCATCTGCCTGCTGATAGGGCCTGCCCACCGGTACCAGGGCGGCTGTATGGCAGCCCTCCGTCCGGACCGATTCCAGGGCATCAAGAACAGGCTGACACCTGAGGATCAGCCCTCTGCCTCCGCCGAAGGGAGAATCATCAATATGGCGGTAGCTGCCGCCCGCGAAGTCCCGGATATCGATGATTTCCACCTCCGCCAGGCCCAGGCCGGCCGCCCTTGTCACAGCATGTGTCCGGAGATAATCACCGAACATCTCCGGACACATGGTCAGAATCGATATTTTCATACCGTTTGCTGCTTTCTCCTGTGCAGCCGCTTACTTTTTGGCTGCTTCCTGCTCCTTCTCCTTCACAGGTTCCTTGGGCAGTCTGCCGTAAAGTTTTGCCAGTCCGTAAATGCTTCTGGCCAGATCCGAAGACAGATAGTTGGGAATCAGTCTCCACTGCCAGTTGGTCCCAAGGGTACCGGGCTCATTAATCCTGGCTTCTTTCCCCTTGACCAGATAGTCCTGCAGAGGAATGATGCAGAGGTCTGCCACGCTCCGGTAGGCTTCCCGGATGAAATCCCAGACAAAACGGCCGTAATCGGTATTCTCGGAATTGATGAACCTGCGGGCAAAATCGCGGTCGCGGTCATTCAGTTCCTCGATCCACGCCCTTGTAGTCGTATTGTCATGGGTACCGGTATAAACGACACAGTTCTTAATATGGTTATAGGACAGATAATAGCTGGACTCCGTCCAGTCAAAGGCATACTGGAGGACTTTCATGCCGGGGAAGCCCGTGTCCTGCAGCAGCTTTTCGGAACTGGGGGTGATCTCGCCCAGGTCCTCGGCGATGATGTCCAGGTCGCCCAGTTCCTTCTTCAGGGCACGGAAGAAAGCCATACCGGGACCCTTCTGCATGGTGCCGTTTTCGGCAGTCTCATCCCCGTAAGGAATTTCATAATAGGAATCAAAGCCGATGAAGTGGTCGATCCGGATCACATCCATCATCTCATAGCTGCGGCGGATCCGGTTGATCCACCAGGAATAACCGGCCTTTTTCATCTTTTTCCAGTCATAGATGGGATTGCCCCAGAGCTGGCCTGTAGCGGAATGGGCATCCGGCGGGCAGCCGGCGACAACGGTCGGTACCAGATCCTTATCGAACTTGAACGCTTCGGGATGTGCCCAGCTGTCAACGCTGTCGAGGGCTACATAGAAGGGAATATCGCCGATGATCTTTACCTTTTTTTCCGCCGCGTAGGCGCGGAGTTTCCGCAGCTGCCTGTCAAAGACGTACTGGACAAAGCAGAAGAACGCAACGGTCTCCGCGCTTTCTGTCCGGATGGTCTGCAGGGCGCCGGTTTCACGGTCACGGTCCGCTTCTTCCCAGTCGAACCAGGCTTTGCCTTCGTATTTTTCCTTAAAGGCCATGTACAGGGCGTAATCCTCCAGCCAGAAAGACTCCTTTTTCAGGAAGGCCTGATAGCTGTCTGCCTGCTCCATACCTCTCTCGCGGAAGCGGCCGAAAGCGGTCCGGAGCACCGCCAGACGGTTGTTATACATGGCGCCGTAATCCACGCGCTCCTGGTCCTCCCCGAAATTTCTGTGGTTACACTCGTCCCATGTCAGCAGACCCTCTTCGATCAGATCCTCCAGGCAGATGAAATAGGGATTGCCCGCAAAGGCGGAAACACACTGGTAAGGGGAATCTCCGAAGCCGGTGGGTCCAAAAGGCAGGACCTGCCAGTAACTCTGGCCTGCTTCATGCAGAAAGTCTACAAACTCATAGGCTTCTTTGGAAAAACAGCCGATCCCGAACCTGGAAGGCAGGGAGGACACCGGGAATAAAATACCGCATTCTCTCATATACAACCACTCTCTCCTATCTGTTCTCATATGATTTATCGGCGTCACTATACAAAATGTACAAACGCCAGTCTTAAAAGTATATGAAATATCATACTATTTGTCAACAAGAGCGGACTGCCACCCCTGAGGTCGTTGACTGAGCGGACTGCCACCTCTGGGGTCGTTGACCCGGGAGCGGACTGCCACCTCTGGGGTCGTTGACCAGAAAAAAAGTCCGCCGCCTCATCAGGGGCAGCGGACCAGTCTCTTATTCTTATTCTTCTTCGTCCGGGACGGTGACCGTATCCCCGTAGGGGATATAGATCAGATTGTCCAGGCCGTGTTCCGTATCCTTCTTATAGGATTCAGTTCCGGCAGTCAGCTCCAGTCCGTTATGGACATTGCCCGCCAGCAGGGCAATACAGGCGGCGATGGCGCCGGTATCCTGTTTTACCGTCCCCGTCATCAGGCCTTCTTCGATCAGGGCCAGGCTGCTGTCGATTCCGTCCACACCGAATACCGGGATCCGGACCTGACTGTCAGCCGTATTGTAACCCTTCTCCTGCAGGGCCCGGATGCAGCCTTCCGCCATATTGTCGTTGTTGCAGATGATCAGCTCGATCATCTTGCCGTCGGCTTCCGTATACAGCTGCAGATTTGTACGCATATATTCTTCCGCGGCCTTTGCCGACCAGGTGCCGTTCAGATCCAGCTGATAGCGGTCACTGTTATCCGGATCAAAATAGACCAGTTCCTGGCGCTCTTCCTCCGCCAGGACCTGATTGGCGTCCTCTACCGCAGAGGCCGTACGCAGGACCGCGTCCTGGTTCTCGGCCTCGCCCTTGAACATGGCGTAGGTAATGACATCATCGTCATTCAGGTCCACTTCATCATAGTGGTCCGCCACATAACGGCCGATCATCTGCCCCTGCAGATGTCCCGCTTCCGCAGGATCTGAAATGACCAGGGCCACGTTTTCATAGCCCCCGAGGACAATGCCCTCTCCGCCGCCCGACTCTACGGCCCGGTTGAAAAAGATGACCGGTATTTCCGCCTGCGCGGCCAGATCACAGACTCTGGAAGAGGAAGCGGAAGCCCCCTTGTCCACCAGATTGACGATCAGCAGGTTGCATCCGCCGTCAATGGCCTCCCGGATCTGTTCCAGCTGGGTCTCCTGATCATTGCCGGCGTCATAGTTTTCATAGGCGATGCCGGCTTCTTCCAGCGCTGTATTCACCGAATCCTGCAGCCTGCTGATAAAAGCGTCCTGTCCGTAATAATAAAATACGCCTGCCTTCACCTCCACGGGTTCCGGTTTTTCTTCCACAGCCGCCGCCCGTGTCTGTCCGGCCGCCGTCTCTTCCGGAGCAGCCTGGCCGCCGCAGCCTGCCATGGCTGCCGTCATCACTGCCGCTGTCAGCAGTATTGAGATCCATTTCTTCGCAAACATATATCTTTCATTGATCAGCCTCCCGAAAGGGGGCCGATCTTCCTTTCTCCCGGATCATGTCCGGGCACTGCTTCCCGACAGCTGCCTTATAAGTTCTGTCTGATCCTGACCAGTTCCGTCATGATCTGATCCATCTGCCTGCGGGCAGCGGCCAGCCGGTCGATCATGTCCGCCGCCTCACGTCCGGCCTGCCGGCCGGCTTCGATCTCCCGGTCTGCTGTTTCCAGCCGGTCCTCCAGGCTGCCGATCTGTTCCTGCAGATCCTTCCTGACCTCTTCCGCCTCTTCGATCATCCGGCTGTTCTCTTCCAGATCCGCCAGCATCTTTTTCTTTTCCTCCTGCAGGGTCTGGATCCTGGAGTTCAGCTCACCGGCAATCCGTCCGGCCTGCTCTTCTCCCTGCCGCAGGGCCTCCTTTGTCTGATCCAGTTCTGCCTGCTGCTCATTGATCAGCTCCTGGGCGGCGTCCAGTTCACCGGTCATCCGTTCCCGGAAATCCTCCAGCTCCTGCCGGTCTTTTTCTCTTTCCCGGGCAAACTCCGCCCGCATGTTTTCCTTTTCCGCCTGGACCAGCTTCTGCCGGGAAGCCTGTTCCTCCTCCAGCTGCCGGGTGAGCCCGCTGCGGGTCTCTTCCAGTTCCTTTGTCAGGCTGTCCCTGGTCTCCGCCAGTTCCTTCGTCAGACGCTCTCTGGTCTCTGCCAGCTGTTCTTCCCCGTTCTGCCTTTCCCCGGCCAGCTCCGCCTGGTGGGCTGCCTGCAGATCCGCCAGCTGTTTCTCATATTCCCGGCGGATCGAAGCCAGCTGCTGCCGCAGGGCCTCTGTCTCCTGCTTTCTGCCATCCTTCTCCGCCTGCAGCTGAGAGGACATCTGTCTGCGGACTGCCTCCAGCCTGTCCTGATCCGCCTTTCTGGCAGCGGCCAGCTTGTCGTCCGCCTCTTTCAGGGCATTGTCCAGGGTCCGCCGGTCTTTTTTACGGGTCTCCTCCAGCTCCCTGGCGGCGGCCTGCCTTTCCTGGTCCAGGATCCTCTTGTAGGCCTCTTTGGTCTCCTCCAGGTTTTTGGCCGCGGCATCACTGGACGCTTTCAGCTGGGCGTTCAGCTGTCCTCTGACGGCCTCCATCTCCCTGCGGTCCTCTTCCCGGATCCGGGCCAGCTCCTGCTCCAGGGCCGCTGACCGCTCCTGCTCCTGGAAATAATCATCCGCCAGATTCAGCTGCAGCATAATGGCCCGCATGTCCTCGGGCAGCTTCCAGTAGCTGGAATCATCATGAAAGCTCTTGCGCTTACCGTTCAGATATTCCGCCAGCCTGGAAGAATACTCTTCACTGACATCCCCGCTGAGGGTGATCGTCTTGCCGCCGATTGAAATCTTTACGTCTTTTGCTTCTGCCATGCTCTGTTCCCCCTCGGTCTACAGTTTCTTTCTGATCTCCTGCAGCCGGCCCAGGATCGCGTTGAATTCCTGCCCGCTCTTCTGCAGGGCGTCAATTTCTCTGGATGCCTGCAGCGCCGTCTCTTTTCTGGATGTCAGTTCCTGTCTGAGCGCTGCCAGTTCCCGTTTCTCCTGCTGCCCGGCCTCTCTGGTCTTTTGCAGCTCCGCCTCCCTGTCCTTCAGGGATTTCTCCGTCTCCGCCAGTCTGACCTGCAGATCCCGGATCATCGTATCCTGATTCCGGGCACGTTCCTCCAGTGACTGCAGCTTTTCTTTTTCCACGGCGCAGGCCTGATCGATCTTCTCCTGAATGCCTGTCTCCAGGCTGTGGATCTTCTTGCGGTCCTCCGCCCTGGCTTCCTGCAGCATGCGGTTATAGGTATCCTTAGCCGTATCCAGCTGCCTCTCCAGTTCGGAGGCGTGCTCCTGCTCCTTAAAATAGTCATCCGCCAGATTCAGCTGCAGCATGATATTGCGCATATCCTCCGGCAGCTTCCAATAGCTGGTATCATCATCGAAGCTCTTGCGCTTTCCGTTCAGATAGTCGGCGACCTGCCGCATATATTCTTCGCTCTCATGGCCGCTCAGGGTGATCGTCCGGCCCCCTATGGTAATCTTTGTGTCTGTTTTATATTCTGCCATCCGCTCCTCCATCATTTCGGTATTCACGGCGGATCCTGCCGGCATCCGGCGGGAATCCACCATGTTTTATGATAAAGCAAGACCGCTTTAAAAGCAAACAGGACATGCGGACCGGTCTTGTTAACGCGTCCGGCGCTCCCGCTGCCTGCGGCCGCGTTTGTACTGCGTTTATGCATCCGCCGGGATATACAGGGCAAAAAAATCCCCTGCAGACAGAAGCGGTCCGCAAAACGGATTTCCCCTTCTGTCTGCAGGGAAATAAAGGGAGGTTTTTATGCAGTTCAGCCGGCCTGTTTCGCGTCCTGTGCCGCCGGTCCTTCCATGATCCCAAGCTGCGTCAGGACCTCCTCCGCTCTTTCGACCGGAATGATTTCCAGGCTGTCACGGACTTCCGCAGCGACATCCCGCAGGTCTTCCACGTTCTCCGCCGGAATGAATACCCTGTGGACGCCGGCCCTCTGGGCTGCCATCAGTTTCTCAGGCAGGCCGCCGATCGGCTTCACGTCTCCCTGCAGGGAGATTTCACCGGTCATGGCCACATCCGGCCTGACGGGAATGCCTGTGATCAGGGAGGACAGGGCCGTCGTCATGGTGATACCGGCGGAAGGCCCGTCCTTGGGGGTCGCCCCGTCCGGCACATGGATATGCAGGTCGTTCTCACTGAGCCGGTCTGCCGCTTCCGGGAACAGGGACCTGACCAGGCTGACCGCAATCTGGGCGGACTCCTTCATGACATCGCCCAGCTGGCCGGTCACCGTGATCTTGCCGCTGCCTTTGGTCAGCAGGGTCTCTATATAGAGGATCTCACCGCCTGCGGCCGTCCAGGCAAGACCTGTCACAACACCCGTCCGGGCTTTTTCCTTGACTCTGCCGTGATGGATCGGCCGGGCATCCATATAAACCCGCAGGTTATCCTGCGTGACCGTGATCTTATCGGCACTGCCGCGGACCAGTTCCACCGCAGCGCTGCGGCATAGGGTATCCATGCGCTTTTTCAGGCCGCGGACGCCGCTTTCTCTGGTATATTCGGAAATGATCGTTTCCAGGACACTGTCATCCATCTCCAGGTTCTCCTCCCGGATGCCTACAGCCCGCATGGCCTTGGGCAGCAGATGCTTTTTGGCGATCTGTATCTTGTCAAGCGGGGTATAGCCCTGGAACTGGATGACCTCCATCCTGTTCAGCAGGGGCTCAGGGATGGTATCCACCGAGTTGGCCGTGCAGATGAAGAACACATTGGAAAGGTCATAGGGAACGTTCATGTAATGGTCTGTAAAGGTACTGTTCTGCTCGGGATCCAGAACCTCCAGCAGGGCGCTGGCCGGATCTCCGTTATAGGAAACACCCAGCTTATCCACTTCATCCAGGACCATGACCGGATTGGAAGCGCCGCTCTTCTGGATACTGTCCATGATCCTGCCGGGCATGGCGCCGATATAGGTCCGCCTGTGGCCCCGGATATCCGCCTCATCCCGGACGCCGCCCAGGCTGACCCGGACATATTTACGCTGCAGGGCCCGGGCTATGCTCTGGCCGATGCTGGTCTTGCCGGTACCGGGCGCTCCCACAAAAAGCAGGATGGAACCGGACTGCTGGCGGCGCAGGTTCATGACCGCAATCTGCTGAATGATCCGCTTACGGACCTTCTCCAGTCCGAAATGGTCCTCTTCCAGGATCCGCTCCGCTTCCCCAAGATCAATATTCTGCGGTTTTTCCTTCTTCCAGGAAAGACCGGTCAGGAAATCCAGATAGTCATAGAGCATACCTGACTCCGTCCCGTTACTGCCCTCCTGACGGAGCCGGTTCAGGACCTTGTCCGCTTCCTTACGGGCTGTTTCGTTCATGCCCGATTCTTCCACTTTAATCTCCAGGCGGCGCAGGTCCGTGACATTTTCCGGATGCATTTCGTCCAGCTGCTTCTGCAGATACTCGATCTGCTTGCGGATGGCCGACTCCTTATACATCTTCTGATAGCTCTCTTCCTGGGCTGCCTTCGCGTCATTTTTGATGGTGGTCATCTCCAGATTCTCATAGAGCATCTGTTCCATCATGTCATTGCGGCGGGACAGGGAATCCTCCGCCAGCAGGGCATAGCGTTCCTCATTGGTATTCATCAGCCAGGGAGACATGGCCGCCGCAATCTCGCCCATGTTGGTCCACTGGGCAATATAGCCCCGGATGGCCGGGCCCCACTGATAGTTGTCCGAAAAGCGGATGACAGCGCTCTTCATCTGCTTCAGGCGTTCCCCTGCCGCCTCCCGGTCCAGATCATCCAGATCCGGTCTTCTGGAGATGGACAGGTCGATACTGTGGTCATTGTAGACCACTACGTCATCCAGGTTGACCCTGTTCCGGGTCCGGACACGGATATATCCTTCCGTGCTGATCTCCGCGATCTGGCCCGCCAGGCCGATCGGATAAAAGCTGTCGCCGGTCAGCTCCTCCCTGGCCTGCTTCTCCTTCATCACGATCAGAAAGATCCTGTCGTCCCTGCCGGGCGCCTTGCCGGTCATTTCGGTATAATAATCGGTCTTAAAATATATATCGGCATCCGGTACCGCCACGGTGTTGTAAATAGGTAATGCTGCCATAAGCACCTCCCGTCTCAGATGGATTGTTTACAATGTTATCAGCACTCTTTAATGTTGAGTGCTAAAACTCTGGTAAAAAATGGGGCTCCCCACAGGAGCCATCCTTTGCTATAATAACCTTGACAACTGTCAGGTTACGCAGTCATAATAGCATTAACATAGACAGCTGTCAAGGTTATTTGTATATATATTTAATGATTTAATGATTCGTACGCTTTAATAATCCGGACTGTTCCCGTCAGGAACAGTCTGCATAAGGAGATTTTCATGTACTGCGGAACCAATAAAACGGCCCTGTCCTCTCAAAATCAGATATCCTGCACCCTGCTGCGGCTGATGGAGGACGTCCCTTTTTCCAGGATCAGCATCAGCACTCTCTGCCGGGAGGCCGGCGTCTCCAGACAGACCTTCTACAGCCTTTTCCAGTCCAAGGAAAATGTGATCACCTGGACCCTGCAGCAGAGCTACTGCTATGATCCGGACGGTCAGATGGATCCGGACCGGTCCATCTCCCCCATTGAGCAGATCTGCCACAGCTATACCAGATACATCACCGACCACGCGGACTTTCTCAGGCTCCTGGCAGAGAACAATCTTCCTTATATCCTGTATACCAGCATGTATGATTCCCTGATGAACTGCTGCTGTTTCCTGCCCGACGCCCCGGAAGACCGGCGCGCTTATACGGCGGATTTCCTGTCCGGCGGTTTTTCCGGACTTGCCAACAGCTATATCCTGCGGGAGGAAAGACCTGACCCTGCGGTCCTGGAACAGCTGACCCTGGATATTCTGAGCGGCCGGCTGCTGGAGAACTGCTGAGGATCCATACTCCATTCCGCATCCGCAAAAAAACAGCGTCCTGCTGTCAAATGACAGCAGGACGCCTTTTTATTTTCCGATTCTTTTTTATGTCTGAGCGGACATCAGAAAGTGATGATCTCCGGCGCATCCGTAAAGGAACAGATCGCCGCCTGACCTTCGGTCAGGGCGAACACAGCGGTATTGCCGTCGCCGGGCTTATACATGGCAGCCAGTTCCGGATAAGCGGCCAGCATGTGCTCCTGGGCCTCGATCCTTTCGTCCAGGACCGCTTTCGCGGAAAGGCGGATCCACTTGCCGCCGTTCATAGCGCTGATCTCCACCTTCGGATTGGCCAGCATCTGCTTTGCCACATCCTTGACCAGACCTGTCTGAATGCAGAGCCTGCCGTCAAAGAGATCAATGGTACCGAAAGGCCTGACTCTGGGCTGATCACCGTCACAGGTCGCCAGGAAATATGTGCCTGCACCCTTTAAAAAATCATAAATTTTCTGCATGTGTTTACCTCCTTGTATACTTACTGTGTCAACTTCTCTGTTCTGATAAAAAATCCATGAGAACCCGATCAGCCGATGGCCTCCAGCGCCTGCCGCAGGTCGGCGATCAGATCTTCCTTGTCCTCCAGACCGCAGGACATACGGACCAGTCCGGCCGGGATACCGGCAGCGGCCAGCTGTTCTTCGTTCATCTGCCTGTGGGTAGATGTAGCCGGATTCAGGCAGCAGGTCCTGGCATCAGCCACATGAGTCTCGATGGCCGCCAGCTTCAGATTCTTCATGAAGGTCTCCGCAGCAGCCCTGCCTCCCTTCAGCTCAAAGGAAACGACGCCGCAGCCGCCGTCCGGCATATATTTCTTCGCAATATCGTAATAAGGATCTCCGGGAAGTCCGGAATAGCTGACATGCTTTACCTGCGGCTGCTTCTGCAGGAACTCCGCCACTGCCTGACCGTTCTCCACGTGTCTGGGCATCCTGACATGCAGGGATTCCAGGCCCAGGTTCAGATAAAAGGCGCTCTGGGGAGACTGGACCGTACCCAGATCCCGCATCAGCTGGGAGACGCACTTTGTGATGAAGGCGCCGCCCTGGCCGAATTTCTCGGCGTATACAATGCCGTGATAGGATTCATCCGGCGTGCAGAGGCCGGGATACTTGTCCGCATGCGCCAGCCAGTCGAAATTACCGCTGTCTACGATGGCGCCGCCGACAGCCGATCCATGGCCGTCCATATATTTGGTCGTGGAATGGGTCACGATATCCGCGCCCCACTCGATCGGCCTGCAGTTGACAGGCGTCGGGAAAGTATTGTCCACGATCAGCGGCACGCCATGGGCATGGGCGACTTTGGCGAACTTCTCAATATCCAGGACCGTCAGGGCAGGATTGGCAATGGTCTCGCCGAACATGGCCCTTGTATTATCCTTAAAGGCAGCGTGCAGCTCTTCTTCACTGGCGTCGGGAGAAACGAAGGTGGCTTCGATTCCCATTTTCGCCATGGTGACAGAAATCAGGTTAAAGGTCCCGCCGTAAATCGCGGAGGAAGAAACGATATGGCTGCCCGCTTCACAAATATTGAAAAGGGAAAAGAAGTTGGCGGCCTGACCGGATGAGGTCAGCATACCCGCTGTACCGCCTTCCATCTCCGCAATCTTGGCTGCAACATAGTCACATGTGGGGTTCTGCAGACGGGAATAGAAATAGCCGGAAGCCTCCAGATCGAAAAGCTTACCCATATCTTCACTGGTATTATATTTAAAGGTCGTGGACTGGATGATCGGGATCTGTCTGGGACCTCCGTTCTCCGGCTGATAACCGCCCTGTACACATTTTGTATTGATCTTGTAATCGCTCATACTCCTGTTCCTCCTGTTCCTGTTTTCTGGTTTCAAGCCGCCGCTTCCGTTTCGGGAAAGCAGACGGGTATCACATGGCGGGATCAGACCCGCCTGATATGCCTTCACTTCAACAATTTGTATTATAGCACCTGCAGTGCTTTGATGCAGTGAAGAATCAGAACATATTGGAAATAAATATCTCCAGACCGATGGCAATCAGGATCACGCCGCCCAGTATGGAGGCTTTTCCGGCCAGGACAGTCCCCATTTTACGGCCGATCTTCAGGCCGCCCAGACAGATGGCCAGGGTAACGGTCCCGATGATCAGAGCGGCGGCAAAAGCCATGCCGGTCGAATACTCACTGATGGCAAAACCCACGGACAGGGCATCGATGGAAGTCGCGATGCCCTGCACGGCCAGCTCCCTGCTGGTCAGGATAGGCCCCTGCCCGGAACCCTCTTCCATTTCCGGCCCGCCCCGCAGGCCTTCCAGCAGCATCTTGCCTCCTATATAACCAAGCAGGAGCAGGGCGATCCAGGGGATACATTTCTGAAATGCCGTAAAATACGTCAGAATGGTATGGACACAGAACCACCCGGTCAGGGGCATCAGGAACTGGAAGAAGGCAAAGGTTCCGGCAATCCGGAAGTTCTCTCCTGTCTCCATACCGGGATTCCTCAACCCGTTGGCCATGGAGACCGAAAAAGCGTCCATGGCAAGGCCCGCGCCCAGCAGTATACTGTTTGCAATGAAAATCCAGACTCCGTTGATCATCGATTCTTCCTCTTTAAGGGGGCAGCCTGCCGCCGGTTCCGGCCGGCAAAAAAAAGCCAGGCCGCAGTCTGTACCGCGCCTGGTCACGAAAGGATACAGTCCGAGCCATGTACAGCACAATTGTCATACATGAGTCTCGCAATTCTAAGATAAGCCAGGCCCCGGGGCCAGTATGTTGACTTATCACATCCGAAAATGCCTGCTACTCCCTCATACGTTCTGTTTTTAAGAGAATCACTTCCTGTGCAGTGATTTTTTTCAAGTATATGGACCGGCTTTGCTCTTAGTCAACACTAACCTTTTGCATTTTTCCAATGGATTTCATATACTGTTATAGGAATCCGCGGCAGAAAAAACGCAAATGACAGAGTCTGAAAAAAGAAGCCCGCGGATCACATTCTCGAATATGCAGAAGCGATTCATACAAATGAGAGGATCTTTCTATGATGAACGATGATTTACTGAGAAGTCTTTATGATGATATGTTCGGCAGTTCTTCCGGCAGCGGAAGAGGCTCCGGCAGCGGCGCCGGAAAGAACAATGGCCGCGGAACTGCCGGGAACAGATCCGACGGCAGGAAGAACACTGCCCGTCCCGCCGGCCGGCCCGGAACAGACAAGTCCAAAGCACCCGCGAAAAAACCCACGCTGTCCGAGGATGACGCGGTCAAAAACGCCCAGGACGCCCTGTCCGAAGCCAAAAATCTCCTGAAGGATATGGATGAGCAGCTGGCCATCCCTGCCGGCCCCGGCGGTTCAGACGGCGGGGCGGAAGCAGAAGCTCCACAGGAGCCCGAGAAAGATCCCATGGAGGAGCTGGACCAGCTGATTGGCCTTGCATCGATCAAATCGGATGTCAAAGAACTGATGGATTTTGTCAAGATCCAGAAGATGCGCAAAGACCAGGGCCTGAAGTCTGTCCCTGTATCCCTGCATCTGGTCTTTACCGGCAATCCGGGAACCGGCAAGACGACCGTTGCCAGAATTATCGGCAGGCTCTATAAGCAGATTGGTGTCCTGTCCAAAGGACAGCTGGTGGAGACCGACCGGTCCGGACTGGTCGCCGGTTTTGTCGGACAGACAGCTCTCAAGACCCAGGAAAAAATCAAAGCGGCCATGGGCGGCGTCCTCTTCATCGATGAAGCCTATGCCCTGACCTCCAATGAACAGGATACCTTCGGCCAGGAGTCTGTCGATACAATCCTGAAGGCCATGGAAGACCACAGGGATGACCTGGTCGTCATCGTCGCCGGTTATACCGCTCCCATGGAGAAATTCATCAACAGCAATCCCGGCCTGAAATCCCGCTTTAATAAATATATTGAATTCCCCGACTATACCACCGATGAGCTGGAGCAGATCTTCTATATGAACTGCGAAAAGTACGATTATGTCGTTGAGGAAGAAGTAAAGCACCAGATCCGCTCCCTGATCGTCCTGCGCAAGCTCCAGCAGCTGGAGAATTTCGCCAACGCCCGGGAAATCCGCAATATGTTCGAGGAAATCATCACCAACCAGGCAAGGCGTGTTGCCGCCATGGAAAATCCCACCCAGGAGGATATGATGAAGATCACCCTGGAGGATCTGGTGGAGCGGAAGGAGGACGACAAAAAGGAATCTTCCGATAAGGATAAAAAAGATTCTTCCGCAGCAGAAGGGGCTTCCGGCAGCAGCGAATCTTCCGGTGAGAAGGCTGACAGCGACAGCGAAGCGGCCGATGAGAAAACCGGCAGTGTCAGCGAGCCTGCGGACAGGGAAACGGATGGCAGGGTCAGCGATTCCACTAAAGACAAGCCCGCCGGTGATGAACCTGCCGGTAACGGGTCCGCAGATTCTGACAGCAAATAATATGCCCTGATCCACATCCACGGTTAGATTAAAAAGTACTCATTTTTAAATATCTCAACAATAAACAGGTCCGCACCGCCGTTTCGAAAAATGGCGGTATGGACCTGTTTCATTGATCATAACAGAAAAAATCTGCAGGAAGATCCTGCCGCTACCGGAACGGAAAGCATGCCGGCTCTATTCCGGTTCCTCCAGTTCTCCCATGGTATTCAGGTAGCGGGCCGGCACCGCGTCCTCTACGATCTGCCGCAGCTTCTCCATGGACATGGAATCAAACTCGTGAACGCCATGGTCTGCCGCCATTTCTTCCGTAAAATCTTCCAGAGGGTAAATACGGAAGCCCTGTCTGCCGTCTTCATAATAAGTAACAATCGGATCCATGCACATGGCTGCAGGGCGGACCCTGCCGGTCGCAGGATCCCGGACCGCTTTTACAGTCAGCATACCGCTGAGCAGGTTGGAGCCGATCTTCTGGGCGCTTATAAAATTGCCCAGGGAATAGATGACCGGACATCGGGTCCCGTCACTTTCCCTTGTCAGGACCGTCAGCTCCTGCAGGACATGGGGATGATTGCCGATTATAATATCCGCGCCCCAGTCCACCATTTTCTGCGCCAGAACTCTGACAGAGGCATCGACCCGGAAGGTGTTCTCTGTTCCCCAGTGGGTATGGACCACGACCAGGTCAGCCTGCTGCCTGGCCTTCCGGATCTGTTCCCGGATCCGCTCCTCCTGTAATGTGAAGATCATGACACAATCCGTGCCGGAAGGCATGCGGCTGTTGGAAATCTGGGTATAGCCCAGAAAAGCCACTTTAATGCCGTTCTTTTCGACGATCCGGATCCGGTCCGCGTCTTCCTCTGACGCGTAGAAACCCACTGCAGGAATGCCTTTCTCTTCCCAGTAAGCCAGGGTGGCCAGTGCCCCCTTTGTGCCCTTGTCCAGCATATGGTTATTGGCCAGATTGATCACGTCAAAGCCCGTATCGATCAGGGCGTCTCCCGCCGCATCCGGGGAATTAAAGGCCGGATATCCTGAAACGGCGTACACCGATTCCGCCAGCGGCGTTTCCTGGTTGACGGTCGCGATATCCGCCCGGGATATCTGTTCCTTTACGTATTGATACATGGGACGGAAATCATATCCCTCCGCTGTCTCCGCGTCTTCATAGACTGATGTATGAATCAGATTGTCCCCGACCGCCAGGATCGTGACCTCCTCCGCTTCTTTTGTTTTCTCCTGCTGTTCCGCGGACTTTCTGTCCGCCAGATCTTCATTTGGGATGCTGCTCTTTTCGGCCTGGTCTTCCGTGAACACGGGAGACGGGCGCCGCGCCGGTCCCGTCCCACTTTCCCCGGTTCCGGCATTGACAGACACTGCTGCGCAGGCTGTCAGCATGAGACAAGTCAGGGCCGCTGTCATACAGTACAGAAATTTTCGCATTCGATTGCTTCTACACATATTTATTCTTCTCCGGAGTCATCTGATAAAATCCGACACGCATTATTGTAACACAAATCTGTCGGCGGCTATGCCTTTTCAAAGCAGCGGATTCTGTCTATAATACAGGCTATGGAAAAACTAATGCGCGCAAGAGACATGGCAAAACTTCCCTGTATCTCCTGTGAAGGCTGCGGCGACTGCTGCCGGGGCATGGGGGATACCGTCCATCTGGACCCTTATGATATAGCCATGCTCTGTAAAAATCTGAACTGCACATTTGAAGACCTGCTGGATGTCCGGATTGCCCTGCACGCTGAGCAGGGCCTGGCCATCCCTCATCTGCTGATGGAAAAAAGCCGGGGCTGCTGCAGCTTTCTGGGCAGTGACGGCCGCTGCGGGATCCACTGCTTCCGTCCGGGATTCTGCAGGCTCTTCCCTCTGGGCCGTCAATACGACGGAAAAGGTTTTCAGTACTTTATCGTTCCGGGAGGCTGTGACATGCCGGGCAAGACCAAGGTCCGGATCCGCAAATGGCTGGATATTCCCGACCTGCCCCGCTACGAAGCCTTTGTATCCAGCTGGCACTATTTTGTCAGGGACGCCCAGGCCGGGCTTGCCCGTTCACAGAATCCGGAACTCAATCAGCAGATCAACCTCTTCCTGCTGCAGACCTTTTACGGCATCCCCTATGACCCTGACCGGGATTTCTACGACCAGTTTGAGGAGCGTCTTGCGAAGGCCTCCCGCCTGTTCACTGACTGACAAAAGGATCCCTCCCGGATCTGCCCGCGCCTTACCGCAGGCAGATCCGGGAGGGATTTTCTCACTTCCTTATATCCGCATCAGGACCTGTCATTTCTTTTTCCACTGTCCGTAGAGGTGTACATTTCCGTAAGCGGCTGTTTTGGCCACCGTGCATCCATTGGTATAGATCTTCAGGGTATATCCTGAGGGCTGCTTTCCTTTTATATACCAGCCGCTCTTTGTCCCGCTGCTGTAATACCATTTCTTATCGTATTCCCTGTAGACAGTCCAGCCTTTGAAGCTGTACCCGGTCCGGGTGAAGCCCAGCGCCGAAGCCGTCTTCGTTGCCGTACTGGTCCCGTACGTGACCTTTGTTGTTACGGAAGATGCCCCGTCGGAATCTGTCTTATGATATTTGATGGTGAATGTATCCGGATTCCAGCGCCCGTAGAAATGGACCCTGCCATACTGGGCTGTCTTCGCGACTGAACATCCATCGGTATACAGCTTGAAATAATAGCCGGCCGGCTGGTTGTTTTTGGCATACCATCCGTTCTGGGAACCGTTGGTATAATACCACTTCTTATCGATTTCCCTGTAGACCATCCAGCCTTTGAAGGTAGAGCCGCTCCTGGCAAATCCCAGGGAGGAAGTCGATTTGGTAGCGGTATTGGTCCCGTAAGGCACGGTCGTTGTTACAGAAGCGGCAGAATCGGATTCTGTCTTATGATAATGGATCGTGAACTGCTGCTTCTCCCAGACCGCGTACATGCTGACGATGCTGCCGGCCGGCGCAGTCTTGGCCACTTTGGCTCCGTTGCCGTACAGGTGATAGGTATATCCGGAAGGCAGCTTTCCATTGGTCAGTTTGACCCAGGCAGAGCCGGAAGAAGAATCCGCGTACCACATGTCCTTATCATCTCTGTAGGCCTTCCAGCCCGCGAAGACATAGCCGGATTTGGACATATACAGCTGGGAGATCGTCTTCAGGGCTGTACTGGTGCCATAGGTGACCAGCGAGCAGATTCCCGAAGGATTGGCCGATTCACTGGAATAATAGATGACCATGAACCTGCCGGCCAGCTTGCCGGCGGCATTGCTGTTCACGGAAGCTTTGGAATCGTTGGCGATCCCCTTGCCTCCGACCGCGTTCCTTGTGACGGTGCCTGTCGGACCCGCAGACAGCTGGATCCCCCATGTCGTATCGTAGTTCCTGGGCTTGATCACATTGCCCTGGATCGTCAGGGTCCCGCTGTTGGCATAGATTCCGCTGCCGGCGGAACCGTAGATCCGGCATTTCGTGATTGAGACCTTACCGACCGCAGCGCTGCCGCCCTTGTACAGGGTCACACCATTATTGCCGGCTGTCTGGATATTCACATTGGCAAGACTCCCCGAACCGCCGCTCTGGAAGACCACCGCGTTTTTGGACGTGTTCCTGATCGTTCCGCCGCTGACATTCATGACCGCTTCTTCGGCACTGATCCCGTTGGTGCCTGATCCGGTGATCGTATTATTGGTTAGTGTCGCTGTCGCGCCGCTTTTGATCCGGAAGGCCGCCATCTCGGCATTCGTAATAGTATTGTTTTTGGCAGTCAGCGTAGAAGATTCCTGACACTGGACCGTGTTGTAGCCGGTCCCTGAACCATTATTTGTCAGCTTGTTCCCCGTCATTGTCAGATCGGATCCGGAGGACACAAATACCGGAGTCGCGATACAGGGTTTGGACCAGGTAACTGTATTATTGGTAAGCACGCCTGTCGACCCGTCATTCAGATTTAAGAAGTCACGGTCAATGCCGTTCACTGTACAGTCGGTCATCGTCAGTCTGGAGCCAAGAATATTAAAGGTATTCAACAGAGAATTGGCTGTTTTTCTGGATGCCCCGGTGCAGGTGACCGTACAGTTCTTAACAGCAGCCTCCGTGTTATTGGCCGCATACAGAAATTCGGATACGTCCGTGGCCGTACAGTTATTGATCTGCAGATTCTTAAAACTTCTGGAGATCACACAGGCATAGCCGATATTGTCAAAGGTACAGCCGGTAACGGTAATATCCGCGGCCGCGCCGCCGTCCTTGGCGTGATGGCTGCCGACACCCGAAAAACAGTTGGTAAACGTACAGCCGCTGACCGTGATATTCCTGCAGATGGTACCATCCAGAGGGACCGCGCCGCTGCTGGTGGCCTGCGACGCGTAGTCCAGCTGCAGGGCCTCCGAAATATCCGTGGCCTCCCCGCTGGCAGGCGCCGTATTGCCTGTCCCATCCCCGTCCAGAGCAGGATAGCTGATTCCGGAATAACGGACCATATCCTTAAAAGTGACATTGGAGATCGTACTGTCCTTCACACCTGTCAGTTCAATATGATGGGTACCGACGCATTTCGTCAGCACCGTATCCCGGATGGTAATATTTCTGCCATGCCAGAGATAGATCAGATTGTTCACAGGAGATGTTGACGTACTGCTGATGTTTCCGTCCCAGGTACCGCCCTGGATCGTTACATCGATCAGCTGGTCATAGCCGCCTGTACCTTCCCCGGCATTGATCAGCATGATGGAAGTGCCGGACCTGCGGATCGTCGCTCCGGATGCCAGTTCCAGATTTGTATAGGAATAGATCCTGAGGGCCGCGCTGATCTTGTAAGTACCGGCAGGCACCCGGACTGTCAGAGGCTTGTCCGCGGACGCGCCCCGGGCAACGTTAAGCGCCTTCTGGATCGCCTGGGTATCATCCGTATTCCCGTCTCCCCTGGCTCCATAGGCCGTATCCTTCACTGAAATCGTGGTCGCTGCCAGCAGGGGCTCAATGGAGTCCTCCGCGATCTCTTCCGCCGCTGTCATATCTGTGGAAGCGGTTTCCGGCGCAGCTTCGACAGGAACTGCCTCATCGCTCTCCTCCGCTTCCATGGAAGCTACGTCTGTCCCTGCTTCCGCAGCGGTATCGCTGCCATCTGCCGTTTCATCAGCGGCAGCTTCCGCGGAATCTTCTTCCGGCAGATCCTGTTCCACCTCTTCCTCATCGGAAGGATCCTGCTCTTTGGCTGCCTCGTCATTGTCATTCTCTTCTTCCGGTGTCCGTACTTCCTCCTCCGACTGTACCATCGGATCGCCGGTCGTATCTGTCCCGCTGTTTTCAG
The DNA here is from genome assembly GCA_902789735.1 of uncultured Lachnospiraceae bacterium. Taxonomy (GTDB): domain Bacteria; phylum Bacillota; class Clostridia; order Lachnospirales; family Lachnospiraceae; genus CAG-791. The sequence continues at coordinate 125,801 of CADAOZ010000002.1, forward strand.
CCGCCATAACCGCCGCTGTGTTCTGCAGCAGAACAGCTATGATCAGCATGCATACTGCCAGATGATTTCTCCAAACCCTCATGCTCCTTCTCCTTTCGACAGCGCTTCTTTCCCGCTTTGCCTTACGATTCAGCTCCGCATGGTGTTAAAACGCCTATGCCAATCATTATACACGGAGAAGCCGGATTCATCCAAATTATATACGTATAAAAATCCCTGACAGATACACAAACAATCCATTGCGTATCCGTCAGGGATTCCGGCACGACCGGAAAACCTGCTTTCAACTGTATATCTCAATCTTTTTACCCACTTATATTCATCATTCCGTGTAAAAAAATACGGCAGGGCCCTTTTTGCAGTGTCCTGCCGTAAACTTCCTGTTTATTTAATTGTCCGTCTGTCTCTACAGTCCGATGGCTGCGGTTGGTCCGGGCTTATGCCTCTGCCTTCCAGATACCATGCAGATTGCAGCTCTCGTAAGCTGCTGTCAGCTCTTCACCGTCTGCCATAACGAACTCAGCGTAAGGCTTGTCGCCGGGCTTAAGGTCTTTCTTCTGGAAGCCCTTGTTGGTCTCCGCAATGATCCATTCAATATAATGGGCGTCCAGCATGGGATGCTCCACAGAGCCAACGCTGACCTTTATGACATTGCCGTCTTTGACAATATCCGGGATATGTTTCTCTCTTGCAGCGTCAACAGTGCCGGGAACGATCTCGACCATGGCCTCGCCGCAGCACTTTGTAGGGCACTGGGACTCACGGAAAAGAACAGCGATCTTACCGCATTTTTCGCACTTATAAAATTTCATAGCAGCCTCCTTTATCCATTTTTGTCTTGTTTTTCTAAAGGATTTCCCTTTGGCATATTATACCATTATCCATATACTTCTGCCAATAATAAGAATCGCTACAGTTTTCGCATGCCCGGGTCCCTGTTTTTGAAGGGAGTCTTGCGATGAGGTCTTGTTATGAAATCAATCCGTATTTATAATAGAAGAAAAACAACACCATTTATGTATATAATGGCAGCGGAGCACCTGCAAGGAGTTTCAACGAAAGAAATTTCAACGAGGAGGTTTCCACGAAAGGTTTTTCCACGAAAGGAGTTACCCATGAAAGAATTAAAAGATTATGTATTGACAATCCCGGATTTCCCGGAGCCCGGCGTCATGTTCCGTGACATCACCAGTGTCCTGCAGGACGCTGACGGATTGAGGCTGGCCATTGATGAAATGCAGGAACTGGTCAAGGATGTGGATTTTGATGTTGTAGCCGGCGCTGAGTCCAGAGGCTTCTGCTTCGGCGCGCCCATTGCCTACAACCTGCACAAGCCCCTTGTCCTGATCCGTAAGAAGGGTAAGCTCCCCCGTGAAACAGTCTCCGTAGAATACGAGCTGGAGTACGGCACCGCTACTCTGGAAATTCATAAGGACGCCATCCAGCCTGGACAGAAGGTCCTTCTGGTCGATGACCTGATCGCGACCGGCGGCACAAACCTGGCCATGGCGCATCTGATCGAAAGCCTGGGCGGTGAAATCGCAGGCGTCGTTGTCCTGATGGAACTGGCTGGCCTCAAAGGCCGCGAAAAGCTGGGCAAATATCCTCTGTATTCCGCTCTGACCTATGAAGGAAAGTGATAAATCTTCTTCATGATCTGTTGTTTTATTATTCACAAAGATACTGAAAAATGCAGCAGTCCGCGCGGCTGCTGCATTTTTTCTGCTTTATGACAGGTTTTTACTTTCTGCTGTTATGTGACAGTATTCTGTGCCGGCATCTATCGCCATTACAGATATCTTATCTCAAATATCCGGCAGGTCTTCCCTTAGTCAAAGCTCTTGCTGTTCTTCAGGATTACGTCATGGCTGCCGCCCTCTACGATCGAAGTAGAAGATACGACGGTCAGTCTGGCTTTCTGCTGCAGCTCTTCAATGGAGAGGCAGCCGCAATTGCACATGGTGGATTTGACCTTGTACAGCGTACTCTGCACGCCGTCGGCCAGGGAGCCCGCGTAAGGGACGTAGCTGTCTACGCCTTCCTCAAAGCTGAGCTTTGTCGCGCCGCCCAGGTCATATCTCTGCCAGTTGCGGGCACGGTTGGAGCCTTCTCCCCAGTACTCTTTCACATAGTTGCCGTTGATCAGGAGACGGTTGGTCGGGCTCTCGTCGAATCTGGCGAAGTATCTGCCCAGCATGACAAAATCCGCACCCATGGCCAGGGCCAGGGTAATGTGATAATCATATACGATGCCGCCGTCGGAGCAGATCGGGATATATACGCCGGTCTCCTTGAAATACTCATCTCTGGCCGCCGCGACTTCCTGTACCGCGGTCGCCTGTCCTCTGCCTATGCCCTTGGTCTCACGGGTGATACAGATGGAACCGCCGCCGATACCGATCTTGATAAAGTCAGCGCCTGCTTCGGCCAGGAAACGGAAGCCGTCCCTATCAACAACGTTGCCCGCGCCTACTTTGACAGTATCGCCATACTGCTCACGGATCCATCCGATTGTTCTGGACTGCCATTCGCTGTATCCTTCGGACGAGTCGATGCAGAGTACATCCGCGCCCGCCTCAATGAGCTTGGGAACTCTTTCCTCATAATCTCTGGTGTTGATACCCGCGCCGACCACATAGCTCTTATGGGTATCCAGCAGCTCATCCTTATTGGTCTTATGGCTGTCATAGTCTTTCCGGAATACCATGTACTGCAGACGGCCTTCTTTGTCCAGAAGCGGCAGGGAATTGATCTTGTTGTCCCAGATAATATCGTTGCAGTCATGCAGGCTGGTATCCGCGGGAGCTGTTACCAGCTTGTCCAGGGGCGTCATGAAATCAGCGACCTTCAGGTCCAGGCTCATTCTGGAAATCCTGTAGTCTCTGGAGGCGACAACGCCCACCAGTCTGCCATGGGCAGTACCGTCATCTGTAACCGCTACGGTTGAATGGCCTGTCTTTTCCTTGAGGGCCAGTACGTCAGCCAGGGTATTGTCAGGAGAAAGATTGGAATCACTGGTTACAAAGCCTTTTTTATAGGTTTTGACCCTGCGTACCATTTCCGCTTCGGAATCCGGTGACTGTGATCCGTAAATAAAAGAAACACCGCCCTGTCTGGCCAGCGCGATCGCCAGGCGGTCGCCGGAAACAGACTGCATGATGGCGGATACCATGGGGATGTTCATTGTAAAGGGACAGTCCTCTTCCCCTTTGCGGTATTTGACCAGGGGTGTTTTCAGACTGACTGCTGTGGGAACGCAATTTGATGAGGAATAACCAGGTACAAGAAGGTATTCTCCAAAAGTGCGGGAAGGTTCGGTGTAATAAAATGCCATAGTTTTCTCCTTTGATCAAAAACGTTACAAATCCCTGCCCGCCGCAGCCCTCTCTGTTTCAAACGAAACGGGCCATATACCGCAGGCTTTTTAAGTTTATTGTCGTTTAGTGTAAAGCCGCTTTTAAAATCTGTCAACAACAGATTTATGAATTTCATCCTTATGCGCGTTTTGATGAACACTGCGTACCGATCCTTCCCCCGCGTTTCATGATCCCCGCAATCAAAAAGCAGGCACAGCCCTCCACTTTTTCAGGGGCTGTGCCTGTCGTGCGGTCAGTCGGCCGCCATGATCCTGACCCGGTTCAGGGCATTCCTGACGGCAGGGATATTGATCACGATCAGTGTCAGAACCGCCTCCGCCAGAAGGAAGGAGAAGTTATAGATGACCGGATATAAAGCGGCCAGGCTCTTCGGGAAATTTTCCGGCATATATTCCATCCAGAACAGATACCCCGCCAGCGCGTTGAAAACGCCTCTGCCCAGAACACCCACGATATACCCGATGACCAGGCCATGTTTCTTCTTATAGAAGAAGCCTGCCAGGCCAAGGGCCGCGAAAGCGAGCAGATAATCACAGCAGACCTGCAGAACGGAAAGGAAATACGGCTCTTGTATGAACTGCAGGATTCCATAGACGAAACCGACCAGGATACCGGTGCCCGCCCCATACCAGTTGGCGATCAGTACGATAAACAGCATGGAAAATAATGTGACCGAACCTCCGAAAGGCAGAGCAAATACTTTGATATAGCTGGTGACTTCCGCCAGGGCAATCCCCAGGGCACAGTAAGCCAGCGCCTTTGCAGTCATTTTCCTGCCGGACACTTTCCCCGCGATCGCGCCCGCCGCGATCAGCGCGGCAAAGGCCATGAAAACGAACAATCCATAACCGGCGGTCGTAAGCCCGCCATCTGCTGTTACAAAAATCGACATAAAAAAACCTCCTTGGACAGTTCGTCAGGAGATCAAAAAACAATACCGCTCCGGAGCGCGCCGCTCCAAAGCAAATATGTGCTTCCCTTCGCCGGTATTACCCGGATCAGGTGATAAGGGTCACCGGAAATCCGGTTTCTCAGCATTTTGCTCCCCCAGCGATTTATATAATTTACATCCTATGTTTTAATACATATTCTCCGTCTTGTCAAGAAAACCCGGGCCCGGATGTGGCCTCTTTATCCCAGTCCGTCATTTTCCGGTTCCCGGACCGTCCTTTTCTCCAGATAGACATTGAGCCATTTTTCATGGCCGCGGCCGGGCCGGACATCTCCGGTGCGCGCATAGCGGACCAGGCCAAGGGCAGGGATTCCCGCAAGGATCCCGTCCATATCCTGTTCCGTCAGATCTGTAAAGAAGCGTCCGTTCCGCTCTCCTGAAAAACTGCCGTATTTAAAGGACATATAGAATACGCCTCCTTCCCGCAGGTACGGGGACAGCCTTTCGATGACCCGGACAATCTCCTCTTTGGGAAGATGCAGCAGGGAGGCGCAGGCCCAGATCCCGTCATAGGTTTCCCCGGGCCGGAATTCCTGAAAGGTAGAGCAGATCACCGGCTGCCCGGTAAAGTCCTCCGCCAGTCTGCAGAGCTCCTCCGATCCGTCTACCGCCGTTACCCGGAACCCCCGCTCCAGAAACAGGCGGGTATCCCGGCCCGGCCCGCAGCCCAGGTCCAGGATCCGGCCGCCGGCCGGCAGCATCTCCAGAAATTCCTCCTGCAGGGCGGACATGGAAGCGTGAATGGTATCCGCCCGAAAGCTGTCCGCGTGGCTGTTATAATAGTCCAGTGTGTTCTGACAATATCTTTCCATATTCCTCTGTCTGTTTCTTAAGGATTACAGGGAATTTTTTACAAAAATATCCCTTGACATTTGTGACAACTGACTTGACGCAGTGTATTCCTGTGATAAAATACAATCAATCCCTAAACCTAATCAAATCTAGCTATGAGCACGAAAGGCAGGCCACCGCAAGGTACCTGCCTTTTGTGTGTCTATGGACAGATCAGGCGTCCGGATTCAGATGATAGGTTCTGATGACCGGCTTTTCCAGGCGGACGGGCCCTCCGATCCCGGCCTCGGCAATCCTTCCCTTCCTGCTGATGACCCTGGCATAAAGACGGCCGCCGGGCTCGGTCAGCTCCAGACGGAACATGCCATCCAGTTCCAGACGGCTTTTCCATACGGCACAGGCCAGAGTGCCGCTGCCGCAGCTCCTTTCCCAGACCCGGGTCTCCAGCTCTCTGACCCAGACATAGGGCCGCAGATTCTCCCCCTGCAGAAACATAACACCGATGGCCGGCCAGTCTGTGCATGCCCGCAAATAGTCAATGATCCGTTCTGCCAGTACGGGATCCGTTTCCCGGTCCTCCAGAATCAGATGGGTAATGCCCGTAAATTTCACAAAGGGAAATGTCCCGGCCCCGGGGACCTGGATCCTGCCGGTCTTTTCCGGCAGCGGCATGCAGGCTTCCGCTCCCCCTTCTCCCATTGTGACCTGCAGGGGTTCCCCGGCTCCCGAAACAGTAATGGTGACCTTTTCCCCGGTCCGCATGTGCTGCTCTCTGCCGATCAGATAGCCGAAGCTCCTGGAAGCATTGCCGCAAAATTCACCGCCGCTCATCTGCAGATGTCCCGGATGTCCGGGACCGGGCATGGTGATAAAGCCTGCCTGTTCCGCGTCCAGTTCCTCATCCGCCACGATGGCGGCGCCCAAGGCGGCATGCAGGCGGGCAGGCACCGGATCCGTGATAAAAGCTGTACGGTTGCCGGCCGGATCCGCCATGATAATGTTTACAGAGTATTCCACACATCCACCCCCGTCTGATACCGCTTCCGCTCCCGGATATATGTCTTCAGTTTTTCCAGTTTTTCATTCAGATCATTTTTTCTCTCAGTCATTTTTCTCCTGTCATCTCTGTTCCGGCAGGTTTCCCATCTCTGCCGGTTTTACCGGAGCCAGCGGTCCGTCAGCTCCATGACTTCACGCAGATAGGCCAGGTCCCCCAGGATATCCCCTGTCTCCAGGGAATGATTGCCGCCCGGACAGATATAGAGGATCTGGCCGGTCCTGCGGCAGCCCTCCCTGACTGCCTCATCGTCCGGTTCCCAGGGATCTGCAGTCCCATGGAATACAATGGCCTCTCCCGCCGCGTACAGAAACGTCTCTTTCAGAGGCGTATAGCATACCGTTCTGCAGGGAATCTGCCCCTGCCGGCGGACCATTGCGGCAATTACCGTTCCGATGCTCTTCCCAATAAAGACGATATCATCGTAAACCTGCCAGTCCACATCCGCCAGCTGCTCCCGGGCCTGTTCCAGGGCCAGAAGGGCGGCTGCCCTTTTCTTTTCGTCATTGCCCATGATCCTGCCGGGCAGGTCATGATAGGAAATCCGGATGATCTCGTAGCCATGAGCCGCTGCCAGCTTTCCCGCGTAATACAGCAGGGGCTTATCACAGTGATAACCGATCCCCGGGAACAGTACCGCCAGTTTTCTGCCGGATACAGCCGTCTGTGTATCTTCCGTATTCATTACTTTGTCAGCCATATTCCGCTCCATTCTCTGTCTCCTCCGTCCATACTGCTCTGTCCGGGCTGTTCTGCCCGGGCCTGCGCAGCCGCGCCGGCCTGTCACTGGGCGGTCCAGCCGTTCAGATAAGCCTCCTGATCGGGCGTCAGCCGGTCAATGGCAAGACCCGTGGCGGCCAGCTTGCAGCGGCCGATCTCATCATCGATCGAATCCGGAACATCATATACACGGGTCTCCAGGCTGTCCCTGTGCTCCGCCAGCCATTTCAGGCTGAGGGCCTGGACCGCGAAGGACATGTCCATGATTTCAGCCGGATGTCCCATGCCGCAGGCCAGATTGACCAGCCGGCCTTCGCCCAGGACATTGAGGGTCCTGCCGTCTTCCAGGGTATAGCCTATGATATTTTTCCTGCGCTCCTCTGCCCGGACGGCATGATCCCGCAGCCAGGCCACGTCGACCTCACAGTCAAAATGCCCCGCGTTACAGAGGACGGCCTGGTCCTTCATGATCCGGAAATGTTTTTCCGTGATCACGTCCTTACAGCCGGTCACCGTCACAAAAATGTCTCCGTATCTGGCCGCTTCGTCCATGGGCATGATCCGGAAACCGTCCATGGTGGCGTCCAGGGCCTTGAAAGGATCGATCTCCGTAATGATGACATTGGCGCCCATCCCCTTGGCCCGCATGGCCGTACCCTTGCCGCACCAGCCGTATCCGGCCACGACGACCGTCTTGCCGGCCACGATCAGATTGGTCGTATCCATGATGGCAGTCCATACAGACTGGCCTGTACCGTATTTATTGTCATAATAGTGCTTGGCTTTGGCGTCGTTAACGGCCATCATGGGGCAGGGCAGGATCCCTTCCCGTTCCCGTGCCCGCAGCCGGTGGATGCCGGTGGTCGTCTCCTCACAGCCGCCGATCAGACAGTCCGCGTACTCCCTGCACCGGCCGCCCAGCAGATTGATCAGGTCACCGCCGTCGTCCACGATCAGGTGGGGATGGCAGGACAGGGTCTGGGCCAGCAGGTCCTCGTACTCCTGCTCTGATACCCCGTATTTGCCGAAGGTCTCCACACCCATGCCGGCAATGGCAGCCGCCACGTCATCCTGGGTAGACAGGGGGTTGCAGCCGGTCAGAAAGACCCGGGCGCCGCCTTTTGCCAGGACCAGGCCCAGATTGGCCGTCTTGGCCTCCAGATGTACGGATACCGCCACCCGCAGGCCTTCAAAAGGCCGTTCCTGTTCGAACTGTTTCTCGATGACAGACAGGGCCGGCATGAAAGACCGGACCCATTCAATCTTTTTTCTCCCGGAAGGTGCCAGGGAAGCGTCTCTGATATTACTCATGTATTTCCTCCTGTGGGATCACAGATACTGATCCGCGACTTTCTGTACTTCATATCTTACCCGTTCCGCGTCGATGGAAGTATATTCTCCCTTACGCATGACAAAACTGCCGTCGATCATGACGGAATCCACTTCCGATCCGCAGGCCGAATAGCAGAGGGCCGAGACCGGGTTGTTGACAGGGAACATGGAAGGGGCATCCAGGTCCAGGAAGATCAGATCCGCCAGGGCCCCCTCCGCGATCACGCCCAGTTCTCCCGCCAAACCCAGGGCCCTGCCGGCATTGGCAGTGGCCATACGGACCACTGTGTCCGCAGGCGCGGTGACGGGATTTCTGTGGATTGCCTTGTGGATCAGGGATACCAGCCCCATCTCCCGGAACATATTCAGGGTATTGTTGCTGCAGGTGCCGTCCGTACCCAGGCATACCTGGATGCCCGCGTCCAGGAAATCCTGCAGCGGGGCAAACCCGTTGCCCAGTTTGGCGTTGGAGGCCGGATTGGTCACTACGGTGGACCCGGCTTCTTTAATAATGGATATATCATCCCCCCGCATCTTGACGCAGTGGGCCAGGATGGTCTTCTCATCCAGAAAGCCCGTGTCACGAAGCAGCGCCACAGGTGTCTTTCCATACTTGCGCAGGGCGTCGTCAACCTCATTGTCACTTTCCGACAGGTGGATCTGCTTGCGCATGCCGCGGTCCGCGGCCTCCCGGGCCACCTGTTCCAGGAGCTTTGGCCCGCAGCTGTAAATGGCGTGGGGCGCCAGCGTAAAGCGGATCCTGCCGCACTCGTACTCCGCCTGTTCCTCCAGGCCCTGCCGGAATCTGGAGAGGCCGTCTCCGTACAGGTCTGCTCCCACCAGGCCCCTGCCGATCCATGCCCGCATGCCGCTCTCCAGGGCCGCCCTGCAGGACTGTCCCCGGAACATGTGCATGTCCATAAAGGTGGTAGTCCCTGTCCGGATCATCTCCATGCAGGCCAGAAGGGATCCCCAGTAGGCCCCCTCCAGAGGAAGGGTGTCCTCCACCGGCATGACCCGTTTGAACAGCCATTCGTCAAAGCCCACATCGTCCGCGTAATTACGCATCAGGGTCATGTAGGCATGGGTATGCATATTGATGAGGCCCGGCATGACCAGATGGCGGGCAGCGTCTACGACTTCAAAGCTCTCTTCAGGCAGGCCGGCCGGCCCGAAACTGATCCGGCCATCCAGGATATAGAGATCCCGCTCCGCTGTTTCCAGACGGTCCGGGCCGGTCAGCAGGATCTTTCCGTTGCTGATTTTATAATTCATCTGTTTCCTCGTTTCACTGTTTCTCAGTACCGCCGCCGGGCAGCGGCAGATACAAGTTCTGCTATAAAATATTCTGACTGTAAAATCCATTATATATGAAAAGTCAACCCTGTGAAAACATCAAAAAAATCCCTGCGGAAAGCCGGCTCATTTACCGTTTTCCGCAGGGATATTCCGTTTACGCTGCTGATCCTTCAATGTGCTTTTCCGGATCCTGTATTCCGCCGTACAGGTCAGATTTTGGGCAGGCTGTCAAAGCCGGGCTGCAGATCCGCGTCCGTAGGGATATAGTCTGTCATTTCCCCATTGTTGAACTTCTCATAGGCGACCATATCGAAATAGCCGGTACCGGTCAGACCGAATACAATGGTCTTCTCTTCGCCGGTCTCTTTGCATCTTATGGCCTCATCAATGGCGGCACGGATCGCGTGGGAGCTCTCGGGCGCGGGCAGAATGCCTTCACATCTGGCAAACTCTGTCGCCGCCTCAAATACCGAGGTCTGTTCCACACTGATGGCCCGCATCAGTCCCTGATCATACAACTCGGACAGAACCGGGCTCATGCCATGGTAACGCAGGCCGCCCGCATGGTTGGCGGAAGGAATGAAACCGCTGCCCAGGGTATACATCTTGGCCAGGGGGCATACCATGCCGGTATCACAGAAATCATAGGCGTATCTGCCTCTTGTCAGGCTGGGACAGCTGGCCGGTTCTACCGCCACGATATCGTAGTCCGCTTCTCCGCGCAGCTTCTCACCCATGAAAGGAGAGATCAGGCCGCCCAGATTGGAGCCGCCGCCCGCACAGCCGATGATCATATCCGGCTTGATGCCGTATTTGTCCAGAGCGATCTTGGTCTCAAGTCCGATAATAGACTGATGCAGCAGGACCTGATTGAGCACGGAGCCCAGCACATAACGATATCCTTCATGGGAGACCGCGTCTTCAACTGCCTCTGAAATGGCGCAGCCAAGGCTGCCGGTGGTCCCGGGATGCTCGGCCAGGATCTTTTTGCCCACTTCCGTGGTCATGGAAGGGGAAGGAGTCACAGAGGCCCCGTAGGTCCGCATGACCTCTCTGCGGAAAGGCTTCTGCTCGTAAGAGACCTTGACCATGTAGACCTTACAGTCCAGGCCGAAATACGCGCAGGCCATGGACAGGGCGGTCCCCCACTGGCCCGCGCCGGTCTCGGTGGTGACGCCTTTCAGACCCTGCTTTTTGGCGTAATAGGCCTGGGCGATCGCGGAATTGAGCTTATGGGAACCGGAAGTATTGTTGCCTTCAAATTTATAATAGATTTTGGCCGGTGTCTGCAGTTTCTCCTCCAGGCAGTATGCCCTGACCAGAGGAGAAGGACGGTACATCTTATAGAAATTCCGGATCTCTTCCGGGATCGGGATCAGGGGATGTTCGTTATCCAACTCCTGCTGGACCAGCTCTTCACAGAATACGCCTGCCAGCTCTTCGGCTGTCATAGGCTGATGGGTCGCGGGATTCAGGAGCGGGGCCGGCTTTTTGACCATATCAGCCCGCACATTATACCAATCCCTGGGCATCTCATCTTCTGTCAGGTAAATCTTATAGGGGATCTTCTTTTCTTCTGCCATTTTGTGTTCCTCCACCATTTTGTATTTATGTCGGACAGGCTTTTTTCGTCCGGATCCCTTTTCCGGAAACAAAAAAAGTCCTGTCCCGCAGCATGTCGGGACAGGACGAATCATCGTTCCTGCGGTGCCACCCGGCTTGATGGCCATGGGCCATCCTCTCTGGCATGCCAGCACATGCCTGATGTTGTTCACGAAGTTCACACTCCGTCTTCCCTACCGTTTCCGGTTCAGGTCGCCCTCCGAAGCCCACTTCACTGCCTTTCCCACGCCGTAGTCCCACCATCTACAGCTCTCTGCGGAGTTCCGGGCAGTTACTCCTCTTCGTCATCGGTTTAGGATACTTTAGCACACTAAACCGTTGCTGTCAACCGTTTTGGGACCGGAAGTCTGACTTGCCGGTTCACTTTCCGGAAAGCAGCAGGTCTCTGGCTTTCTGATATTTGCGGGCCCGCCTGCGGGCATTTTCATCCACATAGTCCAGTCTGGTCAGATCGCTGTTATGGGCAAGGTCCGCCAGTTTCACGGTCCTTGCGATGGGATTGGACCGGAGCTTCCGCACATAGTCCATATAGGGAACGCCTTCCGGATGGGTCAGCAGGCCTATGGCTTCGATCACTTCCTCCGGATATCCTTGGGCCCGCAGATATTCCGGCGTGACCCAGCTGTCCTCCACCGTATCATGCAGGAGGGCTGTGACTGTGGTCAGCTCATCCGGCATCTGCTCCGCCAGATGGAAGGGATGGAACACATAGGGCAGGCCGCCTTGATCCGTCTGGTCTTTGTGGACCTCGAAGCTTAACCGCAGGGCTTTTTTTGTTAGGGGTGTATAAATCATGGCATGTCTCCTGCCTGTGGATCCGCCATGCAGACGGGCAGGATCTTACCTGCCGGCTGCCCAGCCTTTGATTTCAGAAACACCTCTGTATTTCTCAAAGCCGTTTCCTTTGACCAGGACCATCGTAGGCGCCTGCATGATGTCATACTTTCTGACCAGGGCAGGTTCCTCTTCCGCGTTCAGCAGCGTATAGGAAACACCGGCCTTGTCCAGGATGGCACCGGCCGCCTTGCAGTTGGGGCAGGTAGGGGTCTTGAAGAGCAGGACCCTGGCTTCCGTATCCGTGCCGCTTTCCGGACTCTCCGGGGTGAAGGCGGGCCTTTCCGGCTTCTGTCCTTCCCTGACCGGTCCCATATGGGTCAGATGGGAGTTCTCAATATCATAGACCAGACGGTCCTTATACTCCTGGGCTTTGCCGTCATTCCAGTTCTGGACAGGACGGTAATAACCTGTGATCCGGCTGTAGACTTCCGCCTTCTTGCCGCAGATCGGGCAGGTGAAGTGCTCGCCGGTCAGATAACCATGATCCTTGCATACAGAATAGGTAGGAGACATGGTGTAATAAGGCAGCTTATAGTTTTCCGCGATCTTGCGGACCAGGGCCGCGGCCGCTTTCCAGTCGGGCAGCTTCTCGCCCAGGAAGGCATGGAACACGGTTCCCGAGGTATAAAGGGTCTGCAGCTCATCCTGGATGTCCAGGGCGGAGAAAATATCCTCTGTATAGCCTACCGGCAGGTGCGAGGAATTGGTGTAATAAGGGGTACCGTTCATGTTGGCAGTGATGATATCGGGATAAAGTTCCTTATCATGCTTGGCAAAACGGTAGGTGGTGGACTCGGCAGGGGTAGCCTCCAGGTTGTAGAGATCGCCGTACTTCTCCTGATAATCGGAGAGCCGCTCACGCATATGGTTCAGAACTTCCGTAGTGAAGCGCTGGACTTTGGGATCCGTCAGATCTGCCTTCAGCCATTTGGCGTTCAGGCCCACTTCATTCATGCCGATCAGGCCGATCGTGGAGAAGTGGTTGTCAAAAGTTCCCAGATATCTCTTTGTGTAAGGATAGAGTCCCTGCTCCAGCAGCCTGGTGATAACAGTCCTCTTGGTCTTGAGGCTGCGGGCCGACAGATCCATCAGGGCGTCCAGACGGCTGTAAAATTCCTTCTCGTCTTTGGACAGATAGGCGATCCTGGGCATGTTGATGGTCACAACGCCGACGGAGCCTGTGGACTCACCGGAGCCGAAGAAACCGCCGGATTTCTTGCGGAGCTCACGCAGGTCCAGACGCAGCCTGCAGCACATGGAGCGGACATCGTTGGGCTCCATGTCGGAATTGATATAGTTGGAGAAATACGGCGTGCCGTATTTGGCTGTCATCTCAAAGAGGAGCTTATTGTTCTCTGTCTCGCTCCAGTCAAAATCGCTGGTAATGGAATAGGTCGGGATCGGGTACTGGAAGCCCCGTCCGTTGGCGTCGCCCTCGATCATGATCTCGATGAAGGCCTTGTTGACCATATCCATTTCCTTCTGGCAGTCACCGTAGGTGAAATCCAGCTCTTTGCCGCCTACGATCGCGGGCAGGTTGGCCAGATCCTTGGGTACGGTCCAGTCCAGGGTGACATTGGAGAAGGGCGCCTGGGTGCCCCAGCGGCTGGGGGTATTGACCCCGTAAATAAAGGACTGCACGCACTGTTTGACTTCCTTCTGGGACAGATTGTCGATCTTGACAAAAGGCGCCAGATAGGTATCGAAGGAAGAGAATGCCTGAGCGCCGGCCCATTCATTCTGCATGATGCCCAGGAAATTGACCATCTGGTTGCAGAGGGTGGACAGATGCTGGGCAGGCGCGGATGTGATCTTGCCCGGTACGCCGCCGAGGCCTTCCTGGATCAGCTGCTTCAGGCTCCATCCCGCGCAGTAGCCGGTCAGCATGGACAGATCATGAAGGTGGATGGCAGCGCTGCGATGGGCCCTGGCGATCTCCTCGTCATAGACCTCACTCAGCCAGTAGTTGGCCGTGATGGCGCCGGAATTGGACAGGATCAGTCCGCCAACCGAATAGGTGACGGTAGAGTTCTCCTTGACCCTCCAGTCGTTGATCTGCAGATAATCATTGATCAGTTCCTTATAATTGAGCAGGGCGGAATTGACATTACGGACCTTCTCTCTCTGTTTTCTGTACAGGATATAAGCCTTGGCCACATCCGCGTAGCCGGACTCGGAAAGGACCTTTTCAACACTGTCCTGGATACTTTCGACTGTAATCTGGCCGTCCGTGATCTTGTCTTCAAAATCAGCTGTAACATGGAGCGCGATCAGTTCAATGACGCTGGGATGATACTGCTTCTCCAGTGCCTTGAAAGCCTTTGTGATCGCGTCGGTGATTTTGCTGATCTGAAAATCAACGATTGCTCCGTCCCTTTTGACTACTTTATACATAAAAATATCCCCCTTCATGTGATATCTGTGGTACATCGATTGCAGTTCGATTGTCATAGTATCACTAAAGAGGGATGAAATCAATATGTTCTATAGTATTTATTTTCGGACACAATATATTGTGGTCACTGGTCCCACGCCCCAATTTCCGGGATTTGCAGCATTCCGGACACCGGCCGGAAGGGCTTCAGGACTGCGCCGCCGTATCCATGCCCCGGATCTCCACACAGGCCACATATGGACGGACAATATCGGCGTAACGCTCCATTTCCGCGGCGGAAGGGGCGGAAAGGCCTCCGAAGGGGACCGTCTCCCGGTCTGTAAAGGGCTGCAGGTAATAAGCCGGCGCTCCTTTGATCATACGTCCGATGACCTCGAAATCCTCCGCCGTATGCAGCTGGGCGACGACCGTGGTCCGGAATTCATATCCGATCCTGTCCTGTCCCAGCAGCAGCTGCACGCTCTTGCGGACCGGCGATGTATCCATGGACTGCAGCCCCGCCGTCCTGGCGTATTTTTCCGGCGCGTTCTTGATATCCATGGCCACATAATCGACCAGGCCTTCCCGCAGCAGACGGGCCAGCATGGCCGGATAGCTGCCGTTGGTATCCAGCTTGACACTGTATCCCATACGGCGGATGCCCGTAATCAGGTCGGGCAGGTCCCGGTGCAGGCAGGGTTCCCCGCCTGTGATGGCCACCCCGTCCAGCAGCCCCCGCCGTTTTTCCAGAAAAGCATACAGCTCCTCCGTTTCCATAACAGGCGGCGCGCTGCCGTCGACAAGTTCAAAATTATGACAGTAGGGACAGCGGAAATTGCACTGTCCCAGAAAGACCGTACAGGCCACTCTGCCGGGATAATCCAGCAGGGTCATTTTCTGCAGTCCGTGAATTTTCATGGCAGGTCCCCTTTTTCTGTCAGCGGGCTCCCCGGCCCGTCTGAAAACAGTTACTGGAGGAAGCCGCGGATGATCATTTCCTCCGCTTCCTTCTCATCCAGGCCCATGGTCATCAGTTTGGTCAGCTGCTCGCCGGCGATCTTGCCGATGGCGGCCTCATGGATCAGGGCCGCGTCCACATTGGTGGCTGTCAGCCGGGGGGTCGCCACGATCACGCCCTTTTCCATGATGATGGAATCGCATTCCGCGTGTCCGCTGCAGGCCGCGTTACCGTCAATGCTGATGACGACTTCCTGACGGCTCTGTCCTCTGGCCACGCCGCGGCTGATCATATCGCAGGTAGATCCGTCCCCATTGAGCTGGACCGCCAGTTCCGCTTTGGCTTTCTGGTCGCCCTCCGTCAGGATCTTGTCATGTACGATCAGGGAGGCGTTCTCTTCCAGCTTTGCCCTTGTGATCCGGACCGTGTCGTCAATACCGCCGATCTGGGAGGTCTCCATCTCCATGGTGGAATTCTCGCCCAGTTCCACGACCGTCGAAGGATTCATCAGGCGCTTGCCCCTGCCGGTCCCTTCGCCGTAATGCTTCTCGATATATTTGACTCTGCTGTTCTTTTTGACAAAAAAGCTGTGGACACCGTCATGTTCGGAATCCTCACCGCCGCAGTTGCTGATCCCGCAGCCGGCAATGATGGTGACATCGCAGTCCTCGCCCACGAAGAAATCATTATAGACCAGCTCTTTGAGTCCTGTCTGGCTGATGATGACAGGAATATGGACACTCTTATTCTTTGTGCCGGGTTTGATGATCACATCGATGCCCTGCTTGTCTTCCTTGGTCACGATGTCGATCTCCGCAGTGGTATTCCGGGCCGCGCTCTTCCCGTTGCTGCGGATGTTGTAAGCGCCTACCGGCAGAGCGTCCAGGGCTGCCACCTCTTTCAGCAGATGTTTCTGCATTTCATCCATGTCTTATTCCCCACTTTCCTTTACTGTGCCGCGGCTCCCATGTCCGGGACAGGCTGTATATCCTCTGCCAGATGCTGCATGACCTTGCGGCCCTCGTCATATTCCAGGACCTCGCCGTCCTTGAGATAAATGATCTTGTCGGCTATGTTCAGGATCCTTTCCTGATGGCTGATGATCATGATGGTACCGGAGGTCTGCCGGTACAGCTTTTCAAAGACCTGGATCAGGCTCTGGAAGCTCCACAGGTCAATGCCCGCTTCCGGTTCATCGAACAGGGTCAGGGCTGTCCCCCGGGCTGCTGCCATGGCAATCTCGATCCGCTTCATTTCGCCGCCGGACAGGGTATCGTTCAGCTCTCTTCCGATATATTCTTTGGCATCCAGGCCTACCGCGTTGAGGGTCCTGCAGGCCTGATAGAAGGCCTCTGTCCCTTCTTTACCCTTTTTCCGGCCGGCGGCCAGCTCCAGCAGGTCTCTGACCCGGAGTCCCTTGAACCGGACCGGCTGCTGGAACGCGAAGCTGATGCCCTTCCTGGCCCGCTCCGTGATGGAAAGATCCGTTATATCCTCGCCATCCAGCAGGATACGGCCGGTATCGGGCGTGATAATGCCCATGATGACCTTGAGCAGGGTCGATTTGCCGCTGCCGTTGGGGCCTGTGATGGCAATAAAGTGATCATCCAGAGTCAGATTGATGTCCTTCAGGATCTCCTTGTCATCCGCCGTGAATGAGATGTGTTCCAGTTTCAGCATTTCCCTTTCATTCCTTTCCCGTATTACTTCCCGGTTTTTTTCGTCTTTTCTTTTTGTTTTATCTGTCGGGGCTTACCCTTCGATTATAATCTGTTTTCTCAGGCATCCGCGTCCGGAAGATACTTTCTGCTGCAGACCGCAGTCCTTTCGCCTGCCGGCGCCTTTCCTGTGCCGTAATTGACATCTTACCATGTTTTTGTCCGTTCCGTCTGCATTGTTTTGCGAAAAGGACGAAAAATTTGCTTTTCCCCCGGGAAAACAGGTAATTGGGCTGCAGGAAGGCCGGCGGCCCGCTTTCAGGAATGCTGCCCGGCTGCCGCCTTTTTGATCCCGCCTGCTAAAAACCTGTCCATCCTTCCCGTCTGATGGTAAAATGTCTGTAAACAGGTCTGCCCTTATGCCGGAACACAGACAGATCCGACAGCAGCCATGAACAGCAGGACATACAGATCCGGCACCGGTCACAAACAGGAACAGGGGAACTGCCATGGGAACCAGAGAATTACTTGAACAGGATAAGGAACGGCTTCTGCAGCGGCTGGAAAGCGCCGGTCAGCCGCAGGAGGCGATCCGGATCATGGAGGATGAAGTCAGCAGGATCCTCTATAAATATAATCAGGACTGTCAGGACGAAAGAGTCAGTGAAGAAGCCCTGTATTCCCTGCAGACGGTGCAGGCCGCCCTGCCGCTGGCTGACAGCGCAGGTCAGGTCTCCGCGTATCAGCGGACCTCCGCAGGTCCCCGGAAGCAGGCCGGCGCGGGTTCTGCCCTGCCGTTGACAGCCTCCGTTGTAATGGCCGCGGCCGCGGTACTGGTCATGGTCTTTGCCGGAAAAGGTTCTATGCTGACATGCCTGCTCATCGCCCTGCTGCTGACGGCCGGCAGCCTTGGCCTGGCCTTCTATGCCGGCAGGAAGAGCGGGAACGCTCCCGCGCGGCCGGCCGCCGGCGAGCAGTATTATGAAGTAAGCCTGGACCATAACAAGCTGTATCACAGCCTGCTGGCTGTCCTGACGGTCGTGGACCGTAATCTGGGAGAGGTGGAAAATGCCGCGAAACTCAACATGGCGGATTCCGCCGAGATCCGCCGGGAAGCAGACACGCCCCAGCTGAACCTCCTGGCCGGCCTGCTGGAGCAGGCCTACACCCAGAAAGAGGAGGAATGGGCGGAAGAGATCATCTCTGAGATCCGATTCTACCTGCACCGTAAGGGCATTGACACATTGGACTACAGCCCGGACCGCAGCAAATGGTTCGACATGATGCCGGCCCAGTCTGACGGCACCCTGCGTCCTGCCCTGGTGGAGGACGGCATACTGTTGAAGAAAGGCCTTGCCGCCGCTGTATACAGAAGCTGAACGGCAGGCCGCAGATTTGATGGAAAAGAACCGGTGATATTTATGGAACGATTTTTTGGTTTTGACCTGGGCGACGCGGAAAGCGCCGTCTGTGTACTTCCCAGAGAAGGGGCAAAAGAGCCCCAGGTGCTGACGGTCCGTGAGGCCCAGAGCTTTATCACGGCCTACGCCAGGCTCCTCGATCAGGAGCTGATCATAGGAGAAGGCGCCTGCTACCATCCCGGGGCGACGGAACGCAAACTCCGCTTCAAGAGCCATTTCCTGACGGACCGGGAGAGTGAAGCGGATATCCGCTGTTTTGCGGGCGGCGTTCTGGGCGAACTCTATAAGAACGGAGACCTTGTCCAGGGGGAGGACTGCTGTTTTTATGTCGGCTGTCCGGCCGGCTGGGACAAAAATACCAGAGAGCGCTACCGCCGTATTTTTGAGAAGGTGGGCTATCCGCCTGCCAGGATCATCTCGGAATCCCGGGCTGCCCTGGTCAGCGCCTGTCAGTCCAAACATCTGCAGATCGGATATGATATCCTGGCCCATCCGGTCCTGGTCGTCGACATAGGCTCTTCCACAACGGATTTTGCCTATGTCAGCAAAGGACATGAGGTGGAGCTGCGCACGGCCGGCGAAGTCAGTCTGGGCGGCGGCATCATGGATGAACTGCTGCTGGAGGAAGCCCTGAAGCGGTCTCCCAAAGAAAAAAAGATCCGGGCCATTTTTAACAAGGTCCCGCCCTGGCGCAGCTACTGTGAATTCGCCGCCAGGCGGCTCAAGGAGAAATACTTCTCTGATGAGGACTACTGGAGCAAAAACACCTGCACCCAGAACGTCCGGATCAACTACAGCCTGCCCATACGCCTGACCCTGCAGATGGACCGGCAGATCGCGAATGACATCCTGCGCAGGCCCACAGAGCGGCTGAACGGCAGGTCCTTCGAGCAGGTCTTCCTGCAGAGCCTGGAGGATGTCAAAAAGAACATTGACGGGGACCAGCCGGAGCTCCTTTTCCTGACTGGCGGTGTTTCCAAAATGCCGGCTATCCGGGACTGGTGCCTGCAGGTCTTCCCGGATTCCGTGGTCATATCCGGAAGCGAACCCGAATTCTCGGTCTGCAAAGGTCTGGCCTGGTGCGGCAGCATTGATGAAGACCTGCGGGAATTTGTCCAGGAAATCGAGCAGCTCAAGGATTCCAGTATCGTAGAGCGGATCGTCGGGGAACATATCGATGATCTGTACCGCCAGGTCGTGGACGCCCTGATCGATCCCATTCTGGAAAACGCCGTCCTGCCCGTTATTGACAGATGGCGGAACGGAGAGATCGAGCGTCTCCAGGACATTGACAAGGTCCTGCAGAATGAAATCGCCCTCTGGCTCCATACCACAGAAGCCAGGGATCTCCTCCTGCGGGTGGTGTCCTCCTGGATCAAGCCCGTCGCTTACGAGCTGGAGGAATACACGGTTCCCATCTGCACCCGGCACAAGGTCCCCTACCGGGCCATGAGCCTGTCCACCTATCTGCAGCTGTCCGAGCTGGAGATCAAAGTCGTCACAAAGGAAGTGTTCGCGGTCGAAGAGATCACCTGGATGATCGACGCCATTATCACACTGCTGGTCGGCCTCCTGTGCGGCGGCAGTGGTGTTGCCCTGATCGCCGGCGGCATCCCGGGGATTATTGCCGGCAGCGTGATCTCCCTGCTGGTGCTCCTGCTGGGCGCCAATAAAATGCAGGACATGCTGGTCAGGGCCAACCTGCCTCTTGCCATGCGCAAGCTCCTGCCCCGCGGCTATTTCGAGTCCCGTCTGGGCAGGATCAGTGAGAAGATCCGGGCCGATTTCTATGAAAACCTGGAGAAGGAAAAGAACGAACAGATCTCCGAGCGTATGGTGGCGGATATTTCCGGCCAGATCGAGGAATGCCTGATCAAAATGGCCAAAGTGGTGGAAATCCCTCTGGGATAGGACCGGCAGCGGCAGACTCTGCCGGGCAGGTCCCGCATAAAGAAAAAACAAGCCTGCGGAATTTTCGATTCCGCAGGCTTTCCTTATGCGCCGGGTCTGTTTCCGTTCCGGCATTTCCCCTTTCTGTATATTCAGCTGCCGGCAGAATAGGCTCTGCTGTTCACACTCCGGATAAAGCGCAGTCCCTGTTTCTGATAGCTTTCCATGCCGTCTCCGGACACATAGTTGATGACCGGCAGCTCTGTCTTGAAAAGCGGCGTGATCACAGCCTGGCCTGTCAGGGCGGGGCCTGTCAGGCTGTCATTGTAAACATTGACCACATGGGTGTCGCTGTTGACCTGATAATACTTCTTGCCCGGCAGCCGGACGATACAGGATCCGGTCTCATTGAGGCCGTAGGAATCTGTCAGTCCGGGGCCGAAGACCTCTGTCAGCAGAGCCCTTGTCTCCTCCGTCAGGGGGGCTCCGGTGGCTGTGTAGTACTGGGGCTTCCAGACCCGGATGTCCCGCTCCCTTGCGTACGCCGCGATCCCGGCCAGAATCTCCTGGTAGTTATAGAGATAGTCCGGCCTGTAGGCGTTGATCTCACGGATCAGCTCCTGCATGTCATCGGAATCCTTCATGGCTTTTCTGCGCAGGATACCGAAACGCTGGATCATGGAATCCATATCCCTGCCTTCCTGTCCGGGCAGCAGGGTCCTGGACATGGTCTTGCCGGTGAAAGGATTGTATCCCGGCAGGGCCAGAACGCGCAGCCAGTTGGCGGTCAGCCAGGCATTTTCATTGGGAGAAAAGGGAATCCGCAGGGCCTTGCCCGTGGTGCCCGAAGTCGTATGGATATGCCACGCGCTGAATCTGCCGGCTTCTCCCGACAGTTCTGCCGCAAGCCAGCTTCCCAGCTCCTCCCTGGTCAGTACCGGGAACTGATACAGGTCTTCCGCCTTCCTGTAATCGGAAGGCCTGGTTCCGGACCTGCGGAAGCGCTCCCGGTAGAAAGGAATCTCCCAGGCCGCTTCCATCAGCTCCCGGATCCTGCGGTTCTGGATCTCGACCATCTGTCTGGCATTGCGGGAAGTGACCGGGTCCCTGACCAGCGACAGATAATCCTGCATGGCGTTGATGTGTTCCATACGGGCGTCATTCTCATAATTCCGGTCCGGTATGCCTGTGACGGGCGCTTTACCGGCGGAGGGTCCATGGCCGGCCTCCTCCTTTTCCTTTGGCCGTTCCGCTTTCTTCTCTTCCGCCGCCGGGACGGGTTCCCAGCCATTTTCCATGACCCTGCGGGTCTCCCGGATCAGGGTCTCCCGGTCCAGATCCGTTTCTCCCGAAGCGTACTCGACCAGGATCTGGGCCAGACCGGCCGCGGTATAGGAGGCCACCAGCTTCTGGGATCTGGCTGTCTGCCCTTCTTCCGCGATCATATGGGCCTGCAGATAATCCCGCAGGACATGGCGGCATTTATCCGTAAAGGGCATGATCCTGTCCTCCGCCGCCATCTTGCGGAAGAATTCCTTTTCCTCCGCGTGCTGTCCGATCCAGTCAAACAGAGACTCCACAGAGAGCGTCTCCTGTCCGTACAAATAATTCATGAAATCCGCGGAAAGGTCATCCGCGTACTCTGTCAGAATGTCATCGATGGAATCATAATGCAGGTAAAAGGTCTTGCGGTTGATATCCGCCAGCTCTGCCACCTCTGTGATGCTGATGTCGCTGTAATGATCCCTGCGCAGGACCAGGGTCATGAAGGCACCGCGTATATCTTTTTTGATCTTATAAAAACGTCTGTCACTGGAAGTCCTGTACATATAAAACTCTCTTCCTGTAAAGCATAGGGTACAGCCTTGTGTCATGGTTCCGGGCATGTCCGCGGAAGCGGCTGTTTTCCGATTTTTTTGTCAACATATGATTATTGTACCACATGTGTGTAAAAATTACATTTTCAGAGTGTATTTATATAGAAGTCATTTTTGTAAACAGCAGCGGGCCGGATTCATCCGGCCCGCTGCTCACGTGACTGCTGACGCTGATTCTGTTTTTTATTCTCCTGTAATGGATGTGCTGTTCACAGGGAATGTGAAATAGGTGTCGGGGTAGGGTTCCTCCGCGAGAGTGAAATGCCACCATTCCTCTTCAAGAGGCTTAAAGCCGTGCCGCATCATGGCCTCCCGCAGGATCATACGGTTTTCGTACTGCTCCTCAGTAATATCCGTATAATCCGGATGGCTGAGCTCACCGAAATAGTCAAAAGTACCGCCCATATCCACTTCTTTTTCCGTCTCCATATCGAACAGGGTCAGGTCCACGGTGCTGCCCCGGCTGTGACCGGAATGCTCCGCGATGTACCCCTGGGGGAAAAGGACGTCCTTGTCCAGTTCGGGATAGAAGTACTGCTTCATACGGACATCCTCTTCGTCCAGAGCCCATTCCATAAAGTTGTCGACTGCCATCTGGGGGCGATAGGCGTCATAAATCTTCAGGCGGTATCCCTGGCTGACCAGATCGTCGCTGACTTCCTTCAGGGCCGTGGCTGCCTCTTCGGTCAGAATGGCTACCGGCTCTTCATAGCCGTCGATCCTGTCCCCTACAAAGTTGTAGGTGGAATAGTAACGGATCTCCAGGATGGCATCCGGCACCGCTTCACTCAGAAGGACAAAGTCAGAAGCGTCATCCGAAAGATTTGTCCCGTCTTCCGCAGTCGTTCCGCCGATCTCCGGCTCCTCTTCGGATACCTTTACGAACACGCCGTCCTCCTCATTGGCGGAATCCTTCCAGCGGACCTTCTCCCCTTCTTTCATGAAGGCTCCATTTGTCGTGGTCTCGTCTTTGGTGCTTTCATTTCCTTCCGCGTCCACGACGTGGGTATAATGTCTGGCATTCTCATAGGCCAGCATACCGGAAGCTTCATCATAGTTTCCTTCAATCTCCCAGACCGCGGCTTCTGTGGCGCTTCCGCCCCAGTTGACCGTGATCACGTAACTGCCATCCTTTTTCTGCGCGGCGCTCATCACAGCCCGTTTGCTGACTTCATCCTCCCAGGAGCCGGAAAGATCCAGCGGGCCCGCAATCTCGTCCAGGACCTCCGCTTCTGCCGCCGTCAGATCCGCGGCCGCCTGATCCGCCTCTGCCTGCGCGCCTTCAGCAGCTTCCGCTGTATTGGATTCCGCCGGCTGGGCCGCGCCGCCGGAACTGCAGGCTGTCATCATCACAGCCGCGCCCGTGACCAGTGCCAGTATACTGAATGTTTTTCTTACCATAGCTGTCTCCTTCAAAAGCCAGGATCCATGACCGGCTCTGTAAGCCTGTCAGACATCTGCCTTAAAGGCGAATATTCTTTACATAAAGGACGGATTGACACCTGCCGCCATCATAATACCGACAACGCCGGCTACGATCAGAGCGTAGAGCAGACAGGGAATAATATTGGTCCGGATCAGCAGGCCTTCGTTTCCGTTGGTACCGGTCGTCGCGCCGACGGCAACGATGTTGTTGATACAGATCATATTGCCGATGGCGCCGCCCATGTTCTGCAGGGCTACGATCAGGACCTGATTCAGTCCCAGAACTGTCGCGACTTCAAACTGCAGGCTGGCGAACAGGGTATTGGATACGGTACAGGATCCTGACATAAAGGCGCCCAGAACGCCGATATACGGTGCGACCAGGATATAGGCCTTGGAGAATACGCCGCCGATGGCATGAGCCATGGCATAGATCATACTGCTGTTCATGTTGCTGTAGGTGCCGGCTGCGCTGTCAATGGCCTGGCCAATGGCCTCGCTGGAAGTAAAACGATAGATGTTGACCATGGCGACACCGAACAGAAGGGCAAAAGCCGCGCCGGAGATCATCTTCAGGGAATCCTTGACCGCGATCCTGGCGTTTTTGGCGGATACCTTGTGGGCGAACAGCGTAAAAATGGCTGTGACCATGAAGGGCAGAATACCCGGATTGTACAGGAACTTGAACGCCCAGTCGATCTCCTCGAATCCCAGGATATTGTCAATATGCAGGATAAAAGGCTCCGAATTCAGGATCGCCTTGATGCCGAACGCGTCGACTCTGGTCAGGAACAGGACTACGCAGATGATCAGGTAAGGAAGCAGGGAATAGCGGATCCGCAGATGGGTATCTCTGGCGTCACGGATATGCTGGGCGGACTGCCATTCATCCTCTCCCCATTCTTCCACGCCTTCAAAGGTCCACTTCTCTTTGGGGACAAGGAAGCCCTTTCTGGCGGAAATAACCGCGACCACAAGAGCCGTCAGGAAAGCCGTCATGGAGACCAGTTCGGGGCCCGCGATGATGGCCATCAGGATATAGACGGTTCCCAGCACGCCGCCGATGAAGAGGCAGAAGGGAATGACCGGAATAACATCCTTAAAAGATTTGTTCCTGCCGAATACCTTGCACAGGACGGCCACGCCCATAATAATGACCGCGATACCGCCGATCATGTGAGGGATACAGGTAAAGATGGTCAGCAGACGGGTGAACTTGTCAGGATCTCCGCCAAGTCCCTTGACCGCTTCCGCGACCATATTGGCGCCGGTCAGGGTAGGAACACCGACCGGACCGGGACATACCGGTGTTGAATTATAGATCAGGCATACGGAAGCTGCCGCCAGGGGCGGGAAGCCCAGGCTGATCAGGATCGGGGCGCCCAGGGCCGCGGGGGTTCCGAAGCCGGCAACGCCTTCAATAAAGCCGCCGAACAGGTAGCCTACGATGACGGCCTGGATTCTGGCGTCTCTTGTCACTCTGGAGAAAATATGGTTGATGGTGACCATGGCACCGGACATTTTCAGGACATTCATCAGCAGGATGGCGCCGAAAATAATACAGATGGTTTCGAAAGCGCCCAGGAATCCTCCAATGGTCCTGGCCGCGATCTCTTTGACTCCCATTCCCCAGACAGCGGCCGCGATGACTGCCGCCAGGATCCATGCCAGAGGCAGGGCTCTCTTAGCCGGCCAGCCAAAAAAGACCATCAGGATAACTGTCGTGAGAATCGGGATCGATGCAATCAGAGCATACATAAATGTGTCCTCCTCTTCGTTTTTCTCTTACACGATAACATATTAAGACACATTTATTTATTTTTCAACATTTGTGTATTAAAAAAGTTCAAAAATATCCGCCGGGACTTTGTGCAAAGTGCAAAAAACGAACAGGATTCCTGCATATCTTCCGGAATTTGTATTTGCGGAACGCATGTGGTAAGATGACGTGACCGGCCGGAACAGCCGGCAGACCGATCAAAACACAGAATTGGAGATAATGATGACTTCCAGAAATAAATCTTTCTACAGACATTCCGGTTCGACGAAAAAGCGGCAGCCCCATTATAAGATCATCCGCAAGGCAGCCGAGGAAGACCCTTCCCGGACTGCCCCCTCTCATCCCGGCGCTTTTCAGGAAAGGCTTGCCTTCTATCTGTCGGAGCAGGAGGAACAGTTCGCTTCCGTCCTGGCAGGGAGCGGCTTCTCCTTCGATCTGGTCCTGGGCGGGGAACGGATCGGCTTCCGCAGAAAGTCGGACCGCTATACAGATGACACCATGGAAAATGTTGAGACCGTATTCCTGGCGTTTCCCCAGAACGGAGATAAGAAGAGACTGCTGCAGGGCTGCCTGATCACCCTGCACGGGAAGACGGACGGACAGGAAGACAACCGGATCCGCTTCCGGGACGCGGCTGTCACAGGATACAGCCTTCCTTCCAAAGGGGACGTCTACCATGCCCAGGCCGCGGTCCGGGCTTCCAGACAGCTGACACCGGACGGCTACAATACCTATCTGGCCCATGTCCTGTATGTCCATACACCGGAAAAAGAGACTTATCTGATGGATGAATTTAATTTTGATGCCCATCCCCTGTTCATGCTGGGCCTGCTGGGCAATGAATATCAGCTGACAGCTGTCAGAGTCGGAGACTGAGTCCTCTCCGGCCCTGCATACTTTTTTCTTCCGAAATCCCATCCATGTGCTATTCTATATAGGAGAGAAGCCAGACAAAAAGGCATCCGGTCAAAGGGGGTAACAGGATTATGGAACATCTTTTCAACAACAGCAGTATTCTTGCATGGCTCCGGTATTATGCCGAGAACACACAGGTCGACCTGCAGAAAGTCAAGATCATTGACATAACGCGGAAGAACAAAAATCTGATCCCGACCGTTGAATCCCACAGCGAAGTCCTGGTATTCACGGAAGCCGGCCATGCCGATATCTTTTACCGTATGTGGAACGCCGGTCTGGGAGAGTGTACGGTCTGGTACAATGAAGGCTCCGACCCCAGCGGTCCGATTCTGTCCAGGCCTCTGAAGGAAATGATCAACCGCGGCATCAACGCATCCGCTGCCATGCTGATCATGAACCCCAAAGCCAGGTCCACCTATAAGATCGGCATGAGCAATTCCGCCTTCACCAGAGGTTCCATCCGCTATGTCGGATCAGAGATCCGGGCGGTCATCCTCAGCAAAATGCATCTGGACCTGGCGGACAATGTATGCACCATCGGCGCCGCCTCCATCGGCGTGGAAGCCGCCATGGCAGCTCCCGAGGGAACGATCATCGCCGTGGAATACAGCAGCTCGGACCGTAAGACCGTTGAAGACAACGCCAACCAGTTCGGCCTTCATAACATCACCATTCTGGACAGCGTGACGGATGAAAATCTGGCGGATCTGCCTGTTCCCGGAATCACCATGATGGTGGCTTCCGCCAGCATGGAAAAGGAGATCGAGTGCCTGCTGCGCAGGAATCCTGCCATGGAATTCGTGATCTATACCCTGGACTTCCAGTGCGCCGCCTCCCTGCCGGCCATTCTGGAAAGATATGGCTTCGAAGAGGTCGAAGTCCTGCAGATCTCCGTCAGCAAGCTCAATCACAAGCACAACATGGTCGCGGAGCCGGCGCCCTGGCTGATCAGCGCCTTCCATCCGGCTCCCGGACAGGAATGAATATAATGATGATAAACAGCCGGATCGCTGTGAGCGGTCCGGCTGTTCCTGTCTTCACTATAGTTTTCACTATAGTATTCACTATAGTTCCCGTATAATACCGTATTGTTCTGCCCATCCCGGTGCAGGATCCGTGATCTCGACCATTTCTCCTGTAAAAGGCTGACGGAAGCGGCATTTCCAGGCATGCAGATGCAGATCGACCTCTTCCGCCGCGGGCACCTTCTTTCCAATTCCGATAGGCCCGGCATACATACCATACAGGGGCTCCCCGACCAGGGGATGGCCTGTATGGGCCATATGGACCCGGATCTGATGGGTCCGTCCATGCTCGATGGTACACCGGCACAGGGTTTTCGGAGAGACGCTGTCCGGATCCTCCGCCAGGACCTGATAGAAAGTCCCTGCCGCTTTGCCGTCCGGATCGACCTGCATATACATAGTGTCCGGGATCCGGCTCAAAGGCGCTTCTATTTTCCCGGATTTAGGGCATCCGGAGAAGCTTCCCCTTACTTCCGCCAGATAGATCTTCTCAAAGCCCCCCTGCCTGCGCTGGCCGCTCAGCATGGCGGCCGCTTCCGCGTGCTTGGCAAATACAACAATTCCGGAAGTATCCCGGTCCAGCCGGCCCAGCAGATAGAGCCTGCCGGTGATCCCCTGCCCTCTCAGATAAGCGGCCGCCGCGTTGGCCAGTGTATCCGCATAGTGGCCGGGAGAGGGATGACAGACCAGGCCGGCCCGCTTGTGGACCGCCAGGATATCGGGATCCTCATATAGAACGGTCAGGGGACCGACCGACGGATCCGGATCCGACCATTCGACCCTGCCCCTGGCAGGTGCCCTGTCTGTACCGGCCCGCAGATCCCGGTCATTGTCCATCAGCTGCAGCCGCAGGAGATCGCCCGCGTGTACCGTCCGGTTGACTCTGGCCCATTCCCCGTTGAGACAGATCCCGCCCCGGCGGAATTTCATGCGGCCGATCTGATGGGTGGAAAAACCAAGCCTTCGGAGCCAGGCGGAAATGGCAAGTCCTTCCTCTTCTTTTCCAGCTGTATAAGTCACAAATCGTTCCATAGGATTCCAGCGCCGCTCCTCATGACAAAGCTGCAAGCATCTGTTCGGGATTGTCCGCCGCTTTCACCTTATCCATGGCCTTGATGATCACGCCTTCCTCATCGATCAGATAGGTCGTCCGGACCACGCCCATGGAGACTTTGCCGTAATTCTTTTTTTCCTTCCAGACATCATATGCTTCTATGACAGTACGCTCCGGATCTGCCAGCAGGGTAAAGGGCAGTCCGTATTTAGTCTCGAAATTCTTATGGGATTTGACGCTGTCCTTACTGACGCCCAGAACGACAGCTCCCTTTTCCCGGATTTGGGGATAACGCTCCGCAAAGCCGCAGGCCTGCTTTGTGCAGCCGGCCGTATTGTCTCTGGGATAAAAATAAAGAATGACCTTCTGCCCGCGGTACTGGGACAGAGAATGCATGTCTCCGTTCTGATCCGGTAATGTAAAATCAGGTGCTTTGCTTCCAATCTCCAGCATGTTTTTCTCCTCTCCTGTCTGTCATTATCTGTATCGTTTCATACAGGGGGCCGCTTCCGGCCATTCCTGCTCCATTGCTGTTTCATTCAAAATGAAAAGCCAGCTGTTCAAATTCGCATACCCGGCGCAGCGGGCCCGGTCTGGCTGCCAGGAATGATTCTGTCGCGCCATCTTCAAAGACCCAGTCCTCCAGGTCCTCTTCCGCCAGCAGCAGAGGCATCCTGTCGTGAACCGGTTCCATGCTCTCATTGGCGGCCGTGGTCAGCAGGATAAAACGGTCCTCCCCTCCAAAAAGGTTATAGAAGCCTGCCATATACAGGACCGGCCTGTCCGGCACTGTAAAGGTGAACTGATTGCCGGCCCGGTCCCATTCATAGAAGCCCTCCGCGGCGATCACACATCTGCGGCGTGCCACGCTCTGCGCGAAAGACGGTTTCTGCAGGGCTGTTTCCGACCGGGCATTGATCATAAGGCCGCTGCCCGCAGCCGGCGGGAATCCCCAGATCATTTCCCGGGCCGCCAGGTCATAACGGTCCCCTGTCATGAGAATGCTCTTCTGAGAAGGCCGTACATCACCGGTCCGCTTCCAGTTGATTCCCTTCTCCCGGGTCCGGGTCTTCCGTTTGATATCCAGCAGGGTATTCCCGCTGATGATGTACCTGGCACACATACGTCCCGCCTTTCACTGCCCGCCGGTCAGTCTTTCCCCTGTCCGTCCCGGACCGGTATCCGGAATCCCGTACGGCAGGAATCATCTTTTTTCCTTATTATAATCATTATATTTGATTTTCCCAGGAATAGATACTTTCTCCCTCTGATTCTTTTCCGGCCGGTTTCCTGTTTTTCCTGCCCGGACGCTTTCCCGGATGGCAGCCTGAATGCTATACTGTTCCGAAAGAGAGAAATCCGCTGCCCCAAAGGCTACGAAAAGGAGGTACCCCATGGCTGAACTGAAACTGCAGGTCATGCGCGCGGAGGAGGAATGGCAGCGTGCCGGCGCCTATTCTGTCCGCATCCAGGGCATGAACCGCCAGCACAAAATATCTCTCCGGGAGGAATTCGATGAACATGACGGTGACGGGACCCGCTATATTGTCCTGCTGGATGACGGTTATCCGGTCGGGACCCTGCGCTTTTATGAGCTGGACACCGAAACCGTCATGGTCGGCCGGGTCGTCGTCCTGCCGGAATACCGGGGGACCGGACTGGGCCGCCGCCTGCTCCGGGAAGCCGAGGCCTGGATCCGGGAGCTGGGCTATAAGACCGTTGAGATCGAGAGCCGAACGGTCGCGGTCGCCTTTTACGAGAAACTGGGCTACAGCGTCGTTGACGGTCATGTCGGCATGAGCGGCGTCTTCGCCTGTATCCGGATGCGCAGGCAGCTGTGCTGTCAGAACAGGCATATCTGAAAACACAATCGGAGGTACAGTCAAAAATGCCCCGCCGATCAATCCTGTCTTCCGCAGGCTGTAACGGTCATTTCCGGTCCTTCTATTTTTCCCGCACCTTTTTCCCGGTCATATGGTCAATCTGAAGGTCCAGAATGACCGCGTTGGGCGCGGACCGCAATTCATTCTCCAGATAGTCCGCGGACGGAAAATATTTACCCCCGATCAGACGCAGGCATCTGTCCTTCTCTGCCGAATCCTCAATCTCCCGGATCCGGCCGAAAGCGATCACACTGGTAAAGTGATACCACCAGTCGCCTGCTTCCCGCTTTCCTTCATTCAGGACACAGAAAGACACTTTTTCATGCCGGCGGACCGCGTCCAGCTTGTGGCCGGCTTTGGCGCAGTGGAAATAGATGTGTCCTTCCTCATAGGCAAAATCAAGCGGCACCGCGTAAGGATAATCATCATCGCCCAGTACAGCCAGAACGCCCCGCGGAGCTTTTCTTAAAATCTGTTCACATTCCTCCCCCGCAGCCTGCTGCCGGATTCTTCTCATTTCCCGAAACATCTTCTGTCAGTCCTCCTCTTCTCCAAGTCCATAGCGGAGCAGTTCATTATAAGCGGCGTTGGCCGCTTCACTCTCTTTCTTCTTTTTCCACGCTTCTATCTCACTGCATATGGCGAGCATCTCATCCACGACCAGCTCCGGATTCCGGGGCTTCACATTGCGCAGATAGGCGGTCATTCGCCGGATGGCAGCGGGACTCCCCAGCTGCCGGGCGATCAGTTCCCCCAGGGCTTCCTGATGCCCCAGCTGTTTCATCTCCTGTATCATCTCTGTTTTGGCCTGCAGCCATTCCATCTGCTGTTCTGTCATGCTCTGTACCTTCCCGACTCACTCCGCAGGCGGTCTCTGCCGCCTTCACTGCCATTTTACTCCAGGCCGGCGGATCAGGCGAATTTTTTTTCAAAAAAAAGCCACAGACGGGATGCCTGTGACTTTTTCGTCCTATGTAAAAAAGATGTAGCAGCAAATGACTGTATATGTATTACATAGATATCCACCCGGCTGACGCCGCGGCGTTAAAGCAGGGAATATCACCTGCCGTTTACGCAAGGATCTCCATAAAGGCTTTTGTCTTTTCGAAGGCATCGGGACCGCCCAGTACGGCGGATCCGGCGTTTCCCTTGCTCATTCCACATAATGCTGCCTGCGCTTTGCCTTCATTACCATTCGTTTCTATACCCTGAAAAATCCCCGCTGAAGCCGTACACTTCAGCGGGGATTTTTTGATTTCCGATTTTTTGTTATTTCTCTTTCTATTCCATTTCCGCTTCTTCCGGAAAATAGGTCCTGCGGATATCCCGGTTGAGATTAGTATCGTCCCCTTCCTTTATCTTGCGGTAAATCGTCTCATGGGCTTCATACAGTTCCTCTCCGCGTCCGGATTCCAGCATGTTCTTCACGGACAGGCAGCGCATTTTATGGGTCATTTCCCTTACCACATTATTGATCCTGTCAACGATCGGATTGTGTCCCATTTCCGATACCGTATCATGGAACACATTATCAGCTATAAATACATTCTCTACGTTTTCGGGGCCTTTCGCGATCTCTTCCCGCAGGATATCCAGCTTCTCCCGCAGCTTTTCCAGTTCCGATTCCTCATATTTGACAATAGCCAGCCGCATGACGCCTACTTCCATCATTTCACGCAGTTCCATCAGATTTACATAATCCCGGCTCTGATGCAGAATGACCCCGTAGATCATCGGATCGATCATGATCTTGTTGAACCCGTCGCAGACAAATGTGCCTTCCGCCCTGCGGATCTCCAGGACCCCGTAATAGACCAGTATCTTAATGGCTTCTCTGATCGAATTCCTGCCTACACCGAAGCTTTCTGCCAGTTCCATCTCCGTAGGGATCTTATCCCCGGGTTTCAGATCTCCCGCAATGATTGCCTTGGTGATACTGTCTACCACTGTCTGCACTACGGATTTGCTCTTGATTTTTTTGAACATTCCATCATTCTGCATGACTGATGCTTCCCCATGTTTCCTTGTTAAAATTTTATCATTCATAAGAAATACTTACGCTACTGTTATTATAGCAAATCCTATCCTATAAAACATCGTAAATATTAATTCTTATTTTTTCTCCTTTTGTTCAATCGGCTGCGTTTTTAAGTATTTCCGCCTCTTTCCCCGCAATGCATCTTCTGATTTCCACAAGAGATCCCTCCAGCCCGTCCATATCGATGCCGGAGTAATTCAGGATAAACTGATGCCTGTCATGGGGCACCGGTCCCATGTAGTAGTCCGTAATGCTGCCCATCCGTATCTTTTTCTCCAGGAGTCTCTCCTGCAGTTCCCGGTCTGTCAGGTCCGTTCTGAACTCCAGCAGAAAATGCAGGCCGGAATCATTCTCGATCACCCGGCATTCCTCCCGGGAGAAGACCTGCCGGATCAGCTGCAGGATCCTGCTCCTTTTTCTGCCGTAGCGCAGGCGCATGCGGTTGATATGCTTTTCAAAATAGCCCCGGCTGATGAAGGCGGCCAGAGTATACTGTTCAAAAGTCGAGACTGTATTGGAATAAAAGGACAGTTCCCGGAAAAAGCGGTTGGCAAGAGGCTCCGGCAGGACCATATAGCTGATCCGGATGGTGGAGGTCAGGGACTTGGAAAAGGTATTCATATAGATCACTTTGCGGCCGGCGTCAATGCTCTGCAGGGAAGGAATCGGTTTTCCGTTCAGCCTGAATTCACTGTCATAATCATCCTCAATAATATAACGGCCTTCCTTTTCCCTGGCCCAGGCCAGCAGCTCATATCTGCGGCTGACGGGCATGGTGATCCCGGTCGGGAAATGGTGGGTGGGGCTGATATGGGCTATATCCGCTCCGCAAGCCGCCAGCCGGCGGGGATCCAGGCCTTTCCCGTCCATCTCGACATAACGGCAGTCCGCCCCGTTGCTCCTGTATATGGAATCCAGTTTTTTATAGCCCGGATTCTCAATGGCATAGATTCTGTCCGGTCCCAGGAGCTTGATCAGCAGCGTGTACAGATATTCTGTACCGGCACCGATGATGACCTGGTCCGGATCAATGGTCATCCCCCGGAAGGAGGCAAGGTGGGCCGCGATGGCCTCGCGCAGTTCCCGGACTCCCTCACAGGGGGACATGGTCAGCAGATCCTTCTCCCTTCGGGAAATGGTCTCCCGCATCAGCTTTGCCCAGACCGAAAAAGGGAAATCCGCGCTCTCTGTCCTGTTCGAGGTAAAGTCGAACAGGGTTCCGCCGCTCTCCCGCCCTTTGTCAATGTGGAGATTCCGGCCGCCGGTCTCCGGCGAAAAGGTCAGCTCCGCGATATCCGAAATAAAATAGCCTTTCCGGGGAAGGGAGTACATATATCCCTCACTGATCAGCTGCTCATAGGCGTTCTCAACGGTAATGGTACTGACGCCCAGATTGGCAGCCAGGGTCCTTTTAGAAGGCATTTTCTCATTGATCCGCAGCCTGCCCTGCAGGATGTCATCCCTGACGCATTCATACAGATGCTGATACAGCGGTCTTCCTGTCACATTCATGTCATAAGTCAGCATAACGGTCCCCTTTCTGAGACAGATTATACGCCCGGGGCAGGGATTTTCCCATAACTGTTTTCGCACAATTCCGGCACACTTCCAATAATCTGCCATTCTTCTTTTTGTCGCCGGCGGTTCCTTGTCGTCCATGTTATCCAATGGTATCATCTACTTAAATAACCGATATCGCGTCTATCCCGGGGCTGCAGCGCACGGCTTTCCATACACAGAAAGGATAAAAAAAATGACAGACTACCGTCTTATACAGGAACAGGCAGACGAAATCATCGCTGCGGAACCCTTTTATGTCGCTTCCCTGGCCAACCTGTCGGCACTGCTTTTCGAATCCATGGAAGGGCTGAACTGGGCCGGCTTTTATCTGATGGACAAAGGCAGCCTTCTGGTCGGACCCTTTCAGGGCCGGACCGCCTGCATCCGTATTGAGATCGGCAGAGGCGTCTGCGGTACAGCCGTCAAAGAGGACCGGATCCAGAGAGTGGCGGACGTGCACGCTTTCCCGGGACATATCGCCTGTGACGCCGCCTCCCGGTCGGAAATCGTACTGCCGATTCACAGCAGCGGCAGGATCGTAGGAGTCCTGGATATAGACAGCCCTTTACCGGACCGGTTCCGGGAAGAGGACGAAGAGGGGCTTGCCGGCCTTGTCAGAATCATTGAAGAGAAAGCCGACTTCCGGGAGCTGCGGGGCTGATCCCCGCCTTCTGAAAGCCCTTTCCCCGCCATAAAAGCAGGCCCCGGCCGGCCGGCAAATAAAATTGTTCTGCCGCTTATTTATGTTTATAATCATTGTATCGGAACATACGGCAGTCTCCGGACAGGGACTGCGGCACCTGACAAATCCACGCAGCAGACCGGCAGCACCGCGTGCCGAAGAAAGGAGTCCCATGGCATATACCGCGTTGGAACAAATGAGACAGGAAAATCTGAAAAAGTACGGACGGGATGTGGGCCCGTGCCAGCCTGCCCTCTGCGGCAGCGGACTCATACGGACAGACCTCAAGTCCTCGGCGCTCCGCTTTCTGCATGAACGCTGTGAGAAGCTGCAATTCGACAAAAAGATCGCGGACCGGGAGGCCGCGACCGGCGTCCTGGAGGGGACCAGCCTGAAACCGGCCCAGATCCCCTACAATATGCAGATGGACATCAACCGCCTGTGCCTGGAGAAGGCGCTGGAACGTTTTATCGATTCCGGCGTCGCGGAGGACGCTTATGATGTCTATTACTGCTATCTGGAGATCTTCTTCGGCCATTACGGCAAATCCAAAAAGATGGTGGAGCTGCTGTCCGAGTATGAGTCCAACGGCAGTTCCCTGCTCATGAAACACAGGGATCATTATTCCCACTCTGTATATGTGTTTGCCCTGGGCCTGGCCATCTATGAGACAAATGAGACCTTCCGCAGGACTTTCAAAAAATTCTACCGGATCAGCACCAAAGAGGACAACCGGGAGGCAGACCGCAAAGCCGCCTGCCTGTTCCTGAAATACTGGGGCCTGACCGCCCTCTTTCATGATATCGGCTATCCTTTTGAACTGCCCTTTGAACAGGTCATCTCTTATTTCGAAGTCAATAAGATCAAACGCGGAAAAGGGAGCCTGTATGTTGCCTATCATGACCTGGAGTTCCTGACCGGGATCAGCGAAGACGCCGCCGGGCGGTTCCGCAGGCTCTACCACAGGGAGTTCCGGGATATCATGGAGGTCCTGGCATTTGATATCACTGCCAAGCTGGGGGAACGCTACGGTTTTACCGAAGAAAAGATGCTGGATATCCTGCGGCGCAAGCCTGTTGCCCCCGGTGATTTCGGCTACTTTATGGACCACGCCTTCTTCAGCGCCTGCAGGCTCTACAGCGAGATCGAAAAATCCGTCGGCGCGGCGGACATCGAAAAACTGCATGTGGATGCCCTTTCGGCCATCCTGCTCCATAACAGCCTTTTCAAGTTCTCCATCTCCTTCTACAAGGACAAGGAGAAACGGAAAGCGCCTCTGCGCATGGAGGATCACCCTCTTGCGTTCATGCTGATGCTCTGTGATGAGCTCCAGTGCTGGGACCGGACGGCCTATGGCAGGAATTCCAGGACGGAGCTCCATCCCATGGCGGTGGATTTCGATTTCCACGGCGGCGCCCTGCACGCCTGCTATTACTACGATATCGCGGAAAGTGACAAGATCGAGGCTTTCCGGAAATCCTACAAAAACTGGGAGATGAACGGAGAACATGGAGACGCGCCGCGCCTGAAGGCTTTCAGTGACATGGCGGAAAAAGAGCAGCGTTTTACGGCAGACATCGAAAAGATCGTTGACACAAAGGATATCCCGCTGCACATTGTACCGGCCACGCGGGAAGCGAACCGCAAGAGCAAGCATATCTTCCTTTCCACCAGCAATTTCCTGCACTTGTACGATTTCGCTGTGGCGCTGCATGGAAGGAACCGGGGTGAAAGCACGCCGATCAAAGAGCTTGAGAAGCAGTTCGAAGCGCTTTCTCTGGAATATCAGCTCTCCACACTGGGCCGGGCCAAGAATTTCAGCCGTTATCTGGACGCCATCAACTGTTTCTATACCGATAAGCCGGTGGGATATGAGATGGTCCGGGAATTCACTCCGGAACAGGCTGCCGTGTTCGCGCCGATGGAGCACGAACGGTGGATCCGCGACCATCAGATGATGGGCTGGGTATACGGGACAGACTACGAAACCGTCCCCCTGTCCTGTGACGCGGCGGAAGAAAAACAGACGCGCCGGGCCCTGCGCGAGCAGATGCGCTGCCATAAACTGGCCATGGACGGAAATGTTTCCAGAGAAGATATCCATGAGCACTATCTGTCACTTCCCGAAGCGGATCAGGATAAAGACTGGAAACCCTTCAACAGCATGCTGAAGCTCCTTAAAAAGTTCGACGGGCTCCGGATCTATCGTCTGGACTGACCCGTAAAAGCCCGGAGAGGAGGCGCCGATGGAACTTCGCTATATAACAAACGGCATGAGCAGCCCGGAGGGAAAACCCCGTGTATACTTTTCCTGCCATCCGGCCGATTTTGATCTGGCATTTCCCCTGATCCCCGAAGACATACTGCGCCATGTCAACTGCGCGGTCTGGTATGACACGGATCCGGCCGCCGCGCCGGACCGGCGGGAACTGGAAGAAGTCCTGGATGAAATGCAGCTGGTGGTCTTCGCTGTCACCTCCCGTTTTCTGTATGAGGAAAACCGGGCCCGGAACACCGAGCTGCCCCTGGCCCTGGAGAAGCATATGCCCATCCTGCCCATTATGCTGGAAAACGGGCTGGGCTATAAATTCAGCAACATCTGCGCCAAGATCCAGGTCGTCTCCAAATATGCCGCAGATCCCACCGCGACTCCCTATGAAGAGGTCCTGGCCACCTTCCTGCACGCTGTTCTGATCGGGGACGAACTGGCAGAGAAGGTCCGGAACGCTTTTGACGCCTATGTATTCCTCAGCTACCGCAAGAAGGACCGCCGCCACGCCCGCCGCCTGATGCGGCTGATCCACGAAAATGAGGCCTATGAGAATATTGCCATCTGGTTTGACGAATTTCTGGTCCCCGGTGAGGGCTTCAACGAAGCCATCGCGGACGCCTTTGAGAAGAGCTCCCTGTTCGCCATGGCCGTCACACCGCATCTGGAAGAGGACGGCAATTATGTAATGCGGGTGGAATATCCCATGGCGCGGGACCGGGTAAAGAAAGACAGTAAATTCGCGATCGTTCCTGTCGAGATGTATGAGCCGGAAGACGGGGAAGAAGGAAAAGACTGGCGGATCAACACAAAAAAGCTGCGGCAGCATGGTGAGTTCCGGTACCGGAAGATCTGCCGCCTGCGGAATGAGCACCGCCGGCCGCAGCTGGACAGCGTTTTTCTGCGGGCACTGAACCGGATCGCCAAAAAAGAGAATGACGGTTCTCCTCAGCACCGCTTCTTTATCGGCCTGGCCTATCTGAATGGCATCGATGTGGAAACAAACTATGAAAAAGCCCTGAAACTGATCCGTGCCGCCGCCGAAGCTGAGGACCCGTGTATGGAAGCGACGGAGAAGCTGGCGGATATGTACCTGCATGGAGACGGGGTGTCATACGATCTGCAGGAGGCCATGCAATGGCAGGAGACTCTGGCAGCCCAGTATCTCCGGGCATATACAAAGGACCATGATCCGGACGCCCATAAGGGTTTCGGAACCCTGTATTTCAAATCTCTGTTGAAGCTGTCGGATATACAGCGCGAAGCCGGAAAAATACCGGACGCGGTCGGGACAGCCCGGCAGGCCCTGACATTCACGGACCGGCTTCTGGAAGAAGTCGGCATCCGGGAACAGGAACGCGACCGGGCCCTTCTTCTGAACCGCCTGGGAAGCCTGTACCGGAAGCAGAAAGAGTACGCCGCGGCCGAAGACTGTTTTATTAAATCCTGCCGGATCTATGAACGGCAGGCCAGGGAGATCGGAACGCGGCGGGTACGGCGGGATCTGTCCGTCAGCTATGAACACCTGGGCGATCTGCGCAGAGAACAGAAGGATCCGGCCGGCGCGGAATCATACTACAGCAAAGCGGAAAAAATCCGGGAGGAACTGGAGAAAGAGGCTTCCTCTCCCGGTGCCCGCCGTGATCTCTCCGTCATCCTGACCAAACTGGGAAACATCTACAAGGACCGCAAAGATACGGCTCTCGCACAGAAATACTATGGGGAAGCGCTGGAAATGGACCGGGTCCTGGCAGCGGAACTGAGAACGCCGCAGTCGCGGGACGACTACGGCGTAAGCCTGTCCAAGACAGGTGACATATACAAAATTCTGGGGAATCTTCCGGAGGCATCCGCCCGTTACGGACAGGCCCTGGATCTGTTCACAGTGAATAAGAAAACTACAGCTTCTCCTTTTTTCCTGGACCACTATGCCGGCGGCTGTGAAAAGCTGGCGAGTATAAAGAAAAAACTGGGAGAGACAGAAGAGGCTGCCCGGCTCTACCTTGCAGGGATCAAAGCCAGAGAACAGCTTTGCGATGCATCAGAAACGCTCTCCGCGGATCATCAGCTGGCAGTCTCCTGCTATAACGCGGCCCTGTTCCTGGAGGACAGCGATCTGATGCAAAGAGCCTGGGAACTCTGGGATACATTAAGCCGGCAGCATCCGGAATACCTCAAATACAGAGACAGGGCCCATTTATGAAAGCCTGTACGCGGCAGACGCCTTTCTAATCCGTATCGTTTTCCCGGTATTGCCCGGCCCCTCCTTCCATGTTGACTGCGCTATTTATTGGGCTGGGCGGGCCGCTGATGATATGGGGGTTGATCTCCCTGACCAGCGGCAGTTCTTTTTCGAACAGATTTTGCAGCGCGACCTCCGTGGAAGCGACCACCCCATCCAGTTTTTTCCCAAGCTGGACCTGTGCTTCCTCTACCAGGTCGCCCATTTTGTTATGGATCCCGAGCAGTTCCGGGGCCGGATCGCTGTTGGGCCAGCTCCAGATGTCGGTTTCCACGATTTCTCCTTCCGCGGAAATATGGCTGTAGCCGATACAGGACATTTTGGTGCCGACCGCGGACCGGGTCACGTCTTCCCCGTTTTTGTTCTTCAGGACCACCTGGTCCGTATCATGACTGTGCCCGTCCAGGACCACATCAATGCCGCTGGTATGGGATACTACATCCACATAATTCCAGGGTCTGCAGGCCTCTTCATTTCCCAGATGGGCGACCAGATAGACATACTCCGCGCCGTCTGCCCGGGCTGCATCTGCCGCTTCCTGGACCGCCTGATACAGTTCCTCTCCTGTATCGTCCTGCTTAAAACTGTAAACATATTCTCCGTTCTCATCCTGGAAGTAGGCAGGGGTCGAACTGCGGATGGTGGTCGGCGTTGTCACACCGACAAAGCCAATCTTCCTTCCTGCCGCTTCCTTGATCACGTAGGGAGCAAAGACCGGTTCGTCCTTATAGGTAAAGTTACAGCTGATATAGGTAAATTCCGCCTTCCCGGCCAGTTCCAGGAACCGGTCTGTTCCATAATCAAATTCATGGTTACCGGGGATCGCGACATCATATCCGGCCGCGTTCATCCATTCAATGATCGCTTCGCCGTTGGTAAAAGTCCCCATCGGTTCCCCCTGGATGGCGTCTCCGTCATCCACCAGGATCGTCTCATAACCCTTTTCCTCCAGAGTGTCCCGTACCTGCTCCAGACCTGCGTAGCCAAAGCCCTGATCCACGCCGCAATGCACATCGCTGGTAAAAAGGATATAGATCTCTCCGTTCTTTTCTGCCGCTGTATCCGCTTCTTCTGCGGGAGCTGCTTCTTCCTCCGCGGCAGCCTCCGCTTCCGGAGCCCCGGTTTCCGATGCGGCGGCTGCTTCGGGCGCCTGCCCGCCGCCGGATGGATCAGCCGCCTGTCCGGACGATCCGCAGGCTGCCAGAGAAAACGTCAGCATGCCTGCCACAAGTATCGGAATCACTTTTCCTCTGTTTCTCCACATCCTCATAACCCTTCTTTATAAATTTGTAATACAGCAGTCTCCCCGATTGTCCCGGGCGGATCCGTCGGAACACGCTGTCAGTCCGGCCCCCATCACAGCTGCCAGCCCAGTTTGCCTGCAATGACAAACAGGGCGAATGAGAACATCAGCCAGTCAAAAAGACCATTTATATTAACAAACCACTGGTTGTGCATTTTCTGTATCCTCCGTTTTAATAGATTCTGCCGGACATCGATGTTTCTGCTTTCGGATCAGACGATCAGCGTCGCGATGGATCCGAAAACCGGCACTGCCATGATCACGAACATCCATGTCATACGGATCGACGAGGTTTTGTAACTCGCGTAAATGGCAAGCACTGGAGGAAACAGCGAAGAAATGCTACAATTTAACTGAATATTAAGATGTTATTGATATTCAGATTATCATCTGGAGCGCGGTTTATCAACCGCGCTTCACAGGCACGGCACAATTCAGACATGGTGATATTGGATATGAACAGAATCGTTAAAGGCGCAAAGATATGGTACAGGGGCGTTGTAGGCCCCTTTGAACTGATCCAGGATAATTTCGGGAGTCTGATCGGGTTCTCGGCCACCTTCCGACTGCTCGCTTTTTTTGTTCTGTTTCCCATTCTGGCCTGGACGGAGCGGCTCTGGCTCCTTACCAACAAGACCACCGTCATTGCATGGTATAACATAGGCTCATTTATCAAAAACCCTTCCAGCTGGATCGTGCTCCTGCTGATGGCTGCTATTCTGGTCGCTGCGACTATGTTCGAACAGTTCGCGATTTATGACGCCCTGCACGCGTCCCGGGCCGGGATGAAAAGATCGCTCCGACAGATCTACTCCGCCGGCTTCGATATGTGCGCGGAACGTCTGAGGCTGGAAAACTGGACCTTTATACCATACGCGATCCTGGTCCTGCGCTTTGGAACAATCACGGGGGATGTGTCCAGCGTCATCAATGTAATCAAGATTCCGGGTTTTATCCTGGAAGATTTCACGAAACGTCCCTGGGAAGGCTACCTGTACCTGGGCTTCCAGATCATCATGATTTACCTCTTTATCCGCTGGATCTTCGCGATTCCAATCATGATGGAGGAGGACGGAACGAGCTTTCCGCAGGCCTGCAGAAAAAGCGCGTCGATGACAAAAGGAACAAGCCTGTTCCGGATCGGTTTTGTCGCTCTCGGATGGGCAGCGCTGATCTGGTTCTTCTACTATGCCGGCACTGCGGTGATCGTGGCGATCTGGTTTATTCTGTCCATTTGGCTGCTCCCGGGTGAAACGGAACCCTTCCCTTTGTTTTTCCTGAACCGGTTCGGGCCGACCGGCACGATCTTTTATATATTCTTCCTCTGGATCGTGACGCCTCTTATAGCGGCTTCTTTCCAGTCCCTCTATTACACCAGAAAACAGGAAATGAGCGGACACATCCTCCCCTATACGGAGGCACCCCACTTCTTCCACCGCTATCCGCTTCTTAAATGG
Organism: uncultured Lachnospiraceae bacterium; assembly: GCA_902789735.1. Classification (GTDB taxonomy): domain Bacteria; phylum Bacillota; class Clostridia; order Lachnospirales; family Lachnospiraceae; genus CAG-791. The sequence continues at coordinate 167,604 of CADAOZ010000002.1, forward strand.
CTGATCGTCGCGATCTGCGCTGTCAGTTTGTTCTTCTCGGGTCCCAGGAGGTTCGCGCAGATCAGGTGGATGCTCAACACGAATTACGGGACCCCCATGATCATGGCCCACCGGGGCTTCTCCGCCAAAGCGCCTGAAAATACACTCCCGGCATTTCAGGCCTGCATAGACGGAGGCTTTTCCGCCGCCGAACTGGATGTGCAGATGACTGCGGATGGTACAATTATCGTCCTGCACGATGACAATTTAAAGAGGACCACCGGCCTCGACAAAAATGTATGGGAAGTGACCTATGACGAGATCAAAGACCTGGATAACGGATCCTTCTTCAGCGCGGAGTACGCGGACACAAACATCCCCACATTGGATGAAGTCATAAAACTGGCCGCCAGCGGAAAAAATGATCTCTTTCTGAATATAGAAATCAAACGGAATGGCCATGATGACGGCATCGTTGAAAAAGTTGTAGACATTATCGTGCAGAATGATTATCTGAACAACTGCGATGTGACGTCACAGGATTACGACACTCTGCAGGAAGTGCGGGAGGTCAATCCGGCCGTACTGACCGCCTACACTTCCGTGGTCGGGATTGGCAGCATCGAGTCTCTCGAGGCAGCTGATATCATCAGTATCCAGGAAACGTTCGCCACATATGAAAATGTGGAACGGATCCATGACGTGGGCAAGCGTGTCTTTGTCTGGACCGTCAATGAAGAAGAGACGATGAAAAATCTGGTAAGTCTGAATGTAGACGCGATCCTCACAAATAATCCGGAGCTGTGCAAATCGGTCCTCGATCAGTACAGTTCGGATATAATGAACATGCTCCAGAGGATCCATTCGGCGTTCGAATTCCTGTAATCGTAATAATGTATGAACCTGTTTCCACGGTTATCACAAAAGCCCCGTTGGCCGGGATACGGTCAATGGGGCTTTCTGTCTTTACGCGCACGCAATACATGAACAAAGCCGGGCAGGAACTGCCCGGCTTTGTATAATGCGGAAAATGAATATGATATCAGTCTTTCTGAGACTTCATTGTCGGGACGAATCAACGCAATTACTCATCTAAACTCACCAGCCATCACATAAGCTTAGGATGGTGTATTTGAAAAGCATCAAAATGACTCAAATCCCATCACGTGAAAAGGGGAATTTGTTGTACATTTGTTGTACGCTTCAATTCTAAATATATATAGGAATACGCTACTTCTCCACCTATGTTCATAATTAATACCGCCAATGTTACTCTTCGGCTTGATAACAAGCTATTTCAATATCTCCATTTTCATTTAGCCCTGATATTGCAAATTGTTTTTGTGCTGTATGTGTTCAGAATCGATATTGAGCCACTTTTCAATAGAAATGTAGTCCGACGCGTTGCTATCGGTTATCTAATTGTTATAAATTTCTTAACAGCAGGGATAATCCGTTTGCTCACATAAACCTCCGAAATTATGTTACATTCATGCAAATCAACTTTTCCTGTTTTCAGATATCATACCTGCACGCGTTCTGTTCATCAATAAAAACATCATGAAACTTCTACAACTAAGCTTTGCCCTTCGATCCAGATATTTCTCAATATCAAACGTGTTTTTCTTATCATACCCTGCCGTATATTTATAATTTGGATGCTACGTCAGATCATACTTATCCGACAGGAATGGCCGGACGCCGCGCAGCTGCATGATGCATTTACCGCCTTCCATTACCGCTAGCTCGTCTTTGCTCATCAGATCCATTCCTTCTCTGCTCATCTTAAGTATATTGAAAAAGGCCATTTCAAAGAACCGCTTCAAAAAGTGGAAATTCCGGGAAAACAGCACAACCGTCCCGGAGGGACGGCATGCTGTTCCGGTTCAAACGGCATGATGCCGAGTAAACAATAGTTACTGTGCTTTCCGCATATCACGGCCATTGCACTCAAGGCGGTACGCCTTGCTCGTCATCCTGCTCAGGCAGGCATCGGCATAGGTGTTATCACCGAACAGATCCCACCATTTGATGACAGGAAGCTGAGAAACAATGATCGTGGATTTACGACTGTCCCTGGTCTCTATGACTTCAAACAGGGCAAGACATTTATCTATATCCAGGTTCATGAGCCCGAAGTCATCGATAACAAGAAGGTCATAGTCTGCCATCTCATTGGTGTATTCAAACGCCTTGCCTTCATCACGGGCCTTCTCGCTTTCCTGCAGGAGACGGTTTGCCCTGATGTACTTCACAGAGCGAAGCTGATGAAGGGCTGTTATACACAGTGCGTTGGCGATGTGCGTTTTACCTGCACCTGCCCCACCTGTGATCTGTCAGGAGGTCGGGTTTATCGCCCACCCTGTCGATATACATTTTTTCACCGGGTACACGTTCGACTGCCATCTTGGAAGTTTGCCCGCCATAGGTTGCTTCCACAAAGCGGTTATAGTACTCATAGAACTGGGTCTGCCCATAACCGTCAGGATGCTCCTCCTTATACTCGATCCAGCAGAACGAAATGTTGACTTTACTGCCTTTAGAGTGAATACAGTCATGGTAGTGCTGGAAATCCGGCAAGGGAATATCTTTGCGTTGCTGGCTTTCCGGGGGATAGATCAGATCCTCGACAGCCGATGGATCCATAGCCTTTAGTTCATTAAGCGTCATGCCAGATGCCGCAAATCGCTTCAGGATACGCTGTACAGTACCTGAGCCGATCCGGTATCTTGCCTCAATGACACTGAATGAACACTCATTCTGGCGCATTTGTATTACGCCAATGATCGTGTTGTACCACCAAGGAAAATCTGTGAATCACAGTTTGCGCAGATGGTCTCTGCATTATCCTTGTAGATTGCCTTAAGCTGCGACTTTGCCTGAAGGACAAGTGCTGCAGATATCTCACGGCTTCGTATAGTTGCCATAAGTTTTTCCAGGTTAGGGATCTGTCCTACATTGGCTGCCTCATCTATGAGACACCTCACATGAACTGGAAGCCTTCCACCATAGAAATCATCTGCTTTTTCACACAGTATATTGAACATCTGTGAGTAGATCATTGCCAACAGGAAATTAAATGTCGAATCTGTGTCTGACATGATGAGGAAAAGAATAGTCTTTCTATCCCCCAGCTTATCCAGCTCCAGTTCATCATATGACATGATGTCCCTTACCTGCGGAATATCAAATGGAGCCAGTCTGGCACCGCAGCTCACCAAAATACTTTTAGCTGTCTTGCCTGTTGCTAATTGTCAAGGGTTTGTTGTACCACTCTTGGCATTCGCTTCGTGCAGAATCACCCGCTTCAGCCTGTCCTTCACGGTCTGACTGCCT
>CADAOZ010000003.1 GCA_902789735.1 uncultured Lachnospiraceae bacterium
CGACAAGGAGACCCTGCTGCTGACGCCCCAAAAGAAGAGCGACGGCAGCCTGAACACAGGTATCCTGACCAGGAACTGCTGGAAGACCGTCAACAACTGTAAGTTCTGGTTCAAGGACAACGGCCGCAGGGCGCTGGGCTGGTGGACAGTGGGCAAGAGTACCTACTATATCACCAAGAAGACCGGCTGCTACAAGGGCATCAAAAAGATCGACGGCAAGTATTATGGATTCAAAGACTCCGGCGTCATGCTTAAAGGCTGGGCCAAAGTCAAGGACAAGTATTATTATTTCAATGCCAAGAACGGCGTTATGGCGGCTAACACGAGCGTACAGGGCATCAAGGTCAATGACTCCGGCCTACCTGCCGGCGGCAACAACGCGGTCGAGATGCTGCTGAAGGCCCAGAAGTATGGATCAGGCACAAAGTATCTGATTCTTGTCAACAGGAGCGCCCATAAGGTCGCGGTCTATCAGGGATCCAAGAACAACTGGAAGCAGATCCACTACTGGTCATGCTCGGTCGGTAAGGTCATCAAGGGTAAATCCATTACCCCTGCGGGTAATTTCAGGGTTTCCGGTTATAAGATCTACCGGTTCGGGGCCCAGTCCAGATCCTTCTACTGCACCGTCCTTTCCTCCGGCAATATGATCCATTCCGTACAGTATGCCCACGGCGACAGCTCCCCTGTCCATGTGGTCGACGGACGTCTCGGATATCATATTACCAACTCCTGTATCAGACTTCTGGTGGAGAACGCGAAATGGGTTTATAATAACTGTCATGAGGGCACTGCCGTCATCGTTTATAACCCGTGATCAATTGATGGATTGATATTTTTCGGCGGCCGGGAGCCTGTGTGCTTCCGGCCGATTTTAGCAGTCAATTGTTTTCATTTTTTAGAGAGAATCATCGTGAAAAAATTTTTTTCTTCACCTGTTCATATAATTGCCCTGGTCCTGGCCGGGGTTCTGGCTCTGTCCGCGGTCCTCTATCATTTTCTTCCCCAGTGGCTTGACCTCGATCAGTCACCGGAAACGGCGGCCGCTGCCGCGACGGCGCAGAATGTGCCGAAGATTTCCCGGGAGGATCTGGATGCATGGGCAAAAGCCCAGGCGGAAGCGGACAAGCAGGCGGAAGAGGAACGGCAGGCCCTGCTGGATGAAGCCGATGCCTTTACACAGGCTGTCAATGACGGTAATTTTGAGGAAGCGCTGGAGCATCTGGATTATTTGGAAGCGCATATTACAGATCCGGATCTGCGGTTCCAGATTAAGCAGGCCAGAGCGGAACTGCTCTTTTCCCTGGGACGCTATGAGGAGACGATCGAGGCCTGTCAGGCGATCTTTGAGGTCGATGATACAGACGCGGACGGGAATTATCATTATATGATGGGCGTCAGTTATCTGAATCTGCAGCAGTACGAAAACGCGGAAGCGGCCCTGACAGAGGCCCTGGACCGGTCGGAGTCCGGTGAATACAGGCGCTTCCGGGGAACCAGCCGGGTGGCACTGGAAAAATTTGAGGAGGCTCTGGAAGATTTCAGCATGGCCCTGGAAGACGGCTATGATACGCCGGAGGTGCATTTCAATATGGGCATCTGCCTGATCCAGCTGGGAGATTACGCGAAAGGCAGAGACCATCTGGAGAAAGCCCTGGAGTCGGATGATCCGGAAGTGCAGAATTCCGCCAGGGAGCTGATCGACCAGATCAACGAGTATGAGAAGGCGGGCGGTAACATGACAGCCGCGCCTGCAGGACAGGATAGTACACAGGAAAAAGCACAATGATCCGTCCTGTTTTGAACAGAAGGATAGTAAGGACCTGCGGCCCGCCGGCCGGGAAGAAGCACAGGAACAGAGAGGATGAATATGGATAATCAGATCGTAAGGACCGCGACTGTCAACCGGGTGACCAAAGAAACCAGGATCCGTTGTACGCTGTGCCTGGATGGCAGCGGACAGTATGACATCAACACCGGAATTGGTTTTTTTGACCATATGCTCAGCGGCTTTGCAAGGCATGGCCTTTTTGACCTGACGCTGACCTGCGAGGGAGATCTGGAGATCGATTCCCATCATACGATTGAAGACTGCGGGATTGTCCTGGGAGAATGTATCCGGCAGGCCGTCGGGGACAAAAAAGCCATCCGGCGGTTCGGCCATGTAATACTGCCCATGGATGAGGCCCTGATCCTGTGCGCTGTCGACCTTTCCGGGCGCCCTTACTATCAGTCGGATCTGGCTTTTACAGTTCCGGTGATCGGACAGATGGATACAGAGATGGTAAAGGAATTTTTCTATTCTGTTTCCTACGCAGGGATGATGAATCTGCATTTCAAACAGTTTACCGGTCAGAACAATCATCATATCGCGGAATGCGCTTTTAAAGCGTTTGGAAAAGCGCTGGATATGGCTGTCATGCATGAACCCAGGATGGGGGATGCGGTATGGAGCACCAAGGGCGTACTTTGACCCGCGATTGGATCACCAGCAGGTACTGTGGCCTGAAGACAGCCGGCAGTGCCTGCTTTCTGTATCGACAGAAAGATAAATGTAAGGGAAAATATTCCTGAAAAGGAGAAATGGATGCGCTGTGGATATTGCGGAAAGATAATAGTGGACGGATCAAAATTCTGTGCACACTGCGGTCAGCCTGTTTCCGGGCGGCCGGCGGAGCAGCAGAAGTCCCGGGATCCCGGATTTGTCAGCGGCGGTTTTTTTGAGTCGGACGATTTCAATTTTGATGAGGATGGCATGGAGCCGGACAGATCCGCAGGCAGGAGCAGTGATATGGCGGACCGGACCATGTCGCTGGATGATATTTCAAAAATACTGCGGGAGAGGTCCAGAGAATATGAACAGGAGTATCCCGGCGCCGCAGGCAGCGTTTCTGCTGCCGGAAGCTCCGCGGGCCGGAGGCCGGAGGCCGCCGCCGAGGATTACGGACCCGACAGCGATGATTTCGGCCTGGGCAGTGAGTACATCAGTACCGGCGGCGAGGAATTCGGTTCCCGGCCGGTAAATCAGGGACAGCGTCCGAAGGAGTACCAAAAGCCGGCGCAGCAGCAGGGCAGCCGGGTGCGCGGCCCTGCCAAAGAGGATTCCGGACCTGGTTTCCGGGCAGCCGGGACTGCCGGAGTGGGAAGCGCCGCCAAAGGCCGCCCCGCGGATGAAGGCAGGGCGGAGCAGAGCAGGGGCAGAGCAGGAAGCAGCCAAAATGCCGGCAGAGCGGCCGCGCCGGAGGCCGCAGGCAGAAGCGGGCCGCACACAGGTGCCGGACCCGGCAATGCGGCGCAGGCAGAAACCATCAGGGGAACAGCAGGAGCGGGCGCGGAAAGTGCCGGAAGCGGCAGGGGTGCCGGGGCAAAGCCCGTGATCACTGCCCCCGGTCCGGACAGCGGCGGAAGCGGCGCAGGGAGTACAGGCGGCCATGACCGGAAAAACATCCTGCAGATCATTATCATTCTGCTGGTGGTCCTGATCGTTGCCATGCTTGGCGTGATTTTGTTTATCAGACTCCGGAATCCCGAAAAGACGGACACAGGGGATGAGACGGTGGTGGAGAATGATCCTTATCCGGAACCTGACCCGGGAGATGCGGAAGATATATCCCCTGATCCCGAGCCTGACCCGGAGCCCGACCCGGGGACAGTTGAGAACAGTCCTGATCCCGAACCCGACCCGGGGCAGGGCGCTAGCATCACTGAAACGGAAGATGACCAGACAGGTCCCGGACCCGATTCCGATGCAGGAATCCTGGATGTGTTTACATATGACGGCCATACATATGCTCTGGTGCAGGCAGGAGATGTCAACGTCACGGATACAAACGCGATGCTGGAATGGTGTCAGGCCCAGGGCGGCTACGCCGCGACGATCTCCTCTTACAGTGAGCTTGTGCTTCTTTATAACCGGATGCTGGATGATGGCGTTTACGACGCCAGTTTTGGTCTGACCAGTGACGGCGGGGGCTGGTACTGGTCGGGGCCGGAAGCAAGTGATATTGTCATCTGGGGCAAAGGAGCGCCGGGCGGCAACCGGATCAACGGGTGCGCGCATTTTGACGGGAAGGTCCAGGACGGTTCCTGGCAGGCCGGTACGATCGGCAGCGACAGCCGCTTCCTGTGTGAATGGGAAGGCGTGAACGGGCAGTATGAAAGCGCTAAAGTCGTGCCGCTCATCAGCAGTACCAGCTTCGTCTATGACGATCACAATTATGCCATCCTGGACATGAGCAATTACGGGATTGACGAGATCGATGAAGAAAATACGAATGATGACTATCTGGGCTACGAGGCGCTGAACCGTTTCTGTACGGTCAGGGGCGGCCATCTTGCGGTCATCTATGATTCGCAGGAGAATGCTTTCCTTTACAGCAAGGTAAAAGAACTCGGCGCCAAATCCGCCTTCTTTGGATACAGCGATTACAGAAGCGAAGGAAGCTGGGAATGGGTCACCGGAAACAGCAGTTACACCAACTGGTCAACGGGCCAGCCCAACCAGACCAATGCCATGGAAGACTATGCCCAGTTCTATCGGGAAGCGACAGACGGAACATGGAATGACGCGCCTTTCGGCGTCAATACAACGCTGTTCATCATTGAGTGGGATTATTCCCGCTGACAGAGACGGCGGAGGCTGAAAGGACAGCAGCGATACAGACAATAGCATGATCAGAAAAACGTCCTGCAGGGAGCGCGTGCTTCCTGCAGGACGTTTTTTCAGGTTCGCGGTATCAGCTGCTTAATTATCTTCAGATCCGGTGCTGGTGGTCTCCAGACCGCTGGAATTCTCCTGATCTTCAATGACGTTGGACCCAAGGAGGCCGTGGATGGTATCAAAACGAAGCAGAGCTTCCTTATAATCATAGACGTAACCGGCGATCCAGTATCGTCCGGAAGTGATCCAGGCAGTGTCGACTTCGGCTGTGTAAACATCCCTTTCCTCATCATAAGACATCAGGACGCTCTGTGTTTCCATAGGATTCTGCTCATCCCAGATATACAGATAGCAGTCCCGTTCGGTGGCTTTCCTGTAGTAGAGGTCGGAGACGGACAGATGCATGATGCCCGTCCGCTGGGAGTAATCATCGATGATCAGTGTACCAAAGCCCATGCCCCGGTTCATATTGAAGGAGCAGCTGTCCACGACCATGCCAAGCCGGTTATTATAGACGACGATATTGAGCCCTTTGCCGATCTCGGCGCATTCGATACCGTCAATGGTAATATCACAGAAATCTCCGTTGGCGTAGCCTGCAGAGCTCATGGAATAGGGCTTGCCGTCCGGCAGTGTGCCGGTATGGGTCAGGACAGTATTCTCTTCAAAACTCTCATAAATGTCATCCGAAGTGATGACAGCCAGCATGGCCCAGTGGCTTTTCCAGCCAAGTTCAATGGTCAGGCCCAGATCCTGCAGGAGCTTTTGCTCATTCATGGTCGCGCGGCGGGAAATATCATCCCGGGTGGCCATCAGGATCGTATACTCGTCCGGATCCAGCTGCCCCAGCATGGCCAGATAATCCTCGCTGTAGCGGTGGCGGAACATGGTCACATCTCCGTAGCGGGAGGCGATTTCCTCATATTTTTTCCGGCCTTTCCTGACCATGATGCGGAGCCTTCCGACCCGGTCCTCCAGCAGGGAGACATCCATCTCACCGGACCAGACGCCGTTGTCCTGCAGCTCCAGATCGATCTGCTGCAGCTTTTTGCCCTCCCGGCTGTCGACCTGCAGGCGGACGCCTTCGTAATCGCCCTCATAATTGACCATACCGTCAACGGAGACCGTAGCGGTGCCGGTAGATTCGACATAGTCCGTCACTTCTATGAAAATATCTTCGACGCTGTTTTCACTGAGGGTCAGGACAGGACTGCTTTCTTTCAGGCCGGCCAGGTCGATCATGAACTGGGATTTGGCTGTCAATTCGTTTTCAACAAAGGCCAGACCGTATTCTTCGATCAGAGTATCTTCATCGGAGAACAGATTGGCGCCCAGGCCCAGACGGTCCCCTTTGATTTTCGCGCCCAGAGCGGCAATGGTGGTCGGGAAATCATCCATCGTGGAATACTGGCGTACCCGGCCGGGTTCTTCCGGAGCAGCCGCGGCGTTGATATATGCCGTATAGACCTTGCGGTCATAGTTCTCAGGAACATTGATACAGTAGTCCACATCCATGGTGGGATGGTCTCCGGAAATAACGATGGTCGTATCTTCGTAGAAATCCTGCTGTTGTACCCAGCGGACGAACTCTGTTACCTGCCTGTCAGAGCAGGCAATGACGTTGGAATAGCGGTCATCTCCATATTCGTCCGTGCACAGATCGCATACATATCCGTTTTCGAAATGGGTATCTACGGTCAGAATGGTCAGGTTGAAAGGTTCTTCCGCCGCCGCCAGCTCCGTCAGGGAGTTTCTGGCAAAGGAAAACAGTTTCTCATCTTCATACCCCCACCATACATTATAATCGGGCGGAATCCAGCCCTGTTCTTTGGCGTAGGTATAATCGTAAATATCATAACCGCCATGGCTGGTGAAATAGGTCTGCCTGCCGCCGAATACAGCATCGGAACCCAGCAGGAAGACGTTATGATAACCCTGATCCTGCAGGATATCGCCCATGTTGGTGACATCCGCGAAGAAACTGTTCTGGCTGCTCATGACATTGTTATCCAGAGCGATTTTGAGAGGAAGGCCCGAAGTCTGGGCAAAAATGCCTCCCATCGTCCAGGTGGATCCGGTCAGGGAATAGCCGCCGTTCAGCTTGCCGCTGCTGCCGCCGAAATTCTCATTTTCTTCCGAGAGCTGCGTCAGCTGGTCAATGACATTGTTGGAAAAGGCGCCCCCGTTTTCTTCATCCGCATAGGTGACCTCTATGGATTCCAGTACAATATAGATCAGATTCCTTTTCTTTTCGGGGAAGGAGATGGACGTTTTATCGGGATCCACATAATTGTCTTCGATAAAAGTGGAGCCCACGGTCTGGGAACGGATAAAACTGACCACATCCAGTTTTACGCAGGTGATGACCAGCAGGATGACAAAAGCGGCAAAACTGGCCAGAAAAGAACGGGCCAGGACCCTGCCATAGGACGGCTTACCTGCGTTCAGGCGAAGAAGCAGGCAGATGACAGCCATGATCAGCAGACAGGGAAGGAGCGCGCCTGTCAGATATTTCTGGATCATACCGCCGCCTGTGCCGGTAATGCCGGTCGACAGCTGGATGATCACTTCGTCCATTGTCAGTTTGCCCCAGGTCGCCAGCATCCATCTGGCGCTGCAGGCAAACAAAAGGAACAGAAAAGAAAAGAACAGGGATAGAAATACCAGTATTTTATGCGGCTGATGTACTTTCTTTTCAGAGATATCAGCTTTATGAGAGTGATTGTTTCGTTTATTTTTCATGAATAATTATGATTTCTCCATCGGATAAATGTGGAATAATCGATGATACTCCGGGAAGGCAGCGTCCGGTATTGTCAGTGCGCCGGGAAGGCAGCGTCCGGTATTGTCAGTGCGCCGGGAAGGCAGCGTCCGGTATTGTCAGTGCGCCGGAGGTTAGTTTCATCTATAACTGTATTATCATAAATGCTTTTTGTAAAAACCGCAATACAGCCGCAGCAAAAGCGTTTTTTCATGGAGTAAAAATCCTGCGCCTGCATAAAGAGATCTGTTATAGATAAGAGATCTGTTATAATAGACTTATTTTCGTAAAAAAAGTCTCCCGAACCAGGGGTGTGCTCGGGAGACTCAGGGGAGGGGTATATGCAAAAGTTTTTCAACTTTCCATATCTATATGGATCGAATCCGATACGGATCATATCCTGTATAGGACCCAATCCGGTATGGAATTATTTTCTATATGAAATTGTAAGATCTGGCAGGCGGTCATCGCCATCGGATGACCTCTGTCTTCCTTACAGCAATTACTGTACCAGAACCGGGATTTCTGTGCCTGTCAAATCTGATTGCATTATAAGTCAAATCTTGCTTAAGAGTGCCGGCACCACCGGGAAAGCCGCTGAAATTCTTTATTTTACGGGAAAATTAACAGACGAATCTGAAAAAGAATGCTATAATAGCAATGTTGCCGCCGGGAGACCGTTTCCAGACCGGGACCGCGGTGCAAAAAGGATTATAATACGGTCCTTTCCAGACTGGCAGGACCGGAGAGGAGATTATGATGGCAAGTAATAATTCAGACAATATTTCCGCCAGCAAACGTAAGCGGCTTGAGGCGGAAGCACAGAGAAAGAAGGCGAAACAGGAGGCTTTCAGGCTTAGGCTCACAGGGATCCTCATCGGGCTGGCGGTCCTCGCGGTGATTGTTTTCTGGCTGATCATCCCCAATGCGAAGAATGCCTATATCAGGTCACACCTGACCCAGCCCTCAGATGATTACAGTGCCCAGCTGAACGAGGATGGCACGATCCAGGACGTGGATGTTACGAAAACGGTGACGGTATTTGATCCTGCTGAGGCAATTGTGGAGGTTACGGAAGTAGATCAGACGGACGTCCAGGCGGACATCGACAGTGAGCTCAACAACCATAAGACCCTGGAGACGGATAAGAAACTGACTGTCAAGGATGGAGACGAGATCAATCTGGACTATGTCGGCAAGATTGATGGAAAAGCCTTTGAAGGGGGCAGCACGGATGGTGCCGGCGCGGACCTTACCATTGGTTCCGGCTCTTACATCGATAATTTCGAGGAACAGCTGATCGGAAGTCATCCCGGCGACAAGGTCACGGTCAAGGTCACATTCCCGGAGGATTATCAGTCGGAAGACCTGGCCGGCAAGAAAGCTGAATTCGCTTGTACCGTGAATGGCATCTATTCCGTACCGGAATTCAACGATAAATTTGTGGAAGAGAACCTGGCGGATTTCGCCGAAGGCTATAAGAATACCGCCGAAGAATACCGCCGCTATCTGACAGATACCAAGTTCGACCAGAATCTGGAATCCGCCCTGAAGACCTATATTTCTGAAAATGTCAAGGCAAATTCCTATCCCAAGGCTTACCTGCAGCGGACAAAGGAAGTCACCAGATATATGGACGAGCAGTATTACGCGCAGATGGTCTCCCTGTACCAGCAGATGGGCTACCCTAACCCCTACGCCGATTTCTATGCCTACGCGGAGGCCAAGGATGAGGTCGATTATGAGAAAGTCCTGGAAGGCAAGGCAAAAGATACAGTAAGAGACGATATGGCTTATCAGCTCTTTTATCAGAACGCCGGCCTGACGATCTCGGATGACGACTACAACGCCTATCTGGAATCCACCGGCAAATCCACCGGCATGACAGAAGAAGTCAATGGCAAGGGATACATCATGCAGCAGCTGATGCATGAGAAGGTCATTGACGATCTCAAGACAAAGGTCGGGACAAAGACAGTTCCCGCCGAGGACGCGGCCGCGGCCGCAACAGGCGCCACCGCCGCCGCAGCGGAGTAAATGATTGCGCAGATATAACGGCCGCGTAAGACATAACGGCCGCGCAGATATAAAGACCGCGCAGACATAACGACCGCGCAGATATATCAATCGCAATATATGTGGCTGTCATGGCTGGCTATATAGAACTTTCATAGTACGGCACCCGGACCAGGGTGCCGTACTTTTATGTTTGTGAAAGTGCATTTTCCTTTCAGATTATTTTATTTCAGATCATTTCATTGAACCGGCAGACAGAAGCAGGAAAACCATAAAAGCTTCATAAAGGGGGCTGTGGCAGGAAGTCCGCCCATATGGGCGGATCTATATGTGCAGACCGGGGACCTTCACGCAGGAATTTTGGATTTTTGTGCCAAAAATGTACAAAAACGGCAGCTAATACAAGGGATTATTTCTGACTCTTGGTCAGTCATGTCAAAATGCTTGTAATTATGAATAAATTTTAATTTCCGAATAAAAAAAGAATGTTGCAATTTGCCCAATCGTATGTTAGTATAAAGGCAAGTAAATAAGGTGCGGCCTCGAGAGAAGAGAGTATGGCTGAATTTGAGAGTGAGGGCTCTCTTTTCAAGTTGTATTCTTTTTTTTAATGCTTTTTTACACAAACCATTACAGACATGGAGGTTCTATGGGTAGAGAATTTGTGGAGCAGGTCGAAGCTACGCCTATCATTGCCGCAGTCAAGGATGACGAGGGTCTTGCCAGATGTCTTGCGTCAGATGTCGAGATCGTCTTTATCCTGTATGGCAATATTTGCACGATTCCTGATATTGTTGCGAAGATCAAGGATTCGGGCAAGACAGCCATGGTCCATATTGATCTGATCGGCGGACTCAGTTCCAAAGAGATATCGGTGGATTTTATCAAACAGTACACCAGAGCGGACGGCATCATCACCACCAAGAGTAATCTTGTGGCTCATGCCAGAAATCTGGGGCTGAACACGATTCTCCGGTATTTCCTTCTGGACAGCATGGCCCTGGTCAATATCGAGAAGCAGTTCCGGCAGGGGACAGTACATCCGGATCTGATCGAGATATTACCGGGCATCGTTCTGCCGAAGATGATCCGTAAGATCACGGCTGTCAGCAAGGTCCCGGTCATCTGTGGGGGATTGATCGGTGACAAAGAAGATGTCATGAGTGCTCTTTCAGGCGGCGCGTCCGCCATATCGACCAGCAATGAGAAGGTCTGGTTCATGTAAGAGCCTCAGGGCCAGGGGTCTTCCGCAGCGGCGGCTGCGGATTCATGCAATCGCTCTGTACACCATAATGCAGAGCAGGGTTATGTCAAAGGAGGAAAATTATGGCTAAATACGTAATGGCGCTGGATGCAGGTACGACCAGCAACAGATGTATCCTTTTCAACGAGAAGGGTGAAATCTGCAGCATGGCGCAGAAAGAGTTCACACAGTATTATCCTCAGCCCGGCTGGGTAGAGCATGATGCTAGTGAAATCTGGCAGACACAGCTTTCCGTTGCGCGTCAGGCAATGCAGAAGGTAGGCGCTTCCTATACCGATATCGCTGCCATTGGTATCACCAATCAGCGTGAAACTGTTATCGTATGGGACAGAAAGACCGGCCAGCCTGTATATCACGCAATCGTATGGCAGTGCCGCAGAACTGCGTACATGAAGGATGAGCTGATTGCAAAATATCCTGATATCGCAGACAGCGCTTATCATAAAACCGGTCTGGTATTTGACCCTTATTTCTCAGGCACCAAGCTTCGCTGGATCCTGAACAATGTAGAAGGCCTTCGTGAAAGAGCCGAGAAGGGCGAGCTGGCCTTCGGTACCGTCGACAGCTGGCTGATCTACAAGCTGACCAAGGGCAAAGTACATGCGACAGATTATTCCAACGCATCCAGAACACTGCTCTTTAACATCAATACCCTTGAGTGGGATGACGAGCTCTGCGAGAGACTGGAAGTTCCCAAGAGCATGCTTCCCGATGCAAGACCTTCCAGCGGTGACTTCGGCGAGTCCGATCCCGAGTTCTTCGGCGGCCCGATCCCGATCAGAGGCGTTGCAGGTGACCAGCAGGCAGCTCTGTTCGGCCAGACCTGCTTCACACCCGGCGAAGCCAAGAACACCTATGGTACCGGCTGCTTCCTGCTGATGAACATCGGCGACAAGCCCATGTATCCCAACAACGGCCTGCTGACCACCATCGCATGGGGCCTTGACGGCAAGGTTGAGTACGCTCTGGAAGGTTCCGTATTCGTAGCGGGCGCTGCCATCCAGTGGCTGCGTGACGAGGTCAAACTGGTTGACCAGTCTCCTGATTCCGAATACTTTGCAACCAGAGTCAATGACACCAACGGCTGCTATGTCGTTCCTGCTTTCACCGGTCTGGGCGCTCCTTACTGGGATCCTTACGCACGCGGCGCGATCGTAGGTCTGACCCGTGGTGTTAACAAATATCACATCATCCGCGCAACCCTTGAGTCCCTGGCATTCCAGTCCGGCGACGTTCTCAAGGCCATGGAAGAAGGTTCCGGCGTAACCCTGAGCGCACTCAAGGTCGACGGCGGCGCCTGCAAGAACAACTTCCTGATGCAGTTCCAGTCTGACCTGATCAACAAGGAAGTTGACCGTCCCGCATGCGTAGAGACCACCGCTATGGGCGCTTCCTATCTGGCAGGCCTGGCAGTCGGCTTCTGGGCCAGCAAGGATGACGTTATCAAGAACTGGACGCTGGATAAGGTCTTCAAACCTGAGATGGATGGCGGGACCAGAGAGAAAGAGCTCAAATACTGGAAGCAGGCCGTCAACGCGACCCTCGGCTGGGCAAAATAATCCTGCTGCGTAACATCGTTTCCAGCTGATAAAGCACTGTTGTAAGGCTTTGGAAGATTATATTGTAAACTTCATATGACGGATACCGGTGCCGGCAGGCAGCGGTTGAAGGATAGAAAGGAACCGTTTCATCCGGGCGCTGCGGGGTTATGACAGCGCCCGGGCAACACATTTCATATGGCAGGGAGCAAAAGAATCATCCCTGCTGACTATCAAGGGGGTAAAAAAATGCAGGCTTATTTAGCAGAATTAATCGGCACAGCAATGTTAGTACTTCTGGGTGACGGCGTTTGCTGTAACATCAGTCTGAACAAATCCGGCATGAAGGGCGGCAATACCGTACACATCCTCATCGGCTGGGGCATGGCGGTCATGGTTCCCGCTTTCTCCTTCGGCGCAATGTCCGGAGCACACTTCAATCCCGCAGTTACCATCGGCGCAGCCATCCGCGGCGGCATGTCCTGGAACCTGGTTCCCGGCTACATCATTGCCCAGATGATCGGCGGCTTCCTTGGCGCAGCGATCCTGATCTTCCTCTATGGCGATCATATTGCGGCTACTGATGATGACGCGACCATCCGCGGCTGCTTCTGCACAGGACCTTCCATCCGCAACACATTCCTCAACTTTATGTCTGAGTTCGTAGCAACCTTCGTTCTGGTCTTTACACTGGCTTCCATCCCTGCAGAGGCAGGCGCAAGCGGCGCAAGCTGGATCCTTGTATACGGCGTCATCGTAGCATGCGGTGCTTCCTTCGGCGGACTGACCGGTTATGCCATGAACGCAGCCAGAGATGCGGCTCCCCGTTTCGCGTATCAGTTACTGGCTCCCAACAAGGGCCACAAAGATCCCGACTGGGCATATGGCTGGATTCCTGTAGTAGCTCCCATCTGCGGCGCTGCTGTAGCTTCCTTCCTGTACATGGCACTTCAGGGAATGGCCTGATCAAAAACAGACGTCTGACAGCGGTCACCTGATTACATTTACATTTCAATGACTATTAACGCTTAAGAGTAAGAGGGGCGGCGGATACATGGGATACATAACATGGTTCTCCGTCCCTCTGTCTATCGGAAGATATGAACGTTTTTACGTTTGTTATCTTTAGTAATGTGCTGAAAAAAGATAAAACGAACATATCCTGAAAGGAGATGAGTACGTGTTATACGATGTAATTATCATAGGCGCAGGTGTTACAGGAGCAGCAGTGGCCAGAGAACTGTCCCGCTATAACCTCAATGCCTGCGTTCTGGAAAAAGATGAAGATGTATGCTGCGGTACTTCCAAGGCCAACAGCGCGATCATACACGCCGGCTTTGACGCGGCCGAAGGCTCCATGATGGCAAAGATGAATGTAAGAGGCAATGAAATGATGGGAGATCTGGCCAGAGATCTGGATATTCCCTTCAAGCGGAACGGCGCCCTGGTCGTCTGCATCCATGAGTCTGAGATCGGCGGCCTGAAGACCCTGTATGACAGAGGTATCGCCAACGGCGTCAAAGAACTCCGCCTTCTGAACAGGGAAGAGTGCCTGGAGCTGGAGCCCAACCTGTCTGATAAGGTAGCCGGCGCCCTGTACGCGCCCACCAGCGGCATTATCTGTCCTTTCATGCTCAACATCGCCATGGCCGAGAACGCCAATGTGAACGGCGTTGATTTCTTCTTTAACACAAAGGTAGAAGCGTTCAAATTTGAAGAAGGAATCTGGAAGATCCGCACCAATAACGGTGAGTATAAGACCCGTTATGTCATCAACGCGGCCGGCGTTTACGCGGATGTCCTCCACAACATGGTCTCCGCCAATAAGATCCACATCACCCCCAGAAGAGGCGATTACTGCCTGCTGGACAAGGAAGTCGGCGGACATGTAAAACACACCATTTTCCCGCAGCCTACCAAGCTTGGCAAGGGTGTTCTGGTCTCCCCGACCATCCACGGCAACCTGATCGTCGGCCCTACCGCGGTCGATATTGAAGACAGAGAAGGCTGCAATACCACAGCAGCCGGCATTGCGGATCTGATCGCCAAAGCGGGCGACCATGTCAGGGATCTGCCCATCCGCAAGGTCATTACATCCTTCGCGGGCCTGCGTGCCCACGAGGACCATCATGAATTCATCATCGGCGAAGTTGAGGACGCGCCTCACTTCATTGACTGCGCCGGCATTGAGTCTCCCGGACTGACCTCTTCTCCCGCCATCGGCGAATACGTCGGTGCCATGATGAAGGAGAAGATGGGCCTGACAGAGAAAGAGAACTGGATCGGCACCAGGAAGGGCATCCGTTCCACAGAAGGCCTGTCCGTCGAAGAGCGCAATGAAATGATCAAAGAGAATCCCGCATACGGCCAGATCATCTGCCGCTGCGAGTCCATCAGCGAAGGCGAGATCCTGGATGCCATCCACAGGCCTCTGGGCGCCCGTTCCCTGGACGGCGTCAAGCGCCGCACAAGGGCAGGCATGGGAAGATGCCAGGCCGGCTTCTGCTCCCCCCGTGTCATGGAGATCCTGCATCGTGAACTTGGTCTCTCCTATGAAGAAATCACCAAGTCCGGCGGCAGATCCAATCTGGTCATCGACAGGACCAAGGATGCCTCGGCCAATGCAAAGGAGGTGGAATGATGACAACTTATGATATCGTGATCGTCGGCGGCGGTCCCGCCGGTCTTGCGGCTGCTGTATCCGCGAAGAAGAGCGGTATTGATTCAATCCTGATTCTGGAGCGTGACAATGAACTTGGCGGCATCCTGAACCAGTGTATCCATAACGGTTTCGGTCTGCATACCTTCAAAGAGGAGCTGACCGGTCCCGAGTACGCGTCCCGTTTCATTGACCAGGTCCTGGATCTGGGCATTGAATACAAACTGCACACCATGGTCATGGATATCTCCCATGATAAGGTGGTCACAGCCATGAACCGGACGGACGGCATGTTCCAGATCCAGGCCGGCGCCGTGATCCTGGCCATGGGCTGCAGAGAGCGTCCCCGCGGCGCCCTGAACATCCCCGGCTATCGTCCCGCGGGTATTTATTCCGCAGGTACCGCGCAGCGTCTGGTCAACATCGAAGGCTATATGCCCGGACGTGAAGTCGTGATCCTGGGTTCCGGTGATATCGGACTGATCATGGCAAGACGTATGACACTGGAAGGCGCCAAGGTCAAGGTCGTTGCTGAGCTGATGCCTTATTCCGGCGGTCTGAAGAGAAATATCGTCCAGTGTCTGGATGACTTCGGCATTCCGCTGAAGCTGTCTCATACAGTCGTTGACATCGAAGGCAAAGAGCGTGTCAAAGCGGTCACCATTGCCAAAGTTGAGAACGGCAAGCCTGTGCCCGGTACAGAAGTCCGCTATGAGTGCGATACACTTCTGCTTTCCTGCGGCCTGATCCCCGAGAACGAGCTGTCCCGCAGCGCGGGCGTCGAGATGAGCCCCATCACCAGTGGACCCATCGTCAATGAGTCCCTGGAGACCAATATCCCCGGTGTTTTCGCGGCCGGTAATGTCCTTCATGTACATGACCTGGTCGACTATGTTTCCGAGGAAGCGACCAGAGCAGGCGCCAACGCCGCCAAATATGTCAAGGCGGGCTGCAAGTCTCCCGAGGCAGACAAGATCATCGAGATCAAAGCGACCGACGGTGCCCGTTATACCGTTCCGTCCACCATCAACATCGCCAATATGGACGATCTGCTGACCGTACGTTTCCGTGTCGGCGCTGTCTTCAAGAATGCTTTCGTCAGTGTTTATTATGATGACGAGAGAATCCAGCACCAGAAAAAACGGATCATGGCCCCCGGTGAAATGGAGCAGATTATTCTGCAGAAGAAGAAACTGGTCGACTATCCGGATCTGAAGACCATCACTATTAAAATCGAGCAGGAATAAGAAAGGGGTACGAAGATGGAAAAAAGAGATTTAACCTGTATCGGCTGCCCCATGGGCTGCCAGATCACCGTCGAGCTGGAAAAGAAAGAGGACGGAGAGATCGAGGTCCTCAGCGTTAAAGGCAATACCTGCGCCATTGGTGACCGTTACGCGAGAAATGAAGTAGCGCATCCCGAAAGGACCGTCACTTCCACCGTAGTCGTTGCAGGCGGCAAACTGCACAGGGCTTCTGTCAAGACCAATGCCAATATTCCCAAAGACAAGATCTTTGCCTGCATGGAAGCCATTGACAAAGTAGCCGTTAAGGCACCTGTTGCCATCGGCGATGTCGTGATCGCTGATGTCTGCGGCACAGGCGTTGATGTCGTTGCCACAAGGAATGTTCCTGTAGCATAAATGCATCATGCTGAAAAATGGCGCTGCGAGTGTGTTCCGTACACGCCCGGCGCATATGTAAGCAATATGTGAACGTATGAACCGGGCACAGCTGTTCCGACAGCTGTGCCCGGTTTTTTCTGAAGTATTCTCCCGCTTTTCTTCACGATTTCCTCACATTTCTCCTGTATTATTTTGTAAAGTCCTCATACAGGCCTGCCGTTGGGAGCGGAGACTGTTTCCGGGTCTTGCTGATGATTAACAGGATTGTCTGCTGGTATATTTTGTCTTACGGGTGTATTATGGATGAGCACTGCCGCGTCTTTTATATATTGCCGGTCCCGGGGTTATTGGAGAGTCCGAAGCTGTGATGGCAGCATGTCTTAAATAATGAATAGAATGAGGATTCATTCCGGTCAGAAGAACAAATAACTGGAACAAATAACTGCTGATTTTTAGTATAATAGACAGCGGAAAAAATACATTCCCTGACAATACATAAACAGTACCTGAAAAAGTCCTGAAAAAGAACACAAAGTATTACATTAAAAAATTTTACTTAAAGAGGAAACACTTGATATGGCATTTGGAAATTTGAATAAAATACCGACACCGGCGAAAGTAATCGCGATCCTTACGGCAATAGCATTGGTCGGCTGGGGCGCGAAATCGGCATTTTTGAAAGGCGGAAATACAGAGGTGACAGGTTCTTCTCCCATGTTCGGAGCAGATGACGCGGCTGGAGGAGACGGCTCTGTTGTGTCGGCTCAGGCCATGCGGGCGGATCTGAGCCAGCAGGTGTCCGGAACCGGAGCCCTGCTGTCGGAGGAGCCGGAAAATGTCATTGTCCCTGCGGGACTGGAAGTGACGGAAGTTTATGTAGAAGCCGGTGACAGGATTGAAGAGGGACAGGCCATTGCAAGAGTCTCACAGCTGTCTGTCAGTGAGCAGATCCTGGCGGTTCAGGAGAGTATCGATTCCATGAACGATTCGATCAAGAATCTCTCGTCCAAGGATAAGAATTACGACCTGAAAAAAGAGGTCTATACTGCCCAGCGGGACGATCTGGTCCGTGTCCGGGATCAGATGCGCCAGCTGAAGACGGACTGCACCCTGCGCAGTGACAGGGCCGGTGTGATCGAGACGGTCAACCTGTATGAAAAGACCCAGACGGGCTCACAGCCGGTCTCTGCAGGGTCAGAGGATTCTTCTTCCGGCAATACTTCCGGAGGGCAGGTGGATACAGCTTATTCACTGGATGACGTAGACCGGGAAGTGACAGGGCTGGTACTGCAGTCCGGGAACCGGGGACAGTTGATTTCCGCCGCTGTACAGGAGACAGAAGAAGATCAGGCCCAGACAGCAGCGGCTGACGGACAGGACGCAGCAGAGGATCCTGCCCAGGGCGGCGGTGATACCAGCAGCCCGGATCCGGAAACGGCTTCCGGGGAATCCGGAGACAGCGGGGATACAGTCAGTCCGGAAAGCGGTTCCGGCAGCGGAGCCGGGGACAGCTCCGGCATTCCGGCAGACGGCGGTGCGCAGCAGGGTTCTGACCAGACGGTCCCGGATGGCGGCCATGACGGACGTCAGACGGATTCCGGCAGCGGTGATAATGGCGGCAGCGGAAACGGCGGCAGCATCCCCACAGCGCCGGAAGGGTACAGGGCGATCACCGGCATCCTCAAGCTGGAAGTGGAAGGCCCCAAAGCAGGAGAAGTCCCTCAGACAGAGCTGGTGCTTTCTCCGGAAGAAGAAAGATATACCGGTAAGGTCGAATGGATCCCGGCAGCGGGAAAATTCCAGGCCAAAACAGCTTACGCGGCCGTGATGAATCTGAAAGCGGAAGAAGGATTCTTTTTTGCAGTTAATGACGGAGATACCAAATTCCTGGATGTGGAGGTCAGCTCCACCGCGGATGTGGAATATAAATATCTGGATCTGAATAAAGACGGCATCGTTGAGACTCTGCGGGTCATTGCCTACTATCCCCTGACGGGAGAGCTTGTCACGGAAGATACCTCTGATATGTCCGGAATAGGAGATTTCGGCGGCGGAGGCGGATTGGGAGACATCGGAGATACAGATGTGGGTGACGGAAGCAGCACCGGCAAGACCTACAGTGAGGCGGAAGCCCTGGCTCTGACGGTAATCCCCGGCACAAACATGTTCATTGAAATCAATGTGGATGAGCTGGATATCCTGAGCCTGGAAAAGGGACAGGAGGCAGAAGTCCGGGTCGACGCCATCGGAGAGGAGACCTTCCAGGGTACGATCAGCTATATCGGCAATAAAGCCGCCAGCGGCGGAAATGGCGAGGCGGCGAAATATAAGGTCCGTGTGAAAGTGGAACGGTCGCAGAAAATGAAAGCCGGCATGAACGCTTCCGCTACAATTACCATCGTAAACAAACCGGATGTACTGGTCGTTCCGGTTGAAGCGGTACAGTCGGAGGAAGGAAAGAGTATCGTATATACCGCTCTGGACGAACAGGGCCTCCCTTCCGCTCCCAAAGAAGTTGAAACAGGCCTTTCTACCAGCAGCCAGGTCGAGATCGTTTCGGGCCTGGAGGAAGGCGATACCGTCTATTACTTCCCTGTGACGGGAGGCCTGGACGATCTGGATTTCTCCAGCCTTGATTTCTGAGAAAGTCAAAAAAGATATGATTCAATTTAAAGATGTATCCAAAATCTACAGAATGGGCGAGAACAGCCTGCGGGCCCTGGACCATGCCAATATGCATATCCGGGAGGGAGAGTTCGTCAGTATCATCGGTCCTTCCGGCAGCGGCAAATCGACCCTGATGAATATCGTTGGCTGTCTGGATCTGGCAGACGAGGGAGAATATTTTCTGGACGGCCAGGAGATCCGTACCTATAAGGAGGATCAGCTGGCCAGGATACGGAATGAGAAGATCGGGTTTGTCTTTCAGAACTTTAACCTGATCGGCAAGATGACCGCCTGGGATAATATCGAGCTGCCCCTGATTTATCAGCGGCTGCCCCGGGCCCGGCGTAAGGAAAGGGTGGAAGAGGCCCTGCGGCGGGTCGGCCTGTATGACAGACGGACCCACAGGCCCACGGAGCTTTCAGGCGGACAGCAGCAGCGTGTGGCCATTGCCAGGGCCATATCCACCAGACCATCTCTGTTTCTGGCGGATGAACCTACCGGAAACCTGGATTCCAGGACCGGGGAGGAAATCATGGGGATTTTCAGGGAACTGCATGAAGAAGGCAATACCATTGTCCTGATCACCCACGATCCGTCAGTAGCAGACAAGGCCCAGCGTCAGATCAGGATCAGGGATGGAAAGGTACAGGAGCTTTAATGTTAATACAATCATTTAAAATGGCATTTGAATCCATATGGACCAGTAAGCTGCGTTCTTTCCTGACCATGCTGGGCATTATCATCGGCGTTTTTGCCCTGGTGGTGCTGGTATCCATTGTACACGGCGCGACGAGTTCCATCACCGATGAGCTGTCCGGCCTGGGAACTCTGGCTGTGGATGTGTCTGTTTATGATACCCACGGCAATCCGGGTCTGACAATGGAAGATATGGATACCATAGAGGCTATGGACAAGGTCGACCTGGTTTCCCCTTCCTATCAGGTGGAAGGATCTCTGCGCAGCGGTCCGGAACAGGAGAGCGGCAATATATACGGCGTCGGTCCTTCTTATTACAAAATCAAGGAGCAGGAACTGATCTGCGGACGTTATCTGATGAAGCCGGATATGGATAACCACTTGAATGTGGCGGTGATTAATGAAACAGTCCTGAGAGGCGTGCTCCGGATTCCTTCCGCCCATCAGGCGCTGGGCCGGATGATCCGCCTCAACGGAGTGGATTATGAGGTCATCGGTGTTTTGAAGGATCAGGAGCTGGGCGGCTTTTACGCCCGGGACAATTATGAAATGCATATCCCCTTCACAAACGCGGTACGGCTGCCGGGCAGCAGCAGCAGGGGAATCAACAGCTTTTCCGTAACGGCCAAAGATAACGACATGGAAGGGGCCAAAGAAGAGATCGGCGCTTTTCTGGAGGAGCGCTTTGGTCCCGCGGACGAGACTTTCTTTATCAGCAACAATCAAGAGTATCTGGATTCGCTGCAGGAAATCACCAATACCATGTCCATGGTCATGGGCGGCGTAGCTGCCATTTCTCTTCTGGTCGGCGGTATCGGCATCATGAATATCATGCTTGTCTCTGTTACGGAGAGGACCCGGGAGATCGGCATCCGTAAAGCCATCGGCGCAACCCGCAGGACCATCCTGCTGCAGTTCCTGCTGGAAGCCATGACCGTCTCGCTGGTGGGCTGCCTGGTCGGGATCATGCTGTCCTGGGTAGCCCTGCAGATCGGCAATATGATACAGACCTCGGTGCGCCTGACCATGGTGCCCTCCGTGGTGATCACATCCATTGTGTTCTCTTCCGGAATCGGCCTGATCTTCGGCCTGTATCCGGCCAACAAGGCGGCCAGAATGAAGCCGATCGACGCGCTGCATTATACGGATTAATGGATTCAGTATTCTTTCGAAGAAAAAGTATGATAAAATAGCGGTGGTTTCCCGGCAGACGCCGGATGCCATCGCTGTTTTTGGTTGACGGAGACCGGCAGGACCGGGAGAGAGAGGGATAAGTCAGACATGATACAGGATATTGCGCCTCATAAGCTTTATAACCAGTTTGTTACCAATCAGGCGGTCCGCCAGGACAGTCAGATTTTCTGCTTCAGGGGAAGGGATCTGCTGATCCGGGCAGGAGAAGACGATATCTGTCTTCCAACGAAAGAGGATCTGGATCGGGCCGGCACCCCTGGGGAGGCTGTCTGCAGCTATCTGTTCCGGCTGGATCAGACGGAATATTTTATTTTGCTGGATGAGGAGCAGGCGGCAGTCCCCGAAGGCTTTGAATATGTCAACATCCGTACCATGCGGATCCGCGGTATGGGACCCAGGGAAATGATCTTCGCGGTCAACACGGCAGCCCAGCTGGCCTGCTGGTACAGGGACAACCGTTTCTGCGGTACGTGCGGTCACAGGACCGTTCTGAGCCGGCAGGAAAGGGCTGTTCAGTGTCCGGAATGCGGCAGACTGATCTATCCCAGGATCATTCCCGCAGTGATCGTGGGCGTGACCAACGGCGATGAGATCGTCATGACCAAATATGCCGGCCGGGGCATGCACTTCTACGCCCTGATCGCCGGTTTTACCGAGATCGGAGAAGCTTTTGAAGATACAGTCCGGCGGGAGGTCATGGAGGAAGTGGGCCTGAAGGTCAAAAATATCCGCTATTACAAGTCGCAGCCCTGGGGCGTTGTGGACGATATCCTGGCCGGCTATTACTGCGATGTGGATGGAGATACGCAGATCCGTATGGACCGCACCGAGCTCAAAGAGGCAGTCTGGATCAAAAGAGAGGACGTTACACTGCAGCCGGATGACTTCAGCCTGACCAACGAAATGATGATGATGTTCCGGGACGGTAAAGAGCCCAGGTAATAACATTTGGGCAGGAATAAGAGTAAAAGCAGGAAAAAGAGCAGATACAAGGGTAAAAGCAGGAAAAAGAGCAGAGATAAGAGTAAGTATAAAAGTGAGAATAATAGTCTGAACAGATAGAGGCTCCGGAATGGCGATACATTCCGGAGCCTTTTCAGCTATTCTTCAGTTATTGCCTCAGTTATTCTTCAGTTACTGCCCTCAGTTATTTATGCGTCTACCTTGCAGAGGATGATACGCAGTTTGCCGTTGGGATCCGCGGGGATCTCGTCGACCCACTCGAAGTGGTAGGTGAAATTATCCTTGAACATGGCGTCCATCTTCTCGCGGATGGATTCCTCGACCTTGGGCAGATCCGCCGGATCGGTCTCCGGGTTGGGGATCATCAGGTAGGTAAGGTTGTCATAGTCTTCCTGTACGACACGGTACTGTACGACCTCAGGGATGTAGTTCATGATGCCGGCAATGTTGCCCCACTCTGTAACGGAGCCGTTCTTATGACGGATGACATCGTTGTTACGGCCGTGGATTCTCTTGACGAAGCGGAGGCCTTTACGGAAATAGGAATCCATGCTGTCGCCGGAGATGTAGTTGATCAGAGGCAGATCTGTCTTCCACAGAGGGGTGATGACCGCGGGACCGGACATGGCGGGCTCTTTGAGGTCTTTGTCATAAATGTTTACTACATGTGTGTCGCTGTTGACCTGGTAATACTTCTTGCCGGGAATGTTGACGACACAGGAGCCTACTTCAGCCATACCATAGGCATCGATCAGGCCGGGACCATAAACTTCCTCCAGCAGTACACGGGAGGAATCATCCATCATCTCACCGAAAGGCGTATAGAATTTGGGCCTGTGGAGGTATACATTGTTCTTCTTGACATAAAGAGCGATACGGACCAGCAGATTCTTATGGTTATACAGGTAATCCGGCTTGTAGGCGTTGATCTCGTCGATCAGTGTCTGGGTTTCGACACGTGCCTTAATGGTATCGGACATGTATTTACGGCGCAGGATACCGAACTTCTGAATGGGAGAATCGGATTCCTTGACCGGTCCGTGCAGGGAGTTGGGACGGCACATGGTCTTTCCAAGGAAAGGGTTGTAGCCCGCAAGGCCCATGACGCGCAGCCAGTTGGCGGTTGCCCAGGCGTTATCATTGGGAGAGATCAGGGTGCGCAGGGGGCGTCCTGAGGAACCGGAGGTGGGAGATACGTGCCACTTTTCATATTTCTCGGGATGAGCTGCCGCTTCACCGTCCATCCACTCTCTGACCTCGTCCTTGGTCAGCAGAGGGAACTTGTACAGATCCTGGGCGTTATGGAAATCATCAGGTGTTGTTCCGCTGGCTTCAAACCGTTCCCTGTAGAAGGGGATTTCATAAGCAATCTTCATCAGCTCATGGATCTTGCGGTTCTGGGTCTCCAGCATTCTGTCACAGTTCTTTTTGCTGACAGGCTTGCGGACCAGCGTCATATAGTTCTTCAATGTATTGATGTGTTCCATTTTCTCATCTCTTTCGTAGTTTCGCATGAGAGCTTTCTCCTCCTTTATTTCTGATACTGTATGTGTTTTATTCCTGTAATGTAAGTAATGTAAATAGATGAATCCAGATATAGTTCAATTCTAATCCTGATCTTGAGGGATTTTCCGATTGGATTACTGCAGGTATTATATTACACAAATTCTACTTTATCAACATTTGTGTATGAAAAAATTATAAATTAGTGTGCCGATCACCTCTGGGGTCATGAGCCCCTTGACACACGACGGATTATCCTGTAAATTATTCGTTAGTCACTATAATGCGTAAAAGCGTTGACGAAGACAGTAGCTGTTCTGACAAAAGGCACAGCGAACCGGGGACGGTGTGAGCCCGGTACGAGTAGTGGAACAGTGAATATCACTTCCGAGCTGCAGGCTGAACGTTCGCAGTAAGCTCTGCCGGGTCTTTCCCGTTACAGAAAGCGCATATGTTGGTATGCAGTAGTATAACCGTGTGAAAAGGTGGTACAGCGAGTGTGTAATATTGCACCCGTCCTTACGAGGACGGGTGTTTTTTTTGTGGTAAAGATGGCAAACGACCTCAGAGGTGGCGGACCACTGGCAAACGACCTCAGAGGTGGCGGACCACTCACGGCAAGCGACCCCAGAGGTGGTGGACCACGGCAAACGACCTCAGAGGTGGCGGACCACCCGGCAAACGACCCCGGAGGTGGCGGACCACCATAAAAAAGATAAGGAGAAAACAGTATGAAAAACATGACAGAGATTCGCTGGCATGGCCGCGGAGGCCAGGGTGCCAAGACAGCCAGTCTTTTACTTGCGGACGCGGCTTTTATGTCGGGCAAGTACATACAGTCATTTCCGGAGTATGGTCCGGAGCGGTCGGGTGCCCCGATTACGGCTTATAACAGGATCAGTGATGAAAGATGTACGATTCACTCCAATATATATGATCCCGATTATGTAGTTGTTGTGGACGAGACACTTCTGGAAAGTGTTGATGTGACAAGGGGCCTGAAGAAAGAAGGCGCGATCATCATCAATTCCGCAAAGTCTTCCCAGGAACTCCGTCCCCTTCTGAAAGGATATCCCGGCCGGGTATTTACCATCGACGCGGGTACCATCTCCAGGAAACATCTGGGCGCCTACTTCCCCAATACGCCTATGCTGGCCGCGGTAGTCGCGGTCACTAAGTGTGTGGAGCCCGAAGATTTCCTGAAGGATATGGAGGTGTCCTACCGTCATAAATTTGCCAGGAAGCCCCAGGTGATCGAAGGCAACCTGAATTGTCTGGCGGAAGCCATGAAGGAGGTAAAAGAATGAGTCTGCAGAAGCGCAAAGCGGCGGAATTAAACGAACATTGTACCTGGCAGGAACTGACGACAGGTCTTGAGATCTATGAAGGCGGCACGTCCCGCCTGACCATGACAGGAGAGTGGCGGTCCAGGATCCCGGTCTGGCACCCCGATATCTGCAAACAGTGCCTGCTCTGTGTTCCTTTCTGCCCGGATTCTTCCATTCCGGTAGTGGAAGGAAAGAGGACAGATTTTGATTTTGATCACTGCAAGGGCTGCGGCATCTGCTATACCGTATGTCCTTTTAAGGCGATCGAGTGGAAGGAGGTACAGTAAATATGAGTATCAGAGACAGACTCAGCGGCAACGAAGCCATCGCGACCGCCATGCGCCAGATCAATCCTGACGTATTTGCCATGTTCCCGATCACCCCTTCGACGGAGATCCCCCAGTACTTTGCCCAGTATGTGGCTGACGGCAAAGTAGATACGGAATTCATCACTGTGGAAAGCGAGCATTCTTCCCTGTCAGCCTGTGTCGGCGCCGAAGCCGCAGGCTGCCGGGCCATCACGGCGACTTCCTCCGCGGGCCTTTCCTACATGAATGAGGTCCTTTACTGCGCGGCTTCCGCCCGGCTGCCCATCGTTCTGGCCGTTGCCTGCCGTGCCCTGACCGGCCCCATCAATATCAATCACGATTATTCCGACTCCATGGCAGAACGTGATTCCGGTTTTATCCAGATCTACGCGGAAAACAACCAGGAGGCCTATGACAATTATCTGCAGGCCCACAGGATCGGTGAGACTCCAGACGTGCGTCTGCCTGTTATGATCTGCGAAGACGGCTTCATTACTTCCCACGCTCTGGAAAACATAGAGCTGGAAGAAGACGAAGCAGTCAAAGCCTTTGTCGGTGAATATCATCCCGAGAACTACCTGCTCAAGACAGAGAACCCTCTGGCTGTGGGCCCTTACGGGACCTCTCCTTACTACATGGAAGCCAGAGTCGCTCAGGCGGAAGCCATGAAGAACGCCAAACGGGCCATTCTGGACGTAGCAGCGGATTTTGAGAAGACCTTCGGCAGAAAATACGGTTTCTTTGAAGCTTACAGAATGGAGGATGCGGAAGTGGCCATGGTGGTCATGGGTTCCTCCGCCGGTACTGCCAGGGCCGCGGTCGATGAGCTGCGGGCCGAAGGGCGCAAAGTCGGTATGATCAAGCTGCGTGTATTCCGTCCCTTCCCCGGCGAAGAGCTGGCCGATGCTCTGTCGCACTGCAAAGCAGTTGCAGTCATGGACAAGAGTGAAGGCTTCTCTGCCTGCGGCGGGCCTGTATTTGCAGAAACCGCCTCTGCCTGCATCAACCTGGGCAGCCGTCCAAAAATGATTGATATTGTCTACGGACTGGGCGGCAGGGACTTCACGGTCCTGAACGCAAGAGACGTTTTCGCGAGACTGGAGATGATCGTCCGCACCGGACAGACAGGCCCTGTCTACAGTCATATGGGACAGAGGGATTCCAGGAAAAAGGATTCCAGAAAGAACGAGGTATTCTGATATGGCTTATAATTTAAAACAGGAACTGAATAAACCCGAACGCTTTGCCGCCGGCCACCGTCTCTGCGCAGGCTGCGGCGCCGGGATTACCTGTCGGGCCATGATGCGTGCCATGGATCCCGAAGACAAGGCAGTCATCTGCAACGCCACCTCCTGCCTGGAGGTCTCTTCCTTCCAGTATCCTTATACAGCCTGGGAGGATTCCTACATTCATTCCGCTTTTGAAAATACTTCCGCGGTGGCCTCCGGCGTAGCCGCGGCCTATGCCGTCAGGAAGCGCAAGGGTTTGCAGGAGGGAAATTTCAAGGTACTGGCCATCGGCGGCGACGGCGGCACCTATGATATCGGTTTCCAGTCACTGTCCGGCGCCCTGGAGCGCGGTCATGACTTTACCTATTTCTGCTATGATAATAATGCCTATATGAACACCGGTACCCAGCGGTCCTCCGCGACTCCCCGTTTCGCCAGCGCCACAACAACGCCGGCCGGTATTGAATCTGTAGGCAAAAAACAGAACCAGAAAGATCTGACCCGGATCGTGGTGGCCCACGAGGTGCCTTATGCAGCCCAGACCACCCTGCTGGGGAATTTCAAGGACTTTCATGAAAAGGCCCATCGCGCCATCTATACAGAAGGCCCGACCTTTGTCAATGTGCTCTGTCCCTGCCCCAGAGGCTGGCAGTATCCCGCGGAGCTCCTGCCTGTGATCACCAAAATGGCGGTAGATACCTGCGTATGGCCCCTGTATGAGGTCATTGAGGGCGAATACCATCTGACCTATAAGCCCAGGAAGAAACTGCCTGTAGAGGAGTTTATGAAGCTTCAGGGACGTTTCAAGCACTGCTTCAAACCCGGTAACGAATGGACCATTGAGGAGGCGCAGAAATACGTCGACAAAAAGTGGGAAGAGCTTCTCGCAAGGTGCGTCAACACCTGACATGCACGGTGACCAGTCATGCACGTTGACTGTAAGGAGGGCGGCGGTCTGTGCTGTCGCCCTGTCCGGCTGTGCTCCGGTATTCCGGGGAATCTGCAGCCGCTTTATAAAAGCATGGAGTCCCGGTGTTTCTTACCGCTGATGACGGAGACATGGTTTCCCTGTCTGTAAGTCACTGAGGTCTTCCGCGGGTTTCCGCGGACAAGCAGAGTTTGTTGAGGTTTTATTTATGAGGAAATGTATCAGCCTGATCTTATGCCTGCTGATTACGGCCGGACTGTCCGCCTGGGCGGAAACGCCGGCCGTTTTTGCGTCTGACATGATCGGAACAGCGGCGGAAGCTCCCGGGACCGGCCTGCCTGCGTCGGCGTCGGAAGCCCTCTGGTCCGTCCTGTCTGCGTCAGCGCCGGAATCAGCCGGAATTGCCGGAACTTCCGCGGAAACGCCGCAGGCCGGCATCATCGGCCCTGCGGCAGTTTTTGCCCGGGAGGCGGCAGCTGATGGGCTCGCTTCTGTCCGGTCCGTCCCGGAAGCAGCTGTCCCGGATACCTTCCGGGTCAATGCAGGCCGGATTTATGACGCCGGTGCCCAGGCGGATGGTGAACTCCGCGGGGTCTGGTTCGCCTATTACGACTGGGAAGCTATGCCCCGGGAAGAGGAGGCCTTCCGGCAGGCAGCAGCGTCCGTGATGGACCGGCTGCAGGCACTGGAAATGAACGCCATTTTCCTGCATGTGCATAGCCATTCTGACTCTTATTACCTGCAGTCTTCATATTTTCCGGCTTCTCTGTATGCCTTTGGGACCATGGGGGAGCCCCTGTCCTTTGATCCTCTGGCGATCATGATCGAGGAGGCTCACGCCAGACAGATTTCAGTCCACGCCTGGCTCAATCCCTATCGGATCACATCGAACAGCGAGGAGCGGACCAATGTGACCTGGCAGGACATCCCGGAAGACAGTCTTGTCAAACAATGGAGGAACAGTCCGGAACATGAGCGCAGTATCCTCAAATATCATGACCTGTATTTCCTCAATCCCGCCAGAGAAGAGGTCAAACAGCTTCTGACGGATACGATCACCGAGCTGGTGTCAAAATACCCTGTAGACGGCGTTCATTTCGATGACTATTTTTATCCTTCCATAAACAGCGGGTATGAGGGAGCGGATTTCGACACGCCGGAATATGAGGCGTCAGGTTCGGACCTGTCCCTGGCGGACTGGAGACGTGAAAACGTCACCGACCTTCTGCAGAGGATTCATGCGGCTGTGCGGGAAGTGGATCCGCACCTGGTCTTCGGCGTCAGCCCGGCCGGCAACCTGGATAACCTGCGCAGCAGCAGTATGTATTTTACAGACATAGACGGATGGCTGGCCGCGGAAGGCTGTGTGGACTATATCATGCCCCAGCTGTACTGGGGATTCGAGGCTTCAGACGGCAGCGGAGGCAGGGCCTCCTGGGCATTCGAAAACAATCTGTCCAGATGGATGGGACTGGACAGGGCGGATGGGATCGCCCTTTATATCGGCCTGCCCCTGTTCAGGACCGGTGATGATACCACCTTTAAAGGCAATGAATCCGAATGGTACAGTTCGGATGATATCATCGCCCGCATGATCCGCTGCTGCCGGGAGCAGGATGCCGTTGAGGGTTTTGTTATCTTTGATTATGAGGACCTGAACCGGCCGGGCGCGGCCGCTGAAACAGAGCATATGCGGCAGGAGATCGAAGAAAACTGAATCACGACCCCAGAGGTGGCGAACCACCAGGCAAACGACCCCAGAGGTGGCAAACCACCAGGCAAACGACCCCAGAGGTGGCAAACGAACGATTCGGCAAACGACCTCTGGGGTGGTATAATAGAAGAGGACAGGCCAAACGGCCCATATGTTTCAGTTCAGATTGGATTTCGGGGTTACACAGGATTCCGATCGGGATTCAACTCAAATTAGGGGGAAAAAGAAATGAGCAAAAACATCAGTATTCCGGTTCCTACACCGCACATTGAAGCCCAAAAAGGCGACTTTGCCAAAACAGTCCTGATGCCCGGCGATCCGCTCCGGGCCAAGTTCATCGCCGAGACTTATCTGGAAGATTATAAGTGTGTCAACCAGGTCAGGGGCATGCTGGGATTTACCGGTACCTATAAGGGAAAGAAAGTATCCGTCATGGCCAGCGGCATGGGTATGCCTTCCATCGGCATCTATTCCTATGAGCTGTTCAACGGCTATGATGTCGAGAACATTATCCGTGTCGGAACCGCCGGCGCCATTCATGAGGACCTGAAGATCCGTGATATCGTAATTGCCATGGGCGCCTGCACGGACAGCAATTATGTGGGCCAGTTCGAGATTCCGGGCAAATACGCGCCGATCGCTTCCTATGAGCTGCTGAACAAAGCCGTTGAGGAGGCGAAGAGCAGAGAGGGCGTCAGGTATAAAGTGGGCAACGTATATTCCCACGACGTATTCTATGATCCCTCCGGTTCCGCCATGCAGTTCGCCAAAATGGGAGTGCTGGCAGTGGAAATGGAAGCGGCAGCCCTGTATATGAACGCGGCCTGGGCCGGCAAGAACGCCCTTGCCATCTGCACGATTTCCGACCATATCCTTACCGGTGAGGCGACGACCTCCGCAGAGCGTCAGACCGCTTTCAACACCATGATGGAAATCGCCCTGGAGATCGCCTGATTTACTTTTCGGTTCTTTACGCTCCGGGCTTTACGCTCCGGGCTTTACGCTCCAGGCTTTACGGTTCGGTTAATGTTCGGTTTACTGTTCGGTTTACTGTTCGGTTTACGGTTCGGCCGATTAACTTTTTTTGTCCTTTTCAAATCTGTTTCGTATAGTAATATGACAGGGTAAAGACCTGTCATCAAATCATCAAAAAAGAATACGAGCAGAAGACAGAAAAAAGATTCAGAGTCACAAGAATCGGACAAAAGAAAGGAAGTACATTATGTTTAAGAAATCTATCGCCGCGTTATTCGTTGGTACCGCAGTTCTTATGACAGCATGCGGCGGAAATGCAGCCACAACCGCGCCGGAGACGGAGGCGCCCGCAGCGTCCACTGAGACGGCGCCGGAGACAGAGGCGCCCGCAGCATCCACAGAGACAGCGCCCGAGGCTGCTGAGACAGCGGCGTCAGTTCCCGCAGAGACCGCCGGGGCTGAGACGAAGACGGCCGCCCAGATCGAGACAGAGCTGACAGACGGCGTCCTGACCATCCGCCTGGACGGCGGCCCTCAGAAGGACGGCTTCTATTGGGAGTACTATACCGGAGATAAGGGAGACGCCACTTTTGTGGAACTGATCACACAGGCCAACGATGACGGCTGTGCCTATGCCGGCAGCTTTAAGGCCATTGAGGACGCGGGAGACGCGGAGGATTATATCCGTCTGGTCTATACCAACGGGACCTATGTATATGAGTACACGGATGTGAACATCAAGATCGAGAACAGCCAGATCACGGAAAAATCCGGCGGCGCTTATGTTTACGGCGTGGATTACAAAGAGTTCGCCGATCTGCTGGCCGGTACATGGCAGGAAGAGAATGGCGGCACAAATTATCTGGAGATCACTCTGGATGATACTGACGGCCTTGACGCGGTCGTTTCCAATGGAGGCGGCAAGGACGGCCAGACCAGTTATTACACCATGACCCTGCATTATGACGCGATCAGGGAAGCCCTGATGTATGTCGACGGCAAAGAGGTCACAGGGGAGATCACGGACGGAGAAGGCGCTGACACAAGCGCGGCCGCTGTTTCCGAAGAGGCAGGCTACGGCGGCTTCGTTCTGGAGTTCGATGAAGAAACCCAGACTGTGAAGTCCATTCAGTGGGCTGATATGTCCGGCGCGCATGAGCCGATCGTTTTTGTAAAAGGCTGATCCCCCTTTACTTTTCCGGATTTACGCTGTACAATATTTCTTGTTCAACATAAGCTAAATCTGTGAAGAGAAGAGTAGGGAATCCGATGTCCCAGAGAGGAACACCGCCGGTCACCGGCGCGCTGCAAGTGTTCTGCCGGAGGATTTGCTGAAGACCATCTCCGAGAGGCCCCAATCCGGCCCGGTGACCCCGTTATCGTCATAATGAAGCCGCTGGATTCCCGGCTGCAGGCGCGCGTATCGTGCCGGCAGGACCCCGGAGGAGACAGAATAAGGGTGGAACCGCGTAAGCATGTATTTACGTCCCTTACATACCAGATCATGGTATGTAGGGGACTTTTTTTGCGGAGGGCGGTACGGAATACTTACTTCCCGGACGAAAGAATTTCCTGCATACCGCAGCTGCAGACAGAATAAGAGGAGGAAACAAACATGACAGACTATCAGCTGGAAGTCTACAGACATTCCCTGGCCCACATTCTCGCCAAAGCCGTAATAGAGATCTTTGGCAAAGAAAATGTGCAGTACGCCATCGGCCCCCAGATCTCGGACGGCCTTTATTATGATTTCGTACTGCCCAGAACCGTTACAGAAGAGGATTATAAGACCATCGAGAACAAGATGCGTGAGATCCTGAAGAGGAAAGAGGACTGGACCAGAAAAGAGATTTCCAGAGAAGAGGCCCTGGAGCTTTTCAAAGACCAGAAATTTAAGACAGAGCTGATTCAGGAACTGCCCGAGGATGAGACCATTTCCATTTACTGGACCGGCGATGATTTCGTAGACCTTTGCCGCGGCCCCCACGTCGACAACAGCAAAGAACTCCTTTCCGCCGCTTTCCAGATCAAGTCCTCTTCCGGTGCTTACTGGAGGGGCGATGAGAACCGTGATTCCCTGCAGAGGATCTATGTTTACGCCTTCCCCGGCAAGGATGAGCTGAAAAAGCACCTGGCCCTGATCAAGGAAGCCATGGAGCGCGACCATAAGAAGATCGGTCCCGAGCTGGATCTGTTCATGTTCCATGAGACAGCGCCCGGCATGCCCTACTGGCTGCCCCGCGGCTGGCGCGTGTACAGGACCCTGATCGAGTTCTGGAGAAATATCCACGACAGACACGGATATCAGGAGATCTCCGCGCCTGTGATCAATAACCGCAAGCTGTGGCTGATCTCCGGCCACTGGGCCCACTATCAGAACAACATGTTCATCGTGCCCGGCGTTTCCGGCGATCCCGACGCGGATGACATCATGGCCGCCAAGCCCATGAACTGCCCCAACGCCATGAACACCTATAAGAGGACGGTCCATTCCTACAAGGAACTGCCCATCCGCTACAACGAGCTGGACGTTGTCCATCGTAAGGAGAAATCCGGCCAGATGAACGGCCTGTTCCGTGTACAGGAGTTCCGTCAGGATGATGACCATACTTTTGTCAGCGAAGACCTGATCGAGGCCGAGATCGAAGATATCATGCAGATCGCCGACCAGATCTACAATACCTTCGGTATCACCTACAGGGCTGAGTTCTCCACTCGTCCTGATGACTATATGGGCGATATCGAGGTCTGGAACAAGGCAGAGGCCGCGCTGAAGAAGATCCTGGACAAGAAGTACGGCGAAGGCGGCTATGAGATCAACGAAGGCGACGGCGCTTTCTACGGCCCCAAGATCGACCTGCAGATCAAGGACGCCCTGGGCAGAGAATGGCAGTGCGGCACCATCCAGCTGGACTTCCAGCTGCCCCACAACTTCGGCCTGACCTATCAGGACAAGGACGGCACTCTCAAGGAGCCGGTCGTTATCCACAGAGCCATCTTCGGCTCCATGGAAAGATTCATCGGTATCCTGATCGAGCATTACAAAGGCGCGTTCCCCTTCTGGCTGGCACCGGAGCAGGTCGCCATCGTTCCGATCCGCACCGAACATAACGAGTACGCGAAGCAGATCGCGGACAGGCTGGAAGACATGGGCATCCGTGTCGCGGCGGACTATGCCGACAAGAACATGAATGCCAAGATCAAGGCCTTCCGTACCCTGAAGGATCCCTACATTGTTGTCGTGGGCGATAAGGAAGCCGAGGAAGGCACCGTTTCCATCACGGTCCGCGGGCAGAAGCAGCAGCTGCACGTTGTTCCGCTGGAGACCTTCTATACCATGTGCCGCAAGATGAACAGCGAGCACAGCCAGGAGCTCATCTCCGATCCGTCCGAAGTCGCGACTCATATGAAGTTTGGAAAGTAAGAGAGAATGAGGCTTTTCGCCGCGTGTTTTAAGCATAAAGCGGAAACACAGGCAGATCATGCGAAAGAAAACACTGTTAAACACTGTATACAGAGAACCGGATCACTTGTGGTCCGGTTCTTTTTACAGGTCCGTATGCGGCAGAGTCGGTCGTCAGGACAGGTCGTCAGAATCGGTCGTCAGGACAGGCCGTCAGATTCGGTCGTCAGAGTCGGTCGTCAGTTCCGGTCAGCAGGTTCGGTCGGCAGGATGCAGGCCGGATTGACAAAAAAAGGCCAGAGCGTTAAAATTTTAACGTATCGAAGGAGGCACTTTTTGATGTGCCGACAGCAACATGGTATAAGCGTGAAGATACAAAAAGAGCGGATTTTCGCGCAGCAAAAGACGCATTGATGTGGAGGTAATTATGCAGAGATTTACAAACCCCAGAGACATTTACCACGGAAAAGGCGCGCTTGAAGCGCTGAAGACACTGGAAGGCAAAAAGGCCGTCATCTGTGTAGGCGGCGGCTCCATGAAGAGATTCGGCTTCCTGGACAGAGCCAAAGGCTATCTGGAAGAGGCGGGAATGGAAGTAAAGATCTTTGAAGGGATTGAGCCCGATCCGTCTGTGGAGACTGTTATGAAAGGCGCGGCCTTTATGCAGGAATTCGGTCCCGACTGGATCGTAGCGATCGGCGGCGGATCTCCCATCGATGCGGCGAAAGCCATGTGGATCAAATATGAATATCCGGAGACAACCTTCGAGGATATGTGCAAGGTCTTCGGTCTTCCCAAGCTCAGAACAAAAGCGCATTTCTGCGCCGTTTCCTCTACATCCGGAACCGCTACGGAAGTCACCGCATTTTCTATCATCACAAACTATGAGAAGGGCATCAAATACCCCATCGCCGATTTCCAGATCACACCTGACGTCGCGATCGTAGATCCCGAGCTGGCAGAGACCATGCCCAAAAAGCTCGTCGCCCACACCGGTATGGACGCGATGACCCACGCGATTGAAGCATATGTATCCACTGTACACAGTGATTTCACGGACGCTCCCGCGATCCGCGCGATCGAGATGATCCAGAGAGATCTTGTAAACTCCTATAACGGCGATATGCAGGCGCGCGATGACATGCACAGCGCCCAGTGCCTTGCGGGTATCGCTTTCTCCTCCGGCCTTCTTGGCATCGTGCATTCCATGGCCCATAAGACCGGCGCGGTCTTTGCGGATTACGGCGCGCATATTATCCACGGCGCGGCCAACGCCATGTACCTGCCCAAGGTCATCGCCTACAACGCGAAGAACGAAGAGGCTAAAAAGAGATATGCCGTTATCGCTGACTACATGCATCTGGAAGGAAACACCGAGGACGAGAAGGTCGCGGCCCTGATCGCTTATCTGCGCGGTATGAATGATCAGCTCAATATCCCTCACTGCATCAAGAACTATGGCGCGGACAGCTACTATGCCGAGCAGGGATTTGTTCCGGAAAACGTATTCCTGGAGAGACTGCATGATATCGCTGCCAACGCGATCCTCGACGCCTGCACCGGCTCCAACCCCAGACAGCCCAGCCAGGAGGAGATGGAGAAGCTCCTGAAGTGCTGCTACTACGATCTGGATGTTGATTTCTGATCCTGTACAGAATCTGTGTAATTTGTGTAACAGCAAAAAATAATTATACCGGGTACTCTTCCGCTGAGAAGAGTACCCGGTATTCTATTAGAAGGCCTTTCAGAATTGCGGCAATGGCGTACCGGCCCGATGGAAGAGGGCGGAAGGCAAATAATTAATTCCGGACATAAATTTTCCGGATATATATTCCTGTGCGGCAAAAAACGGGGGTACCGCGTCAGCTGATATGGATCAGCAAGATGCGGTACCCCCTATGGATTGACCACTAATACCGGATCATGAACGGTCAGTTATAAAATCCGGTATATAGGATCTTTGATGCAAAGGAATCAGACCTTGTCGCTGTGCTTGATGTAGCCGGGCTGCTCGATATCCGCAACGATCTTTCTGCCGGGAGCGATGGTCGCGTATTTGTCGATGACCTGGTTCTCAAGGTAAGCGCCTTCGCCGATCTTGACATAAGCCAGAACGACGCAGTTCTTAACGGTCGCGCCTTTGGCGATCTCAACGCCGCGGGCGATGGTGGAGCCTTCTACTGTGCCTTTGATCTTGCAGCCGTTGGAGATCATGGAATCAACGACTTTGGCGCCTTCAAAGTATCTTGTAGGAGCGGAATCGGAGGTTCTGGTGTAGATGGGCCAGTCAGGTGTGAAGAGCTCGCTGGCGATCTCGTACTTGCTAAGACGCATCTGTGTGAAGAAATAGCTCTTCAGGCTGGTGATCGGTGCGAAGAAGCCCTTGTGCTCGACCGCACGCAGATCCAGCTCGCCTGCCAGGTGGTTCACGATGTTGGCCAGGGAATACATGGAGGAGGTAGCCTGTGCCTTCTTGATCAGGTCAAGGAGAAGGGCTTTCTTCATAACGAAGGTCTCCATGAAGATGGCCTTGTTGTCTTCATCAGCCAGGTTGGGAACGATGGCTTTTACTCTGTTGCCGTCAAGCTTAAGCTCGTTGCAGGTGGAATAGCCGTGCTTCGCGTCATCCACATTGTGATACAGCAGGGTAATATCGGAGCCGCTCTCTGCGTGATCCTGCAGCAGAGCGTCGAAATCCTGTTTGAAGACCATGCAGGAAGGAGCGATCACAACATACTCCTGGCTCTGTCTCTCGATATAATCGATGTTGGAAGCCAGAGCAGCGATATTGGTCCTGTAGATCTGGTTGAATTCTTCCTCTACGGGGAATACCAGCTGCAGTTTGCCGCGTTTGGAGTTGATGTTGTAATGACGGCCTGTACCAATGTGCGCGGCCAGTGAACGGGGCTTGCTGCTGATATAGACCTGCAGGTTAATGATCCCACTGTTGGAGAAGTTGGAGATCGGGAAATCGATGACACGATATCTTCCGAGGATGGAGAATGCGCCGATGGGACGATAGTCCTGCATTCCAGCCACTTTATGTTCCGGAGAAGATGTGATAATACCAAATGCTTTTGCCATTGTTAACTACCTCCCATCAAATGTCTTTTGCCTGCAGCAGGATTTCCTTGCTGTCAGCACTGCCTACAACTGCATCCTTGCTGATCTTGACATTGTCAGCTACCAGAGCACGTGTGACGACGGCACCGTCTTCAACAACAACACCGGGCATGAGGACGGAGTCGATGATCTTGGCACCCTTGCCGACCTTCGCGCCTGTAAAGATAACGGAGTGTTTTACTTCACCTTCGATTACGCAGCCCTGGGTAATGTAAGCAACATCAATGGAGGCATCGGGGCCGATATAAGCGGGAAGCGCATTAGCGTCCTCGGTATAGATCTTCCAGGAAGGATCATCCAGCTGCAGATCGTTGTTGTCGGTCAGAAGGTCCATGTTGGCTTCCCACAGGGAATCGATGGTTCCGACATCCTTCCAGTAGCCTTCGAAACGGAAAGCGACCAGGGTCTCGCCCGCGTTCAGGAGCGTAGGGATGATGGTCTTACCAAAGTCATGCGCAGAATCAGGATCATCCTTGTCAGCGACCAGAATAGCGCGAAGCTTCTGCCAGTCAAAGATATAGATACCCATGGATGCCAGGGTGCTGCGGGGATGTGCGGGCTTCTCTTCGAAGTCGATGATCTTGTCGTTCTCATCGGTGATCATGATGCCGAAACGGGATGCTTCTTCCATGGAGACGGGCATGACTGCGATGGTAGCGGCAGCGCCTGCCTTCTTGTGGCAGTCGAGCATCTTGTCGTAGTTCATCTTGTAGATGTGGTCACCGGAGAGGACAAGCAGATATTTAGGATTATAAGAATCGATGAAATCGATGTTCTGTGTGATTGCGTCAGCGGTGCCGCGATAGACATCCAGTCCTGCGTCTGCTTTCTCACGGGGAGTCAGAACGAATACGCCGCTGTCTTTGGTATCAAGGCCCCAGAGGCCTCCCTTTGCGACATAGCTGTTCAGCAGTACGGATTCATACTGGGTCAGGACACCGACAACGTCGATCCCACTGTTGGCACAGTTGCTGAGAGGGAAATCGACAATACGGTATTTGCCACCGTAAGCAACTGCTGGCTTAGCAACTTTGTTGGTAAGATCATGCAGACGACTTCCCCGACCACCGGCCAGGATCATAGCTAACATTTCGTTTTGTTTCATGATGAGTCCTCTCTTTCAATTTATTGTTGTAACTCAAACGTGCAACACCCGGAGACCGGGTGCGATAGCCTTATCAATATTGTACATGATTCAAGGAAAAATTCAAACCTTTATACAGAATTATGACTGTATTTTTTTCCTTTTAAGGTCGGTTTTTTGTGCATCTTTCGGGTAAATTTTCGCTCCGGATACAGAGGGTCTTGTCATAACGACAAGGTCCCGATACAGCTGCTCCATACCTGCCCTGTACCTGCCCTGTACCTGCCCTGTACCTGCCCTGTACCTGCCCTGTACCTACCTCACAGAAGGCCATATCTGTGTCATTTCAGGCCCATAACTGCCCTCTGATGCCCTCGGATGTCCTCCGATGCCCTCTGGCTGCCATAAACCTGCTCCACAGGCAGCCGCAGCAGATAAATGATTGATTTCCTGTGTTTTGTCTGCCGTCAGTCAATGAACCAGGCGGACAAATCCAAGATATTCCCGTATATGTCTGCCGCCAGTCAAAGAAGCAGGCAGACAAATCCAAGATTATCCAGTATATATCTGCCGCTAGTCAATAAACCAGGCAGACAAATCCAAAATTTCCCTGTTGAAACTTCCGGCAAAAAAGATTGAGGCTGTATTTCAAAACTCTCCATATGGTAAAATTTATTTATCAGCAGGAAAGCAGGCGGAAGCTCAGAAGGGGCGGGGACCATGGCGTATATAGAGTTTCAGAACGTGATAAAGGAATACAGGACCGGGGAGACCCGGATCCGGGCTCTGGACGGGGCGGAGTTTACCATTGAGAAGGGAGAACTGGCGGTCATCCTGGGTTCTTCCGGCGCGGGCAAGACGACC
The DNA here is from genome assembly GCA_902789735.1 of uncultured Lachnospiraceae bacterium. Lineage (GTDB taxonomy): Bacteria > Bacillota > Clostridia > Lachnospirales > Lachnospiraceae > CAG-791. The sequence continues at coordinate 38,503 of CADAOZ010000003.1, forward strand.
GCTCTGAACATTCTGGGCGGCATGGATACGGTCACCCATGGCCATGTCCTGATCGACGGGACGGATATTACAGCTTTTCAAAAACGGGAGCTGACCCGTTACCGCAGGACTGAGATTGGATTTGTTTTCCAGTTTTATAACCTGGTGCCCAACCTGACGGCGCTGGAGAATGTGGAATTGGCGGCCCAGGTCTGCAGGGACGCTCTGGACGCCCGGGAGATCCTGACCAAAGTGGGCCTGGAGGAAAGGCTGGACAATTTCCCTTCCCAGTTGTCCGGCGGCGAGCAGCAGCGTGTGTCGATCGCCCGTGCCATCGCCAAGAATCCCGGCATGCTCCTGTGTGATGAGCCAACCGGCGCCCTGGATTATGTGACCGGCAAACAGATCCTGCAGCTGCTGCAGGACACCTGCCGAAAAGACGGCATGACGGTGGTCCTGATCACGCATAATTCCGCTATTGCCCCCATGGCGGACCGTCTGATCCGTTTCAAAAGCGGAAAAGTCACGGAAGAGAAGATCAATCAGAATCCTGTGCCCATTGAAAAAATAGAGTGGTAAAGAGACATCCGGTCAGAGAGATCCAGGAGATCAGGGGACCGGGTGACCGAAAGTCTGAGTGGCAGAAGAAAGAACGGGCAGCTGATACGGAATGAGTGCGTTTGTTAAGGATATCCTCCGTACATTGAGGAAAGAGAAAAAGCGCTTCGCGGCGATCGCCCTGATCACCGCACTGGCCATCACGATGCTGACCGGCCTGCAGGCGGGCTGCAGAGATCTGCGCCTGTCGGCAGACGCTTTTTTTGATGCCCAGAAACTGCACGATATCTATATCCAGTCTACACTGGGGCTGACGGAGGAGGATATTGAAGCACTGAACGCCCTGGAAGATGTGGAAGCGGCTGCCGGATTTTACAGTGAGTCCGTGCACCTGCAGGTAGATGGCAGCAGCCGGACTGCGGAGGTCAGGACAATTTCCGAAACAGGCGTGGACGCGCCTTATCTTCTGGAGGGCAGACTGCCGGAAAAGCCGGGGGAGATTGCGGTCACAGTCAAGTATATGACCGACAGCGGCTGCCGGATCGGTGACAGCCTGACTTTTACGGAAACGCTGGATGAGGAGGAAGACAGCGAAGCGGAAAGCGAAGACGACGCAGAGGATACCGGGACAGACGACGAAACAGGCACAGAAAATACCGGGACAGACGATGAAACAGGCACAGAAGATACCGGGTCAGACAGCGAAACAGGCACAGAGGATGCCGGGTCAGACAGCGAAACAGGCACAGAGGATGCCGGGTCAGACAGCGAAACAGGCACAGAGGATGCCGGGCAAGACAGCGAAACAGACAGTGAAGACGATGATCTGGATGTGGATATAGATACTGATGTGGACACGGAGATTGAGGAAGGGAAGGATACGCCTTCTTTTCCGGAGCCGTCCTGCCGGATCACCGGCGTTGTGATCGACGTCTGTGATATCAACGCGGTGGACGGATCGACAGCCTTCCGTTCGACCTCTGTGGACGATTATATTTTCTTTGTGGACCCTTCGGCGGTGGACAGCGACGTTTATACAGCGGTCGCAATTGTACTGAAGGGTACCGCGGAACTGCCCTGTTACGAAGAAGCTTATAAAAAGCGGACAGAGGAAATGGAAGGAATTCTGGTGGCTGCGATCCAGTCGGAGCGGGAGCAGGCCAGGACGGCCCAGGTAAAAGCGGAGGCGGAAGAGAAGATCGCTGACGCGGAACAGGAAATGCGGGAGATCTTTGAAGATATAGAAGAACAGTTCCGTGACGCCCGGGAGGAGCTGGATGACGGAAAGCAGGAGCTGGAAGACGCCCGGCAGACGCTGGAGGAAGAGACTGCGGACGCCCGCAGGGAGATTGAAGACGGCAGGGAGCAGATCGAGGACGGCTATAAAGAGATCGAAGAGGGAGAGGATCAGCTGGACCGGGAAGAGGAAAAACTGGTTAGCGGCCGGCGGACACTGGAGGAGAAGGAAAAGGAGCTGACTTCCGCGGAAGAAAAGCTGGCAGCCGGCCGGAAGGAGCTGGAGGCAAATGAAGCGGTCCTGGAGGAGAATGACAAGGCGCTGACCGCGGGAGAAGCGGAACTGGCAGCCGCGGAGGAGGCCATGGCGGCCAACGAGGAAGCCCTGGCAGCTTCCGACGCGGAGCTGACCGCCGGAGAAGAAGCCCTGGCGGCGGCGGATCAGGAACTGAAAGAACAGGAAGCGCTGATTGCCGGTCAGGAGCAGCAGGTCTCAGAGGCGGAAACGTCTCTGGAGTCCGCGTTCGGTGAACTGGAAGCTGCGGAAAAGGGTCTGGAAGAGAAGAAAGCACAGCTGGAAAAAGACCGGTCTGCTCTGGAGAATAAACAATCCGGCCTGTCCTCCAAAAAGGAAGAGCTGACGGAAAAAAAGTCTGCTCTGGAAGGGAAAAAATCCGAACTGGAAGATAAAAAGGCCGCCCTGGACCGGGACGGCGGCTCCATGACGGCGGAAGAAGCTGCCGCCCTCAAAGGGGAGATTGCTTCTCTGGAAGGAGAGGTATCCTCTCTGGAAGGATCGATTTCGGATCTGGAAAATGATATTTCCGGCCTGGAGGGGGAGATTGCCTCTCTGGAAGAGCGTATCCCTGCCGCGGAAACGGAGATCGGACAGCAGGAGCCGGTCCTGGCACAGACCAGATCGGATCTGGAAAGCAGACAGGAGGAGGTCGCAGCTGCCAGGCAGGCCCTGGATCAGGCGGCGGGACCGGTCAAAGCGGCCCGGGAGGAACTGGATGCCCGGATGGCGGAGACGGCTGCTGCCAGACAGGAACTGGAAGCCGGAAAGGAGGCTCTGGCCGCCGGCCGGAAGGAGCTGGACAGCCGCAAAGAGGCGGCAGCGCTGGCAAGAGAAGAGATAGACGGGGCCCGGAAGAAACTGGAAGAAGCGAGGAAGGAACTGGACGCGGGGGACGCGCAGACCGAAGAGGGGCGGAAACAGATCGAGAAAGGCTGGAAAGACCTGATCGAGGGCGCCGGCAAGATCGACGGGGCCCGGGAACAGATGCGGCAGGCCAGGATCGAGCTGGCGGATGCCGAGGCCGAACTGGAGGCCGGAGAGCAGGAACTGGAAGACAAGGTGGCCGAAGCGGAAGAAGAAATCGCCGACGGTGAGCAGGAGCTGGCGGACGGCGAACGGAAATACAGGGAGAACTGGGATACATACACGGAAAAGAAAGCAGAAGCCGAGGACAAGATCGCGGATGCCAGGCAGGAAGTGGCAGACATGGATCCTGCCCAGTGGTTCATTACCAACCGGTCCAATCTGAGCGGTTATCATAACGTGGAGGTGGACGCGGCCACCATCGAGTCCCTGGCCATTGTATTTGCCATGATCTTTCTGGCGGTGGCGGTCCTGATCTGCCTGACCACTGTCAATCGAATGGTGGAGGAGGACAGAGGTCTGATCGGGACCTATCAGGCGCTGGGATTTACGGACAATGAGATCCGGCGCAAATATATGGCCTTTACACTGGCAGCCTGCGCGGCCGGCAGCCTGCTTGGCGACCTGGGCGGCTATATCGCTTTCCCGGAGATTATCTTTGTGATCTTCCGGACCATGTACCAATTCCCGTCTTATCAGCTGGGACCGGTCAATCTGCCCGGAATCCTGGGACCGGCGCTTTTCCTGCTGGTGATCACGGGCGCTGTCTGGCTCACCTGCCGGGCGGCCCTGCAGGAAGTACCTGCCCAGCTGATGCGGCCCCGGGCGCCCCAGGCCGGCTCCAGGGTCTTTCTGGAATACATTACGCCTCTGTGGACAGGGCTTTCTTTCCTGAACAAGGTCACAGCCCGGAATATTTTCCGATATAAAAAGCGGCTTTTCATGACCGTGATCGGCATTACGGGATGTACCTCCCTGCTGGTCTGCGGCTTCGCCATCAAAGACTCGGTCGGAGCCCTGATGCCCCGCCAGTATGAGTATATCGTCCATTATGACTGGATGGCTGTTACGGAAGCGGATGATCATGACGGGCTCTGCGGCATACTGGATCAGATGCCGGAGATCCGGTCTTATCTGGAACTGGATGTGGAATCTGTTACGGTCCGGGGGCCGGATGGCAGTACCGAGATCATCCAGCTATATGTAGTCCCGGACAGCAGCTGTCTGGAGGATTATGTCCTGCTCAAGGATATCAGCAGCGGTGCGCCGCTGCAGCCGGGGCCGGACGGTATAATCGTGACCAGGAACGCTTCGGTGATCCTTTCTTTTGAAGCGGGTGATACCATCTCCCTGCAGGATCTGCATTTCCGTCAGCATGATTTTAAAGTCTCGGCCATCACAGAGAATTATCTGGGCAACGCGGTCTATATGACCAGGGATCTGTACGAGCGGACTTTCGGGAAATTTGAAGCCAATGCGGTTCTGGCCATTTACCGGGAGGGGACAGATCCGGATGAGACAGCCCGAATCCTGGAGCAGAATGATATCATCCGTACTTCCGTCAGTACGTCAGACCTGAAGTCGCAGTTCGAGGCCGCTTTTACCCTGATCAATGTGGTCGTATACCTGCTGATCGTCATGGCGGCAGCGCTGGCCTTTGTGGTCCTGTTCACGCTGGCTTCCACCAATATCTCGGAGAGAGAAAGGGAACTGGCAACCATCAAGGTACTGGGATTCTATGACCGGGAGGTCCACCTGTATGTCAATAAGGAGACCCTGATCCTGACAGGATTCGGAATTCTGCTTGGCATGCCGACAGGAGCCCTGTACGCCCATGCCCTGACGCCCATCCTCCGGATGCCTTCCCTCTATTTCGCGGTTTCCATCCGTCCCTTCAGCTTTGTGCTTTCAGCTGCGCTGGCTCTCCTGTTCGCTCTGCTGGTCAACCGGATGACGGACCGGACCCTGAACGGGATCGATCCGGCGGAAGCCCTGAAAAGTATTGAATAGCCGGTCCGTGGCCTCCGGCGGTCCGCGCCGTCCGGGGCGGCGGACCGCCGGAGGCCACGGACGGCTGTTCATCTGACATGCCGGGCCGGCGCCGGGGAACCGTCCCGCATTACGAAGCAGGATAACGGAGCAGGGCGGACGGCCCCCCTTGACAAGCGTTGCCGGTGCTTTATAATGATTCAATGTAAACAAACATAGATCTTCAGGGCGGAGTGAAATTCTCCACTGGCGGTATAGTCCGCGATCTGCCTACGGCAGCCGAACCGGTTCGATTCCGGTACCAACAGTTACAGTCTGGATGGAAGAAGATAAGATACAGATGTGTATATTGTCAGATGTGTATTTTCTGGTGTCCTGATTTCTGTGCCGGGGCGCCTTTTTTTATGGCCGTACTGACCGGAAGCGCTGCGTAAAAGAGCTTTCTCAGGGCCGGACTTAAAAGCAGGCAGGCGCTTCGAAACAAAAACATTTGTCGGGACAGCAAGCTCCCGAGGCGAGGAGGAAAATGGAAACAAAAACATCAAAAACATCGAGCGCAAGGTATATCGCCGTCACAGGTATTCTGGCCGCGGTCGCCTGGGTCCTGCAGCTGATCGAATTCCCGGTACCGGTCCTGATTCCGGCCTTTATTAAATTTGATTTTTCGGACCTGCCGGCTTTGCTGGGCGCTTTTGCCATGGGACCGCTCTGCGGCGTCCTGATCGAACTGGTCAAGAATATCCTGCATTCGCTGGTCTCCCAGAGCTTCGGCGTCGGCGAGATTTCCAATTTCATGCTGGGAGCGGTCTTTACGGCTACAGCCGGTCTGGTCTACAAAAAGAATAAGACCAAAAAGGGCGCGATCCTGGGAGCTGTTCTGGGTGCTCTGGCCATGGCCGTGATTTCGGTCCCCTCCAACTATTTCATTGTCTATCCCTTCTACTATAACTTCATGCCGGAGGAGACTGTACTGGCCGCCTATCAGGCCATCCTGCCTTCTGTGAAGAGCATCCTGCAGGCCCTGATTATTTTCAACGTGCCGTTTACATTTATCAAAGGCATGCTGGACGTGCTGGTCACCATGCTGATCTACAAGCCCCTGTCACCGATCCTGAAGGGCTACAGGCACTAATGAACCGGGCGTCAGACTTCCCGGTTCAAACAAACTCTATTGTGATAAAAACAGGCCGGAAAATCCGGCCTGTTTTTTGCGGTAAATGATGGTATCATTAGATGGTCATCTGACAGGAGAGAAACGGAGATAAGGAGTGAAAAAAGAAATATGATCAGAAGAGCCATTGTAACAGATATTCCCGACATTAACAGGCTGTTATATCAGGTCAATCAGGTCCATGCGGATGGACGGCCGGATCTGTTTGTCGGAGGACTGAAGAAGTATACGGACAAAGAACTGGCCGGGATCATCCCTGATGACAGCAGGCCCGTTTTTGTCAATACGGATTCCGCCGGCCATGTGCTGGGATATGCCTTCTGCGTCCTGCAGGATCACCGGCAGGACAGCTTTATGGCACCGGTCCTGACCCTGTATATTGATGATATCTGTGTGGATGCGTCGGCCCGGGGGCAGCACGTGGGCAAGGCCTTATATGACTATGTGACCGCCTATGCGAGGGAAATCGGCTGTTACAACGTAACGCTGAATGTATGGGAGTGCAATCCCGGGGCCCGTAAATTCTATGAGGCCATGGGCATGGTGCCCCAGAAGACCGGCATGGAGAAGATTCTCTGACCGGCTGACGGCACAGATCCCTATCTGCCAATGCCAGGGCGGAGTGCTGTCCCGGGCAGGCGGGCAGGAAAAGAACAGAGTAAGAGACAATTCAGGTAAGTTGTATGAATAAAAGCAATACAAAGATCCTGGCCCTGCTTTTGACTGCTGTGCTTGCTGCCAGCGGATGCGCCGGAGCGGATTCCGCGCCGGCAGAGGAGAGCGGAACACAGGAACCGGCCGCTGCGCCATCTGACAGTACAGAAAACGGGCAGACTGCCGCGCAGGCCGGTAATGGGACCGGCCAGCATACGTCCCCGGAGGATTATGGCAGGCCGGAAGAACCCGCGGATTCCACCGAAGCCGATATGAACTATGATGAGGTGGATCAGAAAGCCTATGAAGATTATCATTTTGTCGACGTTTTCCAGAATGAGTATGAAGCGGTCATAGACGAGAATTTTCCCAGGAATATCTACTTTCAGGACAGTTTTGTGTGGGAAGAAGACCGGATGACGTACGCGGGAGATGACAGGTATACCTGGAGAACAGGCATTGATGTCTCAGAACACGATGAAGACATTGACTGGCAGCAGGTCAAAGACGCAGGCATAGATTTTGTGTTTATCCGGGCCGGCTACCGGGGCTACAGTGCAGGCAGCCTGCAGCAGGACGCTTATTTCGAGAAGAATCTGCGGGAAGCCCGGGAGGCGGGGCTGGACGTCGGGGTCTACTTCTTTTCCCAGGCGGTCAACGAAGCGGAAGCCCTGGAGGAAGCGGATCTGGTCCTGCGGATGCTGGATGGGCAGGCCCTGCAGATGCCTGTCGTATATGATCCGGAATCCATTCTGAACGACGTGGCCAGGACAGATGATATATCAGGGGATCAGTTCACCCGGAACGCTCTGGCTTTCTGTGGAAGGATCCGAGAGAGGGGCTATGCGCCCATGATCTACGCCAACCTGGTCTGGGAGGCGTTTGAGTTCGATCTTGCCAGGATCCGCGATATCCCCATCTGGTACGCGGATTATGAGCCCGTACCCCAGACGCCCTATTTCTTTACCGTCTGGCAATATACCGATTCGGGCACGGTGCCCGGAATCGCAGGGCCGGTGGATCTGAATCTGCAGCTGATTCCTCAGGAATAGCTGCCGTATCCTCATTCCGCGCAGCGACTGCCTGCGGTACAAGTACAGCAGCTGCCGCCACAGCATAAAACGCGTAAAACGACCGCCGTGATTCTGTCACAGGCGGTCGTAAATCTTTTATGGAAAATACTGTTTTAACAGATGTTTACGGTTTCATCCTGGAAAACAGGCGCAGGGTGTTGGCGCGGGCGGCCCGGACCAGGATCTCCCGGTCGATGCCCATATAGAAAGCCAGAGCGTCCGCGACATAGATGATGTTGCCGGGAACATTGACCCGGTCCAGACCTTTGATTCCCCGGGGAATCAGGTAGGGGGCGTCCGTTTCCAGCAGGATCCGGTCCGCGGGAATGGAAGGCACCGCCTTTCGAAGGGGTTCGGCCCTGCGGTCGTCGCAGATCCAACCGGTCACGCCGATACAAAAGCCCATTTCCAGATATTTTTCCACGGTCTCCCTGTCGCCGGTAAAGCAGTGGACGACAGACTTCCGGCAGATCTCCGGATGTGAACGGAAAATATCCAGAAATGTTTCTGAAGCATCCCGCTCATGGAGAAACAGGGGCATATCCAGCTCTTCTGCCAGGGCGATGTGGCGTTCCAGACAGGCAATCTGATTGGCCCGGGTCGAATACATACGGTCAAAATCCAGGCCGCATTCACCAACGGCAACGATCCGCGGGTTCGTCTGTATGATCTGCCGGATGATCCGGAAATCCTCTTCACCGGCCTGATCAGCGCTGTGGGGATGGATTCCGGCGGTGCCCCATGTATCATGGTTCTTTACAAATTGATGGATCCGCAGATTTTCTTCCCGGTCGGAGCCGGTCAGGATACAGGCTACGCCTGCCGCCGCTGCGTCCGCGAGGACTTTCTCAGGATCTTTGAACTGCCTGCAGAAAAGATTCAGTCCGATATCATAGTAAAGGGGTTCCGGTTTTGCTGTCTGCATGCTGCCTCCTTTCCCCAATGATCCTGCGCTGGCCGGCCCGGATCATTTCCCGCAGGGGCGTAAAGAGAGAAGCCAGGAAGAGGCCGTATAAAATACCGCCCAGGATGTCGGTGAACCAGTGGACGCCGGAGAAGAAACGGGTCACGGGCGTCAGGACGCCGGTCAGGATGCAGAGGACGATCAGGGTGCTGCGGATACCGCTCTCCTTCATACCGGTACGGATCTGCCGGGCGGCCGAGAACATGACGGCGATCGCCAGCATGGAATGGGTCGAGGGGAAGGAGGCTTCCAGACCTTCCTCCAGAATCACAGGCCTGTAATTGATGACCACGAACTCAAAGACCAGGTAGAGGACCGCCAGCAGAATATAGATACCAAGGGTCGCTGTCAGGTCCGCCCGGACCATGCGGAGATCCTTTTTTTTGACCAGATTGACCAGAAAACCCACGCAGTTGATCACCGCTGTCAGGATGGTCAGATAGCCGAGTACGCTGGAAACCCCGTAAAAGGCGGTGTTGTAGCCGAACCGGTCATGCAGGGCCGCGTTCAGGGCGGCAAAACCCACCTCTGAATTTTCAGGGCCGACAGGGGCCTTCCCCACAAAAGCGACCAGCAGGGTAAAAATAAGGGATACTGCCAGCAGGATCAGGGATATGGTAAAGCTTGTCTTATTCTTTTTCACTTGGATTTCCTCCTCCGGGTAACGGTAACTTCCTTTCAGGTGTCTTTACCGGTCTTTTTTTCTTCTTATAGCTGACGCCGGCCGCGGGAGATTTCCCCATGCGTTCCATGGCGGAGCTGATCTTGTCGGCGGCTGTCAGAATAAAGCCTTCTCTGTATTTGGGGGGATGCAGCGTCAGAGGCCACATATGGCGCCGGATACTGTCTTCGACCCTGCGGTTCTCCTCCCCGGTCAGAGACCTTACGATATCGATGGAGTCCCTGGGATGCTGGTTGCAGCACTCCAGATTGTTCTTATATTTTTCGTCCCGGCCCAGAATGCCCAGATCATGGCAGAGGGCGGAAATGATCAGTTCCCGTTCATGGATATCGATGTGCAGCTTTTCCAGAAGCCGGCAGATCTTCAGGCTGATGATGGCAACCCCCAGACTGTGGTCGGCGACCGTCATGATCTTGTGATGCTTCTGCTGGTAGGCTTTCTGGAACTCTTCGGACTCCAGTATCTCTTCGCCATATTCCTCCAGTAAACGGCGGATATCTTCCTTCATATAAATACTCCTGTTGTTCCCGGCATTTAGAAAGCTCCGTGCTTTCCGATGTCTCATTGACAGATAAAATAGAGAGCCGGTTCCGGCGGAAATATACGCCGGATCTGCCGTATCTATATCCTACTCTGCCCCGCAGAAGCGGTCAAGAACGGAAATAGTTAACCGTCTTTTCCCGTCACAGTCCCGGCTCCGGCATGGTATACTAAAGATAATAAAAATGTCCGGTGCTGCCGGCGGATCGGATTATGGCAGGGATGTATGCAGGGATATATGCATGCGCTGTCAAAACATGCGCCCGCCGCCTCCGAGGATGGGAAACGCAGCGCCGCAATCTGTTGAATATGGGATTTTTATTATGAAAAAAGTAAGGAGCAAGAGACTGTGCATCTGCTTACTGTCCTGTCTGGCCGTTATCGGAACGGCTGCCTGCAGCCAGTCGCAGCCGCAGACGCAGACGGACGACCAGAATACGCCGGCGGTAAAAACGGATCATTATACGGCCGCTGTCTTTTATTATGACTACACGGACGAATATATCGCTTCGGTCAGGAGCAAACTGACCAGGGATCTGGTAAACGCGGGGATTCCTTATATGGAATATGACGCGGCTTCCGGCCAGTCTCTCCAGAACGGCCAGATCGATGACGCCATCTCAAAGGGAGCGGATATTCTGATCGTCAATATAGTCCAGTCCGGCAGTACAGACGCGGCAGACGCCATCTGCCTCAAGGCCTATCGCCAGGATATTCCTGTCATCTTTTTCAACCGTCCGGTCGAAGCGGATGGAGATGAGGGGGTCGTCCTGGACTATTATAAAGATGTGGCCTTTGTCGGGACCGACCCGGCCGAAGGGGGGCATATCCAGGGCACCATGATAGGGAATTATCTGAAGGACCATTATTCTGAGGTCGATCTGAACGGGGACGGAGTGATTTCCTATACCCTGTTCAAGGGTCAGGCAGCCAATGCGGAAGCGATCTACAGGACCAAATATTCAGTGGAGGACGCTGACGCGATACTGGAGGAGGCGGGCCATCCGCCGCTGAAGTATTTTAATGAGAAAAGTGTTGATAAGTTCCAGCTGGATCTGACCGGCAAATGGTCCGCGTCTGCGGCCCATGAATATATGATGTCCAACTTTGCCGGTTATAACGAAGAAAACGGGAATATGATCGAGCTGATCATCTGCAACAATGACAATATGGCGGAAGGCGCTGTCAAAGCCCTGCAGGCGGTCGGTTATAACCTGGGGTCCGGCACATGTGTGACCATACCTGTTTTCGGCGTTGATGCAACGGACGCGGCCCGGCAGCTGATCGCTGAAGGCAAAATGACAGGGACTGTGGTACAGGATGCCGAAGGGATGGCAGAGTGTATCTGCCGCCTGACCACCAATCATGAACAGGGGCTGGATTTGCTTGAAGGAATGGAAGAATACGAAAGGGATACAGAGCATGGCCTGAACAGCAAGCTCTATATCCCCTATGAAGAATATGTTCCGGAATGACCGGATGCAGGAGACGGCTGGCGTGAGCCGTCTCTTAATTTTTGCTCTGATATATTTGATATGTTCAGAGGACTTCCGCTTCTTCCTCCTTCCCGTCGTTGAATTCCTCCTCCTCTCCGTCGTTGAATTCTTCCTCTTCCCGGAGCAGCTCCTGACGCCGGACTTCGTTGATCTCGGCGCCGAGCATGATAAAGTAATTGCAGAAATAGAGCCAGAACATGACCAGGATCAGGGTGGTCAGACTGCCGTACATGGAAAAACCGTTAAAGCTGTTGAGGTAGACGGTGATGATATTTGAAAACACATAGAGGCTGACAGCACAGAAGAAAGCGCCGGGCAGCTGGGCCATGAAGGACAGCCGTTTATGGGGAAAGGCTTTGTACATGATGGCCACGACCAGAGTCAGCAGAAAGATCAGATAGATGCTGCGAAGGACCATGTTATACATATGCAGGGGAACGCCTTTGGGTCTGTAATGGACCAGGAAATCCCGCAGTTTCTGCCAGAAAACGGCGGAAGTGACAGCTATGATGATGATGATGGCCAGCAGGCAGGTATACAGGAGGGCCCAGAGGCGGATCACGATCCAGTTGCGGACTTCCTGGGCCCGGCAGATCCGGTCCAGTCCTGTTGTAACAGCGTGCATAGCTTTGGATGCGGCCCAGAGGGTGGTGATGACAGATACGGAAACCAGGCCGAAGGAGCTGGAATAGAGCTCCTGCAGTATTTCATGCATGGCAGGAAGCAGATAATCCGGGAAGATATTGTCTACCATAAAAAGCAGGCTTTCCTGGCTGACGGGGGCAAAGCGCATAAGCTGCAGGAGCAGCATGAGGAAAGGGAACACAGACATCAGTTCAAAAAAGGCGGACTGGGCCGCGTAGGCACCAATCCCGTCATGGCTGCATTTGCCCATTACCCGCAGTGTAAAGCCCGGTAAGCCGGCAAAGCGGCGCTTTTTTTCTGCTTTCATAAGAGATTTCCCTTCCATCCCTTCCCGGGATATTGTTTTCTCCATTATACTATGAACCGCCCCCACATGCCTGTACATCCCGTCGAATCTTCGGAATTTGCGGAATTTCAATGACGGAAAGCAGTGGGGATCTTTTTTTTCTGCCGGAAAAGATCATTACAGGCCGGCAATCCGTGGGAATCCTGCTGAGGCTTTGTATACGGCCGGACTGCCATTATAGGCATCATATTCAGGATAAGTGTATTATATATATTAATACACACAACGCATACAATACTGATAATATATATAACACAATTAATATACACAGAACGGTTAATCCGGAAATCCGTATCCAGTGAGATGCTGAACCCGGACAGCGCTCTGCCGTGGACATGTCCTCTCCGGTTCAGGATTTCGGGATGCTGATTGTAACCTTGGTCCCTTTGCCGGGCCTGCTGCGGACTTTCAGGTCTCCCTGGCACAGGAGCCGGAGCCGCTCCCGGGTATTGGGAAGGCCGATATGTCTGCGGCCTTGGATATCCGGCTCTGTTTCTTCCGCGAAAAGATTTCTGGCATCTACATCAAAACCGACGCCATCATCCCTGATTGTGATCCGGTAGTCGGACGGATGTTCCCGGACCCGGATCGTGACAGTCCCGCCTTCCGGCTTTTTCCCGATCCCATGGCGGACCGCGTTTTCCACGATGGGCTGCAGTGTCAGGGGCGGCAGAAAGAAATGGCAGGGGCTGATATCATACATGATTTTCAGATCTTCCCCATAACACATCTTTTCCAGGATCAGATAATGCTCCAGACATTCCAGCTCCCGGTCGATGGGAACGAGGCCGGGAGCATCCAGTACCTCCAGATTGACTCGCAGGTACTGGGAGAATTCGTCAATGGCATGCTGCGCCCGGCTGACAGACACATCGCAGAGGGAATAGATCGTATTCAGGACGTTGAACATGAAATGGGGCTGGATCTGGCTGATCATCAGCTGGACCCGGGCTTCCTGAAGCCGCTTTTCCTGTTCCTGCAGGCGATAGTAAAGATCCCGGTTAAAGTAATTGTTCAGGACCAGGGCGGAAATGGCCACCAGCATCTGCAGATAAGGCAGATGCGGATTCAGGGCGCGCAGCAGGGAAGTCAGCAGCGGGGACAGCATCATGAACAGCAGCAGCAGGGTGTTCTTTACAGGCAGATCGCGGCGGTAGCGGAGCAGCAGATAGACGGATAAGGCTGTGACCGCGTAGCCGCTGGTAAAGGACAGCATCCGGATGCCGTCCAGACTGCTCGTGGATATATTCAGGAGGAGGCCGTTCAGGTACATGAAGTCCCAGAAAAGACTGGCCGGTATGGCGATTGCCAGAGACAGATAGAAAGGCCTTTTGGAGAGCGGGGGTCTGTAACTGGATATATATTCCAGTATATATCGGACATACATGACCGTGACTGTGTAATAGGAAGTGGAGATCAGGCATACAGTGAACCTGAAAAGAGGACTGCTGTGGCCTACGCCCATGCGCAGAAGATGGTAGAGCAGGCCGCCGGCGCCGACATATACGGCGGAAGCCAGAATGAGCCCCGTATAGATACGGAAAAGCGGTGAATTAAAATAACCGTATAAATGGCCTGCGCAAATGATCAGCAGGATCACCAGTGCCATAAAGTCCAGTGATTCCCCGATATAAAAATAGATATTTTCCATGCTCTGAATGCTCCGTTTGGATATGCTGTTAAGATATATTTTGTATGAAAACAGTATACGACCGCCGGACCCGTCTGCAAAGAAGAAGGACCGTGAAATAAACCCAGTGGATTTATTTCACGGTCCTGTTTCGCGTTCCGGAGGCCAGAGCCTCACGTCTGCGCGGGGTGATCCGATTATTCAGTTACGGTGTAATAAGCCAGTTCATCGATCTCGCGGTTGGTGCAGACGATGATATCCTTGCCGTCCTTGTCAATAAAATGAAGGGCGTTGGCCGCGCCGGTATTCCTGTCAAGGAATTCGGTCTTGTAATTGCCGGCTTCCGCGTCCCAGGTGATCAGGATGGTATCCTTGGTTCCCTTTCTCCAGCCTACGACCCAGGTGAGCTTGCCCAGGATCTCGTCTACCCATGTGGCGTGGATCATCTCGGTCTCTTTCTCAGGAGCGCTGTACTTCCACTGGGGAACATAATTGTCATGTTCATCCAGGTGATAGATGGTCAGGGAATTGCCGTGGAAGGGAGCGATCACGCCCAGCTCTGGTTTGCCGTCGCCGTCAAAGTCGGCCAGGACAGCGTCGCTGGTGGGGCTGTTCAGGATCTCTTCGATTTCCCAGTCTCCGCCGGGCACTGCCGGAGGGGAGAAGAGGAAAGCGCCTTCTTCGGAACCGACCAGGGCAGCGTCATAGCCGCCATAGCTCATCTTGCAGTATCCATGATTCTTGAGCATGTCATCCATCAGCAGGGTGAGCTCAAGGGGGTTGCTGTCATTATAAGGGGTAAGATCATCCGGAAGGACTGCGCCGTAGGTCGCGCCCGGCCAGTTCCAGTCATTCTTGTATTCCATACCGCCTTTGATGCAGCAGACGATCAGATAGTTGGTGCCGCCGCGGCGCAGGATTCCGAAACGATGTACGAAAGGAGCTTTGCAGAGGGTGCGTGTTTCCCATTTGTCTTTGGCGATCCGGGTCACGATCTCGATTCTGGCTTTGAAACCGTCGTTAGGTGAATAGAACTGACGGGTGGAAAGGAACTGGCCGTCCGCGCCGGGAACGGGAGTAATAGTCATGACGCCGCCCATCTCGGTCCAGATGGTCTCCAGCTTTGTACCATCCTCAGCGAACAGGTAGCAGGGATCGTCCTTTTCGGCCGCCGCGACGAAACAGTGCTTCCCCTCAACGGTGACTTCCGACATGGCGTAGCATTTGGGCAGGGTGGCGATTACTTTTTTTTCAACCTTCATTATTATACCTCATTCTTTACAGGTGATCATACAGCTGCTCTGTGTCTTGTCTTACGCAGATTTCATTTTCATTAGAATGGAACTGAAAAATGCGGGAATCAGCAGGCTTGCATATATGTATATGCGCGTTGGATAAGAAGAACATAAAAGCGAACATAAAGTAGAAGTTTCTAAAAACGAACATAAACAGAACAATAAGCTCATATATGTCTGTATGTATTCATTATAATGAGAAAAACTGTTCTTTTCAAGGGAAATATAGCCATAACGCCACTTTTTTGGCAGCGGTGCGAACAAAAAAAGATTGTGAATTTTTACTATATAAATCGAACATATAAATAGAAAAGAACGGAATTATATAGCGGAATGGGCATAAAACAAGGGAAAACCGGAAAAAAATTTGTTGTGCACATTTTACAGTTAGATAAGCCTAACCACTTTTCGAACGTATAAAACGCTCAAAAATAAAATTGAAATGTGTAGAACGAATAGTTTATAATCAAACCAACATAAAGAACATAAAAGCAACATTAAACACGAACGCACGTAACTGTAAACGGAAGCAACCCATGTAACATTTAATTCATACGCCAACATAAGTCAGGAGGAGAGCGAATGAGTAAAATTTCTGAAATGACCAGAGAAAAATGGATCAACAGCACATTCCCGGAGTGGGGCACATGGCTCACTGAGGAGATCGAGGGATGGGATGTTAAGCCCGGTTCTGTAGCCATGTGGTGGCTCGGCTGCGTCGGTATGTGGTTCAAGACCCCCGGCGGCGCCAACATCACAGTTGACTTCTGGGCAGGCAACGGCAAGCGTTCCCACGGCGACGGCAAGATGAAGGTCGGTCATCAGATGGCCAACATGGCAGGCGTCCGCGCAATGCAGCCCAACCTGAGGAATGTTCCTTTTGTAATCGATCCCTTTAAGATCCAGGGTCTGGACGCAGTTCTGGCAACCCACCTGCATCAGGACCACATGAGCGCTGAGCTGGCGGCCCAGGTCGTCAACACCGGCATGACCACTGTCAACGATAAGGGCGAGACCATTCCCACACCTTTCATCGGTCCCGCGAAGTGCGTCGACATCTGGGTAGGCTGGGGCGTCCCGCGTGAGCAGTGTATCGTTGTAAAGCCCGGCGATACCGTGAAGATCAAGGATCTCGAGATCGTAGCTCTGGATGCCTTCGACAGAACCATCCTTGTGACCACCGATTCCACAGGTCCCGACCGTGAAGAGCTTTACGGCAAGTGCCCTCTGGATATGGATGAGAAGGCCGTCAACTATCTGATCAAGACCCCCGGCGGCAACATCTATCATTCCGGCGATTCCCATTATTCCATCTACTTCGCGAAGCACGGCAAGGACTACGACATCGACGTCGCTACCGCAGCTTTCGGCCTGAACCCTGTAGGCATCCAGGACAAGATGGAGTGCACAGACGTTCTTCGTATGGCGGAAGCCCTCAACTGCAAGGTCGTTATCCCGATCCATCACGATGTATGGAGCAACTTCCAGGCGGATGTCAACGAGATCAAGGTCATCTGGGAGATGAGAAAAGACCGTCTGGACTACAAGTTCCATCCTTTCTTCTGGGAAGTCGGCGGCCACTATGTATATCCGGATGACAAGGATAAATTCGCATATCATCACGACAGAGGCTTCCATGACTGCTTCGAATATCCTCAGAATGTTCCTTTCAGATCCGTTCTGTAATCGAAACAGGCAGACTGCTTATTTTTACTGAATGAAAGGGGTTCCGAATGGGTACAGTTTTACAGGACATCGTGGAAAAGAAACATTACAGATTCGTTGATGAGGAAATGACCTGGCAGGAAGCGGTCCGCCAGAGCTGCCTTTCCCTCGTTGACGATGGCAGCGTTGATGCCGACTATTACAAGGAAATCGTCGCCTGCGTCGAGAAATACGGCCCTTACGTAGTATTTGACCACTATGTAGCCATGCCGCACTCTCAGGAGAACGCAGCGGGCGTCCATAAGACCGGAATCGGTTTTATGGTCAACAAACAGATCGTCGACTTCGGTGAGGACGATGGCGAGCAGAAGGTGGCAAAGCTCTTCTTCACACTGGCCGCGTGCAATCCGGATGAACATATGAACAATATTGAGCAGCTGACCCAGATTTTCATGAATGAGCCTCTGCTGGACGCTCTTATGGCGGCTACCACACCGGAAGAGATTCTGGAGGCAGAAGCGAAATATCCGTTCGAAGACGATTACTGCTAATACATTTCATATTTAGAAAGAGGGGAAACTAATGAACATTTTATTCGCCATCTGGTCGTTCTTTGCGACCTACATTCTGCAGAAAGCGCCTTACATGGTCGGCTTCCTGACACTGCTGGGATATTGCCTGATGGGCAAGAAATGGTACGACACGCTCGGAGGCACACTGAAGGCTATCATCGGTATGCTGATCCTGAACGCAGGTTCCGGCGGACTGACATCCAACTTCCGTCCCATCCTGGCGGGTCTGAAAGACCGTTTCGGCCTGACCGCCGCGGTCATCGATCCCTACTATGGCCAGAACGCGGTTACAGAAGGCGTTGAGGAAGTTTTCGGCAAGGGCTTCTCACAGGCTATGACCCTGCTGCTGATCGCTTTCATCGTTAACATCCTTCTGGTCCGTTTCAACAAGATCACCAAGTGCCGTGTTCTGTTCACGACCGGTCACGTACAGGTCCAGCAGGCCGCTACCGCTTACTGGCTGATCATGTTCGCTCTTCCCGGACTGCTGAACAACAGCGTAGCCCTGATGGCTGTAATGGCTGTCATCCTGGGCGCTTACTGGGCGGTTGGTTCCAACCTGACTGTTAAGCCCATGCAGGAGCTGTCTGAAGGCGCGGGCTTTGCCATCGCCCACCAGCAGATGTTCGGTATCCGTCTTGCCTACTGGGCAGCAGGTTTCTTCGCTCCCAAGAAGGAAGGCGAAGAGGTCAAGAAGGTCGGCGACATGGAAATGCCCGGATTCTTCTCCATCTTCAACGAGAACATGGTATGTACCGCGATCCTGATGACCATCTTCTTTGGTATCATCATGGCTATCATCGGCAAGCCTTACTTTGTTGAGACCGGTGCAACCACCGAGGCTGAGAACTTCGTATTCTACTGCTTCAATACATCCCTGAACTTCGCTGTTTACCTGGCGATCCTGCAGCTGGGCGTACGTACCTTTGTTACCGAGCTGACAGCTTCCTTCCAGGGTATCGCGGACAAGCTGCTTCCTGCCTCTGTTCCCGGCGTTGACTGCGCGGTCTGCTTCGGTTTCGGCGACGCGAACGCGGTTACCTTCGGTTTCCTGGCAGGTCTGTGCGGACAGGTCCTGGCCATCCTGGCCCTGATCGTGCTGCACTCTCCTACACTGATCATCTGCGGATTCGTTCCTGTATTCTTCGATAACGCTACCATGGGCCTGGTCGCCAATGAAAAGGGCGGCATCAAGGCCTGCCTGATCATTCCTTTCATTGCCGGTCTCATCGAAGTATTCGGTGCGGCATTTATCTCCGGCTGGGTCGGCATGGCACAGTACGGCGGCTACCTGGGAATGTTCGACTGGGATACTGTATGGCCCATCTTCACCATCATCATGAAGTACGGCGGCTACTTCGGCGTGGCAATCGTTGTTATCATCCTGCTGGCACTCCCTCAGATCGAGTACCGCATGGATCCCGAAGGCTACTTCCTGATCACAGAAGACTACGATGCTTATCTGGAGCATCTGGAAGCTAAAAAAGGCTGATCACAGAAACTGTTAAAGTGTTAAAGTATATTTATAATTCTTGAATCATTAAGAAAGGGGTAACATAATGGCTAAACTTGATAACAAAAAGATCCTTGCTTGCTGCGCGAACGGTGCCGGTTCTTCCCTGATGATGGAGAAGGCTATCGATAAGGTTATGAAGAAATACAACATCAAGCCCGCTGAGCTGCGTCACTGCCCTGTATCCGAAGGCAAGACCGCTGCCAGGAACTATGATCTTGTTTTCTGCGCAAAGACCTTCGTAAAGACTTTTGAAGGCTGCGAGAAGAACGGCACAATCCTGATCCCTCTGCGCAACGTTATGTCCGCGAAAGAGATCGAGGACGCTCTGAAAGCAGCGGATCTGCTTGACTGATCGGACTGATACTCCGGAAATGAACGGACTTGTCTGACCGCGCCTGCCTGACAGGCGGGTGCGGCCGGCTCAGGCGGAAAATGCCTGCCGGCGGACTGCCGGCAATGGAAAGACCGGCGGATCCGTGCAGTCTGGTGCTGCAGGATCCGCCGGTTTTTGCTGAAAAAGATGACAATAATTATCACAGAGTAAAATGTGATAAATAATTTTTGTTTTTAATGTTCGTCCGAAACAAATTATGTTAAGATTTGATTGAGAGTATAAAATACAGATGAGGATGAACATAAATGAAAAACAGTAGAAAAGCGGTAGAAGAAAGGCAAATGAATATCCTGAACCTTGTCAGGACCAGGGAAGAAGTCAGTGCCGAAGAAATCGCATCCACTTTTGGAATCTCCAAAATGACAGTCCGGAGGGATCTGCAGTATCTGGAGGACAGAGGTCTTCTGAAGAGGACACACGGGGGAGCGATTTCACTGAAGAGAGGGAGCGGACCGGTCACAGAAGAGGAGAAGATCGGTTTTTGCAGGGACAGTATTTCTAAATTTGCGGCGCGGTTTGTTGCAGACGGGGACACACTGTTCATCAATGGCAGCATGACTGCCCTGAATATGCTTTCCTATCTGGACGAAAAGAGGGTACAGGTATTCACCAACAACTGTGCGGCGGTATCACAGGAATTTCCGGAACACGTTTCGATTCATCTGACCGGCGGAGAGGTCCGCAGCGGGGTCATGATCGGAGACTATGTCATGCGGAATCTTCTGAATATGTCTGCCGACAAGACATTTATTGGCTGCGCAGCCGTCTATGATGACGGAGAGTTTCGGTATGATATTCCGACAGAGATCGGTATCAATGAAGCCATGATCAGCATGACAACAGGTGATATCTATATCCTGGCGGATCATTCGAAAATCCTGCGGCGGAGCGTACATGAAAATTCATACGGAAGCTGTACCTATGACAGGCAGGTCATCCTGATCACGGATGATACTGTCAGCAGTGCTGTGGTCGAAAGACTGCGGCGTACCGGCATGGAGGTCGTCCTGGTTCCCGTATGAGATTGAATCGGAAAGGGACCGGACTATGTCTGAATTTAGTAAAATGTTTCTTTATATTCCCGGGGTTTTGATCTTCCTGGCGGGTTCCGGCCAGGTCAGGAGGTTCCTGATGCTGCGCCGGGCGGAGAAAAAGCAGGAAGCTTTTTACGGCAATGTCGTACAGTGTAACCATGTGGTCAAAAAGGATAAAAAGGGACGTGAGACATATAACTACTATAATGTGGTTGTAGAGTTCACCAACGGCTTCGGCCATAAGGAGAGACAGGCTGTCAAGTCGCCCTCCCAGTATTCTGCCGGCCAGCAGCTTCGGATTCTGAAGGAGCCCGGCAGCAGCCAGTACAGCCTGGTGCCGGATGAGAATCAGCAGCTGTTCAATCCCTGGGAGCTGATGATCGGCGGCGCCCTCTGCGTGCTGCTTGCCTATTATACCAACCAGCAGATGGAGGTCCCGGCCATGATCTGTCTGGCAGCGATCCTGCTGGGCGCAGGGATTGTTCTGATCACCAACAGCCTGGTGATGAAGAAAAAGAACCTGCAGGTCATTGACAGTGAGATCATTGAGGTCTATGTCAGGCAGATCTCCAAAGCGACCAAGATCATCCGCGGAGACAAGTATACCTATTATCCGATCGTCCGTTATGAGCTGGAAGGGAAAGAAAATATCCGCCGCTGCAATATCAACTCCAGCGGCGCCAAGACCTTCAAGGTGGGAGATCATATGAAGCTTTATTATGATCCCGCTTCCAAGGCGGTCCTGGAGAACCGGCCCAACATGGTTACTCTTGTGATTGGAATCGCCCTGGCTGTGACGGGCCTGCTGGCCGGCATCAGCGTTTTTTCGGTACTGGTATAAATAGTTTATATAGGAAGAAGGATGGTAATATCATCACAAAGCGGTAAAGTGGTGGTATTACCTTATTTTTTTGCCCGTATCAGGGATATTTTTCCTGAATTTTACAAAAAAAAATTGGCGAAAGCCGGATTATGGAGTAACATATAAATGTAGCGCTTTATTAATTTTTAATATTTCTATAACGGATTCAATACGAATTGAGAAACGAGGTACACCATGGAAACCTGGACGCAGGTCCCGAATTTTGACGACGAAAACGCAAAAGTAAGAACAAAGGAACACAGAGCCAGCGGTGCGGAGATTACAGAGGTAGTCTATGGAGCGGTAGATCCGGAAGGCAATCCTACAGTGCCCGAGAAATTCTATGAGGACGATTATGATGACGGCCACGGCACCTGGACCGGCATCAGGCTGGGAGATATTTACCAGATGCTCACATGGAAAAAGCCCAAATCTGAAGGAGGCGGGGAAGAAGCCGGTGAAGATCATCGCAAAGCGGTCCTTGCGGAGATTGAGAAGACCATCCGTGAGAAGAGGGCGCTTGTGGACGCGGCTTTTGACAACCTGAAGAATGATGTCGGGGGATCCGAGGCTTTTGCGGCGATCAAAGAGAAATGGGATCAGATCAAATCCTTTGGCGTGCCTAAGGAAATCAGTCTGGACCAGCGCTTTTCCAGGGCTGTAGAAAAGAATGCCCAGCGCATCCGCCGTCTGGAGAGCTATGCAAAAAATAAGCTGGCCAAGGAAGAACTGATCAAAAAGGCCCAGGAAGTCGCGGACGCGGGCCAGTGGAAGGTCGGCAGTGTCAAGATGAAGGAGCTGATGGACAGCTGGAAGAAGCTGGGATTCGCAGGCCCTGAAGTCAATGACCAGGTATGGGAAGCATTCCAGGCCGCCAGACAGACCTTCTATGACCGTCAGCGCGCCTGGTATGAAGAACTGGATAAAAAGCATGCCGAGGCCAAGGAGAAGAAGAAAGCCATCATCGAAGAGGCCAAAGAGGTAACAACGGATACAGAGGAATGGAACAAGACCTCTGAGAAGCTGGACCAGCTGTTCGCCCGCTGGAAAGAAGCCGGAAGTGCGGGCCGCAGTGATGATGACAAGCTCTGGAGCCGTTTCCAGGAAGTCCGTAAGGGTTTCTATGAGAGGAGAAGCGCCTGGTTCGATGAAAGGAACGCCAGATGGGCGGAGAGCGCGGAGACCAAGAAGAGCCTGATCGATGAAGCCAGGGAAATTCTGGAATCCAATGATTTCTCAAGGGCTGTCAGCGACCGTATGAAAGCCATGAGCCAGGACTGGAAAGCAGCCGGCAGCGCAGGCCACGAGACCGATGAAGGGCTCTGGAAGAAATTCCGTGAGATTCAGGACGCTTTCTGGGCCGGCAAGCGGATCGATACCGAGAACCGCCATGCCCTGTGGAGAGAGCGGATGGATGTCGTGATCCAGAACAAGCGAAGGCAGATCGCCGACCTGATCGCCCAGAACAAGAAGCTGCGCCGGCAGGCGGATTACAGCACCAGCCAGGAGCAGATCGACCAGGTCTATACCTGGATGGATGAGAATGACGAGAAGGTCAAGACACTGGAGAATGATATCGAGGATATTCAGAAGAGACTGGATGAGGATAACTGATTCCGGGGATAATTCATTTCTGAAAAAATGCATATGAAAAAGCGGGCTGAGATGTATTTCAGCCCGCTTTTAAAATGCGGTGAATAATCGGAAGCTGATGGCATGTCCGCGGACATTACAGACCGGTCCGGCTAAAGGTACCTGTCCGGTCTGTCTGGAAGGAGATCAGACCATTGCGGCAGCGCCCATGGCAACGATGATCATGTCGCCAAAGGAATCCTGACGCTCTTCTGCGGTCATGGCTTCGCCGGTAACGAAGGAATCAGAAATGGTCATCAGGCAGGCTGCCTGTTTGCCGGCCATCTTCGCGTTATGGAACAGAGCGAAACTTTCCATTTCGATGCAGGTGCATCCGTTCTTAATCGCGAGCTGGTCGCTGGTGCTGCCGGGCGCTTTATAGAAGAGATCGCTGGTATAGACTCTGGTAGGGATCACTTCAATGCCGTTCTGCCACGCGCTCTGGGTCAGCTTGACATTCAGCAGCTGGGAAGCCTGCAGCAGGTGATTCTCCTCGCCGCACTGGACCTGGGCAAAATTGGAATCAGTCCACGCGTCCCGGGCATAAATGACATCACCAACATTCAGGGAAGGTACAAATGTTCCTGAAGAGCCGCAGCGGATGATGGCTTCTACGCCATATTCGTTGTAGAGCTCGTGAGAATAAATACCCATGGAAGGCATACCCATTCCACTGGCCATAACAGTGATCCTGCGGCCTCTGTAAACACATGTATAGGCATAGGCGGCACGTACGCTGCTGACCAGCTCCGCGCTGTCCATCCATTCCTCAGCGATCATTTTCGCGCGAAGAGGATCTCCCGGCATGATAACTACATCTGCGATCTGTCCTTTATCTGCTCCAATATGAGGGGTTGCCATAACTATCTCCTTTCTCGATCAATATTTACAGTCAGAATTGTCTGTCTTTGTACCTATTTTATCATCATATCGCACAAAGAAACAGATAAAGAAAGAAAAATATTAACATATTTGAATAAATAAATCCTGCAATTGAGCTGCCGGTCAAAAGCCGTTACAATAGAAAACAGGAACAGGAGGGATTCGCGCGTGTTTTCAAAATATAATTTTGACATAATTACTGTCATTGGTATCTTTCTGATGCTTTACGTGGTCGGAGGGATATCCGGCTGGCTTTATGAGATGGGCTTTTACAGGATCAACTTCGGCTATTTTGTCAGAAGGGGACATGGAATCGGTCCCTGGCTGCCCATCTATGGCTTCGGGACCCTGTTTATTCTGGTCTGCACGTTTCTGGTCAGGGAGAAGCCGTTGTATGTTTTTCTGGTCAGCGCGGCCGTGACCGGGATTCTGGAACTGGTGACCGGCTGGTGCCTGTATCATTTCTTTAACGGCCTGCGTCTGTGGGACTACAACACTGAGATCTGGAACTGGGGCAATATAGGCGGCTATGTATGCTTCCGCTCGGTCGCGGTGTTCGCTTTTGCCGGACTGCTGGTGGTCTATGTTGTGTTCCCTCTGGTCTGCGGGCTGGCGGAAAAACTGCCCCGCCTGGCCTTCCTGGTGATTTCGTGGATCCCGGGCCTGCTCTTCCTGGCGGATTATATATACGGATACTGGGTGAAGGGACTGTGAGCTCTGGGGTCGTGAACTCCCATGGACCGTGAGCTCTGAGGTCGCGAGCTCCATGTGACCGTGGGCTCTGAGGTCGCGAGCTCCAATGTGGACTGTGAGCTCTGAGGTCGTGGACCCTTAAATAATGAACAATGTTGGAAAGGACTGAAGATATACATGCTGATCTGCGGCAATACCTATAACACGGATGACAGGCAGGATCTGGCCTGCAGCGCGGTCGCCAGACTGCGCAGAAAAGAAGGAAGGACCCTCAAGGCCGGCGGCCTCTGGGTCTATGAC
This sequence comes from uncultured Lachnospiraceae bacterium, assembly GCA_902789735.1. Classification (GTDB taxonomy): domain Bacteria; phylum Bacillota; class Clostridia; order Lachnospirales; family Lachnospiraceae; genus CAG-791. The sequence goes on from CADAOZ010000003.1 coordinate 63,473, forward strand.
AATGAGATCGATTCCATTGAGGGAACGTATGAGAACGGCGATATCCTGGCGGTCGAGGATTTCGACGGTTATTTCATGGGCTATGGCTTTATCAGCACCTCCTCCAGGATCCGGATCCGGGTCCTCTCCCGCAGAAAGGGGAACCGGATCACAGCTGCTTTCCTGAAAGAAAGGGTGCAGGCGGCCTGGGACTATCGCAGGCGTGTCATTGACACCTCCAGCTGCCGGGTCATTTTCGGTGAGGCGGATTTCCTGCCTGGCCTGACGGTCGACAAATATGAGGATGTACTGGTCGTGGAGTCTCTGGCGGTCGGTGCGGAAAGGATCAAGGGACTGGTCCTGACAGCCCTGACCCAGGTGCTGGCGGCGGACGGAATCACCATCCGCGGGATCTATGAGCGGAGCGATGCCAAAGTCCGTGAAAAAGAAGGCCTGTCCCGTTACAAGGGTTTCCTGACAGAGCCTTTTGATACCAAAATCAGGATTACAGAAAACGGTGTCAGATATATCGTTGATATTGAGAACGGACAGAAGACAGGTTTTTTCCTGGACCAGAAGGATAACCGCAGGGCCATCCACCGGATCTGTAAAGGAGCCAGGGTCCTGGACTGCTTTACCCATACCGGCTCTTTCGGCCTGAACGCGGCGCTGGCCGGGGCTTCCCATGTCCTTTCCGTGGACGCTTCCGATCTGGCCATCGAACAGGCCAAAGAGAACGCGGTCCTGAACGGCCTGCAGGACATTGTGGAATATCAGGTGGCGGATGTGTTTGAACTGCTCCCCGAACTGATCCGGAAGAACGAGCTTTTTGATGTGGTCATCCTGGACCCGCCTGCCTTTACCAAGTCCCGCAATTCCATCAAAGCGGCGGCCCGCGGCTACAGAGAGATTAACCTGCGGGGTATGAAGCTGGTCCGGGACGGAGGCTATCTGGCCACCTGCTCCTGTTCGCATTTCATGGATCCGGAGCTGTTTGCCAGGACCATCCGGGAAGCGGCCCGGGACGCCCATAAGCGCCTGCGCCAGGTCGAGTTCCGCACCCAGGCCCCGGACCATCCCATCCTCTGGTCCTCGGATGAGTCCTATTATTTGAAGTTCTATATCTTCCAGGTGATTGATGAAAAATAAAAAAGACGCGCCGGTAACCGGCCGCACCCTGTATTATTTCGGAAGAGCGACACTCGGGCACTGGCCTTACTTTCTGCTCGATTTCCTCACCTCTACCGGCTATGCCTATTTTCTGACTTTTGGCAATCCGCTGATCATTGCCCGGATCATTGACAGGATCAATACTTCACATGTGACGGCCGATCAGGTCTTTCCTGTTTTCGGACCTTCCATCGCTGCCCTGATCATGTGCAACGTTCTGGGACAGGTCTGCAGCAAACTCCAGGATTACAGCCTTTGGAAGCTGCAGATCCTGGTCTATTACGATCTGTCTTCCATGTGCTTTGACGTGCTTGCCAACCAGTCCATGACTTTCCACAACAACCGCTACGGCGGTTCCCTGGTCAGTCAGACCAGCAAATTCACGAGTGCCTACAATCAGCTGATGCAGACGCTGACATACTCCGTCATCCCCGCGGCCGCGACCGTTGTATTCATCATCGTGATCCTGCTGCCCCTGGTCCCGCTGTATGTGCTGATTGTGGCTCTGTTTCTGGTCGTCTACTGTCTGGTGGTCTATCATCTGTTCAGGAAACTGCAGAAGCTTAACGCGGAGACAGCCGGTGCCCAGAACCGCCTGTCCGGTGAACTCTCCGACAGCATTACCAACATTCTCGCGGTCAAGACTTCCGGCAGGGAGCAGTACGAGCGTGATCTGTTCGGACAGATCAATAAGGAAGTCTATGTCAACGACTCCCGGCGCATGCGGGGCACCCTGTTTTCCGGAGCCGTTGCTTCCTCGATGATCGTTGTGATCATGGCGATCCTGACATTCTTCCTGGCGGGCGGCAACGCCTGGTTCGGTATCAGCGCGGGCACCCTCGTCATGATGTTTTCCTATACCAACAACCTGACCCTTCGTTTCAATATGCTGACTTCTGTCATGCAGAGCATCAACCATGCCCTGGGCGATGCCCATGACATGACCGTGATCCTGGATGAGCCCCGCCTGGTCGCGGATTTCCCGGATGCCCCGGACCTGATCGTTCAAAACGGGGATATCACCTTTTCCGATCTGAGTTTCTGGTACACCGACGGCGGTCACCCTACCGCAGTATTCGAGCATTTTGATCTCCATATACCGGCCGGCCAGCGGATCGGCCTGGTAGGAAAATCCGGCTCCGGCAAAACCACACTGACCCGGTTGCTGCTGCGTCTTGTGGATATCCAGGAGGGCAGGATCCTGGTCGATGGCCAGGAGATCTCAAAGGTATCGCAGGTGAGCCTGCGCCGGCAGATCGCCTATGTCCCCCAGGAACCGCTCCTGTTCCACAGAACCATTTCGGAAAATATCGCTTACGGACGTCCGGAGGCCACGCCGGAGGAGATCCGGCAGGCAGCGGCCGACGCCAACGCCCTGGAATTCATTGAGCGGCTGCCGGACGGATTCGATACGATTACCGGTGAACGCGGCGTGAAGCTTTCAGGAGGGCAGCGCCAGAGAATTGCCATCGCCCGGGCAATCCTGACAGACGCGCCCATTCTGGTCCTGGACGAGGCCACCAGCGCTCTGGATTCGGAGAGCGAGCAGCTGATCCAGGCGGCCCTGCAGAACCTGATGAAGGGCCGTACCTCGATCGTCATCGCCCACCGCCTCTCCACGGTCGCCAGCCTGGACCGGATCGTGGTCCTGCGCGGCGGAGAGATCGTGGAAGACGGCGTACACAGCGACCTGATCGCCGCAGGCGGCGATTACGCGGACCTCTGGGAGCGGCAGACAGGCGGCGGGATCGGAGAGAACGCCGGAATGGAAGACTGAAAGCCGGCTTTGCCCGGCCGGTGCCGTATTCTGCCGAAGTGGCTGAAACAGCCATGTTTTTCCATTTTTGCCATATGGCCTGACGTATGATAAAGCAAAATAAAACGTCGTAAGCTTGCATAAAAAGTGGAACGGACTCCCCATGAACTTTTTTTATTTAAAATAGTCTCTTGGTGTAACACCGTAGTATTCTTTGAAGGCTTTATAGAAATTGCTGTGGTTGCTATAGCCGAGCATGGCAGATATATCCTCTTACACCGATGGGGAGGAGGCAGCATCTCGGAATAGCAAAACCGGTCAAAATCGGAAATGATGTATGGATCGGTGGGAATGTAACAATTCTGCCGGGAGTAACTATTGGGAACAATGTTGTGGTTGCTGCAGGAGCAGTTGTGACAAAAGATATTCCAGATAATTGTCTGGTTGGCGGAGTCCCGGCAAGAAAGATAAGGGATATCGAAAACGATTTGGAAGAAGAATAGAACTTCAGGATCTGGGAACAACCGGAGGTTTTGGTGCGATAAGCCGGTAAGCAAGGCTGAATATCGACTCATATATTTCCCTCAAGAACGTAAAAAACGGTAATTATCGCGATAAGATTCGCATATACCGTTTTTTACGTTCTTTTTATTGCCAAAATAAAGTAATATAGGTATAATAAACCCACAACAAGTCCGTTATTATATAAAATGGATCTAAAATGGATGGAGGATGCCATGACAATAGAAGAAATGCAGCGAAGGAAAAGAGAGTTTGGATATAGCAACGAAAAGCTGGCAGAGCTTTCAGGCGTGCCTCTGGGGACCGTGCAGAAGGTAATGAGCGGAAGTACGAAGAGCCCCAGGCAGGGAACATTGGAAGCACTGGCCAGAGCGCTGAGCGGTCAGAACGAGGTAGCGATTCAATATCCGGGCGAGATGATTGACGGGTGCGCCAGAATGCTCAGAGAGCCCTGGGGCGCATATAGAGCAAAGAAAGAGGAGTATACAATTGAGGATATCGACGCTTTGCCGGAGGGCGTCAGGGCGGAGCTGATCGATGGGCAGATCTATTACATGGCAACGCCCACGAGAACGCATCAGAAGATTGTGGGCGAGATGTATCTTGCAGTTGCCAGTTATATCCGATCCCATGGGGGAGCGTGTGAAGTGTATATTCCGCCGTATGCAGTATATCTGAACGCAGATAACTCGACCTATCTGGAGCCGGATCTGACGGTGATCTGTGATCCGGCCAAATCGGAGGATAAAGGCTGCGTGGGAGCGCCGGACTGGGTTGTTGAAGTCGTATCCCCTTCCTCGAAACGGATGGACTATTTGCTCAAGCTTTTCAAATACCGAACCGCCGGCGTCCGCGAATATTGGATCATCAATCCGGAAAAGAGAGTCGTTTCGGTTTACAGCTGGAACGACGGACACGAGTCAGCGGACATGTACTCTTTCGGGGACGAGATCCCCTCGGGGATCTATCCGGACCTGAAGATCCGGCTGGCGGATGTGGTTTAGCATAGAAGTTGTATCTCACGGAAACAGAAATCTTATGATTAATTTTCTTGCAGCTATTGTAAATCACAGAGAGTCCGTCGTTTATTATGGGGGTAAATGGGAAAAAGGTTGAACAAAGGTTTAACACGGCACAAAACGGACGTAAAAGGGCCCTTCAGAACTGCCTTCGCAGGGACAAAAAAAGAACCGGAAAAGCCGATAAATACGGCATTTCCGGTTGCCCCTGCCAAGTAGTCGAGGCGACGTGATTCGAACACGCGACCTCTGCGTCCCGAACGCAGCGCTCTACCAAGCTGAGCCACGCCTCGATTTAGTTTTACAGCAAGAATTATTCTATTAGAGATTGAGAAAAAAGTCAAGGGGTTTTTGTGAACCAGGAAGTCAGACTTCCCGGACTTCCCGGTTCACTGAAATGGACCAGAAAGTCTGACTTCCCGGTTCATCCCGTTTTCTTGACGTAGATACGGATTGAGGGTATTCTGTGTATAAGTAGTTTTCAAAACCAGATGGAGCCATGCGGCCGGCCTGCCCGGACCGTATGCTTCACGCAGGTTGGATTGAATACGGTTATAGCACGGTGGTGTAGATATGAATGAACAGAAAATTGCGATTCTGACAGATTCTTCAGCGGATATAACACCTGAAATCATCGATAAATATGATATCAAGGTGCTGCCTCTGCACATTATGTATCCGGAAAAGGAGTACCAGGACGGTGTGGATATCGATCCGCTGATGACATACAGAAGGTTCCCGGCTGAATTCCCCAATACCTCGACCCCTAACCTGGTGGAAGTGGAAGAGAAGTTCGACCAGATCCATGAGGAAGGCTATGAGAAGGTCATCGCTGTCTGTATTTCCTCCGGCCTTTCCGGTACCTGCAATACCATCCGCCTGGCCGCGGAGGATTACGATAAGATGCAGATCTTTGTTTTTGATACAAAGAATGTATCTGTCGGATCCGGTGTCTTTGCCATCTGGGCGGCCTGGAAAGTCTCCAGAGGCGCTTCCTATGAGGAGGTCTGCCGGGGCCTGGTGGATAAGATCTATGACTCCAAAGTCATGTTCTACATGGACACCCTGAAGTATCTGCAGAGAGGCGGCAGGATCGGCGGTGTTGCCTCTGCGGTCGGTACCGCCCTGAAACTGAAGCCGATCATTTCCTGCGACAGGGAAGGCATTTATTATACGGTCGCCATGATCCGGGGCGCCAAACAGGGCAAGAAAAAACTGCTGGATGAGGTCCTGAAATTTATAGGCGACTGTAAGCACTGCTGGATCATCATCGGCCATGGAGATGCCCTGGAGGAGGCTAAGGCCATGGAACAGATGCTGATGGAGAAGGTACGGGGCAAACGGATCCTTTATATCAAGCAGATCACGGCCACCATGGCCGTCAACACCGGTCCCGGACTGGTGGGCGTTCTGGCCTTCAAGGAGCCCTGAGGTTCGCGCAGATGAGGATTGCGCAGGACGAATTCATAATGATTCTCTTTCGCTGAGAAAGTACAGAAACACATTGCGGCGCGGGCTTTCCGGCAGGCGTCCGCAATGTGTTTTTTCTATAGGGACGAGAGGTACACTGGTCCCTGTTTTTCAACGGAACTGCAACAAAAGTACATAATCATGCAACACGATTGCTTTGACAGAAAGTACCGGCTGGGCTACACTTTTTACAGATACAGAACAAAAAAGCTGAAGGCGGAACGGTGCCGGGTCCGCGCGGATGCTGACATAGGCGGGTTCTGCGGGAAGCGTGATATCCCGTGGATCTGTCAGGGTAATATAGCAGGTGCCGGCACAGAAAAGAGGGTAATATGGCACTGGAAGGCAAGAAGATCGTACTGGAAGGCTTTGAAAAGGCTTATGGGACTACGGACGGCGTAAGAGTATTTTTCGCCCCCGGCCGTGTCAATCTGATCGGTGAGCACACAGATTACAACGGCGGTCATGTATTTCCCTGCGCGCTGGATATCGGCACCTATGCTGCTGTAAAGAAAAGAGAGGACAGGAAGCTCCGTTTCGCTTCCGTTAATATTCCCGCCGCAGGCGTTACCGAAGTCATGATCGATGACCTGGACAGCGCCAGGACCGGCAAGTGGGCGGATTATCCCAAGGGAGTTGTATGGGCTTTCGAAGGCCGCGGCTACAAGCTGGACTGCGGTTTTGACATGGCCATTTACGGTGATATCCCCAACGGCGCGGGACTTTCCTCTTCCGCGGCTCTCGAAGTCGTGACCGGCTTCGCGCTTCGTGCGCTCTATGGTTTCGATCAGATCACCAATGAGGAGCTGGCGCTGATCGGTCAGTATTCCGAGAACAATTACAACGGCATGAACTGCGGTATCATGGACCAGTTCGCTTCCGCCATGGGCAAAGAGAACAACGCGATCTTCTTGGATACCAATACCATGAAGTTCGAGTACGCCCCCATCAAGCTGGACGGCATGAAGCTGCTGATCACCAACACCAACAAGAAGCACAGCCTGGTCGATTCCGAATACAACGCCAGAAGAGCCCAGTGCGCGGAAGCTCTGAAAGATATGCAGGCCAAATATGATATCAAGGCCCTGGGTGAGCTCTCCATCGAGCAGTTCGAAGCGGACAAGGATCTGATCAAGGACGATGTCTGCCGTAGGCGCGCGAAACACGCAGTCTATGAGAACCAGAGGACCATCGAAGCTGTACAGGCTCTGAAAGACGGTAACGTGGCTCGTTTCGGTGAGCTGATGAATCAGTCCCATGTATCCCTGCGCGATGATTATGAGACGTCCTGCCCTGAAGCGGACATCCTGGCGGAAGAAGCCTGGAAGATCGACGGCGTTGTCGGCTCCAGAATCACCGGCGGCGGATTCGGCGGCTGCACAGTCAGCATTGTCAAGGACGAGGCGGTAGACGAATTTATCAACAAGATCGGACCGGTCTATCTGGAAAAGGTCGGCTATGAGGCTTCCTTCTACAGGCTGGGAATCGGCAACGGCCCGGTAGAGCTCTGATTCTTCCGGACTTCATAATGTAAAAGTTTTACGCGGGACCGCGGGCAGAAATGCCGCGGTCCTTTTTTTAGTATCCGCAGCGGTTATGAGATGAAGGATGGCCGCCCTGCTGTTACCGGTGTATCCGATTCTTACGCAGCCCGGTAATATAAAACAACCTGCTTGGGAAAAACAGAACGGGGAACGGCGTCCGGATCAATCTGTGCTATACTATGAAATCAGTAAGACCTGCCGGTTTTCGCGGGTACCCGGGATGATGCAGCCGTGTTTTGCTGCCGGCGGAACAGGAAGGTTACGAATGGACACAATGAAGACAGGAAAAAGGGGATAAAACAGTGGCGGACAAGACTGAGAAGACCAGAGAAATACAGGCGGATACAGCACCGGAAAAGACTGTGAAGAAGGCCGCGAAAGGCGAGACTGCGGATCAGACAGAATCCCGGGCCGGGAAGGCCGGAAAGACCGGGAAAGCGGTAAAGAGCGGAAAAGCCGGAAAGACCGGGAAAGCTGTAAAGAGCGGGAAGGCCGGCAGTGCGGAAAAGAAGAAAAAGACAGATAAAGCAGGCAGGGGCGCAAAAAAAACAGGCACAGAGAAGATGACCATCGAGGAGCGCCTGCAGGGAATCCTGCCGCTGCTGGACGCCCGCTATGGGACGGACCTGAAGACCTATCTGCATTATAATAAGGAAAAGCCCTGGCAGCTGCTGTTCTCGACCATCCTGTCGGCCCAGTGTACCGACGCCAGGGTCAATATGGTCACCAAAGACCTGTTCGTCAAATATCCGGAGCTGGAGGATTTCGCGAAGGCGGACCTGCGGGAGATGGAAGAGGATATCCATTCGACCGGTTTTTACCACCATAAGGCCAAAAGTCTGATCGGGGCGGCGCAGAAGCTCCTGTCCGATTATGACGGGCAGCTGCCTTCCTCGATCGAGGACCTGACCAGCCTGCCCGGCGTAGGCAGGAAGACGGCCAATGTGGTACGGGGCAATGTCTTCGGGCAGGCCAGCATCGTGGTGGATACCCATGTCAAAAGGGTGACCAACCGCCTGGGCCTGACAGACCAGACAGATCCGGTCAAAGTGGAATTTGACCTGTATGAAGTCCTGCCGGAGGACCACTGGATCCTGATCAATCTGCAGGGAATCGCCCTGGGACGGGAGATCTGCAAGGCACCAAAGCCCCGGTGCGGGGAATGTTTCCTGACAGAATACTGCCGCTATTACCAGAACCTGGAAGAGGATACCTGACCGGATTCGCGGACTGTGGGTGCCATGGAAAGGATTTTTTCTTTCAAAAACCGCGAAAAGTCACGTTTCCCGCAAAAATATACCGGAACATGCAGGAAATGAAAGCAGAATTAGAAGAATAATACTGGAAAAATGCAGAACAGAGTTTTATAATATGTAAGGTCACTGTTACTTTAATTCGTTAAAGTCTCACATTGGACCGATACAATCATTCGTCAAATAATATTTTTTATTATAGAAAGTAATTTGAAGCAGGAGGACAAGCAATGGAAAAGAAAAATCTTGACTGGGGTAATCTTGGATTCAGTTATCATGTAACGGATAAGCGTTATGTATCCATGTTCCAGAATGGCGCATGGGATGACGGCGCGCTGATCAGTGATGACAAGATCGTGATGAGCGAGGACGCAGGCGTCCTGCATTATTCTCAGTCTGTATTTGAAGGCCTGAAAGCGTATGAGACCGAGGACGGCCATATCGTATGCTTCCGCCCTGACCTGAACGCTTCCAGAATGGCAGATTCCGCCAGACGCCTGGAGATGCCCGCGTTCCCTGAAGACCGTTTTGTCAAGGCAGTCATCGAGACTGTCAAAGCCAATGCGGCATGGGTGCCCCCTTACGGCAGCGGCGCGACTCTTTATGTCAGGCCTCTGATGTTCGGTATCAGCCCTGTCATCGGCGTTGCTCCTGCAGAGGATTATATGTTCCGTATCTTTACGACACCGGTAGGTCCTTACTTCAAGGGCGGCCAGAAGCCCATCGTTGTCAGGATCAGTGATTTTGACCGTGCGGCTCCCAGAGGAACAGGCCATATCAAGGCCGGCCTGAACTATGCCATGAGCCTGCATGCCATTGTAGACGCGCACAAGAAGGGCTTCGCGGAGAACATTTATCTGGATCCTGCCACCAGGACCAAGATCGAAGAGACCGGCGGCGCCAACATTCTGTTCGTTGACAGAGACGGCAAGCTGGTCATCCCGACTTCCGACAGTATCCTTCCTTCCATCACACGCCGTTCCCTGCACTATGTGGCGGAGCACTATCTGGGCATGACTGTAGTCGAGAGAGAAGTCACCCTGCAGGAAGTGGACGACGGCAACTTCGTGGAATGCGGCCTGTGCGGTACTGCGGCGGTCATCTCCCCGATCGGCAAAATCTACGATCACGGCAAGGAGATCCTGCTGGAGAGCGGTATGGAAGATATCGGCCCTGTTATGAAGAAGCTGTATGATACCCTGACCGGTATCCAGATGGGCAGGATTGAAGCGCCCGAAGGCTGGATCCAGAAGATCATGTAAGAATTTTATCCCGGTCCCGCAGACAGAAAGGACTGCCGTACAGAAGTGCCCGCCGCGCTTCACGGCAGTCCTTTTTTCTGTCCCGCCGCGCTTCACGGCAGTCCTTTTTCTGCCCTGCCGTACGCGGCGGGACAGGAGGCCATTCCTTAAAAAACAATGAAGAGGCTTGTTTTTTTACAGGATGACGTTTAACATAATAGGGCAGGAATCTCTCTGTTTCCGGCAGGGAACAGACATCGGATAACAGGTATCGGATGCTATGTATCTAATAGTGGATACCGAATACTATGATTCAATAGTGAATACCGGATATTATGTATCCGCTGCTGGATATCGGAAACCGGATGTCATCCTGCGGCAGTCCCTCCGCAAAGTCATGCAATGTATATGTATATATCTTTGCGGCTTCGGTCAGAGGGCTTTCTTTTTGGGAAGAATACGTAAGGTGCGCTCTCCCGAGAAACTTACCGGAAAAGGCATATTTGAAAGACACAAGTGCAAAGGAGAAGAACGAAAATATAAGCAGACCTGTTGTCTATACCTGCTTTGCGACAGACGTGATCCATGACGGACATATGAATATCCTGAATGAGGCGGCAAAGCTCGGCGATGTTACTGTCGGCATTCTGTGTGACTCTGAAATGGTCAGATACAACCGTTTCCCCACCACCTCCCAGGAGGAAAGGATCGAGATGGTCAGGAGTATCCCCTGTGTCTCCAACGTAATCGTCCAGGATATGATTATGTATGACAAGGTATTCGAGCAGATCCATCCTGACTACGTTGTCCACGGAAAGGACTGGCACAAGAGAGGCATGCAGGTCATCCGCGACAATACATCAGCCTGACAGAGAAATACGGCGGAGAGCTGGTGGAGATCCCCTACACCTTTAATGAGAAGGTCCAGAAGATCGACCGCCAGATGAAGGAAAAGCTGGCCATGACAAGCTGGATGGTACTTTCTCCACCATTAACGAGGCGGAATATGTGACAGACTGGTGCCACAAATCCATGCGTCCCGAAGGCTATACCCTGGAGGACAAATTCAAGACTGTCAACATCCATAAGTTCAGCTCCGCTTTTGTGGCCGGCACTCTGCTGCCTGCCCTGGAGAAATCCAACGCGGAAAAGGACGGAAAGGATCCTCTGGAGAACGTCATGATGGGCATCGTACGGCAGGCGCCGGACGCGGTCAAGGGCGTTGTTCTCAGAGGCGAGAAATGGTTCGAGATCGACGACAGCAATGATCTGGCGGAAGCGGAGAAGATCTTCGCCTGAAGCTGCATGGGCTGCCGGCTGCCGTTTCCTGAGGCAGAAATGCTAATGGACCGGATGCAGAAATGCTAATGGACCGGATGCAGAAATGCTAATGGACCGGATGCAGAATACAGCATATCTGTCTGCCGGGTTAAATTAAAGTGGTCCGGTAAAACTGAGAAGAGAATAAAAAGGCACCGCAGGTAACGGAATGATGTCCGTACTGCGGTGCCTTTTTCAGGTTCCTGATTTACATTTAGGAAAGCTTTTTATAATCATCCACCAGGATATTAAGGGCGCTCTGCAGGGGGTCATAGACCGCCTTGGTGGGCTTGTCTTTTTGTGGTTTTCTTTTGTGCTTTTCTTTTTGTACGGTCCTTTCGCGCTTTGCCGTCAGGCTGTGCCGGAACAGAGATCTCCGGGTACCTGCGGCTGTCCGCTTATTCCTTGGCAGCAGGATCTTCGACTACGTGTCCGTATTCCTCCCATACGACTTCCCGCAGACCTTCCAGGTAATCGGTGTAGGGATGGTCGCAGTCAAAGTAGATACTGGAGTGGAACTGGGTATTCAGGACAAATTCATGCCAGTTGCCGTAGGCATCGTCCAGATAATCCTCATATCCGGACGGTACAGGCACTTTCAGGAATTCGAAGTCCAGATAGACCACGTCGTCGAAACAGGTGCTCCTGCGGAAATTACGGCTGTTGCCGCAGGAATAGGAGAGGAAGGACATGTATTTGGTCTCTTCGTTATTGTAGCGCTGCCATTCCTTCTCGTAGATCCGGTAGAATTTGAACTCGTTGTATACGGGCTTGAGCGGACCTCCCAGCAGGAATTTAAAGACGGATTTGCCTGCGTTCTTGACCGGGTTGCTGATGGGATAGTAACGGGTCGTGAAATGGGCGGCATGGAAGAAATCCTCCCAGAGGCGTTCGCATCTCTTTTTCTGTTTCTCGAACAGGGCCTTGTTGTCCGTGACATGGTCCAGAACGAAAATGTCGATAAAAATGCCCTGATTGAATTTGTATTTAAAGGGGATCTCGTCCTTGAGCATGCCGGTGGTCAGGCTGTGGCGCAGCTGGGCGTGGCCCCGCAGGCTGCCGGGATCCGTATATTCGGTCTGGAAGAAGTAGGGATGCCTGAAAGCTTTAGGACCGATCTTGCAGAGCTTCTTATATTCGGAATGGGTCATACAACAGTCGATGTCGTCATCCCAGGGAATAAAGCCCTTATGCCGGACGGCACCCAGAATGGTCCCTTCTGCCACGAAATAACGGATCTTGTATTTTCTGCAGACGCGGTCGAGCTCCATGAGCAGGTCCATCTGGACGGCCCAGCCCTTTTTCATGGCCGGCGCTATATAATACCCGCAGCGGACTTCCCCTTCCAGGAAGTGTTCGGGAAGCTGAATGTTCAGATCAATCATTGCGTTCTCCTTTTTTCGTAATGTCTGTCGTTCTGTTGCTGGCAGTGACATTTATGACAGTATAACATAAATTCAGGCGGCGGACGACCCCGGAGATGATGAACCGGGCGTCAGACTACCGGTTCACTGGTGATGATGAACCGGGCGTCAGACTACCGGTTCACTGGTGTGAACCAGGCGTCAGACTACTGGTTCACTGAGATGAACCGGGCGTCAGACTACTGGTTCACTGGTGAACGCCTCCCGGTTCACGCCCTGGCGCCCTGGCGCAGATATCCCAGATGATTCAATGGAGGGCTGTTTTATGGTATAATAAAGTATCAAAAACAGCAGCCCGCGGGGCTGTGAAAGACAATCAGAAAACCAGCCGTAACTGTTTGAAAACGTCGTAAAAAGAAAGGAAAATGGTGCCCATGCCGGTCCGCCGGCGCGCCGGCGCCATAGAGGAAAATCATGACTTACGAGGAAAAGATCGAGAAGCTCAGGGAGATCATAGCGGGGACGGATAACATTGTCTTTTTCGGTGGAGCCGGTGTCTCCACGGAAAGCGGAATTCCGGATTTCCGAAGTGAGGACGGCCTGTACAGGCAGAAATATAAATATCCGCCGGAGTTCATGCTCAGTCATACCTGCTACGCTACCATGCCGGAGGAGTTCTTCCGTTATTATAAGGATAAGCTGCTGGTGACCGGAATCAAGCCCAACAAGGCTCACTATAAACTGGCACAGTGGGAAAAGGAAGGCAAGCTCAAAGCGGTCATCACCCAGAATATAGACGGCCTTCATCAGATGGCAGGCTCACAGGAGGTACTGGAACTCCATGGCAGCACCCTGCGCAATTATTGTGAACGATGCCATAAGTTCTACGACGCGGACTATGTCCGCATGTCCCCCGGTGTTCCCACATGCGAATGCGGCGGGCGGGTCAAACCGGACGTAGTCCTGTATGAGGAAGGTCTGGATATGCGCACCATGAACAAGGCAGTCCGTTATATCAGTATGGCGGACGTCCTGATCATCGGCGGGACCTCTCTGGTGGTCTATCCGGCAGCGGGCCTGGTGGACTATTACAGGGGCAAAAAACTGATTCTGATCAACAAGAGCGCCACTTCCAGGGATTCCATGGCGGACCTGGTCATTTCCGGCAGCATCGGCGAAGTTCTGGACGCCGTCTGACCGGGATCAGATCCGGCCGTATACACGAAGATTATTCGACGAAGATTATTCGACGAAGATTATTCGACGATGATATTCGACGGAGGATGCGGTCGGCGGCCACCTGAAGAAAACGGTCGTAAACACATTTAAATACTAAAAAAAATATTAAAAAACAAAAGCACGCTAAAAAACAGTTCACAATACAATAATATAATTCATAGAGGGGCGGTCCGATTTAGGACAAAAGTATATGGACATCAGAGTTGGCGATATTGTCACATTGAAGAAAAAGCATCCCTGCGGCGCTGCGGACTGGAAGGTCCTGCGGGCGGGGGCGGATTTTCGCCTGTGCTGCACCGGCTGCGGCCACCAGGTCATGATGGCAAGGCGTGTACTTGAAAAGAGTATAGTCCGGCTGGACAGGCAGGCAGAAAGCTAGAGGACTGCCATGAAGAAAAAGATCAACGAAGTATTCTACAAATCGAGAATTGTACCGGTCATCAAGCTGCAGCATCCCGAGCGGGACGCCGCGCCGCTGGCCAATGCCCTGTGTGAGGGCGGCGTTAATGTCGCTGAAATCACCTTCCGGGCGGCAGGCGCGGAAAAGGCCATGCGGATCATGCGGGAGGAAAGGCCTGAGATCACGATCGGCGCCGGTACCGTGGTCTACCCCGGACAGGTGGACGCGGCCCTGGAAGCGGGGGCGGAATTTATCGTTTCTCCCGGTTTTGACAGTGCTTTGGTAGAATACTGTATGGATAAAAAGGTGCCTTATTATCCGGGCTGCACTACAGCCACGGAATACCAGATGGCGCTGAAATACGGGTTGGAGATTCTTAAATTCTTCCCGGCGGAACAGTCGGGCGGCATAGACCGGATCCGGGAACTGGCCGATCCCTTCCCCATGTTCCAGATCCTGCCCACGGGCAGAATGTCCCTGGAGAAGCTCCGGGACTATTTCAGCTGTCCCATTGTCATTGCCTGTGGCGTATCCTTTGTCGTGGCACAGGAACTGATCGAGAATCAGAAATGGGAGGAGATTACGGATCTGTGCCGGATCTCCCGGGACATCGCGGCGTCCGCCAGAAAAGGAATCCTGTGGACGTAAGGCCGTTGGGAAAGCCGTATGGACGCCGGCGTGACCGGCCGGCAAAACTGCGAAAAAAAACAATTAAAAACGGAAAACTTGTACTTGCTGAAGGCGGAAGTTTGTGATAATATGAATATCCGTGGGATTCGTCCCGGTAAATTTTCCTTGCTCTTACGTACAGTAAGGGCCAGAGACCAAAAGGAGGTAAAAACATGAGCAAATATGAGTTAGCCGTTGTTGTGAATGCGCAGATTGATGATGAAGCAAGAGCAGCAGTTGTTGACAGAGTAAAGGAGCTGATCGAGAGATTCGAAGGCACTGTTACCGATGTTGACGATTGGGGCAAAAAGAAGCTGGCTTATGAAATTCAGAAGATGAATGAAGGCTTCTACTATTTCATCAAGTTTGATGCTGAAGGCGACAAGATCCACGAGATCGAGAACCGCATGCGCATTATGGACAATGTCATCAGATATCTGTGTGTTAAGCAGGAAGAGGCCTAACAGAAAGCAGAGGTCAGTATGAATAAAGTAGTACTTATGGGACGCCTTACAAGGGATCCCGATGTCAGGTATACCCAGGGCGATAACTCCATGTGCATTGCCAGATACACATTGGCAGTCGACAGGAGATTCAGCCGTAACAACAATGACGGGCAGACCGCGGATTTTATATCCTGCGTTGCGTTCGGACGTTCCGGTGAGTTTGCGGAGAAATATCTCCACAAGGGCACCAAGATCGCCGTTTCCGGTCGGATCCAGACCGGGAGCTATACCAATAAAGATGGTGTACGTGTCTATACGACCGAGGTCGTCGTCGATGACCAGGAGTTCGCTGAGAGCAGAAACGCTTCTCAGGCAAACGGCAGCTATGGCGGTAATAACAACTATGGCGGCGGTAATAATAATTACGGCGGCGGTTATTCCGGCGGCAATAGCTATGGATCTTCTCAGAACACTTCCCAGTCTTCCGGCGGTTCCATGGACGGGTTCATGAATATACCCGATGGAATCGATGAGGAGCTGCCCTTCACCTGACAGGAATTTAGAGGAGGTTTGAAATGGCTTTTAACAGAGATAAAGCAGACGCGCCTTACAGAAAAAGAAATAACTTCCACAGAAAGAAAAAGGTCTGTGTTTTCTGCGGCAAAGATAATACAATCGATTACAAGGATACTGCGAAGCTTCGCAAGTACGTTTCCGAGAGTGGCAAGATCCTTCCCAGAAGGATCACCGGCACATGCGCGACTCATCAGAGAGCGCTGACCGTAGCCATCAAGAGGGCACGTCACGTTGCGCTGATGCCTTACGCAGAGCGCTGATAGCAGTTGGTGCATCCAAAGGGGCTGTCGTCACTAAGAATCATTTCTTAGGGCGGCGGCCTTATTTTTATTGGAAGGATCTGTGTGAAGCGTCTCCAAAGGGCAAAACCGCTTTCCAGAAGGGTACTTCTATGGTAAAATATTGCCGAATATATTCTCCTGCTGAATGTCATCTTTCAGCAGCGGGAATCGTTCAGAAAGGAGCACCAGGGTGCTATGAGTACACAACGCTTAAGACCGAGAGGCTGGATGCAGGGCTATTTCAAGATTCCTCTGCAGCTGGGCCTCCTGATGATCCTGGCAGACATACTGATCTTTCTGGTAGATTACCGCTGCGGTCTTGTACTGCTCCTGCTGCTGGCGGTCTATCTGGGGATTTGTATCTGGATCTATACGAACCACAGGTTGCTGCTGCATAAAGAGCTGCTGACCTTTGCCGAGGAATACGGACTGGTCCAGGGCCGCCTGATGCGGGATATGGATCTGCCTTACGCGCTGCTGGATATAGAGGGGCATATTGTCTGGATGAACAATGCCTTCTCCAAGATCGTCCATAAGGGGACCGGCTATAACAAGTCGATCACCAGCCTTTTCCCGACCATTCAAAAGGACAGCCTGCCGTCCGAAGGAGAAGAAGCCTGCGTCAGTGTGGATTTTGAGGCCGAGAGCTATATAGCCAAGATGACCCTCCTGCCCCTGACCGGTATCAGCCGGAACTCCGGCTATTTTGACTATACAGGGCAGGAAGCCCTGATCACCCTGTCCCTGTCGGACAATACGGCGGTCCGCCTGGCCCTCAAGGAAGTGGATGACCAGAGCCTGGCTGTAGGCTTTATCTACATTGACAACTATGAGGAAGCCATGGAGACCATGGAAGACGTCAGAAGGTCCCTGCTGGCGGCTCTGATCGACCGGAAGGTCAGCCAGTATGTCCTGTCCTATGACGGTATTTCCGGCAAGGTAGAGAAGGATAAATACCTGATCATTCTCCGCAAGAAATCCCTGCTCCAGATGCAGGAGGATCACTTCCCCCTGATCGAGGAGGCCAAGAAGGTCAATATCGGCAACAAGATGGCCATTACCCTCAGTATCGGTATCGGACTGGACGGCCTGTCTTATAACCAGAACTACGAATTCGCCCGGAACGCGGTCGATGTGGCTCTGGGCCGGGGCGGTGACCAGGCAGTGGTCAAAACCCCCCAGAACATCACTTATTACGGCGGTAAGACCCAGACCGTGGAGAAGAGCACCAAAGTCAGAGCCAGGGTCAAGGCCCAGGCCCTCAAGGAGATCATCACTTCCAGAGACACCGTCTATATCATGGGGCACCGTCTGGGAGACCCGGACAGTTTTGGCGCGGCCATCGGTATTTACCGGGTCGCCAAATATCTCAAGCACAGAGCTTATATCGTGATCAATGAGAAGACCACCTCACTGAAGCAGATCCTGACCCTGTTCGAGAACAATCCCGAATATGAGTCGGACATGCTCCTGACCAGCCAGGAGGCTATCAACCAGGTGACCGAAAACGCGGTCCTGGTCGTTGTGGATGTCAGTAAGCCCAGTATCACCGAATGTCCCGAGCTGCTCAAGATCTGTAAGACGGTCGTGGTCATCGACCACCACAGAAAGAGCACGGAGTCCATCGATAACGCGACCCTGTCCTATATAGAGCCTTACGCGTCTTCCGCCTGTGAAATGGTTTCTGAAATCATCCAGTACACGGCGGATGATATTGAGATCACCCCGGAGGAGGCGGACGCCCTCTACGGCGGTATTGTGGTCGATACGGACAATTTCCTGAACCGGACCGGCGTAAGGACATTCGAGGCGGCGGCTTTCCTGCGCAGAAGCGGAGCGGATGTCACAAGAGTCCGCAAACTGTTCCGTGAGGAGGCAGCCGACTATAAGGCCAGGGCTGATATCATCACCCAGGTCGAAGTCTACAGAGACTGTTATGCCATTTCTGTCAATGACGGAGAAGGACAGAGTTCGCCCACCGTTGTGGGTGCCCAGGCCGCCAATGAGATGCTCAGCATCAAGGGGATCCGGGCCAGCTTCGTCTTTACCTCCTATCAGGAGAAAATATTTGTCAGCGCAAGATCCATCGACGATGTCAATGTGCAGAGGGTCATGGAGAACATGGGCGGCGGCGGCCATATGACCATAGCCGGCTGCCAGGTCAGCATGCCGGTGGCGGATGCCATCGCTCTGCTTAAGCATACGATCGATCAGATGATAGAAGAAGGAGAGTTATAATTATGCAGGTCATTTTATTACAGGATGTCAAATCACTGGGCAAAAAGGGCGATATCGTCAAAGTAAGCGACGGCTACGCCAGGAACATGCTTATTCCCAAAAAGCTGGGCGTAGAGGCCACAGAGAAGAATAAGAACGATCTGCGGCTGCAGAAGAAGCACGAGGAAAAGCTGGCTGCCAGGAAGCTGGAAGATGCCCGCAAGATGGCAGAAGATCTGGAGAAGCTGACCATTTGCGTCAACATTAAAGCCGGAGAGAATGGCAAGGTATTCGGTTCCATTTCCGCCAAGGAGATTGCCGCTTCCGCCAAAGCCCAGCACGGGATCGACCTGGACAAGAAGAAGATCCAGCTGGCTGAGCCCATCCGTTCCTTCGGAGATTTTGAGGTGCCGATCAAACTGCATCCCCAGGTCACCGGAAAACTGAATGTAAAAGTACAGGGAATTTAAATCTATATGCCACAGGAAGAAGTACTGAAAAGGGTCATGCCCCATAGCCTGGAGGCGGAGCAGTCCGTCATCGGTTCCATGCTGCTGGACCCGGATGCCATTGAGGTCGCGTCCGAGATGCTGCGGGAAGAGGATTTCTATTCCCGCCAGAACGGAGTCCTTTTTGAGACCATTACAGAGATGTACCAGAAGGACCTGGATGTGGATCCGGTGACTCTGCAGACCCGGCTCAGGGACAAGAACCTGCCGCCGGAAGTCTACTCTACGGAGCTGATCCGTGATCTGATCGCCCAGGTCCCCACTTCCGCCAATATCCGTTCCTACGCGGAACTGGTGGCCTCCAAGTCTATCCTGCGCAGGATGATCCGGGCCAACGAAGAGATTTCCGCGGCCTGCTACGGAGAGAGCGAAGAGGTCGAGACGATCCTGGACCAGGCGGAAAAGAAGGTCTTTGAGATCAGTCAGCGGCGGGCTGTCGACAGCTATGTTCCCATCCGCCAGGTCGTTCTGAACGCCATGGAGAGAATCGAGAAGGCTTCCCGGATCAAGGGAAATGTTACCGGCCTGTCCACCGGCTTTACCGACCTGGACGTGAAAACAGCCGGTCTTCAGAATTCCGACCTGATCCTGATCGCGGCCAGGCCCTCCATGGGGAAGACTGCACTGACCCTGAATATCGCGGAATATCTGACCATGCGGGAGAACCGCTGCGTGGCCATTTTTTCCCTGGAAATGTCCAAGGAACAGCTGATGAACCGTCTTCTGTCCATGGACTCCCATGTGGACGCCCAGAAGATCCGGACCGGCGATCTGTCGGATCAGGAGTGGGGCGACATTATTGAGAGCGCCGGCATGATCGGAGAGAGCAGGCTGATTCTGGACGATACGCCGGCCATTACTGTCAGCGAGATGCGGACCCGCTGCCGCAAATACAAAATGGAATTCGGTCTGGAGCTGGTCATGGTAGACTACCTGCAGCTGATGTCCGGCGGCGGCCGGCGCAGTGATTCCAGGCAGCAGGAGATTTCGGACATTTCCCGGTCGCTCAAGTCTCTGGCCAGGGAGCTGCAGGTGCCCATCATAGCCCTGTCCCAGCTGTCGCGCGCAGTCGAGGGCAGGCCCAACAAAAGGCCCATGCTGTCGGATCTGCGTGAATCCGGCGCCATTGAGCAGGACGCGGACGTAGTCATGTTCATTTACAGGGATGAATATTACAATCCGGACAGCGAGAAAAAAGGCGTCGCGGAGATCATTATCGCCAAGCAGAGGAACGGCCCCATTGGTACCGTGGAGCTGGGCTGGCAGCCGCAGCTGACCAGGTTCACCAATCTGGCAAGATGATGATAAATTGCGTATTTAAAAAGTGACCAGATACAATTAATGTGGTAATATATTATCAGACAGAAGTGATTTGCCTGTGAAATCAGACAAGGCATATTGTACAGAAACAAGCTGCACAGTATGTACAATAGGCCGGGATGAATTGCAGCTATAAGGAAAGGGTTACAAATGAGCATTAAACAGATCAGAATTACAGTAGGTAATGAATCCGGCACACTGATGGAGCTGACAAAGGTGCTTGCTGATCATGACATCGAGCTTCGTGCCATGAACCTGGTGGATATCAAGGATGTCAGAAGTCTCAGAATCATTGTTGATGATGTTTATACAGCAAATATGGTCCTGAAGGCGGCAGGCTATGATACAGCGATCAGGCCTGTGATTGTACTGGAGCTGGAAGACAAGCCGGAGTCCCTGCCTGCGTTTCTGGCCCCGCTGGCTGCGGAAGGCATCACCCTGAAATACGGTTACTCCTTCCTGGAGAACAGACAGAGACGTTTCTATTTTGCGATGCGTATTGAGGATTATGAGAGAGCAGAGCAGGTTCTGATTGATGCCGGCTTCAAACCGATCATGCAGGATGACCTGCACAGGATCTTCTTCTAAAGCGGATTCATCAAAATAGCAATAAATCATAATTAAAGTCATCATAAATAACAAAAACAGCCCCGTACCATCGGTACGGGGCTGTTTTATTTCATTGTGCGATTATAATCTGTGGAATGAAATTATTCCTCGGAGATAGCGCCTACAGGGCACTGAGCTTCGCAAGCACCGCAGTCGATGCAGGTATCAGCATCGATAACGAAGTGCTCGTCACCCTGAGAGATAGCCTCTACGGGGCACTGAGCAGCGCAGGAACCACAGCTGATGCAAGAATCACTAATAACACGTGCCATATTAATTTTCCTCCTATTCATGAAAGAGTGCTGGCCCCGACAGGCCTTTGGGTTAGTCGGGACTATTTTGCCTTATTTTATATACAGCCACAGATTCCGGGGGAACCTGTGGCTGACATAACTATTTCAGTGGAAATCAGGTCTGCCGGATCAAAGGCAGGTTCCGATCTCTGCGGGTATCCTCTGTATTATTCGTTGTACAGAGCGCCCAGTTTGGACAGATACTCGTAATGTGCTTCCGCGTGCGCTTTCGCTTCGCCGAACAGTCTCGCTGCTCTCTCAGGATTCTTCTGCTTGAGGGAAGTGTAACGTACTTCGCCTGCCAGGAAGTCCATGTAGTCCTGCTTAGCGGGCTTGCTGTCCAGAGTGAACTTCTTGCTGCCGCCGGCGGGGTTGAATCTGAACAGATTCCAGTAACCGGTATCAACAGCCAGCTTCTCTTCATCCTGAACCTTGGCCATACCCTTGCGGATACCATGGTTGATACAAGGAGCGTAAGCGATGATCAGGGAAGGTCCGGGATAAGCCTCTGCCTCGGCGATGGCCTTGACAGTCTGGTTCTTATCAGCGCCCATGGAGATCTGTGCTACATATACATAGCCATAGCTCATTGCCATAGCGGCCAGATCCTTCTGAACGGTCTCCTTACCGTTGGCAGCGAACTGAGCGACAGCGCCTTCAGGAGTAGCCTTGGAGGACTGTCCGCCTGTGTTGGAGTAAACTTCTGTGTTGAAGCAGAATACGTTGATATCCTTGCCGGAAGCCAGAACGTGGTCGACACCGCCGTAGCCGATATCGAATGCCCAGCCGTCACCGCCGAAGATCCAGTTGGACTTCTTGGACAGGAACTGCTTATCCTTGAGGATCTCAAGAGCTTCCGCGGAACCATCAGCAGCCAGAGCCGCTACCAGCTTGTCAGTAGCCGCACCGTTGGTCGCGCCTACCTTGTAGGTGTCGATCCATTCTTTGGCAGCTGCCTTGACATCATCGCCGGCTGTCTCAGCCAGAGCCTCGACTTTACCTTTCAGTTTGTCACGCAGAGCCTCCTGGCCCAGGAACATACCGAAACCGAACTCAGCGGCATCCTCGAACAGGGAGTTGGACCATGCGGGACCGAAGCCTCTCTTGTTCAGAGTATAAGGAGTGGAAGGAGAGGAGTTGCCCCAGATGGAGGAACATCCTGTCGCGTTGGCGATGTACATTCTGTCGCCGAACAGCTGTGTGATCAGCTTCGCATAAGGTGTCTCGCCGCAGCCTGCGCATGCGCCTGAGAACTCAAGCAGAGGCTGTTTGAACTGAGAGCCCTTGACGGTGGCTTCTTTGAACTTGGCAATGACGTCTGCCTTCTCGTCCAGAGTTACGCCGTAATTGAAAGCTTCCTGCTGGTTGGGCTGAGGCATAGCCTGGTCCAGTCTGACCATGGACAGAGCCTTCTCGCCCTTCTTGCCGGGACATACATTTGCGCAGCTGCCGCAGCCTGTGCAGTCCAGAGAAGAAACAGTGATCGCGAACTTGTAGCCGGGCATGCCCATCATATCAAGAACAACAGTGTTCTCGGGAGCGGCTGCAGCTTCATCAGCTGTCATGGCTACTGTACGGATCGCAGCGTGAGGACATACATAAGAGCAGAAACCGCACTGGATACAGTTCTCGCCGTTCCATACGGGAACGTTGACAGCGATACCGCGCTTCTCATAAGCGGCAGCGCCGGAAGGTGTATGGCCGTCTGCATAGGTCTTGACAACGGATACGGGAACGGTGTTGCCTTCCTGTGCGTTGACCTTGACCTGGATGTTGTTAACGAAATCAACAACGTCCTGTCTTTCGCCCTTGGCGACAACAACATCATATTCTTCGCCTTCTGCAGCGCCCCAGCTCTCGGGAACGTCTACCTTGACGACATTCTTGGCACCTGCGTCGATGGCGGCCCAGTTCTTTTCTACGACGTCCTGACCCTTACGGCCATAGGTCTTCTGGGCGGCGGCCTTCATCAGGCGGATCGCATCTTCCTCGGGGATGATGTTGGCCAGCTTGAAGAAAGCGGACTGCAGGATGGTGTTGATACGTGTGGGGCCCATGCCGGTCTCAATACCGATCTTGACACCGTCGATGGTGTAGAACTGGATATTGTGGTCATGGATAAATCTCTTGACCTGCGGAGGGATACGGGTCTCAAGCTCGTCCTTATCCCAGGAGCAGTTCAGAAGGAATGTGCCGCCGTCTACCAGCTCCTGGCTCATGTTGAACTTACGGATATAGGCAGGGTTGTGGCAGGCAACAAAGTTGGCCTGGTGGATCAGGTAGGTGGACTTGATCTGCTTCTTACCGAATCTCAGGTGAGACATGGTAACGCCGCCGGACTTCTTGGAGTCATAATCAAAGTAAGCCTGTGCGTACATATCGGTGTTGTCGCCGATGATCTTGATGGAGTTCTTGTTGGCACCGACGGTACCGTCTGCGCCCAGACCCCAGAACTTACAGCAGATGGTGCCTTCGGGAGTGGTAACGATCTCGGGACCGGTCTGCAGGGACAGGTTGGTCACGTCATCGATGATACCGATGGTGAATCTCTTCTTCTCAGTATTGTCATAAACGGCAATGATCTGAGCGGGCGTGGTATCCTTGGAACCAAGACCATAACGTCCGCCGTATACTTCGACAGCGTCGAACTTGGTGCCCTTGAGAGCCTTGATGACATCCAGCTCAAGAGGCTCGCCGATAGAGCCGGGCTCTTTGGTTCTGTCCAGAACGGAAATCTTCTTTACGGTATCCGGGATCGCTGCGATCAGATGCTCTGCGCTGAAAGGTCTGTACAGACGGACCTTTACGACACCGACCTTGCGGCCGCGGGCGTTCAGATAATCAACGGTCTCTTCAATGGTCTCGTTGACAGAGCCCATGGCGATGATGATCTGCTCTGCATCGGGAGCGCCGTAGTAGTTGAACAGCTTGTAGTCTGTGCCGAGCTTGGCGTTGACTTTGTTCATGTACTCTTCTACGATCGCGGGCATCGCGTCATAGTAAGGGTTGCAGGACTCTCTGGTCTGGAAGAAGAGGTCGGGGTTCTGCGCGGAGCCCATCTGGCAGGGATGTGTGGGGTTCAGCGCGTTGTCACGGAATGCCTGTACCGCTTCCATGTCGATGAGGTCTTTCAGATCTTCATAATCCCATGTCTCGATCTTCTGGATCTCGTGGGAGGTACGGAAACCGTCAAAGAAGTTTACGAAAGGAAGTTTGCCCTTTACTGCGGAGCAGTAAGCTACGGGAGAGAGGTCCATAACTTCCTGTACGGATGATTCACACAGCATAGCGCAGCCTGTCTGGCGGGCGGCGTATACGTCGGAATGATCACCGAAAATGTTCAGCGCATGTGTAGCGACGCAGCGTGCGGAAACATTGAAGACAGCGGGAAGGTTCTCGCCGGCGATCTTGTACATGTTGGGGATCATCAGAAGAAGACCCTGGGAAGCGGTGTATGTGGATGTCATAGCACCTGCTGCGACTGCGCCGTGTACGGCACCGGCTGCGCCGGCCTCGGACTGCATCTCAGTCACTCTGACGACTTCACCAAAAATGTTCTTTCTGCCTGCTGTTGCCCACTCGTCTACGTGCTCGGGCATAACAGAGGAAGGGGTGATCGGGAAGATGGTAGCTACTTCTGTATACGCGTACGATACATGAGCGGCAGCTTCGTTACCATCCATGGTCAACATCTTTCTTGCCATTGTTTTTCCTCCTATGCGTTTTATGCGATGGCATAAATTATAGTATCCACAGCCATAATAGCTTATTTTTATGTTAGCATCGGCATTTGTAAAAGGCAAGCCGATTTTGGGATTGTATCTATAAAAAAACTATAATAATTACTGAAATTAAAGGTTAGGTAAGACTAACTGTTTGTGTAAAATGTACAAAATGCAAGGCGAAAATATCTGATAATAACAAAAAATTTCAGAAAACCGTTTGCTTTCAGGAGGGGGTTTTTGGAAGGCGGAGGAGGGAATGAAGTATACCGGTGACTAAGGAAGATGCGAATATGAAAAGAAAAAATGGCAGACAGGGTACAAAGAAGAGAAGGCGGAAAAGGGAAAACGGAAGGCAGAAAAAAGGTAAAAAAAGACCGGACCTGCAGGTCCGGTCTGATCAGCATGCCGCAGTCAGCCAAAAGGGTCAGAGTTCTGCCAGGCGGGACAGGGCATCGTTTTCGCAGAGGATTCTGCTGTGCTCCTTCAGGTGCTGCTCACTGGCGTAGGTGATCTTCAGGGAAGTCCCGTATTCGGACAGGATGGCCAGGACATTCTGCATTCTGCGGACTGTGTCCATATCCGGCATGGTCAGGAACAGATAGTAGAGATCGTCGCTGTCCGCGTGGTAGAGGGAGCTGCGGCCGGTAAAACTGCCGCCGGTCATGGAAGCGGCCCGTACCGTGTCGCCCAGTGTCTGAAAGGCGAAAAGGCGGTTGGTAAATACGAACTGACGGAAAGCTTCGCTTTCTTTGGAATGATCTGCCGGAGCCTGTCCTTCCGCTCCGGTCTCCTGTCCGTTCGTTTCTGCAGCCATCTCACGCCGCAGAGAATCCATCAGACGGCCGAAGGGCGAGGGCTGGCCGGCCTGCTGGCCGCCGGAAGGGACACTGCCCTGGACAGAAGGGGCAAAATTGGAAAAACGTGTATCCAGTTCCTCCGGATGATCGACCTTGGTCACGACCAGGACGATGCTGTCGGAGGAGAGGGGGATCGCCTCGATCATAAGGGGGGAATCATCGGCTTCGAAGCCGTACTGGAAAGCGGCCTGTTCCATCATATCCCGGAAGAGGCTCCTGGCTTTTTCTGTTCCGTAAGCCAGCTCGCTCAGCTTCAGCTGACGTTTGGCCAGATCCTCGCCTGTGAGAATGCATCGGATCTGACGGTCATTTACTTTTTCAATCTTCAACAGACGGTTCTCCTTTCCGATTCTTAAAAATCTTGCAATCACTATATCATATCAGAAGAAAGTGTGTCATGGACTTTATACGAAATTAACAAAACAGCAGACTTTCGGGATTTCGTGCGTCCCCTTTCTTGAAAGGACAGCAGGGGGCGTCTACAATGAAGGCGGAAAGCACAGAATAATCTGTATCGCAAAGGAGGGCGATCGAAGAACAGTTTTTGATTCGCGGTCCTTTGAACCGGCCGCGTCATTTCAATTTTCATATCTATCAATTCTCAATGGGAAAGCCCATTGTCTTTCAGGGACCTTCCGGTCCCATCGATAGAAATCTATCCACCCGATAATATCAGTAAGATCAATCCATGTAATC
This sequence comes from uncultured Lachnospiraceae bacterium, assembly GCA_902789735.1. Taxonomy (GTDB): domain Bacteria; phylum Bacillota; class Clostridia; order Lachnospirales; family Lachnospiraceae; genus CAG-791. The sequence continues at coordinate 89,948 of CADAOZ010000003.1, forward strand.
ATTTTTTTTTAAAGATACCGTTCTGTGCTGCCGGGGCTGTGTCCTTCCGGACGAGATCCCACGGAAATTTCCTACGGTCAGAGGGCACTGCCGCAATTCTTCCGACCAGTCCGCCGCAGGCGGCTGATCATCTGAGAAGCCAGATCTGAAGACCTGTCTCAATCCTGTCTATAGAACCCTTTACGGCTCTTTTTACGTCAACGGGACCCCACTCGTGTAAAGCCGTAAAGGGTTCTGTCTTTGCCGGGCTGTCATTGGAATACCTGCCTGCCGCTTTCACCAGGACCGCAGTTCTTCAAGACTCTTCCGGCAGTGTCCGCAGTGTTCGCAGAGGAGGCCATACTCGACTTGAAATACAGAGTCTGTTATAATAAGTAGGAATATATTTGCAGGAACAGACAGCAGTCGCGCAGGCTTCCGCCCGGAGGTCTGCGACAGGAGATGATATGAAGAAAACAATTCCGACAATTATCATTATTATTTTGATCGCAATACTTGGTTTTGCTTTCTGGAAATTTACCTTCCGAAAGATGAGCTATTCCGGAAAATGGACGGATCTGGAAACCTATTACGGGATTCAGGATGAAGATGATTTTCCGGTCATCCATCAGGACGAACTTTCCGACATGCACGCCCGCAGGTTTGACGGCGCTTATTATATGAAGCTGGAGGATGTCGCCGCTCATATGACCAAGCGTTTCTATTTCGGCAAAGCGGACGGAAAGGTCTATTACTGTCTGCCCGACGACAGGATCGTCCTGGTACCGGGGGAGACTGCCTGGACGACAGACGGCGGTCAGAAGGGCCAGGAAGAGGCGGCGCCTGCCGTTCTGGACGGGGAGACCCTGTGGCTGTCCCTGGATTTTGTAAAGAATTACGCCAATTTTTCCTACAGCGCCTTTACGGAACCCAACCGTCTGGTGCTGACCACCGCATGGGAAGAAGAAACGGTGGCGGAAGTAAAGGATTCGACGATGGTCCGGATCACGGGCGGCATCAAGAGTGAGATCGCCGGTGAGGCTGAATCCGGTACGACGGTCCGGATCCTGGAGCCCATGGATACCTGGTCCGGCATCATGACGGAGGACGGGGTATTCGGCTACGTGGAGAACGATACCCTGGGAGAACCCTATACCAGGCAGCCGGAGCCGGTCGAAACTTATACCGAGCCGGATTATAAGACCCGGTCCCTGGATAAGAAGATCAACATGGTCTGGCATAATGTGGCGGTCGTAGAAGGAAACGATACCATCGGCGGCCTGTTCGCGAATGTCAAGGGAGTCAATATACTTTCCCCCACCTGGTTCTATGTCAGTGACGAGAATGGAGATGTCAAGAACATTATTTATAAGGAAAACATTGACCTGATGCACGGCAGGGGGATCCAGGTCTGGGCTCTGTTCGACAATTTTTCCTCCGGCCAGTCCTATACGGATTTCCTGACCACCGACGCCGGCCGCAGCACGGCCATCAGCCAGGTAGTGGCGGCCTGTGAGGAGTACGGGATTGATGGCATTAATGTAGATATCGAGAATATCACACCCGAGAGGGGCGGGGACTTTATAGAATTTATCAGGGAACTCTGCATCGCGGCCCATAAAAAGAACCTTTATGTCTCCGTAGATAACTATGTCCCTTACAATTTCAATGACTACTATCACCTGGACGAGCAGGGCAAATTCGCGGACTATATCGTCCTGATGGGCTATGATGAGCATTACGCCGGCAGCCAGGAAGCGGGCAGCGTGGCTTCCATCGACTATGTGACCTACGGGATCGGAGAAGCCCTGAAAGAGGTTCCGAAGGACAAACTGATCAACGCGATCCCCTTCTATACCAGGATCTGGACGACTTCTCCGGAGGGCGTCAGCTCCCAGGCGGTCACCATGGCCTACTGCCAGGAGTTCATGCAGCAGCACGGCATGAAGCCTGAATGGAGTGATTCCTTCGGTCAGTATTACGCGGAAGCGAGAGAAGGCGACAATTACTATCAGATCTGGGTCGAAGGAAAAAAATCCATTGAGCTCAAGCTGCGGGTCATGGAGGAATACGGGCTGGCAGGCGTCGCGGAATGGTGCCTGGGATTTGAGACGCCGGAGATCTGGGACGTGATCGAAGCATATATGAAACAATGATTTTCCGGGCCGGACAGAAACCGGCCCGTTTTCAAGGAAGCTATGATAACAGAATATATAACCATGACAGAAGAAGCGATTGACCGGGCTGCCATCGAAAAGGCAGGGCAGATCCTGCAGGCAGGCGGTCTGGTCGCTTTTCCCACGGAGACGGTATACGGTCTGGGCGGAGACGCCCTGAACCCGGAATCCTCCAGAAAAATCTACGCGGCAAAGGGAAGGCCTTCCGATAATCCGCTGATCGTTCATATCTGCAGGATGGAGGACCTGGCTCCGATTGTAAGAGACATACCTGATGAGGCTCTGCGGCTGGCAGAGGCATGCTGGCCCGGGCCCCTTACCATGATATTCCATAAAAGTGATCTGGTCCCGCCGGAGACCACCGGAGGTCTGGATACAGTGGCGGTCCGCTTTCCCAGCAACCGGATCGCCATGGCCCTGATTGCTGCAGCCGGCGGTTATATTGCGGCTCCCAGCGCCAACCGGTCCGGCCGGCCCAGTCCCACCCTGGCCAGATACTGCCGGGAGGATCTGGACGGCAGGGTCGAGATGATCATAGACGGAGGACCGGTGGGGATCGGCCTGGAATCCACTATAATCGATCTGACGGAAGGACAGCCGGTGATTCTGCGTCCCGGCTACGTTACGCAGGAAAGACTGGAGCAGATCCTTGGCCGGGTCGAAACAGACCGGGCCATCATCGAGCCCGATTCGGGGACAGCGCCCAAGGCCCCCGGCATGAAATACCGCCATTACGCCCCCAAAGGCAGCCTGACCATCGTGGAGGGCGGCAGGGAGGCAGTCATCACCTATATCAACGCCCGGACCAGGGAATGCCGGGAAAAGGGAATCCGTACAGGTGTTATCTGTACAGATGAGACCTGCAGGTGTTATACTGCTGACAGCGTCAAGAGCGCCGGCGCCCGGACCAGCGGGGAGACCATCGCCAGCAGGCTCTTCCGCATCCTGCGGGAATTCGATGACGAGGAGATACAGGTCATGTTCTCGGAGTCTTTCGGCGAAGGCGGTCTGGGACAGGCCATCATGAACCGCCTGATGAAGGCGGCCGGGCATAAGATCGTACAGGTCTGACAGCAGCCCCAAACAAAGCAGTTGACCGGCAGCAGCCGGTGAGCGAACCCTTCCGGCCGGCCTTTGTGCTGATCGGAACGGCGGGAAGGATAGATGATAAAGATATCAGCACAGGAAAGAGGAGAAAATGGCAAAAGTAATCTACATGGATCACCCCCTGGTAAAGCATAAGATCGGTATTATCCGCCGTAAGGAGACAGGCACCAAGGAATTCCGCGAGACGATCAGTGAGATCGCCATGCTGGAATGCTATGAGGCTACCAGGAATCTTGAAATGGACGAAGAAGATATAGAGACTCCCATCGGCCCCACCAAAGCGCATGTCCTCAAAGGCAAGAAGCTGGCGATCGTGCCCATCCTGCGCGCGGGCCTGGGCATGGTCGAAGGTATGCTGACCCTGATCCCCGCGGCAAAAGTCGGACATATCGGTCTGTACAGAGATCCCGAGACGCTGGAGCCGGTGGAATATTACTGCAAGCTTCCGGCAGACGTTTCGGAAAGAGAGATCTTTGTCGTCGATCCCATGCTGGCGACCGGCGGTTCCGCTGCGGAAGCGGTCACCATGCTCAAACAGCACGGATGCAAGAACCTGCATTTCCTGTGCATCATTGCCGCTCCGGAAGGCGTAAAGGCTTTCACGGAAGCGCATCCGGATGTTGACCTTTATGTCGGTGCCCTGGATGACCACCTCAACGAGCACGGTTATATCGTTCCCGGCCTGGGAGACGCAGGCGACAGGATTTTCGGCACCAAGTAAGGAGAACTTGACAGACAGGTTCATTTAATTAACTTTCTTTGTCCTTTTATTCTGGAAGCTCGTATATTACATTGGACACGAAAAAACGAGCCGGCCGCGACCCGGACCGGAAAGAAGGAAGGACCGGCTGACATATCAGACAGCATGAGAAAACAAAGAAAGGAAGAAAAGATATGTTTAAGAAATCAATCATCGCATTATTACTTGGAACAGCAGTTTTCATGACCGCGTGCGGCGGCAGCGCCCCGGCGGCTTCCAATACAGAGGCAGCAGCAGAAGAGACCACAGCAAAAGAGACTGTGGCAGAAGAGCCTGCGGCAGAGACAGCAGCACCGGCTGAAGAGAAAGCCGATGACGCGGCCCAGGCTGCTACAGAGCCCGCCGTGGAGGAATCTACGCTGGCGTCCAGATATGAAGACGATATGGCAAGGTATCAGACCGTGATCGACGGCCTGCAGGATGGCCAGGCCTATGGTTTCGCCGACATCTCTGATGTAGATGTCCTTCTGGTAGCGGATAATGTCTATGACAACCTGGATGGCAATATGGTCGCCATGAAGGCAGATGTATACTGCGTCAACGGCGCTGACGAGGTCGTGAAATACGGTACGGTCGCGTCCTCCGATTCCGGCTATCCTCTTTATGTCACAGCTGACAAATGCCTGATGTTCGGCGGCAACCACAAACTGACCAAGGTCTATGTGGACATTGAAGCCGGCGCGATCATCACCTTCGAGGAATTCACAGAGACATTCGACGCGGATGGCAAAGCGGCTTATCACTACCTCTCCATGGACGAGGGAATCGACGCGGATGTCGAGGATGACAGCGCCCACGGCGCCATGCTGGAACAGTATGAGACCGGCACGCCCGTTAACTTTACAACTGTAGGAGAGGCTGCGGCGGCTGCTGCTACCAACTGACCTGCGGATTACCGGACGGCAATTGGCCGGGGAACACCCGGCACATACTAAAAAGCAGAATATCGCGCAAGAGATCCCGCGCCCCCGGGCGCGGGATTTTGAACATGCGGCAGGCAGCTGGGGAAGCTGCGGAAAGGGGAGTAAAAATGGTCCAGAAACGTCAGGATTACATCACCTGGGATGAATATTTTATGGGCGTCGCCTATCTGTCGGCCAAACGGTCCAAGGATCCCAACACACAGGTCGGCTCCTGCATCGTCAGCAGCGATCACAAGATTCTGTCCATGGGCTATAATGGCCTGCCCAGAGGCTGCTCGGACGATATGTTCCCCTGGTCCAGAGAAGGCCAGCCCCTGATGACCAAATATCCTTTTGTGACCCACAGCGAGCTCAACGCCATCCTGAATTACAGGGGCGGCAGCCTGGAAGGCGCGACCATCTATGTGACCCTTTTCCCCTGCAATGAATGCGCCAAGGCCATTATACAGGCCGGGATCCGGACGGTGGTCTATGACAGCGACAAGTACGCGGACTCCGACGCCACAGTGGCCAGCAAGCGTATGTTCGACGCCACAGGTGTACGCTATTACCAGTACACCCGGACCGGCAGGAAGATCGAACTGGAACTGTAGAGCGCACCCGGACCGGCAGAGAGATCGGCTGAATCTGCAGAACAGGACCTGTGCGTAAAAAACTGCCGGGATGGCAGGACTTACCAGGAACAGGGGGATTTCTGCCCGAATATTATGTAAAAGAAAAAGGATGTATTACCATTTAGAGGCAGTACATCCTTTTTGTATGCTGTTTTGTGAATGATGGTCCGCAGACCGATCAGGCGGGCGCTTTATTTGCGGGGCGGCAAACGGAATTTGCCGCCGCTCTGCTGGCTCCTGTTGTAATTGGCGATGAACTTCCAGGTCTTTGTGTAAGGATCCAGAAGGTCGCTGATCGAGGAATCATGGTTAAGAGTATCAATGATATAGGCAAGGTATTTGCCCATGTCGCAGCTGACATACCAGGGGCGCTTGAGGAGCTCGGGACTCTGGTAGATCAGGTTGGTGGTCAGGATCTTGTCAATGATGCCGTCTTCATAGGCTTTGTCCAGTTTGTCCAGACCGGAGGTGAACAGACCGAAGGTGGAGAAGAGGAAGACTCTCCTGGCCTTTCTCTCTTTAAGCTTGGTGGCGATATCAATGATACTGTTGCCGGAGGAGATCATGTCATCCACGATGATGACATCCTTGTCCTCTACACTGGAGCCCAGGAATTCGTGGGCCAGCACGGGATGTTCCCCGTTAACGATCTTGGTATAATCCCTGCGTTTGTAGAACATGCCCATATCCAGGTTCAGCATGTTGGCAACATAGACAGCGCGCTTCATGCCGCCCTCATCGGGGCTGATGACCAGCATGTGCTGGGCGTCGATCCGAAGATCCGGCACATTCCGCAGCAGGCCCTTGATGAACTGATAGACCGGCTGGATGGTATCAAAGCCGTTCAGGGGGATGGCGTTCTGCACGCGGGGATCGTGGGCGTCAAAAGTAATGATATTGTCTACGCCCATCCGGACCAGCTCCTGCAGGGCAATGGCGCAGTCCAGGGATTCGCGCTGGCTGCGGGCCTGCTGACGGCTCTCATAAAGGTAGGGCATGATGACCGTGATCCGCCTGGCCTTACCGCCGGCTGCGGCGATCACACGCTTGAGGTTGGCGTAATGATCGTCAGGAGACATATGGTTCTGCAGACCGAACATTTTGTAGGTCTTACTGAAGTTGACCACATCTACAAGGATATAGAGGTCCATGCCGCGGACAGACTGGGGAAGGACGCCTTTGCCTTCGCCGGTACCGAAACGTGGCAGGTCGCAGTTCACGATGTAGCTGGAACGCTGATAATCGTTGAAAGCCGGATTATGCCTGTTCTCGCGCTGGCGTTCCGCCCTCCAGCGTGTCAGGTAATAATCAATCTCTTTTCCCATTTCCTCACAGCCGACTACAGGGACGATTCCCAGAGCACCGTAAGGCATGCTTTCAAGATTTCTTTTGTCATGTTTCCTGATGGGTTCCATTCATTGTCCTCACTTTCTTAAGCAGACGTATATCCTTACCTGTCAGTTTACAGCAGATGTAGCCACTCGTAATCCGGGAGAACACCCGGTCGGAGTAGCGCTTCTGCAGATCTTCCAGTGAAAGATTTGTTGAAATGACAGTCGGCTTTCTGTTCAAATGCCGCTCGTTGATACAGGCAAACAGCTGAGCTGAAACGAATTGGTTGGTCAGTTCTGTTCCCAGATCGTCGATGATCAGCAGGTCGCAGTGATACAGGTCATCAACGAAATGCTCAAAATCATCTCTGGATCGATAATTATAAACCAGTCCCGCAAGCCGGTCAAAGAGGGAGGCCGCACTGAAATACAGTACGGAATACCCTGCGGACAGAACTTCATGGGCGATACATACAGAAAGAAATGATTTGCCGGTACCGACAGTACCGAAGAAATAGAGATTGGAATATTCGCGGCCGAACTGCCTTGCAAAGTGAAGGCTGACATTTCTGGCCGCTCTGAAACGCTTCAGATCCTCTCCCTTGTAGAAATCTTCACGGAGCGTGTCGAAATTCTGGGTACGGGTCAGGAGCTGAAGATGTGATTGGTCATACAGGATGGAAATTTCTTCCTGGCGGAAGCAATGACATTTTTCCCCGTTAATGTAGCCGGTATCTTTGCAGTCGGGACACTGAAAGGGGACCTCCAGATAATCCGGGGCGAAACCGCCGCTGACCAGCAGCTGCTGTTTGCGGGCTGCTACACTGCGAATCTGCCGGCGCAGATCGTCAGCGGAAGCCGTATCTCCGCTGCTAAGCCTGCGGCGCAGGGCAGAAACCGCCGCGGCAGGAATCTCGGTCTCCAGACGGGCATACTCCGGCACGGCAGAATAGACCTCCTGCCGGCGCTGCTCGAGCAGCCTGCGGCGGTGGGCCTGTTTCTGTTCATAATGATACATGATGCTGTCGTACTGTTCTTTGGTCAGAGACACAAATACTCCTTATGACGAATGATCAGTTTCCGAGGATCTGCCGTTCAAGATCGTCAAAATCGTACTGATTCTGCTCGAACTGATTAAAGCGGTTGGCAGCGGGACGGCTGCCTTTGCGGTTCGCGGAACCACGGGCCAGCGGAGATACAGCGCACTCCGCCTGACGGGGCGTGGTGATGCCGTTTTCGGCCCAGTTCACGGCGACTTTTTCAATATAGCGGAAGTCTTTTTTGCCCCTGTCTATACAGTACTGGAGCAGGTAATCGATCAGGGCGTCCGAGAAGCCCAGATCTTCAGATATATAGTAGACCGACTCGATTTCCGGAACGGAAAGGGGTTTGCCGATATACTGCTCGATCACAAAGAGGAGCTGGGCCCGTTCCTGGTTGGAACGGAAGGCCTCCAGGACCTCCGGCGACTGTTTCTTTTTGCCTGCAGTCCGGCTGCCGTTCCTGTCATTCTGTGGACGGGCAGGGGCGGCATGCTCCTTAACGGCGATGACCGGCTTCTCCTGGCGGAAAGAACGGACGGGGTTACGGCCGGACCGGGGATCGCAAAGGTGGATTCCTGTCAGTTCGCCCTGTTCATCATGATCCAGGGACAGCAGGCCCAGGCCGGCCCAGTAATCCAGGGAACGGACAATGTCCCGTTCCGTATGATTGAAGAGGTCCGCCATCTGGGAGATATCCGCAGAGGCGCCGGCGCCCATAACACGCAGCAGATACAGATACACCTTGAGCTGCGCGTCGTTCGCGTCCTTCATATATTCATCAATAAACAGATTCGACACAAGTGTCGTATCGGAACTGCTGTCATTGTAAATCGTGAACACGCCGGAATCCCCCTTCCATTAAGTCTTGCATGCGCAAGTATAGCACAGAGGATGGATTTCCCGGAATGGTAAAAGTGACCAGAAAATTTTCCGGCCGGGCCGGGGCGTGCTGCAATCCGTCTGAAAGGGAAAAATCGGAAAATGTGGAAAAGTGCCGGAAATGCCGTATCTGCGGCAGCTTTTATCCACAATCAAAAATCCGCTTCCGGATGGGGACAATGTGGATAACCGTGATAACCTTTGTCAGGAAAGCAGGTTTTCGCCGATTTTAAAGACATCTCCGGCGCCCATAGTTATCACCAGATCTCCCTCCCGGCAATTTTGACGAACGTATTCCTCAATTTCTTCAAAATTCTCAAAATACAGGCAGTCATGGCCCAAAGCCCGGATCTCCTTCTGCAGGGTAGCGGAGCTGATGCCCAGATCATCGGTCTCCCTGGCGGGATAGATCTTTGCCAGGACGGTAATATCGGTGTGGGTGAGGGCTTCGGCAAAGTCCTGCATCAGGGCTTTGGTCCGGGTAAAGGTATGGGGCTGGAAGATGCACCAGACCCTGTTATGGGGATAATTGGATGCGGCAGCCAGAGCCGCTTTGATCTCAGTGGGGTGGTGGGCGTAATCGTCTATGATCGTTACGCCGTTCATGGTCCCTTTATATTCGAAGCGCCGGTCAGTGCCCGCAAAGGCGGAGACGGCCTCGATGGCTGTATTCATGTCAACGCCCAGTACAGAGGCGGCTGCCAGGGCTGCGACGGAATTGCTGACATTGTGACGGCCCGGGACTTTCAGGGAGACCTGCTTTTCCACCGGGGTCCCATCGGGAGCGGTTCCGTGCAGAGTATAGGAAGCGTGGCCGAAGGAATCATAGCTGATGCCATCCGCGTACCAGTCACTGGAGCTGTCACTGCCGTATGTGATGATCCGGCAGGGCAGGCCTTCGGTAATCTCGCTGTAATCCGGTATATCCGCGCTGATGATCAGGCAGCCGTCCGCAGGGATCAGTTCGGCAAATCTGCGGAAGGAGCGGCGGATATCCTCCAGATCCTTGAAGAAATCCAGATGGTCCGCGTCGATATTCAGGATGATGCCCAGTCTGGGATACATGCTGAGGAAGCTGTTGGTATATTCGCAGGCTTCGGCCACGAAGTAGCGGTGGCCGCCGACCCTGACCTGTCCGCCGATGGACCGCAGGATACCGCCGATGGAGAGGGTGGGATCCGTATCCGCATGGATCAGGATCTCGGACAGCATGGATGTAGTCGTCGTCTTGCCGTGGGTGCCGCTGACAGCGACCGGGTACTGATATCCCTTCATCAGCTGGCCAAGGAGCTGGGCCCTTGTCAGATGGGGAATCCCAAGTTCCTGTACGGCCATGTATTCCGGATTGTCGGGATGGATGGCGGCGGTGAATACGACCAGGTCGATATCCGGGGTGATATTATCCCGCTTCTGTCCGATCACCACAGGGATTCCGTGAGACGCCAGCTCCTCTGTAATGGGAGAGGCTGTCCGGTCGGATCCGGATACGGTAAAACCTCTGCTGCGGAGGATCTCCGCCAGGCCGCTCATGGATATTCCGCCGATGCCGGAGAAGAATACATGAATCGGTTCATTGAAATCTATCTGAAACATAATGCCTCCATGAAAAAGCCTTATGCAGGCCTCTTCTACGCTGTTTTTAAGTGATTTTTACATTCCTGCGGGCCTTGTGCCCATAGTTATTTTTATTATAACACTGAATAATCGCAAAGAAACAGTACATAATCAGGAAAGAAAATGATTTATGATATCTAAGTGGAATAATAGACAAATTATTATAAAAAGCCATTGTACCCATTGTGGAAAACAACGATTAAATTTGGGCTAAATATTTCTTTTATCAGGGCGGTGTGCTATAATTTTCATACGAATCTATGTCTTTTTTGGGACGTATATCCGAAAAATAATATAGGGGTGGCAACGATGATAGTTAAAAAAGAAATGATAGCTATGCTTTTAGCCGGTGGCCAGGGCAGCCGTCTGGGAATCCTGACATCAAAAGTGGCCAAGCCGGCGGTATCATTTGGCGGTAAATATCGCATAATCGACTTCCCTCTCAGCAACTGTATCAACTCAGGAGTAGACACGGTCGGCGTGCTGACCCAGTACATGCCGCTTCGTCTGAACTCACATATCGGGATTGGTATCCCGTGGGATCTTGACAAAAATGTCGGCGGTGTATCCATCCTTTCTCCGTACGAGAAGAGTCATGATACCGAATGGTATACCGGTACCGCCAATGCGATCTATCAGAATATGGAATACATGGAGAGCTACAATCCTGACTATGTTCTGATCCTTTCAGGCGACCATATCTACAAGATGGATTATGAGTCCATGCTGGATTATCACAAGGAGAAAGGGGCTGATGTTACCATTGCCGTCATGCCTGTTCCCATGGAGGAAGCCAGCAGATTCGGTATCATGATCACGGATGAAGACAGAAAGATTGTGGATTTCGAGGAAAAGCCCGAACATCCCCGCAGCAATCTGGCGTCCATGGGCATCTACATTTTCTCCTGGACGGCGCTGAAGGAAGCCCTTCTTGCGAATAAGTCCCAGCCGAATCTTGATTTCGGCAAACATATCATCCCCTACTGCCGTGATAACGGACGCCCCCTGTATGCATGGGAGTTCAACGGTTACTGGAAGGATGTCGGAACACTGACATCCTACTGGGAAGCGAACATGGAGCTGATCGATATAGTTCCGGAGTTCAATCTGTATGAAGAATTCTGGAAGATCTATACCAAGAGCCAGACGGTCACGCCCCAGTATTTCGGCTCCAACAGCGCGGTTGAAAGGACCATCATAGGGGAAGGCTCCGAGATCTACGGACAGGTCTACAATTCCGTGATAGGCTGTGATGTCATCATCGGCGAGGGAACAATCGTCCGTGATTCCATCATCATGAACGGGACTGTGATCGGTGATAACTGCAGGCTTGAAAAAGTCATCGCGGCGGAAAATGTAACTATTGCAGACGGTGTCGTACTCGGTGAGGGTGATTATATCGAGAACGATACCAGGCCCGATATTTACCGTGACGGTATTGTGACCATCGGTGAAGGAACGGTAATACCTGACAGTGTGACGATCGGCAGGAATACCCTGATTTCCGGACATACCGTGGAAGCGGATTATCCGGACGGCCGTCTTGCCGGCGGCAGAACACTGGTCAAAGAATAAGGGGGCAGGCAGTATGAGAGCAATAGGTATTATTCTGGCAGGCGGAAACAGCAACCGCATGAAAGAGCTTTCCAAAAAACGCGCGGTCTGTGCCATGCCTGTCGCAGGCAGTTATCGCAGCATTGATTTTGCGCTCAGCAATATGGAATTTTCCCGGGTATCTAAAGTTGCGATACTTACCCAGTATAATTCCAGAAGTCTGAACGAGCATCTGGCCTCTTCCAAATGGTGGGACTTTGGCCGCAAGCAGGGAGGTATGTTCCTGTTTACTCCTTCCTTCGCGGACGCCAACAGCCAGTGGTACAGAGGGACCGCGGATGCCATCGCTCAGAATATCAGCTTCTTAAGACATTCCCATGAGCCCTATGTCATCATTGCCTCCGGCGACTGTGTTTACAAGCTGGATTACGGCAAAGTACTGGACTATCACATGGATAAAGGGGCTGATATTACGGTCGTCGTCAAGACCATGCCGCAGGATTTCAGAGTAGAGCGTTACGGTGTAGTCAGGATGGACGTCGACGGGAGAATCCGTGAATTCGTTGAGAAGCCGGTCGTTGCAGATGGAAATACAATCTCCTGCGGTATATACGTGATCCGCAGAAGACTTCTGATCGAGCTGCTTGAGAAGAGCATGGAGGAGAACCGGTATGATCTCGTACAGGATATTCTGATCCGGTACAGGGGTCTGAAAAAAATTTATGGATATGAACTGAATTCTTACTGGAGCAATATCGCTTCCGTGGAGGATTATTTCCGAACGAATATGGATTTCCTGAAGCCGGATATCAGGTCTTTCTTCTTCAGAGAGTTTCCTGAGGTACATTCCAAAGTGGCTGATCTGCCGCCCGTGAAATATAATGTGGGCTGCCATATCAGAAACAGCCTTCTGTCCAGCGGATGTATCATAAACGGTACGGTGGAGGACTCGGTTCTGTTCCATCAGGTCTATGTCGGAAACAACTGTGTAATAAGGAATTCCCTTATTCTGAATGATGTTTACATCGGAGACAACAGCATAATTGAAAACTGCATCATTGAGAGTGGCGATACCATTCAGGCCAATTCTACTTACAGAGGAGAAGATGGTGTGAAGATTGTCATCGAAAAGGGCGAACGTTACACCATTTAACTTCAGAAATGGAGAACGCTATGCAGGTAACAGACGTAAGAGTACGGAGGATTGCTAAGGAAGGCAAGATGAAAGCGGTCGTATCTATTACGATCGATCAAGTGTTTGTTGTTCATGATATTAAGGTTATTGAGGGGGAGAAAGGATTATTCATAGCAATGCCGAGCAAGAAATCGGCAGACGGGAAATATAGAGATATAGCGCATCCCATCAATTCTGAAACAAGGAGCATACTGGAACACATCGTATTAGAGCATTACGAAAAAAGTGCATTGCAAGAAGACGACTCACAACTGGAATGACAGCATAGCGAAGCACAGTAACGATAGATTTCAGCTTTCTTACGACAGCGAACAGCAGGCCGCGAGCCTGTAAGACCCCCGGAGGCAGAAGCCCCCGGGGGTTTTATATTTGTCCGGCAGACAAAACAGAGAAATAATTGAATCTGTCTGCCGTGTACAGCGTGCCGCGGCAGACAAAACCGGAAATTAGTGTACAATGTCTGCCAGCCTCCCGATTTCCGCGGCAGACAAAACCGGAATTCAGTGTCCGGCGTCTGCCGTGAGCAGGCAGCTCCAGGGGGTGTGAAAATGTCGCGGGGCGCCGGAATCTGTGGTACACTTCTCAATAAGGAAAGTGTAAAAACTCCTGGGAAAACTATGAATTATTTTATAAGCCTGAAACCTGTCGGAAAAATGGCAGACCAGTATTACAGGAGAAGAGAAAATGCGTGTTATCAATCTGACGGAAAATACCCCGGGCGCGGAAGGCTGCGGCTATGAGCACGGCCTGTGTTTCTATATTGAAACGGAGCATCACCGCCTGCTCATGGATACGGGACAGACGGACCTGTTCGCCCGCAACGCGGAGCAGCTGGGAATCGATCTGACCCTGGTGGATACGGTAGTGATCAGCCACGGACATTATGATCATGGAGGCGGTCTTCTGCATTTCGCCAGGATCAATCCCGGGGCAAAGATCTACATCCGGGCTTCCGCGTTCAGGCCCTACTATTCTATTGACAGTTCCGGAAAGCCCCATTATATAGGACTGGCCGAAGGAATCCGCGAGCTCCCCGGCCTGGTCGTCATCGAAGATAATTCAGAAAGCGGTCCAGAAGGTAATCCTAAAGACAATCCTGAAGGTAATCCTAAAGGCAATCCTGAAGGCAATCCTGAAGGCAGTTCCGGAGGCAGTGCGGAAGAAAAGGAACCCGGCATTTACAGGATCGATGAGGAGCTGTCCCTCTTTTCCGGTATCGGCATGGAGCATCCCATTCCTTCGGCGAATGACCGGCTGAAAGTGGAAACGGAAGCAGGCCTCGTGCAGGATGATTTCCGGCATGAACAGTGCCTGGTGATCCGGGAAGGCGGACGGTCGGTCCTGCTGTCCGGATGCGCCCATCATGGGATCCTCAACATATTGGACCGCTACCGGACTCTGTACGGAGGCAGTCCGGATGTAGTGTTCAGCGGCTTCCATATGATGAAACGGCATGGCTACAGCGGCAGCGACCTGCTGATGATCATTGATACAGCCCTGGCCCTGAAGCAGACAGATACGATCTTCTTTACAGGCCACTGTACCGGCCAGGAGCCTTACGAAGCCATGAAAAAGCTTATGGGTGACCGGCTGCGTTATATTCACAGCGGGGATAAAGTCCTGGTCATGAAGGAATCGGAGAAAAAAGCGGCAGAGCGCGCCGCTGCCCTGAAAACAGAAAAGAAAAGGAGCAGTTATATGAAGAGCCACAAGTTTTTTGCCTGGGCAACTGTCGCATGTTTCCTGATGACCATGTGGACGGGTTATAAGAAGAAATAAGGACGTACGTTGGACGCTTTTCTTGCGCACAGATGCGAAAAGTAGTATGATAGCAGAGATAATATGTGTCTTGACACATGGGCTTTACCAGATTAGCCGGAATCCGGCGGAAATGAGGAATTTTTATGGACAGACAGAATCTGACCCTGCTGACAGACCTTTATGAATTAACAATGATGCAGGGATATTTCAAGCACAAGGACGAGAACAAGAACGTTATCTTTGACGCTTTCTTCCGTACCAATCCTTTTGGCGGCGGTTATTCGATCATGTGCGGCATCGAGCAGCTGGTCAATTACGTCAAGGAGCTCCACTTCAGTGACGGAGATATCGAATATCTGCGCAGCATCGGAATCTTCGATGAGGATTTCCTGAACTACCTGGCCAATTTCCACTTTACCGGTTCCATTTACGCTATTCCGGAAGGTGCCCTCATGTTCCCCAGGGAACCCATGGTGAAAGTTATTGCGCCCATCATGGAGGCGCAGCTGGTCGAGACCGCTATCCTCAATATTATTAACCATCAGAGTCTGATCGCGACCAAGGCCGCCAGGATCTGCTACGCGGCACAGGGAGACGGCATCATGGAATTCGGCCTGCGCCGTGCCCAGGGTCCCGATGCCGGCACCTATGGCGCCAGGGCTGCTGTTATAGCCGGATGTGTCGGTACTTCCAATGTCCTTTGCGGCGAGCTCTTCAAAGTTCCGGTCAAAGGCACTCACGCCCACAGCTGGATCATGAGCTTTGAGGATGAGCTGACAGCTTTCAAGACCTACGCGGATATGTACCCGACCGCCTGCATCCTGCTGGTCGATACTTATGATACCCTGAAATCCGGTGTGCCCAACGCCATCAAGACCTTCCAGTATCTGCGCGACAAGGGTATAGAGCTCAAGGGCTACGGCATCCGTCTGGACAGCGGCGACCTTGCCTATCTGTCCAAGAAAGCCAGGAAGATGCTGGATGCGGCAGGCTTCGAGGACGCCGTGATCTCCGCTTCCAACGATCTGGATGAGAACCTGATCTCTTCCCTGAAGGCCCAGGGTGCCGCCATCCGTTCCTGGGGCGTAGGTACGCACCTGATCACAGCCAAGGACAATCCTTCCTTCGGCGGCGTTTACAAGCTGGCCGCGATTCAGCAGGATGACGGCAGCTACCTGCCCAAGATCAAGGTTTCCGAGAATACCGAGAAGGTCACCAACCCCGGCAACAAGAAGATCTACCGTATCTATGAAAAGATTACCGGCAAGCTGATCGCTGACCTGATCTGCCTGGATGAAGAAGTCTTCTCGGAAGACGATCCCCTGACCCTGTTCGACCCCGTCGAGCCCTGGAAGAAGACCAAGCTCAAACCCGGTGAGTATACTCTGCGCGAGCTGATGGTACCGCTCTTTATTGACGGCAAGTGCGTCTATGAGAGCCGTGAGACCATGGACATCCGCGATTACTGCCTCAAAGAACAGGATACCCTCTGGGAGGAATCCAGACGTCTTGTCAACCCTCACCAGATTTATGTAGACCTGTCCCGGAAGCTGTATGATACCAAGAACGACCTGCTCAACAAGGTCCATGACGCGATCTGATAATCTATGGCAGCTCTGATGGATGCCCTTGCCTGTACGCGGGTGATATAGGACAGATTTATAGAATCTATATAGAATGTAAAGAGAGGATCCTGACAGGACTGCAGAAAAATACAGAGCAGTAACAATAGAAGCCTTACCTTCCGGCCTGCGCGGCCGGCGGGTAAGGCTTCTTTATGGATTGGAATCATGGATGATGGTATGAGGCAGTGCCGGATGGCATCTGTTCTACCGCAGCAGTGCCGCGTAGGAAATCAGCAGCTCCTCTACCGTGTTCAGCAGGATCTCCTCGTCCCGGACGGGCAGGCCGACCGGTTTATAAGTGTAACGGAAGAAGGGCCCGCCTTTGGCGAAAAAGCGCAGGCCTCCCCGGTAGCGCTGCAGCAGAAGGGGGATATTCTCCACCTTGATCCGGGCTTTCCCGTCCATGGTAATGGTGATTTCTCCCGCGCTTCCGGAGATATCCGTGATATCCAGATGGGAAGCGACAGAGCGGATCAGGGCGATGCGCAGCAGGTTTTGGGCAGAGGCGGGAACGTCGCCGAAACGATCCTTCAGCTCATCGCAGACACTGTCATAGTCTTCTTTACAGGAAATGGCGGCGATCTTCTTGTAGGTCTCCAGCTTCTGGACCTCATTCATGATGTAGGCTTCCGGGATGAAGGCGTCCACATTCAGATGGACGGTAACCGTCTTTTCGGGCGGCGTTTCTTCGCCTTTGGCCCGGCGGACCGCTTCGCCCAGCAGCTTGCAGTAGAGGTCGTAACCGACAGCCGACATATGGCCGTGCTGGGCCCGGCCCAGGATGCTGCCGGCGCCGCGGATCTCCAGATCCCGCATGGCGATCCGGAAGCCGCTGCCCATGTCGGTGAATTCCCGGATGGCGGAAAGGCGTTTTTCCGCCACTTCCCGCAGGACCCGGTCCCGCTTATACATCAGAAAGGCGTAGGCGGTCCGGCCGGAACGGCCGACCCGGCCCCGCAGCTGATAGAGCTGGGACAGGCCCATTCTGTCGGAGTCGCCAATGATAATGGTATTGACGTTGGAAATATCCATACCGGTCTCGATAATGGTGGTCGAGACCAGGACATCGATCTTGCCGCTGACAAAATCATACATGAGATTTTCCAGCTGGGATTCGGACATGCGGCCATGGCCGAATTCGATCCTGGCTTCCGGAATCAGCTGGCGCAGCCGGTCCGCGATCAGGTCAATATCGTTGATCCGGTTATGGACGTAATAGACCTGTCCCCCGCGGGACAGCTCCCGGACAATGGCTTCCCGGACCATTTCCTCATTGTATTCCATGACATAGGTCTGGATGGGGACACGGCCCTCCGGCGCTTCTTCCAGCAGGCTCATATCCCGGATTCCGACCAGGCTCATATGGAGGGTCCTGGGAATGGGCGTGGCTGACAGGGTCAGGACATCCACATCCTCCCGCAGTTTCTTGATCTTTTCCTTATGGGTGACGCCGAAGCGCTGTTCCTCATCGACCACCAGCAGGCCAAGGTCTTTAAAATGAACATCTTTGGACAGCAGGCGGTGGGTGCCGATGACGATATCGCACATGCCGCTTTCCAGATCCTTCAGGGTCTTTTTCTGTTCAGCCGCTGTCCGGAAACGGGAGAGCAGGCCGATATTGATCGGGTAGGTATGCATCCTTTCGGTAAAGGTGCTGTAATGCTGCTGGGCCAGGATGGTCGTAGGGACCAGGACTGCCACCTGCTTGCCGTCCTGGACTGCCTTGAAAGCGGCCCGGATGGCGATTTCCGTTTTGCCGAAGCCCACGTCGCCGCAGATCAGGCGGTCCATGATCTTATCGCTCTCCATGTCCTTTTTGGTATCTTCGATGGCCTGCAGCTGGTCGGCCGTTTCGGCATAAGGGAAGAGCTCCTCGAACTCATGCTGCCAGACCGTATCCTTTTCAAAGGCGTGTCCTTTGCGCTGGCTGCGGGCGGCGTAGAGTTTGACCAGATCGTCGGCAACTTCTTCAACGGCCCCCCGGACTTTGCGCTTGGTGTTGGACCATTCCTGGCCGCCCAGACGGTTGATCTTCGGTTTGGCGGCGGAGGAAGAGGCATATTTCTGCAGGACATTCAGTTCGGTCGGCAGGACATAGAGGGTGCCTCCGCCGCCGTATTCGATCTTGATATAATCCTTGGAAATGCGGTCGACTTCGATCTTTTCAACGCCCCGGTAAATGCCGATGCCGTGATCCTCGTGGACTACATAGTCCCCGACCCGCAGGTCGGAGAAGTCCTGAATGACATCACCGGACGAAGTTTTCTTTTTCTTCTTCCGGACCACGGGAGCGCCGAAGATATCGGTCTCGGTAATGACGGCAAAGCCGATCTCGGGGTACTCATAGCCGTGACGGATGCTGCCCCGGCAGGTCATGATATCTCCGGACCGGATCGGGCGCATGGGATTTTCTGTATAGAAACAGGTGACCTCATTATCTGTCAGATCCTGGGCCAAACGTCTGGCTCTGGTGCGGGAAGGCGTCAGGATAATGACTTTGTACTTGTTCTTCCGGTATTTTTTCAGGCCTTCTGTCAGGGCGGCAAAGCTCTTGTTATAGGAAGCGGCGCTGCGGGCATGAATGGAAATGACCTCATCCGGAATAAAAAAGTCGCTGGAGGAGACCAGCTCCGTAATGCCGATCCGCCGATAGGCGGAGAGACGGGCCAGGATCTGTTCCCTGCCGGCAAAGAGGTCCATCTGGCCGGGCAGGATATAGCCCCGTCCGGCCCGGCTTATCATGCTTTCCCGGAATTCCATCTCCACGGCGTCCGCATGCTCCCCGACCCGGACCGGTTCGTCCAGAAAGATCAGGCAGGACGCCGGATCGAACAGTTCCAGAAAATTACCGGCGCCGGGATAGAAGTAATGGATGTAGCCTTCCAGAGGACCGTATTCCTTCCATTCCCTGGCCTGTTCACAGATCTCTGCGATGGTGGTCTTGAGCCGGTGGGCTTCTTCGGTCCGGCCTTCGTCCCGGAACCTGCGGACACACTGGTCCGCCTCCTTCTGCATACGGAGCAGGCCGTCCTCCCGCCGCTTTCCGGGCAGAATCATTTCCGAAGCCGGATAGATCCGGATGGTCTCCAGGCGCTCGATGGAGCGCTGGCTGAGGACATCAAAGCTGCGGATCGATTCAATGTCATCGCCCCACAGCTCCACCCGGAAGGGATTTTCCTCGGTCAGATCGAAAATATCCAGAATATCACCCCGGATCGAGAACTGGCCGGGGCGCTCGACCTTGTAATTTTTTTCATAGCCCATGGAGACCAGACGGGCGGCCGTGTCCGACAGATCCAGGCTGCCCCGCTTTTCGATCCGCAGGACACTGTCCCGCAGGGTCCGCAGGGGGACCTGGGGCGTCATCAGGGCCGCGAAAGTCGTGATGATGGTAGTGGGTCTGCCCTCAATGATCCGGCGCAGACAGCGGATCCGCTCAGTCTCGATTTCCCGTCCCCGCAGGTCGGCCTGGTAGAAGATCAGGTCCTTGGCCGGATAGAGGAGGGTATTCCTGTCATAAAAACTGTATTCCTCGGCGATCTCCCGGGCCCGCAGGTCGGAATAGGTCAGAATCAGACGGAACCTGGCCTTGTCATGCAGGCTGTCGTCCGAGGACAGGGCTCCCATCAGGTGCAGCTTCTGGGAAGCCACGCACCCGTCCACCAGGACTGAAGCCGCACATCCATCCTGCGAGAGCAGATGCAGTATTCTGTTGTAGGAAGGGCTGTCCGCCAGAGGCGCGTAGATGGTTTTCATGGTCATACTGTCTTATCCTGTTTTTCTGATGGATGGTCCGGGGTATCCTGCTCCAAAGTACCCTGTTCCGGAGTGCTCTGCTCTGGCGTACCCGGTTCCGGCGTAACTTGCTCCGGGGTATCCTGGCCGGATTCCGCCGCCGGTTTTTCTTTCTTCTTCTTTTTCTTTTTTTTGGGCGTATTATAGCGGTTCATGGCCAGATCGGGACCGTCGGTCACCATGCAGACAGCCGCGTCGGCCGCTTTCTGTTCGGCGGCTTCTATGATCTCCCGGTCTTCTTTGTTAAAATGCCCCAGGACAAAATCCGCCAGATCATAATCCGGATCCGGCTTGCCGCCTACCCCGATCCGGATCCGGCAGAAGGCGTCCGTACCCAGGTGCTGAATGATATTTTTGAGACCGTTATGGCCGCCGGCGCTCCCTTTTTTGCGCATCCGCAGCTGACCAATCTCCAGGTCAATGTCATCGGAAATAACAAGGAGCTGTTCTTCGACATCCACCCTGTAATAATCACAGACCTGGCGGACCGCTTCCCCGCTCAGGTTCATATAAGTCAGGGGTTTCATCAGGATCACTTTATGTCCATCTATGAAACCTTTGGCCATCAGACATTTACCAAAATGCTCCGGATTGTTAATATGATATCTGTCGACCAGTTCGTCGATGACATCGAAACCGACATTGTGCCGGGAACCGTCATATTTTCTGCCCGGATTACCCAGGCCTGCGATCACAAAAAAACCTTCCATGGACTTTCTTCTCCTGCTCTGCCGCGCCTGCTGCCAGGCCGGCTTTCTGCTGTTTTGTTCGGAATGTACAGTCTTTTATTATACTGAAATCCGCAGGATTTTACAAACAGCTTATGGGACAGCATTATGGCGGCATTTCAGAACAGCGTTCGGCAGCATTCCGGGACAGTATTGTGCCCGAATGAAAAGGAGGCAATAGCAGTTGAATGCGCAAGGGGAACGAATGTTCGAAATCCATTGACGGAAATTTCCACTTGTGATACAGTGAAATTAATCGGGCCGGAACAGCCGGAACCGATCCGGAGGAAAGGCAGATGGATTTATTTGATTATATGAGAGAACAGCAGCAGGATCAGGAATCTCCCCTGGCCGCCAGGCTCCGGCCCGAGACACTGGAGGAGGTCGTGGGCCAGCAGCATATCATCGGCAGGGGGCGGATGCTCTACAGGGCCATCCGGGCCGACAAGCTGGGCTCCATTATTTTTTACGGACCGCCCGGTACGGGCAAGACCACCCTGGCCAGGGTGATCGCCAATACGACCAGCGCTGAATTTACCCAGCTCAACGCGACATCCTCCGGCAAGAAGGACATGGAGCAGGTCATCCATGACGCTAAAGACAGGCTGGGCATGTACGGGAAGAAGACCATCCTCTTCATCGATGAGATCCACCGCTTCAACAAGTCCCAGCAGGACTACCTGCTGCCTTTCGTGGAGGACGGGACCGTGACCCTGATCGGCGCTACGACCGAGAATCCCTATTTTGAAGTCAACAGCGCGCTGATTTCCCGGTCCGTGATTTTTGAGCTGCAGCCCCTTTCCGTTGAAGATATCCGGACCCTGATCCACAGGGCCGTATATGATAAGAAAAAGGGCATGGGCGCCTATGGCGCCGTGATCGACGAGGACGCGGAGGAATTTCTGGCCGACCTGTCCGGCGGCGACGCCAGAAGGGCCCTGAACGCGGTGGAACTGGCAGTTCTGACCACAGACCCGGGACCTGACGGCAGGATCCGCATAACCATGGACGTGGCCCGGGAATGCATTCAGAAGCGTGCCGCCCGTTATGACAAGAAAGGCGACAACCATTACGATACCATCTCCGCTTTCATTAAGAGCATGCGGGGATCGGATCCGGACGCCGCGGTCTATTATCTGGCAAGGATGCTGTCCGCGGGAGAGGAGCCGGCCTTCATCGCCCGCAGGATCATGATCTGCGCTTCTGAGGACGTGGGAAACGCGGATCCCAACGCTCTTGTGGTGGCGGTCAACTGCTCCCTGGCCTGTGAGCGCCTGGGCATGCCGGAATCCCAGATCGTACTGGCCCAGGCCGCGGAATATGTGGCGGCGGCGCCAAAGAGCAATACGGCAGTGGAGTCCATCGGAAGAGCCATGGATACTGTGGCCCGTACCGGCAGCCTGCCCATTCCGCCTTATCTGCAGGACGCCCATTACGGGGGCGCCTCCAAAATGGGCAGGGGCATCGGTTATCAATACGCCCACCTTTATAAAGATCATTATTCCGGCCAGCAGTATCTGCCGGACGCTCTGAAGGACAGCTCTTTCTACGAGCCGTCCGAAAACGGCTATGAGGAACAGATCCGCCGGCGTCTGGGACAGCTGACAGGCAAAGAGAAATATTTCAGAGAAGAATCGCTGCGGGAGAGAGAGGACGGCTGACCGCCCCGGACCGCGGCAGGAGGAAAAGATGGCATCACCGCTCGCCGTTTATAAACTGACCATTTTATATATGCTGGACCGGATCAACGGTCCGATTGCCCTGTCCAGGATCACGGAATTCCTGCTGGAAAATGGCTATGTCAATTTTGTTTCGCTCAATCAGACCCTGGCCGAAATCGAGGAGAGCGGCCTGGTCAGGTCCGAGACCCGGCGGGACGGGAGCTTTCTCTATATGACACAGGAAGGGACCGAGACCCTCAGCTTCTTTTCCGGCAGCCTGAGCGACGAGATCAAAGAACAGGTGGACGAGTATCTGCGGGAGAAGGGCATGGAACTGCGCAATGACCATTATCTGTCTGCGGATTATGACCGGTCTGTTTCAGGAGCCTGGCTGGTCCATATGTCTGTCCGGGAAAAGAATGAGACCATTATAGACCTGACTCTGTCTGTGCCGGATGAGGAAACAGCCAGGCAGGCTGCAGACAGCTGGAAGGAAAAAAGTCAGGAAATATATACAGCGGTCCTTGACAAACTCTTCTGACAGCATGAAAACGGCAATTGCTATTTAAGGTTTCCATGGTGTACTATTAGAAAAACAGTTTACAAAAAACAGTTTACAAAAAACAGTTTACAAAAACAGTTTACAAAAAACAGTTTACAAAAAAGAGTTTACAAAAACAGTTTTCAATGACAGCTGTGAAAATACATTTCCCAAATACATTTCGATTGAATCCTGATGATGATCAGAAATCATCCATTCTGACTGTGCGGGCGGTTCTTACAGTGATGAACTGGTTTTGAACTGTGCTGCCCCTGTGCCTGTATGCCTGATTTTCCCATTTGATAAAGGAGAACTATGACAAAAGAAAGATATGAAACCCTTGCTCTGCACGATCTGAAGGAGATCGCCAAAGCCAGGGGCATGAAAAGGACTTCCACCCTGAAAAAGGCAGATCTGATCGAAGCCCTGCTCAAACAGGACGAGAAGGACGCCAAAGAGCTGGCGGCCCAGGAAAAGCGGCCGGGCCGCAGAGAGATCCGTCCCGATACCCCCATTGCCCATAAGGATGAATTCGTCAGCGAGCTGGACAGCGGCCAGATGGCCAACGGCATCCTGGAGGTGCTGCCGGAAGGCTACGGCTTTATCCGCTGTGCCAACTACATGCCGGGTGACAATGATGTTTATGTGGCCCCCAGCCAGATCCGTCGTTTTAACCTCAAGACCGGCGATATCGTGAAAGGCAATATCCGGGTCAAGACCCAGAATGAGAAATTCAGTGCCCTTTTATATGTCAAGTCCATCAACGGCCTGCCGCCGGAAGAAGGCAACCGGCGCTATAACTTTGAAGACATGACACCGGTATTTCCGGATGAAAGGATCCGTCTGGAAAGGGAAGGCTCCGGCATCGCCATGCGGGTCATGGACCTGATCTGTCCTGTCGGCAAAGGCCAGCGGGGCATGATCGTCTCCCCGCCCAAGGCCGGTAAGACGACCCTGCTCAAAGAGGTGGCCCGTTCCGTCAAATATAACAATCCGGAGATCCACCTGATCATCCTGCTGATCGATGAGCGTCCCGAGGAAGTCACGGATATCCGGGAAGCCATTGAAGGCCCCAATGTGGAAGTCATTTATTCTACTTTTGACGAGCTGCCCGAGCACCATAAACGGGTATCGGAAATGGTCATTGAGAGGGCCAAGCGTCTGGTCGAGCATAAGAAGGATGTCATGATCCTGCTGGATTCCATCACCAGACTGACCCGGGCTTATAACCTGACAGAACCCTCCAGCGGCCGTACCCTGTCCGGCGGTCTGGATCCCGCGGCTCTGCATATGCCCAAGCGATTCTTCGGCGCAGCCAGGAATATGAGAGAGGGCGGCAGCCTGACTATTCTGGCCACAGCCCTGATCGAGACCGGCAGCAAAATGGACGAGGTCGTGTACGAGGAATTCAAGGGCACCGGCAACATGGAAATGGTCCTCAACCGGAGGCTGTCCGAAAGAAGGATCTTCCCCGCCATCGATATCCTCAAATCCGGTACCCGCAGGGAGGACCTGCTGCTGACGCCTGATGAGCAGGCCTGTGTGGCCATGCTGCGCAGGGCTTTCAACGGAAGCAAGCCGGATGAGTCCATCAACCAGGTGCTGGACCTCTTCTCCAGGACCAGATCCAACGGAGAATTCGTCAGTATGGTCCGGCAGATGAAGTGGAACTTCTGACGGGAGTCTGACAGAGAAAGAAAAAGAAACAGATAAAAGCTCCGGCAGATCCGGACCTTCAGGGAAATACCCGTAAGGTCCGGATCTGCCGGAGCTTTGTGTAATATGCCGGGAAGGAGACCGGCAAAAGTGCCGGCCGGATCCGCGGCGTCAGAGATGTTCACTGGGGTTTATAAATAATATTCTCCCGCAGGGCGTCGGCGGTTTCCTGTCCCAGATAGTGGGCTACGATGGCAAGGGCGAAGGGGATGGCTGTGCCCATGGCCTGGCTGGTGATGATATTGTCGGTCACTGTGACCTGCTCATAGGTCAGGATGGCGCCTCCTTCTTTGAGAGCGCCTTCCTTGGAAGGATTGCAGGTGGCTTTTTTGCCCTGCAGCAGGCCCAGTCTTGCGAATACCGAGGGGGCTGCGCAGATGGCGGCGATCTGTTTGCCGGCTTTGGCAAAAGCCGTGACCTGCTCCGTCAGGCGCTGGCAGGCGTCCAGATGGATGGTGCCGGGCATGCCGCCGGGCAGGATCAGCATATCGTATTCGTCAAAATCCAGCAGGCTGACGGTCGTATCGGTCAGGAAGGTGACTTCGTGGGACGAAGTGACAGAGAGGCTGTCGGAAATGGAGACCTTGGTCAGGGGAATGCCTGCCCTGTAAAGGATATCCACAACTGTCAGGGCTTCGATCTCTTCGCAGCCGTCCGCCATAAAGATCGCTGCTTTTTTATCGGTTTTGTAATTCATGGGTTTACCTCCTCGTAGCGGGGACAAGATCCCCGTGCCGTTTTTCTTTCTTTCCTATTATAAATGATTGGCTCCGAAAACTCCACAGGGAGCCGTCTCTCCTGATTTGTTCCGATCATACTTCCTCTATGCAACATTATCGGAAAGCGGGGGGGACAAACCTTAATTTTTGGTGAAATTGTGAACTAATTTAAATACAGCAGTTGGTTTCAGAAACAATATTTGTTATAATTTAGACAATCCAGTCAGAGGGGTAAGTCTGCGCTGAAGCAGACAGCGGCTGGACAGGAAAAGGGAAATCCGGCAGGAGGGACGCCGGTAGTTTTGGTTTATTCCAGGAGGAACGAATATGGTAACAAATGATCAATCCTTAGTCAGCCTGAAGCATAAAATTATGGAGAGAACGGCTGCGCTTGCTTATGAAGGCAAGCTGAATGACGAGACGAAAGAAGCGCTGGTCTATGAGATCATTCCCGGACCGATCGCTCAGTACCGCTGCTGTATCTATAAAGAAAGAGAAATCGTTAAGGAGAGGATCCGCCTGGCGTGCGCCCAGCCGCCCAGGAACAAAGTTGGATCCACAAATACGGTCCAGGTCATCAGCGCGGCCTGCGAAGAGTGCCCGCTGTCCTCCTATACAGTTACGGACAACTGCCGTCTCTGTATCGGTAAAGCCTGCCTGAATTCCTGCCGTTTCGGCGCCATCACCATCGGCTCCCATCGTTCCCACATCGATCCTACCAAGTGTAAGGAATGCGGTATGTGCGCGAACGCCTGCCCTTACGGCGCGATTGCCCATCTGGTTCGTCCCTGTAAGAGGGCCTGCCCTGTCGGCGCGATCACCTATGATGACAACGGCATCTGCCAGATCGACGAGAGCAAGTGTATCGCCTGCGGTCACTGCATCCATTCCTGTCCTTTCGGCGCGATCGGATCCAAGACCTATCTGGTAGACATCGTCAACCACATCGTGGCCGGAGATGAAGTTTACGCCATGTGCGCCCCCGCTACCGAGGGTCAGTTCGGCGAGAAGGTCTCCATGGAATCCATCCGTCAGTGCTGCATCGAGCTGGGCTTCAAGGATATGATCGAAGTCGGCCTGGGCGGCGATATGACAGCGGCTTATGAGTCTGCTGAGTGGAGTGAGGCGTACAAGGAAGGCAGAAAGATGACCACATCCTGCTGCCCTGCTTTCATCAACATGCTGCGCAAGCACTTCCCCAAGCAGTATGAAGAAAATATGTCCTCCACGGTTTCCCCGATGTGCGCGATTTCCAGATATCTGAAATATCTGCATCCCGGCTGCATCACTGTATTTATCGGACCCTGCATCGCCAAGAAGTCCGAGGCCAATGACAAGTCCGTACCGGACAACGCCGATTACGCGATCACTTTCGGTGAATTCTCTGCCCTGCGCCGTTCCCGCGGCGTTGAGTTCAAGCCCATGGAGAGCACCTATCAGGAATCCTCCATCTGGGGCAAGCGCTTCGCCAGCTCCGGCGGCGTAGCCAACGCGGTCATCGAGTGTATGCATGAGCGCGGCGAGGATACCTCCGCCCTGAAGCTGGTTCAGGTAGCCGGCGGCGATGAGTGCCGTAAAGCCCTGATGATGCTTAAGGCCAACCGCTTCAAAGAAGACTTCATCGAAGGTATGGTATGTCCCGGCGGCTGCGTAGGCGGACCTTCCAAGTATAAGACCGAGATGGAGATCAAGAGGGCCAGAGAGAACCTGCTCAAGAAGGCAGACGGCAGAAAGGTCCTTGAAAACATCAGTAATTATCCCATGGACAAGTTCTCCATGCACCGTGACGGGCACATGGAATAAACGGTCCGGCAGCGGATCGCCGGGAACCGTCCCGGCCGCGGCACAGCGGCGCACGGAGGAATCCCTGAACAGGGAATGCCCGGATCCGATCCGGAATGGATATTCGGAAAACAGCATTTAACAGCATTCAGCTGCAGGTTTTTGCCTGCAGCTGTTTTCTTTTTGAAATTTTATGGTATAATCGTTTCTCTGAGAGAAAATCACATTGAAATTCTGTAAAAGCCTGTGATATAATTCGCTCAACTGTGTTTATACGCATGACAAAAAGGAGCAGGGCCATGTATTCCGCAGCCGCTGCTGCCTGATTATAAAGAAGAAACAAGTAATAGCAGGAGGACCAATCATAATGAGCGTAAGCGTTGAGAAACTTGAAAACAGCATGGCCGTACTTACCATTGAAGTCGATGCCAAAGAGTTTGATAAAGCAGTAGACAAGGTGTATCTGAGACAGAGGAACAGACTGAACGTTCCCGGTTTCCGTAAGGGCAAGACTCCCAGAAAGCTGATCGAGAGAATGTATGGCGAAGGCATCTTCCTGGAAGACGCTGCCAATGATGTGATCAATGAGACCTATCCCGTTGAGGCGGAAGCCTGCGGCGAAGAGATCGTGTCCAGCCCTGAGATCGAGATTACCCAGATCGGCCACGGCCAGAACCTGATCTATAAGGCGACTGTTGCTGTCAAGCCTCCCGTAACGCTTGGCCAGTATAAGGGCGTCGAAGTTCTCAAGCGCCCCGTTACCGTTACCGATGAGGAAGTAGAAGCGGAACTGAAAAAAGAGCAGGACAAGAACGCTTCTTTTGAAGAAGTGACCGACAGGACTGTCCAGGACGGCGACCAGATCAAGCTTGACTTTGAAGGCTTTGTAGACGGTGTCGCTTTTGAAGGCGGCAAGGGCGAGGATTATCCTCTGACCATCGGCTCCGGTTCCTTCATCCCCGGCTTTGAAGAGCAGCTGGTCGGCGCTGAAATCGGCAAGGAAATGGAAGTAAATGTAACCTTCCCCGAGAACTATGGTTCTCCGGATCTGGCCGGCGCGGATGCCGTCTTCAAGTGCACGGTCCATTCCATCCGTGAGAAGCACCTGCCTGAGCTCAACGACGAGTTCGCGGATGATGTTTCCGAATTTGAAACACTGGACGAGTTCAAGGAAGATATCAGAAGAAACCTGATCGTCAAGAAGGAAGAGGCCGCAAGGACTGAGATGGAGAACGAGGCAGTTGACGCTGTCATCAAGAACGCCACCGTCCAGATCCCGGATGCCATGCTGAAGACCCAGGAGCGCCAGATGGTCGACGAGTTCGCCCAGCAGCTTCAGTATCAGGGCATGACCATTGATCAGTACTTCGAGTACTCCGGCAATGACAGGGACAAGATGATGGAAGTCATGGCTCCTCAGGCTGAAAAGAGGATCCTGACAAGACTGGTCCTTGAGCAGATCGTCAAGGAAGAGAACATCACTGTCAGCGAAGAGGACTTCGAGGAAGAGCTGCAGAAGCTGGCAGCTTCCTACGGCGCTGACCTTGATACTGTCAAGAATATCTTTGTCGGCAAGGAAAGAGAGCGTATGGAAGAGGACATCGCGGTCCAGAAGGCTGTATCCTTTGTCGCTGACCATGCGGTCGAAGTTGAAAAGGCTGAGGAAGCCGCGGAGACAGAAGAAGCATAAGCTTTCCGGTCCTGCAATACAGAAACCTGTTACGGGATCGGCGAAAGGGCCGGATTGGATCCGGCCCGTCGGCGGTCCTGTATTTC
Source organism: uncultured Lachnospiraceae bacterium (assembly GCA_902789735.1). Classification (GTDB taxonomy): domain Bacteria; phylum Bacillota; class Clostridia; order Lachnospirales; family Lachnospiraceae; genus CAG-791. The sequence continues at coordinate 119,228 of CADAOZ010000003.1, forward strand.
ACTGCCGGATGATTTGCTGATCTGACCGGCTGTGGTACTTTATGTTCCGGCAAAAGCCGGATCGACAATCTGATGCGGCAGCCGGCCGCATGAAAGGAGGGCAAGAATGGCCAATTTTATTCCCTATGTTATTGAACAGACCGGTACCGGTGAACGTTCCTATGATATTTTCTCCAGACTGTTAAAGGAGAGGATCATTTTCCTGGGTGACCAGGTCACTGACGCCTCCGCGGAGCTGATCGTAGCGCAGATGCTTTTCCTTGAGGGCGAGGATCCCGATAAGGATATCCAGTTCTATATCAACAGCCCCGGCGGCTCTGTTTCTGCCGGAATGGCGATCTATGATACCATGAACTTCGTGAAGTGCGATGTGTCCACCATCTGTGTAGGCATGGCGGCCAGCATGGGCGCTTTCCTTCTGGCAGGCGGCACCAGGGGCAAACGTTTCGCGCTGCCCAATTCCGAGATCCTGATCCATCAGCCTCTGGGCGGCACCGAAGGCCAGGCCTCCGATATCGCCATCCAGGCAGCCCATATGGCCAGGATCAAAGAGAACCTGAACCGTATCCTTGCCCAGAATACCGGACGTACCTATGAAGAACTGGTACGCGATACAGACCGTGACAACTGGATGACAGCCCGGCAGGCGCTGGAGTACGGCCTGATCGACAACATTTATACGACCCGTAAGGAGATCACAGAATAAGGATTCAATATGGCAGATAAAAGAAAAATGCAGCCTTTGCGCAGATGCTCCTTCTGCGGCAGAACGGAAAAGCAGGTCAAAAAGCTGATCTCCGGCCCCGAAGGTGTTTATATCTGTGACGAATGCGTAATGATTTGCGCGGACATTATCGAAGAAGGCATGATTGAGGACGAGCCGGAAGAGGATGAGATCCATCTGCGGAAGCCTGTCGAGATCAAGGCGTTTCTGGATGAATATGTCATCGGTCAGGAAGAGGCCAAAAAGACATTGTCCGTTGCTGTCTACAATCACTATAAGCGGGTTCTGGCCAAGGGTCCCGCCAACGATGACGTGGAGCTCCAGAAGAGCAATATCCTGATGCTGGGTCCTACCGGCTCGGGCAAGACTTATCTGGCCCAGACACTGGCCAAGATCATCAATGTACCCTTCGCCATTGCGGACGCGACCACCCTCACAGAGGCCGGCTATGTCGGTGAGGACGTTGAGAATATCCTGCTCAAGCTGATCCAGGCGGCTGATTATAATATTGACCGCGCCCAGCTGGGCATCGTTTATATTGACGAGATCGACAAGATCGCCAAGAAGGGTGAGAATGTATCCATCACCAGAGACGTTTCCGGTGAAGGCGTGCAGCAGGCCCTGCTTAAGATCGTAGAGGGAACCATCGCTTCCGTACCGCCCCAGGGCGGCCGCAAGCACCCCCAGCAGGAGATGATCCAGCTGGATACGACCAATATCATGTTCATCTGCGGCGGCGCTTTTGACGGTCTGGAAAAGATCATCAACGCCCGTATGGACAGGCGGTCCATGGGCTTTAACGCCACGGTTTCCGGCAGGGATGTCAAGGATATCGGTTCTGTACTGAGCGAAGTCCTGCCCGAGGACCTGATCCGTTTCGGCCTGATTCCCGAGTTCATCGGCCGTGTACCGGTCGTTACCACCCTGGAAGGACTGGACCGGGAAGCTCTGGTCAGGATCCTGAAAGAGCCTAAGAACGCTCTGATCAAGCAGTACAAAAAGCTCTTTGCCTATGATGGTGTGGAGCTGTCCTTTGAGGATGACGCCATTGAAGCCATCGCGGATCTGGGCATTGCCCGCAAGACCGGCGCCAGAGGGCTTCGTTCCATCATGGAGAAAGTCATGATGGAGGACATGTTCCTGATTCCTTCCGATGATACGATCAAAGAATGTATCGTAACAAAGGAATCGGTCGAGGGAACCGGTACGCCCAGGCTGATCCATAAGGCTGCCAGGAAGAAATTGAACCGTCCGGCTTCTTCCGCAGCTGCCGGGGAAGCCGATGCGCAGGAAGCGGAATAAATGAAAGATACAGTGCATGTGCCGGGAGGTACATGCACTGTTGCTATAGGCGGGTCTGCCGCCGGTGAGGAATGATATGGTTATTAAATCAGTGAATCTTGAAACAGTATGCGGCGTTACCAGCAAACTGCCGGTCAATACCCTTCCCGAAGTGGCATTCGCGGGCAAGAGCAATGTGGGCAAATCGACCCTGATCAACGGGATCATGAACCGCAAGTCCTACGCCCGGGTCAGTTCCCAGCCCGGCAAGACCCAGACCATCAATTATTATAATATCAATGACGCCTTATATCTGGTCGACCTGCCCGGTTACGGATACGCGACGGCGAACGTGAAGGTGCGCCAGAAATGGGGAGAGATGATCGAGAGATATCTCAACACCAGCGAGGCGCTGAAAGCGGTCTTTTTGCTGATTGACATACGGCACGAACCGTCTAATAATGATATTATGATGTATGACTGGATCGTGCAGGCGGGCTTCAATCCCATCATTATCGCCACCAAGGCGGATAAGATCAAACGGAGCCAGCTGGCCAAACATAAGAAAATGATCCGGGAGACCATCAAAAGCAAAAGCCAGGCAGGCGCGGATCTGACCTTCCAGATGATCGCCTGGTCCGGCCTGTCCAAACAGGGCCGGGAGGAGATTTACGACCTGCTGGACAGAGAGGTCCTGGGGATCCTGCCCGCTGAAGCGGACGGGGAAGAGGACGGGAAAGCATGATCTTTCACGTACCTTTAACAGGAGCAGCAATAAGGAGGATATTATGAGCGGAAGATTTGAAGGAGATGAAGCGCTGGAGAGGCTGAAAGCCCTGAAGCGGGGAAGGATCATATTCGCGCTGATGACCATAGCCCTGGGCGTAGTGCTTTTGGTCTACTCGGACAACGTTCTTACCATGTTCAGCCAGATCATCGGCGGCATCCTGATTGCCGGCGGTGTCTGCGGACTGCTGGGCGGTATTTTCGGTCCCCGGGGCAGCTATTTTAAATGGTTCCTGATTGTGTTCGCCGCCTGTATCGGTGTGGTCGGCGTCTGGATCTTTACCAATCCGGTCGATATGGCGGCCCTGCTGCCCAGGATCATGGGTGTCCTGATCATAGTCAGCGGCTTTTTTAACCTGCTGGAGGCAGTGACCCAGGCCCAGCAGGGATACAGCAGATGGCTGATTTCCCTGCTGATCGGTATCGCTACGATCGTCGGCGGTGTTTACCTGTTCATGTATGCCTTCCAGGCGGCCAGCCTGGCGGTAAAAGTGGCCGGCGGCCTGCTTCTGTTCGACGGCATCAGCGACATCTGGGTCATTTCCAGGATCAGCACCAAAGCCAAAAAGATCTATCAGGATTCCGCGCCGGTAGATGTGGAAGTGGATTTTATTGAGGATAAGGGCGGTGATGAGGATGAGACCGGCACCGAGCAGCCCCGCAGGAACTGAGTCCGGAAGAACTGAGTCCCGAAGGAACTGCAGCCGGCCTTTGAAGTGAACCGGGCAGTCAGACTTGCCGGTTCAAAAACAATCATACAGTAAGCATTGCGAAACAGCCTGTGTCTGTCTTCAGATTCGGAAAGCTGCCGGACGGCAGCACCGATCCATAGAAGACAGCAGAGGCTGTTTTTTATGCCGGCGTCCAAATGCACGCAGGAGTTCTGCGGGCAGTGATATATTGAAAGACAGCGGAGGCTGTTTTTTATGGTAATGTTCTAAAGTACGCGGCGGCTTTGCGGGCTGTGATGCAATGAAGGACAACAGAGATTGTCCTTTTTAGCAATGTATCGTAAAAATTAAAAAAGAAAGTGTTGACAAGAAACATATTAGTGTTATAGTAGTTATAGAACAAAGACAACATTGCTTTGGAATACTGTCCAAAGGAGGTGCATAGATGAACATTCAGAAATTTACACAGAAGTCCGTAGAGGCCATCAACAACTGTCAGCAGCTGGCCTATGAATACGGCAATCAGCAGATCGAGCAGGAGCACCTGCTGTACGCGCTGCTGACACTGGAGGATTCCCTGATCCGCAGACTGATCGAAAAGATGGGGATCGATCCGGCCGGCTTTACAGAATATGCCCAGCGCCAGGTCAACGGCCTGACCAAGGTACAGGGTTCCAACGCCCAGGTCTATGTCAGCAACTCCCTGAATAAGGTCCTGCTGGACGCGGAACAGGAAGCCAAGTCTCTGGGAGACGATTATGTCTCTGTAGAGCATCTGTTCCTGGCCCTGATCAAGCATGCCGCGGGAGGCGTCAAAAAGGCCTTTCAGGAGTATGCCATTGACAGAGAGCGCTTTTTAAAGGTCCTGTCCACTGTCCGGGGCAACCAGCGGGTGACTACGGACAACCCGGAAGCGACCTATGATACCCTGGAGAAGTACGGCGAGGAACTGGTCTCCAAGGCCAGGGAGCAGAAACTGGATCCGGTCATCGGCAGAGACAATGAGATCCGAAGTGTGGTCCGTATCCTGTCCCGGAAGACCAAGAACAATCCTGTCCTGATCGGCGAGCCCGGCGTCGGCAAGACGGCCGTCGTGGAAGGACTGGCCCAGCGTATTGCCAGAGGCGATGTGCCGGAAGGACTGAAAGATAAAAAGATCTTCTCCCTGAACATGGGCTCCCTGGTAGCGGGCGCCAAATACAGGGGTGAATTTGAGGAGCGTCTGAAAGCGGTGCTGGAAGACGTCAAGGGCAGCGACGGAGAGATTATCCTCTTCATTGATGAGCTGCATACCATCGTCGGCGCGGGCAAGACCGACGGCTCCCTGGATGCCGGCAACATGCTTAAGCCCATGCTGGCCAGAGGCGAACTGCACTGCATCGGCGCCACCACCCTCAATGAATACAGAAAATATATTGAAAAGGATGCCGCTCTGGAAAGAAGGTTCCAGCCGGTCATGGTCGATGAACCGACCGTCGAGGATACCATTTCCATCCTGCGTGGCATCAAGGAGCGCTATGAAGTCTATCACGGCGTAAAGATCATGGATAATGCCCTGGTCAGCGCGGCGGTCCTTTCCAACCGCTACATCACAGACAGGTTCCTGCCCGACAAGGCCATTGACCTGGTGGATGAAGCCTGCGCCCTGATTAAGACCGAGATGAATTCCATGCCTACGGAGCTGGATGAACTGCAGAGAAAGATCCTGCAGCTGGAGATCGAAGAGACCGCCCTCAAAAAAGAGGACGATACCCTGAGCCAGGAGCGTCTGGCGGACCTGCAGAAGGAACTGGCGGAGCTGAAGGATACCTTCAACACCCGCAAGGCCCAGTGGGAGAATGAGAAGACCAGGGTCGACCAGCTGTCCGCCCTCCGGGAGCAGATCGATCAGGTCAACAGCGATATCCAGAAAGCCCAGCAGGACGGTGACCTCAACAAGGCTGCCGAGCTCCAGTACGGCACCCTGCCCAGCCTGCGCAAGGAACTGGCGGAGCAGGAAGCGGCCCTGAAGGACAGGGATACATCCCTGGTCCATGAAAGGGTCTCGGATGATGAGATCGCCAGGATCATTTCCCGCTGGACCGGCATTCCGGTCAGCAAACTGACCGAGAGCGAGAGAAACAAGACCCTGCATCTGGATGATGAGCTCCATAAGAGAGTCATCGGCCAGGATGAGGCAGTCACCCTTGTTTCCGAAGCCATTATGAGGAGCAAAGCGGGCATCAAGGATCCTTCCAAGCCCATCGGATCCTTCCTGTTCCTGGGCCCCACCGGCGTCGGCAAGACCGAGCTGGCCAAAGCCCTGGCCCAGGCCCTCTTTGATGATGAGAAGAATATCGTCAGGATCGATATGTCCGAATACATGGAGAAATTCAGCGTTTCCCGTCTGATCGGAGCGCCTCCCGGATACGTAGGCTACGAGGAAGGCGGCCAGCTGACTGAAGCGGTACGCAGAAAACCCTATTCGGTCGTCCTCTTTGACGAGATCGAGAAAGCCCACCCGGATGTTTTCAACGTCCTTCTGCAGATCCTGGATGACGGCCGTGTGACCGATTCCCAGGGCAGGACTGTGGACTTCAAGAATACCATCCTGATCATGACATCCAACCTGGGGGCCCAGATCATCCTGGATGACCTGGAGCACAGCAGCACGGTCCAGGGCGGCCGTGTGATCGATGAGAACGGTATTGTCCTGGATGGAGGCGACAGTGAATCCATCTCACCTGCGGCCAAGGCTCAGGTGGAGGCGCTCCTGCATCAGCAGTTCCGTCCCGAATTCCTCAACCGTCTGGATGAGATCATCATGTTCAGCCCTCTGAGCAAGGCCAACATCACCGGCATCATCGACCTGATCGTCGAAGACATCAACAAACGGCTGGCTGACAGACAGATCAGCATCCGCCTGACCCCCGAAGCCAAGACCTTCGTGGCGGACGCGGCTTATGATCCTTCCTACGGCGCCAGACCGCTGAAGAGATATATCCAGAAACATGTGGAGACGCTTTCCGCCAGACTGATCCTGGAGGATCATGTCCACGAAGGCGACGCCATTGAGCTGGATGTGGTTGACGGCAGCCTGCAGGCCCGTGCGGTGCCCGGCGGTACGGATGTGCAGGCCGACTGACACAGTATGTCAGATACGCAGAAGGAATCTTCACCGGTCCGGCGATAAGATGCGACGGACCGGAGAGAAACCATAAACCATACTATCCTTTTATGCCTGTCCGCGCAGGCCGGCCCTGCAGCCGGTCTGCGCGGATTCTGAACGGGCGGTATTTCCGGCCTGAAATATCAGTAAATTACCGATCCGCCTGCTGGAAAGACAGACGAATTATCGCTTGACAAATCAGAGCATAGAATCGTATAATACAAAAGCTGACACAAAACAGCACATATATGGCGAGGTAGCTCAGCTGGCTAGAGCATGCGGTTCATACCCGCAGTGTCGAGGGTTCAAGTCCCCCCCTCGCTACTGAATGTAAGGAGTCTGAAAAGACTCCTTTTTTTGTGCAGATATGAACCAGGCGTCAGACTTCCCGGTTCATGAACCGGGCGTCAGACTTCTTGGTTCACCCCAGGTTCATCGGAATCACCTAAAAACTCCTTTTCTTTAGCACGCTAATGTGATAACATGTTAGTTGTTTAACGCGAAATAAACACTTTTTTATAAAGGGAGGATATTACCATGAAAAAGAAGATCGCACTTTTACTGGCGGCGGTTCTTGCTGCCACTGCTATGACTGCATGCGGCAATGGCGCAGCGGATTCCGCGGCTCCCGCGGAGGAGACCGTTACGGAAGAAGCAGCCACAGAAGAAGCTGCTGCTGAAGAACCCGCCGCGGAAGACGCAGAAGGCGAAGCTTCCTACGTTTTCCTGGATGAGACACTTGGTGTCGAATCTTACGCGATCGGTTTCCGTCTGGGAGATACCGAGCTGGCAGAGACCGTCAGCGGTGCGGTACAGGCCCTTGTACTGGACGGCACCTATGATGAGATCGGTAAGAAATATCCCGATATTTATGATTATCTCTGCCTGAAAGCGGAAGATATCGATGAAAGCAAGCTTCCGGAAAGAGGATCCGGTGATCCGAATTTCACCTTCAAGCACGGCTTTGATCTGGATTATCCGCCTTATTCCTATCGTCAGGATGACAATACTGTCGGCGGTTTTGACGTAGAACTCTGCCAGGCGGTCTGTGAATATATGGGCTGGGGTTATGAAGCGGTTCCTTTCAACTGGGACGCCAAAGACGCGGAACTCAACGCCAAGAGCTGTGACTGCATCTGGTCCGGATTTACCAAAGAAGGACGTGAAGACCAGTATACATGGGGCATCACCTATTCCAACAATACACAGGGTATCCTGGTTGCCAGCGATTCCGGTATCAAGACACTTGCCGATCTGGAAGGCAAGGTCGTTGGTGTACAGACCGCGACTTCCGCTTATGATATGCTGCAGGATTCCAAGGCTGATCTGGCCGCCACTTTCGGTGACCTCAAGGTCTATGAAACCTATACTGTTGCTTACAATGACCTGAAGGCCGGCGCGATTGACGCCATTGCCATCGATATGACAGCAGGTTCTTTCCTGATCGCGGGTGATCAGTGATTCAGATTTAAAGCAAAAGCTTATGGAAGCAGAGGGCCGCTGCAGGCGGCCCCTGTTTTTTGCATTATGTTGAAGGAGTTAATATATGAGCCTTTCCACCATGCTCGCCGCAATGGGCGAGGGTATGCTCCGTACATGCCTGATCTTTTTCCTGACGCTCCTGTTTTCTCTGCCGCTTGGCATGGTCGTCATGTTCCTGCGGCGGTCCCGGTTCAGAATCGTACAGTCCATTACAAAAATATATATCGCCATCATGCGCGGTACGCCCCTGATGCTGCAGCTTCTGATGTGGTACTTCGGACCCTACTACCTGTTCGGCATGTCGATCCGCGGATATCGCTTTGCCGCGATCATCATCGGTTTCTCCGTCAACTATTCGGCCTATTTTGCCGAGATCTACCGCGGCGGAATCGAAGCGATCCCCAAAGGACAGTATGAAGCGGCTGAGATCCTGGGATACAGCAAGGCGCAGACCTTTTTTAAGATCATCCTGCCCCAGGTCGTAAAAATGATCCTGCCGTCTGTGACCAATGAAGTGATCACCCTGGTCAAAGATACTTCTCTGGCATTTACCCTGGCCTATAATGAGATGTTCTCGCTGGCCAAGCAGATCGCGGCTTCACAGACCTCTTTCGTCCCTTTTGTCATTGCCGGAGTTTTCTATTTCATCGCCAATTATGCGGTCGCCTATGCCATGGAGCGGATTGAAAAGGCGCTGGATTACTATAATTAAAAGGAGTCACTTGCATGATCTTACAAATGAAAGGAATTCAGAAATCCTTTGACGGGCTGGAAGTCCTCAAGGATATCAGCCTGCATGTCGACAAGGGAGAAGTCGTCAGTATTATCGGACCCAGTGGTTCGGGCAAGAGCACCCTGCTGCGCTGCGCCACTTTCCTGGAAAAGATCGATGCCGGCAGTATTGATTATATGGGACAGGACGCCGTGACCACAAACGAGCATGGCGTGGCACAGTATGTGCCCCATCAGGAACTGAACAGGATCAAAAGATATTTCGGTCTTGTATTCCAGAATTTCAATCTGTTCCCCCATTATTCCGTGCTGAAAAATATCATGGACGCGCCCGTCACGGTGCAGAAGCGTCCCAAAGAGGAAGTTTATGAGGAAGCCATGCGGCTGCTGAAGAAAATGAACCTGGAAAACCGGGCGGATGCCTACCCCTGCCAGCTTTCCGGCGGTCAGCAGCAGCGTGTCGCGATTGCCCGCGCCCTCGCCCTTAATCCCGAGATCCTTTTCTTTGATGAGCCTACCAGCGCCCTGGACCCTGAGCTGACCGGCGAGGTCCTCAAGGTCATCCGCCAGCTGGCAGATGAAAAGATGACCATGGTCATTGTTACCCATGAAATGCCTTTCGCGCGCGCGGTCAGCAGCCGTGTAGTATTCATGGACAAGGGAGTCATCGTAGAAGAAGGACATCCGGAAGCCGTATTCGGCGATCCGACCCAGGAAAGAACAAAGCAGTTCCTGCGCAATTATCAGCAGTAGTGCACCGCGACCTCTGAGGTGGTTTGCGGCTTCACATGGAGGTGGTTTTGACCTCAGAGGTCATGGACACAAAATAGGATAAAAAAAAGGACTTTGAAAGCTGATTGCTTCCCAGCAGCTTTCAAAGTCCTTATTTATTTAGTGTAATTGTTGAACCGCGACCTCTGGGGTGGTTCGCCATGGTTCGCGGTCTCAGGTGGTCCGCGACCTCAGAGGTCATGGGCTTTTTGAACCGCGACCTCAGAGGTCATGGGCTTTTACAGCCAGTCAAAGATCCGTTTTTCTTTCAGCTTTTCATTGACCAGCCTGCCCTGAAGCTCCCGGTCATAGCCGATGAAGAAGAGGGCTATGGTCTCCGGCCCGACATGAGAGCCTGTACAGAAGTCATAGGAAGTATTGATGAACTCTCTGACATGCACCCGGTCGGTGATTCCTTTCATGACATACAGGGAATCTTCATAGGCGTCCGCGTGGGCGATACCGATGATCTGCTTTTCGGGCTCAACGATGTTATTGCACACCAGGTCGATCAGCTCGTTCAAAGACTGTTTGCGGCCCCGTTTCAGGCTATGCTGGACGATAAAGCCTTCCTTATTGCCGCACAGGATCGGCTTGACCCGCAGCAGGTTGCCGGCCAGGGCCACGCCGGCGTGCAGGCGGCCGGTACGGGACAGATATTTGAGGTTGTCCACTGTGAAGACACCGTTCATGCTGTGGGCTGTTTCCGCCAGGACATCCGCGATTTCAGAAAGAGGCAGACCCTTTTCACGGAATTCATAGGCGTAGATCGCCAGGATTCCCTGAGCCAGGGAGGCGTTCAGGGAATCGATCAGATAAATCTGACGTTCCGGATATTCCTCTCGCAGTTCCTCTGCAGCGATTCTGGCGGCGTTGTAGGTGCCGCTGATATTGCTGCTCAGAGAGATATACAGGATATCTTTGCCTTCTTTGAGGAAAGGCTCTAAATAATCCTGGAATTCGCCGCTGTTGATCAGGGAAGTCTTAACGGTGGCACCAGCCCGGATCGCGTCATAGTACTCCCTGCCCATGGCACGTTCTTCCTCCTGGGAAAGACCGGGGATAAAACCGGGAACTTCCCGGCCGTCCACAAGATTCATAAAAACCAATACATGAATGCCGTATTTCTCCACTATATCAGCGGGAAGATTAGCGGCAGAATCTACTAAAATTTCAAACATAAGCTCCTCGTTCTCTGAAAACGTTCTGAAACAGGATTGTTTAATAGTGTGCTTTTTTAAACATATTTTTAACATGTTTTAAAAATATGTTTAAAAATATGTTTTTGAAACGAAATTTTCTACATTTAATACCATAGCATTTCTTCCCCTGTAACTCAATATTTCCAATCATTTTCCTGCCCACCCCCCGTCCGGCAGAAGTACGGTCTTAACTTGCAAAGAAAAAATGAAAACGATATCTTATATTTATGGGTTCGAAGCAGAAAGGAGAGACTTCGTATGGATCAGAAAGTTCATATACTGGCGCTGCAGAAGAAAACATATGCGTCCCCGCGGGAAAATATGGATGCGGTAAGAGATATGCTGGACCAATATCAGGGAGAAATGCCTGATTTCCTTCTTCTGCCGGAAATATTCACCTGTCCCTATGACAACAGTCAGTTTCCTCTGTTCGCGCAGAAGGATGGAGACAGCGTATACTGCTTCCTCTCAAAGCTGGCCCGGACGAATCATTTTTATGTGATCGGCGGTTCGGTTCCCGAAAGAGATGAAGAGGGGAAAATCTACAATACTTCCTACGTATTTGACCGGGAAGGTGAGCTGATCGGAAAGCACCGTAAAGTGCATCTTTTTGATATCGATGTACCGGGCGGTCAGTATTTCAAAGAATCGGACGTACTGTCGCCTGGAAAGGCAATGACGGTCTTTGATACGGAATACGGCAGAATGGGGGTCTGTATCTGTTTTGATATCCGTTTTCCGGATCTGTTCCGGCAGATGCGGCGGGCAGGTGTCAGGATGGTATTTGTACCGGCGGCCTTTAATATGACCACAGGTCCCGCCCACTGGCAGACCCTGTTCCGCAGCCGGGCCCTGGACCAGCAGATCTTTATGGCCGGCTGCTCACCGGCAAGGGATGAGACAGCGTCCTATATCGCCTACGGGCACAGCATCGTAACGGATCCCTGGGGCAGAATTCTGCGGGAGTTGGATGAAAAAGAAGGAATTCTGGATATAGAATTAGACCTGGGCGAGACGGACAGGATCCGGACGCAGATCCCGCTCGGACAGTGAGAAAGAAAATGAACGCTTCAAAATACATCAAGGGGAGGAAGAAAGATGCCGATCGGTGTAATCATCAACGTGTGCGCAGTCATCACAGGCGGTTTGCTGGGAGGCGCGGTCGGAAAGTTTTTATCGGCGGATTTTAAGATGAACCTGAATATGATCTTCGGCGCCTGCGCCATGACCATGGGGATCAATTCCATCGTCCTGATGGAAAATATGCCCGCTGTTATTTTTTCTGTCGTACTGGGAACATCCATCGGTCTGGCCTGCCATCTGGGAAAACTGATCAATGCCGGGGGACAGGCTATGCAGAAACTGATCAGCCGCTTTGTGCAAAATGAGAGCGGCCTCAGCCAGGAAGAATTTACCAATGAGCTGGTGACAGTCATTGTTCTCTTCTGCGCCAGCGGGACCGGAATCTACGGCACGATCGTAGCCGGGATGAGCGGAGATCACAGCATCCTGATTTCCAAATCCATTCTGGATCTGCCGACAGCCATGATCTTCGCCTGTACTTTGGGCGTAGTCGTTTCCCTGATCGCCGTTCCCCAGTTCCTGATCTTCATGCTGCTTTTCGTACTGGCGAAAGTGATTTTCCCGCTGACAACGCCGGTGATGATCAATGATTTTAAAGCAGCCGGCGGCGTACTTCTGCTGGCAACCGGCTTCCGTATGCTCAAGCTCAGGAATTTTCCGGTCGCGGATATGATTCCGGCCATGATCCTGATCATGCCGGTCAGCTGGTTCTGGGTCAACTATATACTGCCGCTGGTCAGTTGAGCTGTGAGAGGCCGCCATCCGTTGTTTCTCATACAGCATATTTATGACGAAAGGAAAAAGCGTCCCGGTTTCAGACGGATTGGTCTGTAACCGGGACGCTTTTGTCCTTCAATCACGTATGTAAGTATAAAATGTCACAGGACTGCCGGAAAACTGTGCCGGATGTTCTTCATTCTGTCAGCACCTTGAATCCGCCCCAGTAGCGGAAGGCCGCCCGGGCCATGATCTGGCTGCTGTGAACAAAGCTGTATTTTTCTTCGCCTTCCTCTATTGATGATACAAGGCCCGTTTCCAGTGCCTTTTTAGGCCAGTATCTGGAATCCGCGGAATTGTTGCGGTTGTCGCCGAGTACCAGCCAGCAGTCCTCCGGGATGGTATAGGAAAAGCCGGTGTTTTCGACAAGCCATTCCTCTTTCAGGTAGGGCTCGTCCAGGGGTGTTTCCGAGTCATTGATATAGATTTTGCCGTCTTCGATCCTGACAGTTTCACCCGGCAGGCCGATGACCCGTTTTATATAAATGATCTTTTCATCCAGAGGGTAATGGAAGATCACGATATCCCCCCGTTCCGGCTCGGAGAACCAGTAGGTGAAACGGGTGCCGATCAGGCGGTTGCCGGGCATGATGGTATTCTCCATGGAACTGGAAGGCACCTGGGCATTGACGATAATAAAGTTGTTGATGAACAGGACTGCTGCGATTACGAAGGCCAGTGACTTCAGCCAGCTGATGACCTCTTTCCGCAGGTCAAATTCCTCTTCACTGTTGTCGCTGTCGTCCTTTTCATCGGAAGAAGATTCTTCAGAAGAAGTATTATCCAAAGAAGATCCATCTGAAGAAGTATGATCCGGAGCAGATCCTTCTGTAGAAGTATGATCCGAAGAAGCATCCCTGGAAGAAGCATGATCCGGAGAAGCATCCCCTGAAGGAGCATGATCCGGCACCGCAGTTTCAGCGCTGCCTTCGCCATCCACCAGCGGCATGCTGTTTTCCGTATTGGTATGTTCTGTATTGATCCGGTCAGAAATCCGGCTGTTATCTTCAATCATTTGGCTGACCTCAAGTTCATTATGCTGCAGGAACCTTTATATTATAAATGGAAGAATTGCATTTTAGAATACCTGAATAAGAAAATCAATTACAAACATTACAAATCGTCTGCATCTCATAAAAAAGTTAAGCGCTGCAGGCTGTCAGTAGCGTATAATGGAGATACAGATATCCTGCGGGGTTCCCGGGGCGGGGACGGCCGCGTTTCCGATTTATAAAAAGGGGGAGATTATGGATAAGAACAGGCCTGTGGGCAGACAGAAAAAAGTAACAGGAGGAGGCGGCGGAGTCTACAGACGCGGTAAATCCGGTGCCGGTCAGGTCGGCGGCGGTATACCCGGCGGCGGAGGCCGTGGTTCCGGCGGACAGAGAGGGTCGGGCGGCATGAACCCGCTGATGATGATCATTGCCCTGATCGTCGTCCTGCTGGGCGGCGGGGGCGGAGCCATGTCTCTGCTGAACGGCGGATCGTCCTCGGGCAGCTCTTCTTCTTATTCCGGCTATGATAATTATCATGAAATGATTTCATCCGGTGACAATGGGGGACAGAGCGGCGGCTGGACCTCTTCCAATGCCAATACCGGCAAACTGAATATGGAAGTGGCGGAAGGCGCCAGGGACAAGTTCACCCAGCTGAAGGGAAACGGCCAGGATGAGGTCAATATCATGGTCTATCTGTGCGGCACCGATCTGGAGTCCAGAAGCGCCATGGCGACCAGGGATCTGCAGGAGATGCTGAAGGCCAAACTTTCCGACAAGGTCCACATCCTGATCTATACCGGCGGCTGCAGGAAATGGCAGAATAACGCCATCTCATCTTCCAAAAATGAGATTTATGAGATATCCACCCAGGGTCTTTCCAGGCTGGAAAATGATATGGGCGCCAAACCCATGACGGACGCCGAGACATTGTCCGGTTTTATTAAATACGGACATGCCAAATATAAAAACGCCAGCCGCAACATCCTGATCTTCTGGGATCATGGCGGTGGTTCTGTGTCCGGCTACGGCTATGATGAGAAATATCCCAGGTCAGGCTCCATGTCCCTGGCAGGCATTCAGAAAGCCCTGGAAGCCAATAAAGATGTTACATTTGATTTTATCGGCTTTGACGCGTGCCTTATGGCGACAGCTGAGAATGCCCTTATGCTCAGCAAATACGCGGACTATATGCTGGCGTCCGAAGAGACCGAACCGGGCATCGGCTGGTATTATACCAACTGGCTGTCCCAGCTGTCTGCCAATACGTCCATCAGTACGCCGGAGCTGTCTAAGATAATCATTGACGATTTTGTCAGCACCTGTGCTTCCCAGTGCAGAGGACAGGGAACGACCCTGTCGGTAGTGGATCTGGCAGAACTGAGCCAGACCCTGCCCCAGCCTTTCAAGGCTTTTTCCGAGAAAACACAGGAACTGATCAAAGAGGATAATTATAAGGCGGTATCCAATGCCCGGATCAGCACCCGGGAATTCGCCACTTCTTCCAGAATCGATCAGATAGATCTGGTCCACTTTGCCCAGAACCTGGGGACCAAAGAAGGCAAAGAACTGGCGGAAGCCGTAAACAGCGCGGTCAAATACAACCGGACATCGACCACGATGACCAATGCCTACGGACTTTCCGTTTACTTCCCTTACAGAAAGACCGGCAGCATGGTCACTTCGGCCACGGATACCTATGAGCAGATCGGACTGGATGAGTCCTATTCGGCCTGCATCAAAGAGTTTGCCGGCCTGCAGGCATCCGGCCAGGTCACATCCGGCGGTACCGGCAGCCCCTTTGGTTCCCTGTTCGGCGATATGCCCACCGAGAGTTCCCATATGAGTTCCGATGACATTACGACGCTGCTGAATGCCTTCCTGGGCGGTGACAGCTCTTCTGTCAGCGGCATGTCTCCCTCGAATTACGGCTTCTTTACCGGCAGGTCTTTGAGCCTTGAGGATACGGCTGCCTATATCGAAGGCAACCAGTTCGATACCCAGTATCTTTTCTGGACGGAAAAAGACGGACAGTACGTTCTGACCATGCCGGAGGATCAGTGGGATCTGATTCAGGAGCTGGATCTGTGTATGTTCTACGATGACGGGGAAGGCTACATGGACCTGGGCAAGGACAATGTCTATGACTTCAACGAAGACGGGGACCTGATCGGTGCCACGGACAATACCTGGGTATACATTAACGATCATCCGGTCGCGTATTACAGGACTTCTTCCGTCAGAGAAGGTGACAATTTCTGCATCACCGGTTTCGTACCGGCTTTCCTGAACGGAGAAGAAGTCAGACTGATCGTCATATTTGACAATGAGAATCCGGATGGCTATGTTGCCGGCGCCCGGAAAGTATACGCAGAGGATGAAACGGATACAGAAGCCAAAGGACTGGAAGAGATCAAAGACGGCGATAAGCTTGATTTTACCTGTGACTATTATACCTATGACCGCGAGTTCGAGGCCAACTACTTTATGGGCAATCCCATGACCGTATCCGGTGAGCTGACCATATCCAATAAGCCTTTAGGCGGCAAAGTAATGGCCTGCTATCGTCTGACAGATATTTACGGTACGGAACACTATACAGAAATGATCCCTGAATAATAGCGGGTCATCCAGTTGACAGCGCTCTGCCGCGGAGGCAGCGGCTGCGCTGACGTAGGAATACAAATACGCTGACAAACAGCCGCCGGAAGGACATGGGATCCTGCCGGCGGCTGTCTGCGCCATGCGGTTCCGGCTGCCGGACAGAGGAAGCGTCCGGATACGGCGGCCCCGGTCTGCTGCGCTGTCTGGTCCATGCCCGCTTCTGCCGCAAAGGGACGTTGATTCAATATCCCGAATCAGTTACAATAAAAAGATAGTATACTATCCCGTAAAGATACGGATACCGGTTCTATGTACCGGTCTTATGAAGGAGGAGAACCTGCTTGAATAACACAGATAAGGGCGCCAGGCCTTCCGCAGTCAAACGATTCATCTTCAGCCTGTTGACGGCATTGTTCGCTGCTCTATGCACGATAGCCTTTTACAGGCTTTTTCATTACGCTCCTTTCGGCAGCAATTCCCTGGCTTCCGCGGACGCGAATATCCAGTATCTGGACTTCTATGCTTACCTGAAGGACTGCATGAACGGAGACAACAGTCTCTGGTATTCTTTCAGTTCTTCCCTGGGCCAGTCCAACATCGCCCTGTTCGCCTATTATCTGGCTTCTCCCGTCAACCTGCTCCTCCTGTTTGTGCAGAAGACGCAGATCGAAAGCTTTTTTGATATCGCTGTGGCCATCAAGCTGGGGCTGGCGGCCGGCACCGCTTCCTGGTTCCTGCAGACCCGTTTCCGGGGCAGGCTCGCCCGCCATTATACCTTTATGCTGTCTCTGGCCTATGCCTGGATGAATTATTCTTTCCTTCAGGCCAGCAACCTTATGTGGCTGGATGGCGTTTATATGCTGCCGCTGATCCTGCTGGGGGTCTGGTACTGCCTGGAAGAGGGCAGGATCTTCCTGCTGAGCCTTTCAGTGGGTATTTCCATCCTGTTCAACTGGTACACAGCCGGCATCAGCTGTCTGTTCGCCATCATGTGGTTCGTTTTTGAAGCGGCCCTGCTGCTGGATGAAGGGATCATCCGTTTCCGCCAGGCTGCGGCCAGGCTGTTCCTGTATATCTGGAGCATGGCCATTGGAGTCCTGATCGGTTCTGTCCTTTTTCTGCCGACCATCCTGCTCTTCTTCGGCGGCAGCGGCACGGTAGGGTCCGGAGACCAGCAGCTGTTCCTGAGCCAGTTCTACGCCAATCTGTTCACGGCAGTGGAAGGCTATACCCTCGGGGCGGCCAGCGACCAGGGCAGGATTTCCCTTTATTGTGGATCCATGGCCATCATAGGCGCTGTCTGCTTCTTTATTTCCAGGCGTACCTCAGTCCGCCGCAGGCTGATCGCGGGCCTGATGTCCCTGAGCTTTTTCCTGTGCTGTTATTACCGGCCCCTGAGCTCGGTCTTTTCCCTCTTTAAGCGGGCGGACAGTTACTGGTACCGTTATGCCTATACCGGCACTTTCCTGCTCATTTTCCTGGCGGCTGTCTTTTTTGCCCGGACCGGACAGGAGGAAGACGAAGAGGATACAGGCGTACTGGTCCTCAAGGCCGGCTGGGGATTCGGCTTTTTCCTGATGCTCTGCAACTTCATTGAGAACCGGCAGAACTACAAGATGCTGTATTTTACCATGCTGCTGGCCATTGCCTGCTCCATGTTCCTCTATCTGTACTTCAGGAACAGGGAAAGAAAACTCGTTTCTTTCATCGCCATGGGTCTGTGCCTGTTGCTGACAGTGGCGGAGCTTTCTTTTGACGCCAAAGTGGTCATGTTCAACATGCAGTCCACCATGGCAGGGGACTATCCCGGTTATGTGGAGGCCCAGACGGCCCAGATCCGCGACGTGAAGGCTTATGATGACGGCCTCTACCGGATCTCCCAGACCAGGTGCCGCAGCATCAATAACTATAATACGATGGCGGAATACAATGAGAGCATGGCCTACAACTACTGGTCCGCCGCCAGCTATTCCTCCACCAGAGACCTGATGAACCTGGAGTTCATGGACAGGATCGGCTACCGCAATGAAGAGAACTGTATGTCGATCGTCAATACGTCCGTGCTCCCGGCAGACGCCCTGCTGGGAATCAGCTATGTCCTGTCCGCCGATCCGATTCCCGGCCTTCAGGAAATCAGCGAACTGGAAAGACGCAACGGCAAAAGTGTTTATGAGAATCCCTATGCCCTGCCCATGGCCTTTGTGTATGACGGCGCCGGCGTGAATCCGGAATATGAGGGAAATTCTTTTGAGTACATCAATGCCCTTTACAGCGGCCTGGCGGGACATGAGGTCCGCCTGTTCAGCCCGGTCGAAGCTGAAATGAAGAGGGAGGATGACTATACCATCAGCTGGGAGGTCCATGATATTCCCAAAGGACAGTACCTGTACGGCTGTCTGCCCTGGAAGTCATCGGTCTCCGGCCTTCTGCATGTCAACTATGTATACCAGACCGAATACGCCGGCTGGCTCTCTCCCAGCCTTTTCAGTATTCCTTTCGAAGAAGGCAATACGGCCAGGGTCTGGCTGGAAGCGGCCTATGACGCCAAAGATGAACTGGTCCGCAGTGTCAGGGATGTATCCCTGGAAGACGCGGAGACCTTCCTGACCGAAGAGGAGATGGCTGCGGGAGAGCGTTCCAATACCGGTATATATGTGAAGACCGCCAGGGTCATGGACGAAATGGAAGGTCATTTCTATGCCCTGGATCCGGAAGCCCTGCAGGCGGTCACGGAGGAGCTGCGGGCAGGGGAAGCAGACAAATACAGTATTGAGAACGGACATGTTTCCTGTGTGACCGAGGGCAAAGAGGGGCAGAGCCTGTATCTGGCCGTACCGGCTAATGAAGGATGGGTGATCACCCGCAACGGGCAGACAATCGAGGCGGATACCGTGGGAGACTGGCTGGTCTCCATTCCGCTGACCGACGGCACCAATGAGATTTCCATGCGCTATACCATGCCTGCTTTCCGCAAGGGCGGCCTGCTCAGTCTGGCCGGGCTGGTCCTTTTGCTGATCAGTTCCGTCATTTTGCACATAATCCATCGAAAAAAAACCGATAAAGATACCGAATAGGACCTAAATCAAAAAATTGGTTTCAAAAAAAATATTATTTAATGGATTTTTCCGAAAGAGCAGTATATAATCATTGAGGTTAATTTGACGTATGATTGTATACACTTTATCTGGTAAGGAGGAACTTCAATGCCCAAAAGGACAGACATCCACAAAGTGCTGATCATTGGTTCGGGCCCGATCGTAATCGGACAGGCATGTGAATTCGACTATTCCGGGACGCAGGCCTGTAAGGCTCTCCGTTCTCTGGGATATGAGATCGTACTTGTCAACTCAAATCCCGCGACCATCATGACGGATCCTGAGATGGCAGATGTAACATATATCGAACCTCTGAACGTAGACAGACTGGAAAAGATTATCGCCAAGGAGCGCCCCGACGCGCTGCTTCCGAATCTGGGCGGTCAGTCCGGACTGAATCTGAGCGCGGAGCTCAGCAAGGCCGGAATCCTTGATAAATATAATGTGAAAGTCATCGGCGTACAGGTCGATGCCATTGAACGCGGTGAAGACCGTATTGAATTCAAAGAGACAATGGAGAGCATCGGTGTCGCCATGGCCCGCTCCGAAGTCGCTTACAGTGTAGAACAGGCCCTTTCCATCGCGGACGAACTGGGCTACCCGGTCGTCCTTCGTCCCGCCTATACCATGGGCGGCGCCGGCGGCGGTCTGGTCTATAACAGAGACGAGCTCAAGATCGTCTGCGCCCGCGGCCTGCAGGCTTCCCTGGTCGGACAGGTCCTGGTCGAGGAATCCGTCATGGGCTGGGAAGAGCTGGAGCTGGAAGTCGTCCGTGACAAGGACGGCAACATGATCACTGTCTGCTTCATCGAGAATGTAGACCCCATGGGCGTCCACACAGGAGATTCTTTCTGTACCGCCCCCATGCTGACCATCTCCAAGGAGGTCATGGACCGGCTGCAGGAGCAGGCCTACAGGATCGTAGACAAGGTCCAGGTCATTGGCGGCACCAACGTACAGTTCGCCCATGATCCCAAGACCGACCGCATCATCGTAATTGAGATCAATCCCCGTACTTCCAGGTCCTCTGCCCTGGCTTCCAAGGCAACAGGATTCCCGATCGCCCTGGTATCCGCCATGCTGGCCTCCGGCCTGAGCCTGTCCGAGATCCCCTGCGGCAAGTACGGGACACTGGATAAATATGTTCCTGACGGAGACTATGTCGTCGTCAAGTTCGCCCGCTGGGCCTTTGAGAAGTTCAAGGGCGTAGAGGATAAGCTGGGCACCCAGATGCGTGCTGTCGGCGAAGTCATGTCCATCGGCAAGACATATAAGGAGGCCTTCCAGAAGGCGGTCCGTTCTCTGGAGAAGGATCGTTATGGCCTGGGCCATGTCAAAAACTATCATGAGATGTACAGGCGTGATCTGCTCAAGCTTCTCATGACGCCCAGCAGCGAGCGTCATTTCATCATGTATGAAGCCCTTCGCAAGGGTGCGACCGTGGATGAGATCTATGAGCTGACCCACGTCAAGAGATATTTTATCGAGCAGATGAAGGAACTGGTGGAAGAGGAAGAAGCCATTGTGGCGGCAGGCATCGACGGTCTGACCGACCAGATGCTGACACAGGCCAAGAAAGACGGTTTTGCCGATAAGTATCTGGCCCAGATTCTGGGCGTATCCGAAGATGAGATCCGCGGCAGAAGACTTGGCATCGGCGTTGAGGAAGCATGGCACGGCGTACATGTTTCCGGCACAAAGGACAGTGCTTACTATTACTCCACTTATAACGCGGCAGATGCCAATGAAGTCAGCACCGGCAAGCCCAAGATCATGATCCTGGGCGGCGGTCCCAACCGGATCGGCCAGGGTATCGAGTTCGACTACTGCTGCGTCCACGCGGCCCTGTCCCTGAAGAAGCTGGGCTTTGAGACCATCATTGTCAACTGCAACCCGGAAACCGTTTCCACCGACTATGACACCTCCGACAAGCTTTATTTCGAGCCGCTGACCCTGGAGGATGTCCTGTCAATCTATAACAAGGAGAAGCCTGTAGGCGTCATCGCCCAGTTCGGCGGACAGACCCCTCTGAACCTGGCTTCCGAGCTGGAGAAGAACGGCGTCCGGATTCTGGGCACCTCCCCCGCTGTCATTGACCTGGCAGAGGACCGTGACCAGTTCCGCGGCATGATGGAAAAGCTGGGCATCCCCATGCCCGAGTCAGGCATGGCCACGACAGTGGAAGAAGCCATCGGCATCGCTGAAAAGATCGGCTATCCGGTCATGGTCCGTCCTTCCTATGTCCTGGGCGGCCGCGGCATGGAAGTCGTTTATGACAATGCCCATATGGTCGACTATATGAACGCGGCTGTCGGCGTAACCCCCGACCGTCCCATCCTGATCGACCGTTTCCTGAATAACGCCATGGAATGCGAGGCGGACGCCATCAGCGACGGCACCCACGCTTTCGTACCGGCTGTTATGGAGCATATTGAGCTGGCAGGTATCCATTCCGGTGACTCTGCCTGCATCATTCCTTCCAAACATATTTCCGAAAAGCATCTGGAGACCATCAAGGAGTACACCAGAAAGATTGCGGAAGAGATGCATGTTGTCGGCCTGATGAACATGCAGTACGCCATTGAGAACGATACTGTCTACGTGCTGGAAGCCAATCCCAGAGCGTCCCGTACCGTCCCGCTGGTATCCAAGGTCTGCAACATCCGCATGGTCCCGATTGCTACGGATATCATTACCTCCGAGCTGACCGGCAGGAAATCCCCTGTTCCGGAGCTGAAAGAGCAGCATATCCCTTATTACGGCGTCAAGGAAGCGGTATTCCCCTTCAACATGTTCCAGGAGGTCGACCCGGTTCTGGGACCTGAAATGCGGTCTACCGGTGAAGTCCTGGGCCTGTCCACCACGACCGGTGAAGCCTTCTACAAGGCACAGGAAGCGGCCGGCACCAGACTGCCTCTGGAAGGTTCCGTCCTGATCTCCGTCAACAAGAAGGATAAGCCCCAGGTCGTTGAGCTGGCCAGGAGCTTCCGGGAGGACGGCTTCAAGATCTACGCGACCCGCAATACCTACAAGGCCCTTCAGGAGGAAGGCATTGAGGCTGAGCGTGTGCTGAAGGTCTATGAAGGACGCCCCAATATCCTGGATATGATCACCAACGGCAAGTTCGACGTGATTGTCAATTCTCCTTCCGGAGATGAGAGCGTCCACGATGACAGCTATGTCCGTAAGGCGGCCATCAAGGCAAGGATTCCTTATATGACCACCATTGCCGCAGCCAAAGCCGCGGCGGAAGGCATCCACTACCTGAAAGGCCATGAACAGGGCGAGACCATGTCCCTGCAGGCCCTGCACGCCCAGATCAAGGACAAATGATGAGCATCAATATATATAAACAGCTATGAACTATAACAGGATCGGTCTGTCCGGACAGGACAGACCGGTCCTGTTTTTTGCCGGGAAGTGAACCGGGAAGTCTGACGCCCGGTCCAGAAATGAACCGGCAAGTCTGACGCCCGGTTCAAAAAAAGTGCCGATTTCAGCAATCTGTGTTACAATAGAGCATACGCGGACATTTGTCTCCCGGTTATGGACGGCGGGACAGGGGACTGATTCCTGGAAAGAGTCCGTAGAAAGAAAAGAGGAGTTATAGAAATGAAGGCAATTATCAATCTGTATAACCATTCGAGCCTGATCATCCGGATCCTGATCGGTATGATCATCGGCGCTTCGATCGGCATGATCTACAAGAGTGCCGTGGTCATCCCCCTGTTCGGAACGCTCTTTGTAGGCGCCCTGAAAGCCATTGCTCCCATTCTGGTCTTTGTGCTGGTCGTCAGCGCTCTGGCCCAGGGCAGCGAAAAAATGGACAGCAAGTTCGGCACCGTCATTGCCCTTTACATGCTTTCCACCCTGCTGGCCGCTGTTGTGGCAGTCGTAGGTTCCTTTATCCTGCCTCAGGACATGGTCTTCGCGGAGGAGTATGTGGCCGAATCCGTGCCTCAGGGCGTCGGAGAAGTCCTGATCTCCGTGCTCACCAAGATGGTAGCCAACCCCATCGACGCCATGATCAACGCCAACTATATCGGTATCCTGCTGTGGGCCGTTATCCTTGGTCTTGCACTTAAGAGAATCGCTTCCGATGAGACCAGGAGGATGCTGCAGGACGCTTCCGACGCAGTTTCCCAGGCAGTCCGCTGGATCATTAACCTGGCGCCTTTCGGCATCATGGGCCTGGTCTACAGCACGGTTTCCACCAACGGTCTCGAGATCTTTACCAAATACGGCAGACTTCTGGCCCTGTTGGTCGGCTGCATGCTGGCGGTAGCCCTGGTCGTCGATCCGCTGATCGCCTTCATTTATCTGAAGAGAAATCCTTATCCCCTGGTATTCCGCTGCCTGCGTGAGAGCGGCATCACCGCTTTCTTCACCAGAAGCTCCGCGGCCAACATCCCCGTCAACATGGCCCTGTGCGAGAAGCTGGGCCTGGACAAGGATATGTATTCCGTATCGATCCCGCTGGGCGCAACCATTAACATGGACGGCGCGGCCATCACCATCACAGTCATGACGCTTTGCGCGGCCCATACACTGGGCATCGCGGTCGACGTACCTTCCGCAATCCTGCTGTCTGTTATGGCGACCCTGGCAGCCTGCGGCGCGTCCGGCGTTGCCGGCGGCTCCCTCCTGCTGATCCCCATGGCCTGCTCCCTGTTCGGTATCCCCAATGAGATCGCCATGCAGGTCGTCGGCGTCGGCTTCATCATCGGCGTCGTGCAGGACTCTGTGGAAACCATGATCAACTCCTCCGGCGACGTTATGTTCGCGGCTACTGCCGAGTACCATCAGTGGATCAAAGAGGGCAGAGCGGATGAGCTTCCCACATGGCTGGGCGGTAAGAAGAAACTGGAAATCTGATTCCGGAGCATGAAAGAAACACTTTAAATAAATCGGCGGACAGACCGGCTGACAAGAGCGGAGCTGTCCGCCGTTTTTGTATAGTCCGGCTGTCATTCAGCAAAAAGAACGAAAAATCTCCGGAAAAATGGAAAAATTGCCCAATGCGGTTATGGCCTTACACAAATTTATGGAAGTTTAGGCCAATGGTACAAGCTATTTATTCATGTTAGAATGTGTAAGGAATACCAGAATTTGAAAGAAACTGAATCCGACGTTGAATAAGCAAAGGAAAGGCAGGACTGGAATATGAGTATCCTTGAAAAAGAACTGAGAGAGAACAGCTATCCCGGCAGAGGCATTGTCATCGGCCGTTCCGCAGACGGCAGCAAAGCGATCACAGCCTATTTTATCATGGGCCGCAGCAGCAACAGCCGTAACCGCGTCTTCGTTACAGAGGGTGAAGGCATCCGTACCGAAGCATTTGATCCTTCCAAAATGGAAGACCCCAGCCTGATCATCTACGCCCCCGTCAGAGTCCTTGGCAACAAGACCATCGTGACCAACGGCGACCAGACCGATACCATCTATGAAGGCATGGATAAGCAGATGACCTTCGAGCAGTCCCTGCGCGGCAGAGAGTTCGAGCCCGACGGCCCTAACTATACCCCCCGCATTTCCGGCATCCTGCATATTGAGAACGGCAGATACAGCTATGCCATGTCCATCCTGAAGAGCGATCAGGGCGATCCTTCCGCCTGCCTGCGCTATACCTTCGCTTTTGAGAATCCGCTGGCCGGCAAGGGCAGATTCATCCACACCTATGACGGCGACGGCAATCCCCTGCCCAGCTTCACAGGCGAGCCTACGGTAGTTGATTTCGACCAGGAATTCACAGCGGACATCGATACCTTCACAGACCGCGTCTGGGACGCTCTGAATGAGGACAATAAAGTCTCCCTGTTCGTCCGCTTCATCAATATCGCAGACGGCACTTACGAGACCAGGATCGTCAACAAGAACCAGTAAGGTGATCATCAATAAAAGCAGCCGGTCCAAACGGCCAAAAAGAAAGAGGTAAAATGAAAGAATTACAGCTTAAATACGGATGCAACCCCAATCAGAAGCCTTCCCGCATCTACATGGAAGACGGTTCCGAACTTCCCATCGAGGTCCTCAATGGCAGACCCGGTTATATCAACCTGCTGGATGCCCTGAACGGATGGCAGCTGGTCAAAGAACTGAAGGCAGCCACAGGCATGCCTGCAGCGACTTCCTTTAAGCATGTTTCTCCCGCAGGCGCAGCCATCGGCCTGCCCCTGACAGATGTGGAAGCCAAGATCTACTGGGTAGAGGACAAAGGTCCCCTGACTCCCATCGCCAGTGCCTATGCCAGAGCAAGAGGTGCCGACAGAATGTCTTCTTTCGGTGATTTCATTTCCCTGTCCGATACCTGTGACGCCTGTACAGCAAGCCTGATTTCCAGAGAGGTCTCCGACGGTATCATCGCTCCCGATTATACCGAGGAAGCTCTTGAGATTCTCAGCAGGAAGAAAAAAGGCGGCTACTGCGTCCTCAAGATCGATCCCGCTTTTGTACCTGCGGCGGTCGAGAAGAAACAGGTCTTCGGCATCACCTTTGAACAGGGCCGTAACGAGCTGGTCGTAGACGACGCCCTGTTTGCCAACATCGTGACCGATAATAAAGAGCTGCCCAAGGAGGCAAGAGATGATCTGGCTATTGCCCTGATCACTCTGAAATATACCCAGTCCAACTCTGTATGCTATGTCAAAGGCGGCCAGGCCATCGGCATCGGCGCCGGCCAGCAGTCCAGGATCCACTGCACCAGACTGGCAGGCAGCAAGGCCGACAACTGGTATCTGCGTCAGTCTCCCCAGGTTCTGGGCCTGCCCTTCAAGAAGGGAATCCGCAGAGCGGACAGAGACAACGCTATCGACCTTTACATCGGTGAGGACTACATGGATGTACTGGCAGACGGCAAGTGGGAAGCCCTCTTTACCGAGAAGCCCCCTGTCTTCACAGCGGAAGAGAAGCGC
Source organism: uncultured Lachnospiraceae bacterium (assembly GCA_902789735.1). GTDB lineage: Bacteria > Bacillota > Clostridia > Lachnospirales > Lachnospiraceae > CAG-791. Next base: position 145,490 of record CADAOZ010000003.1, read on the forward strand.
GCATGGCTGGACGGCAACACCGACGTGGCCCTGGGCTCCGACGCCTTCTTCCCCTTCGGTGACAACATCGAAAGAGCTTTCCGCAGCGGCGTTAAATATGTAGCGCAGCCCGGCGGCAGCGTCAGAGATGACAACGTCATCGAAGCCTGCAACAACCATGACATGGTCATGTGCTTCACCGGCATCCGTCTTTTCCATCATTGATGGCCTGATGGCATTGGTGGCCTGATGGCATTGATGTCCTTATTGCGGAGAGCATCCTGCGGATGCTCAATACCCAATACCGATGATTCATACATGTAAGAATCCTGCCCGTCCCGGCCTTTGTGCCGGGACGGGTTTTGTGCTGTATGGCAGATATGGCAGTAAAAAAGCCGGACAGAACAGGAATTACGGATGCGGTATATGGTATGATAGCGGGAGAATCTGACAGAAGACCGGAAGCGGATAAAAAACACAGAAAGAGACGCGGACATCATGCAGAGCAAAACACAGAAGGAACAACAGAAGGAAAAACAGAAAGAGAAACAGAAAGAAAAGCAGAAAGAGAACCTGCGGCTGACCCATACCTTCGGTCCCTGGTATGATGAGAATTCCAGATATTTGTTTCTGGGCAGCTTTCCGTCCGTCAAATCCAGGGAGGAAGGCTTTTTCTACGGCCATCCCCGCAACCGCTTCTGGAAAGTGATCGCGGCCGTATTTGAGGATGACGCGCCGGAAACCATAGAGGAAAAGAAAGCCTTTCTGACCCGGAACCATATAGCCCTGTATGACGTGATTGAGAGCTGTACCATTCACGGTTCCAGCGACAGCTCCATCCGGGACGCCGAGGTCACGGATCTCAGACCGATTCTGGATACCGGCTGTATCGAAGACCGGATTTTTGTCAACGGGAATAAAGCCTATGAGCTGTATTGTAAATACACGCTGCCTGCTACCGGGATTCCTGCCGTCAAACTGCCTTCCACCAGTCCGGCCAACGCGGCCTGGTCACTGGAGAGGTTGACAAAGACCTGGCGGGAGACGGTCCGTGGATCTGATTAAGCTGTCGGGTTTCAGTGGCGATGAATGCTTTCACATATCTTCCGGATCTGTAAGTGAAATATCTGCAAGTGAAGTATCTAAAAGTAAGGTATCGGAAACACAGCTGAAATATTGGAATCATAGCTGAAGTATCGGTTATTAATTCATACAGCAGGAAAGGAGGAAAGATCTCTGTGACTGCGCTATGTATCATCATGGGAGGCGCCTGCCTCCTGTATTATCTGATCATGTTCTTCTATATTGGCAGGATCGGTGACTTTGCCTGGTTCTGGCTGCTGAACGCGGCTGTTTTTCTGTCAGCAGCCTGGCTGCGGAGTCTGGCGCAGTCCTGGTCACGGGTACTGGCAGGCATCCTGCTCGCGGCAGAAGGGATCGGGATTCTGCTGGTGGTCATTCTGGGGCTGACGATTCTGAGCGCCGCCCGCACACCGGAACCGGAGAATATGGAATACTATCTGGTCCTGGGCGCCTGGGTCAACGGCAGGCAGCCGTCCAGAGCACTCCGGAAAAGACTGGACAAGGCACTTTCCTGCGCGGAGAAAGATCCTGCTGCCCGGTTGATTCTGTCCGGCGGTCAGGGGGATGATGAGGAGATTTCGGAAGCTGTCTGTATGTGGAATTATCTGACCGCCGCCGGCGTTGAGGAAGAAAGGCTGATTCTGGAAGACAGGTCGACCTCTACCCGGGAGAATCTGCTCTTTTCAGATCAGCTGACCGGCTGCGCTTCCTCCAGATGCGGGATCATTTCCAATGATTTCCATATCTGCAGGGTGATGAAGCTGGCCCGACAGGCCGGTTACCGGGATTGTTACGGTATCCCTGCGGAAGGGGATCCTGTTATGGAACTGCATTACATTGTCCGGGAGTCTGTTGCTTTAGTTGTAATGGCATTACCCTGATCCGGAAACGAAGGCATTCGTTCGTGCAATACCATAATCCGGAAACGAAGGCATTCGTTCGTGCAATACCATAATCCGGAAACAAGGGTATTTGTTCCTATGATCTGCGGTTTGACCTTCATTCGGCAACGTGGTACAATCCGATAGATATGTGTATTGATTTTGCGATATATTATCATGCAGCGGAAAACAGATTATAAATGACGGAACAGAGCGCCAGCTCTATACGGATATAAAAAGGACAGATCATGAGAATAGGTACAGGATATGATGTCCACCGTCTGGTGGAAGGCAGAAAACTGATCATGGGCGGCGTGGATATTCCTTACGAGAAAGGACTTCTGGGCCACTCTGACGCGGATGTGCTCGCCCACGCCATTATGGATGCCCTGCTGGGCGCCGCGGCTCTGGGTGATATCGGCAAATTCTTCCCGGATACAGATCCCAAATACAAGGGGGCGGATTCCCTGATGCTGATGCGGGAAGTCGGCAGGATTCTGGAAGAACATCATTATCTGATCGGCAATGTGGACGCCACTATCCTGGCCCAGGCCCCGAAGATGCGGCCCCATATTGATACCATGCGGCAGAAGATCGCGGACGCCCTGCAGATCGATATTTCTCAGGTCAGCGTCAAGGCGACGACAGAGGAAGGGCTGGGCTTTACCGGCGCCGGAGAAGGCATTGCCGTGCAGGCGGTCGCCCTGATTGCTTCTCCCATGGACCTGGAAGCGTCCAATCCCATGGGAGGCTGTCAGAACTGTCCGGTTAACAGCTAAACAGCGGCAGTGTGACGGATACGGCGCGGTTGTTTTATATCCTTGTCAGCAGACAAAGACACAGCAGTGGATTAGAGCATGTCAGGTACATGGGATTCCGGTCCTGCCACAAGCTGGAAGGGACAACAGACTGCGGAATGATTGACCGGCAGGGCCATGCAGGCGGTCCGGTATGAAAGGAAGATAGAAATGATCCAGATTTACAACACCATGAACAAGAGAAAAGAGGAATTCGTTCCGATCACGCCAGGCGAAGTCAAGATGTATGTCTGCGGACCCACTGTCTATAACCTGATCCATATCGGCAACGCCCGTCCCATGATCGTATTTGATACAGTCCGCCGTTATTTTGAGTACAGCGGCTACAAGGTCAACTATGTATCCAACTTTACAGATGTGGACGACAAGATCATTAAGAAGGCCAATGAGGAAGGCGTAGACGCCAAAGTCATTTCTGACCGCTATATTGAGGAATGCAAAAAGGATATGGCCAGCATGAATGTCCGGCCCGCAACGACCCATCCTCAGGCTACCAAGGAGATTGGCGGCATGATCAAGATGATCAAAAAGCTGATCGATCAGGATTACGGCTATGTGGCCCAGGACGGAACCGTCTATTACAGGACCCGTAAATTCCGTGAGTACGGCAAGCTTTCCCATAAGAACATCGACGATCTCCGCAGCGGCGGCAGGTCCCTCCTGGTCACCGGTGAGGACCAGAAGGAAGATCCGCTGGATTTCGTGCTCTGGAAGCCCAAAAAGGAAGGGGAGCCTTACTGGAACTGCCCCTGGTGCAAAGGCCGTCCGGGCTGGCACATTGAATGCTCTGTCATGAGCAAGCGCTATCTGGGTGATTCGATCGATATCCACGCCGGCGGCGAAGACCTGATCTTCCCTCACCACGAGAATGAGATCGCCCAGTCTGAGGCAGCCAACGGCGTGCCCTTTGCCAAATACTGGATGCACAATGCCTTCCTGAATATCGATAACCGCAAGATGAGCAAATCTCTGGGCAATTTCTTCACGGTACGGGATATTCTGGAGCATTATGACGGACAGGTCCTTCGTTACTTCATGCTGACCGTCCATTACAGAAGCCCCCTCAATTTCAGCAGGGAGCTGATGGAAGCCGCCAAGACTTCCTATGAGAGGATCGTCAACTGCGCCGAGAACCTCCGCTTCCTGTTGGAGAAGGCTTCCGGCACCATGACAGAAGAGGAAAAAGCCATCGCCGGCCAGGCGGACGCTTACAGGGTCCGGTTTGAAGAGGCCATGGATGATGACTTCAATACCGCCAACGCCCTGTCCGCCATCTTCGAGCTGGTCACCTTTATCAACAGCCATGCCGACGGCGCGTCTGCGGAACTTCTGCAGACCATGCTCAAAGAGCTGACAACACTGACCGATATCTGCGGTCTGATCCCGGAACGCAAGGTCGAACTGCCGGCCGAGGAAGTCGCCTTTATCGAGGCAAAGATCGCTGAGCGAAAGGCAGCCAAGAAAGCCAGAGACTTTGCCAAAGCGGACGCCATCCGCGATGAGCTCAAGGCAAAGGGCATCATTCTGGAAGATACCAGAGAAGGAGTAAAATGGAAGAAAGCCTGAGACAGCAGATTCTGACGGCCTTTCCACAGAAAACAGTAGATATCAGGACCTACTCCCCCATGGCGCTGGCCTTTCTGGGGGACGCGGTCTATTCCCTGCTAATCCGGACCATTGTGGTCTCCAGGGGCAACAGACAGGCGGAGAAGCTCCATCGCGAGACTTCTTCGCTTGTTCGTGCGTCTGCCCAGGCCGCCATCGGGGACGCCATCTGGGATATGCTGACCCCGGAAGAGCAGACCATCTATAAACGGGGAAAGAATTCCAACCCCAGCCATCACACCAGGAACGCCTCCCTGCAGGATTATCTCAAGGCAACGGCGCTGGAGTGCCTGATCGGCTATCTTTATCTGCAGGATAAGAACGACCGGATCCTGGAGCTGCTGGCTTTCGGGATCAAAGCGATGGAGGATAGCAGGAAAACCAATAAAACAAAGAGCTGAGCAGCGGCAGGAGACTGCCGGGATATGCCCGGCCGGAATAAGGAGACAACGCGATATTTATGCGTGAAACAAGACAGAAAAAAGAAAGAAAAGAAGAAGTAAGGACCGGTACAGGCCGCAGGACCGTGGAGAAGAATGTTCGCAGCGCCGCTGTCAAACGTAACGCCGGTGAAAAAGGCCTGCGTATCGGTGCGGCCAGAAAGAGCGACGGCGGGGAAACAGGCCGCAGGAAGAGCATTGCTGCTGAAGAGACTGGCCGCAGAAAGAACATTGCGGGCGAGGTAACAGGCCGCAAAGCGGTCAGGACCGGTATGAGGAAGGGCATGGAGAAGCCCCGCGTCAAAAATGACAGCCAGGCCGTGAAACGGGAAGAGAAAGCAGCAAAACGCGCTCCCATGCCGGAAGTCAATGAAGTGAAAAAGCTGAAGGCGGAGGAAGCGGTCAACGAGACCAAGATCGAGGGCAGGAATGCGGTCATCGAGGCGTTCCGTTCCGGACGTACCGTTGACAGGCTTTTCCTGCTGGAAGGTAGTCAGGAAGGGCAGATCCTGACCGTGAAAAGAGAAGCGGCCAAGCGGGGCACACCTGTAAAATTCGTAACCCGCCAGCGTCTGGATCAGATTTCCGATACCGGAAATCACCAGGGCGTGATTGCCTATCTGGCAGCCTATGCCTACGCGGAGGTCGAAGACCTGTTCCGCAAGGCAAAGGAAAAGGACGAAGATCCTTTCTTCATCCTGCTGGACAACATTGAAGATCCCCATAACCTGGGTGCCATCATCCGTACCGCCAACGTGGTCGGCGCCCACGGCGTGATCATTCCCAGGGACCGGGCAGTAGGCCTGACAGCGACGGTTGCCAAGGCATCCGCCGGTGCTCTGAATTTTACCCCTGTTGCCAAGGTCACCAACCTGGCCAGGACCATTGAGGAACTCAAGGAAAGAGGCATGTGGTTCGTCTGCGCGGATATGGACGGGACTCCTATGACCAGCCTCAACATGACCGGCTCGCTGGGCCTGGTCATCGGGGCGGAAGGCAGCGGTGTTTCCAGACTGGTCCGTGAGAAGTGCGACATGATCGCCTCCATCCCTCAGAAGGGCGAGATCAATTCCCTGAACGCTTCCGTAGCGGCCGGCGTCCTCTGCTATGAGATCTTCCGGCAGAGGAATCTGTAAGAAATCTGAAAGAAATCTGTAAGCATGGGGCAGTAATGACCCTGAAGGCGCTTGCGTGCATTGCATGGGAAGTATTGATTTTGGCAGCGCCGGCGTGCTTCGTATGAAAAGTATCGAATCTGACAGCTTATCACGCAAAACAGCCGAAGACTGTAATCCAGGAGGTATTGATTCTGAAACCAGAAGAGTATAAAGAGATTCCGGATGAGGAACTGATCGGCATGATCCGGGACGGGGACCGGCAGGCAATGGATTTCCTGATGGATAAGTATAAAGATATGGTCAAATCCAGAGCCAGATCCATGTTCATTCTGGGAGGAGATTCCCAGGACCTGATCCAGGAAGGCATGATCGGCCTGTTCAAGGCCATCCGGGATTACGACTCCGGCCGGGACGCCAGCTTCCGCACCTTCGCGGCTCTGTGCATTTCCCGCCAGCTGTTTACGGTGGTCCAGTCATCAGGCCGGAAAAAGAATATTCCCCTGAATACGGCCCTTTCCCTCAATGCCCCCGTTCCGGGCGGAGAGGGCGGCGAAACGGACACGGAATCCAACCAGCTGCTCAATCTCCTGCAGGCGGATCCGGGTTCCGATCCTGAAAAGCATCTGCTGGATCAGGAGAGGCTGCTGCAGCTGCAGGAGCGGATCGACCGTGAGCTGAGTTCCTTCGAAAAGCAGGTCCTGGACCTGCATCTGACCGGTATGGGCTATGTGGAGATCGCCCATGTGCTGAACAGGACCGAGAAATCCACAGACAACGCCCTGCAGCGGATCCGCGCCAAGCTGCGGAAGGGCCGGGAAGACAACTGAAAACTACGCGTGCCGGCCGGTGGAATTCGTTTCCGGCAGGATGACGCACATAATAAAAAGCAGCGATTCCAAACAGCCTGCCGGTTTTCGTCAGGAAATTTAGAAACGCTGCTATTTTGTTGTGTTAATGAGGACCGGGATTTGCTTATGATCTGCCGGCATATTTAAACAGCCGCAGCAGAGACTGGAACAGATAGATCAGTAATCCTGCCACGAGCAGAATGATCCCTGCCTGCATCATCATCCTCTGGTAAACGGAGGTGGTGCCCGCTATTTCAAAAATCCCCCGCAGCAGAGCGCTGACAGTCATCGCCGCGACACCTGCGTGATACAGGTCTGAAGACAGTTCGCCCGGTTCCGGTACCAGAGAGGTCTTCCAGACTGCCAGCATAGGCAGGAATCCGGGAATGAATGTGAAGCAGGGGAGCCATGTCATATAGAAGGAATGGACCCCGTGGGCGAAGATCTGATAGACCAGGCTGAAAATCAGAAGGAAGAGGCTGTAGCCTCCATAGATCAGGACCGGCATTCTCCATACATCTCTTCCCCGGGCCTCGTTTTTTTTATTTTCCGATATAGACAATGTCGCTGATGCTCCTTTCTTCGATCACTTTACCGTACGTGGTCGGTTTGTTCAGGATCTTCCCGTTGAACCATATGGCGGATGAGCCGCCGCCGTCCAGGTTGTAGGCTGTTTCGCAGCCCAGCTCCTGCATGACCTGGGCCAGCTGTAGCAGGGACATGCCGGGACTCTGTTTGGTACGGCCGTCTGAAACGACCAGGAAATAATGCAGGGGGCCGGCCTGGCCAATGGCGGTCCGGGGATTCATTTCCTGGGACCTGTCGACTTCATCGAATTTTGAAACAGAAACCTCTCCGTTCTCCACAAGGCCCGGTCCGAAGGAAAAGACTTCTCTGGCGCCTTTTTCCTGCAGTTCTTCCATGGAGGTATAGATCTCGTCTATGATCTCCATGTTCCCGTCTTTATAAATCACCAGATCTTCCGTATAGCTCAGTTCGCTGATCGAATCCCGGAAGACCTGACCGCGCCGCATTACGTAACCGGAGGTGCGGAACCCGTAATAATCTCCGTTGATCGCGAAGATCGCGTTGTTCTCCTCCGCGATGGAGGAAGTTGTATCCACAATGTTGCGTCCGAATACGCCGTTTGCCAGCCCGGTCTTCAGATAAGACGGATTTTCCAGAATGACTTCCGCAATATAAATGTCTGTATCGTACTTGCGGATCTGACTGATCTCGATGCTGATATCATTGTCATGATAGGATGTGTCCGTGATGACCGGTTCTTCATAAAAGACGTCGGAATCCTTTCCTTCTCTGTCATCTTCGGTCTTCTCCATAGATACGATATTAGACGGCAGAACGAAAGTGTCCAGCAGGGTCCAGGCTGCCGACGCCGTCAGCAGCAATCCAAAAACAATAGCCCAGAGCATGGTCCTTCCTTCTCTGGTCTTCAGTAATTTTTTCACTATTTCTATACCTCTGTATATGATCCGCCGCGTGCTTTCAGGGCAGGGCCTCTTGACTGCCGCAGCGTCCAAAGTCGATTATACATTCATATAAGGTTTTTCTTCAAGTGGAACACTGTGATTTAACAGAAGCGGATGCGGGTGAACCGGGCGTGGTGAACCAGGCGTCAGACTTCCCGGTTCACAGCAAGCGAGCTCTGAGGTCATGAACAAGGTCATGCAGCAAGCGAGCTCTGAGGTCATGAACAAGGTCATGAACATGGGGCCTGAGCATCTGAGCAAGTTGACTGTGGATATTGTAAAAATACAGTCTCTTTTTGGACTCTTTTTTTCTTCGTTTTGATTGACAAACGATATGGTGTTTGATAAACTAACATAGTCGCGTGAGACAAATATAGATTTGCTGGCATGGCTCAGTCGGTAGAGCGTCGCATTGGTAGTGCGGAGGTCCCGGGTCCGATTCCCGGTGCCAGCTTTCTTTATCCCCGGAAAATGGCTTAAAACTGCTGCTTTCCGGGCTCTTTTTTTATCTCTTTTTTCCGTGTGACTCCCAGAGTGACTTAAGTGACTAATCAGCTTCATAGATGTGATCAGCAACCAGGCAATCCTTGGAGAATGCAAATTCAAAAATGAACCGATCGATAAAACAGTATACGATGCGCTGATGGCCCGCAGGGGGCTGATCGATAAAAAATATGACGAGGTACAATATATGTTTTTCTCGCTAAGCGGTTATTCGGAGTGGGTCGAAGGATAAACTGCTGACATTAGAAGACTTGTATTAGAAGATTTGTATATTTAGGTACGGAATTGATCGAGAACCGGTGAGGAATACGATGAGACAGAGAATGATAAGTTTTTAGCGACCATCGATCGGAACGGCGTTGTGACGGCCCTTGCGCCCGGAACGACAAAAGCCTTCATAAGGGCGGACTACATGAATGAAGATTACTATGAGCACAGTCTGGAAGGATTTTTTGAGGTTATCGTGAAGGCTGTACGGGAAGCCATTGCAGGCGACGACGACCCGGACAAGCCAGCGGCTTGGTACAATGAAGCCATACGCTTCCATGGAAGTAGCAGAAAAAGACACTTTCTTTGAATCAAGTGATGACAGGAATGAACCTTCACCCCCATGTGGTGCTGCGCCGCATGCGGAATCATAAGGGGGAGCGAAACAGTATATAGGAACGACAGCAGAAAGTGAGGTAGAAGATGGCAAGAACAGAAACATTTCATAACATGGGATTTCGTCTTACTTATCCGGATATGTTCGATCACAGCCTCGGACAGGTTTCCCCGATGGCGTTCGGAGACACCGGAGACGGCGTGTACTTTATGATGTTCAGCTATATCGCTGTCTCTGCTAAGGACATCAAAGCTATGGCCGGCAAGTCGGAGAGCGGTGAGCTGAGTGAAGAAGACAAACTGAAAGTTGCCGATGCCATGGGCAGCCTTCTCGTGGTCGCCGGTATGGGCGGCGCACAGGGCCCGGAAGAAATTGCAGAGAAGCTGAAGATGGGAGATGTGCCCAAAGACAGCTTCACGGAGATCGGCAGATACAGAGATATCGTGTATTATGCGATTATCGACCGCCAAAACGACGAAGCATTCATGAAGGAAATGGAACCGGCTTTTGCGGAAGAATTCCGTGTTCTTCAGCCGGCACTGATTGAAGCGCTGAAAAATGCCGAGTTTATCGGACCGCAGATCCAGGGGGCTGACCTGGTGGGCAGAAGGCTTCATTTTGAAACCGCAGATATTGACGGCAATCTCGTAAGGAGTGAGGACCTCTTTTCTGCCCATGCCGTAAACATGATCAACATCTGGGCAACCTGGTGCGGCCCATGCAAAAAAGAGCTGGAAGAGCTCGGCAATATGCATCGCCGTCTGGAGACGAAGAATGCCGCCATTATCGGCATCTGTGACGATGCGAAAGAGAAGGCGGATGATTGCAGAATGCTGATCAGAAAAAACAATCTTACATACAGCAATATTTTGCCCTATGAAGGGATGGAGGAGCTGGCGGTAGAAAGCTTACCGACAACATTCTTTGTGGATCGCGAGGGAAAGATCCTGACATATCCCATCGTCGGTGTACCTGCCGATATTTCGGAGTATGAAAAAACGATTGACAGCCTTCTTGCGCAGGAATCGGTGGAGAATAAACCTTTATCGACCGATGGCACACCGGAAAAGCAGAACGCCTGCCGCGTTATTGTCACAGATAAGGACGGAAGACCGGTCGCCGGCGCTGCGGTGCAGTTCTGTTCCGACACTACCTGCATGATGGGAAAGACGGATGCGGAAGGAACGGCTTCCTTCGCAGCGGAAGACGGGGCGTATACGGTTCACGTGCAGAAGGTGCCGGAAGGATATGAAGCGTGTGCGGAAGAATTTGAGGTGCCTCAGGATTTTGGCGATGTTAAGATCATCCTGAATAAGGCATAAACAAGATTTAGCGAAACAAACAGATATAGAGTGACCAATTATCGACCCAAAAAATTATGGTAAAACAAAATGATCCATAAAATGTGTATAGATATGGCGGTCGGAGTATAATGAGAACCACTACATACTGTGTCAACCAAAGGTCTATCATAGAGTATGAATAATTGCTGGATTCCCGGAAAGCCTTTATTTATAGGCTTTCCGGTTTTTTTATGCTTTTTGCCCCATCACTGACCCAAAATGCCGACCTGTGAAAGAGAGGAGACATTTCACATTGAGATCAGCGAGAGTGTCGATGAGTGGGAAGCACCGCTGATCTTGTCTTCGTTCGTGAAGCGCGGCGTGCGGGCGAGGATCGTTCCCAGGGACCGCCAGAATCTGGGAGACCTGTGCGCAGACGCTTATCGCGACCAGAGCAGTGCGGAAATTGCCTTTGAGAACGGCAGCGCGATCCGGAGCGGCATCGAAAAAGGAGATATCACCTATGGAGATATCATTGCGGTCCACCCGTTCGGAAACGGGATCTGCGTTCTGGAAGTGACCGGGCAGCAGATTTTGGATGCACTGGAGTGGGGGAGCCGCGCTGT